>NZ_QXJF01000010.1:0-22798 GCF_003670275.1 Helicobacter labetoulli
TTTTGCGTAAAAATGGGGGTTTTTTGGCAAGCCTTTGCGCATTTTTGGGGGGGGGGGTAAAAGGTTCTTCTTAAATTTTTGGTTTTTATTTGGGTTTTTTTGGGTTTTTACCCCCCCCCCCCCCATTGTTGTCGTGGCATTTATATAATGTAGTGCAGCTTCAATGGATAGTTTAGGAAATGAGCTATCAGCCTTAATGCGAGATAGTCGCTCTTCTTGCAAGGCAAAAAGGATTTTATCATCTTCTAATAGAGCGATGGCACTATCGTGGTAAAAGGCTGAAATACCTAAAATTATCATTGCTATCCTTTTTTGCTAAATCTTGAGATTTTAATCGGTGTATTCTAGCATAAAATTATTAAATTTACTTTTTCTCATTTCTGTGAATCTGTAATAGACATAAATATAAAATAACAACGCGGCAAATTTGACATTTTTCGCTACAATGCGGAGTTTTTGGTAGGGTTTGGGCGGGATTTATTGGTGTTAGAAACCAAGATTCTATAAAACTTAAATGCAAACAACACAAAGGGACAGAATGCGAGCAATTACATTTTTTTGGCTTGTTTTTATCGTGAGTGCTTATAGTATGTATCATATTTATGCGGCATATCTTATGGATATTCTTATCGCACTTTTGCTCTATATTGTTACCTATGGCTTGTATGCCTCTCTTTTAAAACGCGTGAAATACCCCATTGTAAGTGCATCACTTAGCATTTGCATTTTGGTTCTTTTACTTGTTGTGCCTTTGTTTTTCTTATTTAAAACCATCATCACTTCTGCCGCAGAGCTTAACCCAACGGATTTTAGTGCATTTGTTGAGGGGAGTAAGGAGCAGATTCTCTCTTTGCTTGTTTCATTCCCTGAGATTGAGGCAAAGGCAAGAGATATTTTAAGCAGTATTTCAGCCTCTTCAATCTTAGGCTATGTGTTAAACTTTAGCTCACAGCTTGGTAAATCAAGCCTAGGCTTTATGGTGGATACTGGCTTTATTATCGTGTTTTTATTTTTTTATTTTCTCTATGGTAAGCAGGCGTATGATTATGTTATTGAGCTTATACCTTTTGAGAATATTCAAATCAGCAGTGTGCTTGATGAGGTAACAAATGTCATTAAGGTTGTGTTTTATACCTCGCTTGTGAATATCGTTTTGCAAGGGGCAGCGTTTGGAATCCTTATAATGTTTTTTGGCTATGATGGGGTATTTTTTGGTATGCTTTATGGATTTGCATCAATCGTGCCAATAGTGGGTGGTGGGCTTGTGTGGCTACCACTAGCGGGGTATGAATTTTATCTTGGAAATACACAAAATGCCATTATTATTGCTTTGTATGCGTTGATTGTGTGTGCGGTGTTTATAGATAATGTCATTAAACCTATTTTGATCGGGCTTATTAATAAAAAGGTATTAAAAACTTCTGTGCGTATCAATGAGCTTCTCATCTTTTTTGCCATTCTTGCTGGGCTTACAAGCATTGGATTCTGGGGGATTATCTTAGGACCGGCAATTACGGCACTTTTTATCTCGCTTTTAAGAATCTATCGCAAACAAACCGCTAAAGAATCGCTCACCCCCTCTCACGAAGAAAAGATAGGTTTGTAAGATTCTGGATTTTTTACTTCTTTTTTGAGGGGAGCTTAAATTGCAAGGTCGCTCTCTCATTATTCTTAGAATCTATGAAAAACGCAGCGAGTTATACTCTGTGGGGATAAAATAATCCTCCGCTTTAATATACTCTTTGTAAAATCCAGCCTTATACCCTAGCTCAAAAAGCTTATCTACCGCTAGAATCTCCTTTTCCCCCATAGAGATAGAATCCGCATTAGCATAGAGATTCAAATACACTTCTAATTCCTTAGCATTTACGCGGATAACGCCCCTTTCAAGGAGCATTTTGCTTAAAATAGCCCTGTTTTCAACGGCTACTCGCACCGCCTTTGTAAGAATCTCTTCACATTCTATGGCAGTAGTAAGAGGCAAAGAGCGTCTTAATGCCATTCCTCCTAGTGGCAGGGGCAATCCCCCACCGCTTAATTCCTGCCATATATACCATAGTTCGGCTTCTACCACGAGACTTTCATCAAAGTTTAAAATTGACTCGTGGATAAGCACTCCTGCATCAACCTCCCCGCTTAACACACTAGATTCTATCTCTAAGAAGTTTTTATACACAATCTTTGCTTCCGGGTAGGCTAGAGAAAAAAGCAAAGCGTTGCTTGTATGCTCTCCACTTAAAGCGACTTTGAAGTGCTTTTTTAAGATCCTATCCCTTTTTCTAATGAGCTTTGGTCCATAGCCATTGCCAAAGCTAACGCCTGTGCGTAAAAGGGCGTATTCTTGTGTGACAAGTGGATAGAGGGCAAAAGAGATAGCACTTATATCATATTCCCCGCTCAAAGTGGCGAGATTGAGCGTTTGAATGTCTTTTGCGATATTTGTAAAACGCAATTTTGTAGAATCTACCCACCCAAAAACAATAGCATAATACATGAACAAATCATCGGCATCAGGGCTATGAGCGACTTTTATCATTAAAAACTCCTTTGTATTTTTGCAAGAAATTATAAGAATAATTCAGTCAAACTTAGATAAAATCCGCTATTTTATTTTGATAAAGGATAGCTATGGTTGATGAAAGAAAGCAAAAAGCCATTGAACTTGCCTTAAAACAGATTGATAAAGCCTTTGGTAAAGGGGCGTTGGTGCGTTTGGGCGATAAGCAAGTAGAAAAGATAGATTCTATCTCAACAGGATCTTTGGGGCTTGATATGGCACTTGGGATTGGCGGTGTGCCTAAGGGGCGGATTATTGAAATCTATGGTCCTGAATCTAGTGGGAAAACGACTTTGAGTTTGCAAATTGTTGCGGAATGTCAAAAAAATGGCGGAATCTGTGCGTTTATTGATGCAGAACACGCCCTTGATGTGTATTATGCCAAGCATTTGGGCGTGGATACGGAAAATCTGCTTGTATCGCAACCTGACACAGGTGAGCAAGCCTTAGAGATTCTAGAGACACTTACACGCAGTGGAGCGGTGGATCTTGTGGTGATTGATTCGGTGGCAGCCCTTACGCCAAAAGCGGAGATTGAAGGGGATATGGGCGATCAGCACGTGGGGCTACAAGCAAGGCTTATGAGCCACGCTTTGCGTAAGATTACAGGAATCTTGCATAAGATGAATACGACTTTGATTTTTATCAATCAAATCCGTATGAAAATTGGCGTTATGGGCTATGGTAGCCCAGAGACGACAACGGGTGGTAATGCGTTGAAATTTTATGCAAGTGTAAGGATTGATGTCCGCCGCATTGCGACATTAAAGCAAAATGAGCAGCAGATTGGCAATCGCACAAAAGCAAAAGTTGTCAAAAATAAAGTTGCACCGCCATTTAGAGAGGCGGAGTTTGATATTATGTTTGGAGAGGGTATCAGTCGCGAAGGTGAGATTATTGACTATGGTATTAAGCTTGATATTATTGATAAAAGTGGTGCGTGGCTTAGCTATAATGATAAGAAGCTTGGGCAGGGGCGAGAGAATGCAAAACTGCTTTTAAAAGAAGATAAGGCATTGGCTGAAGAAATTACGCTTAAGATTAAAGAACAAATTGGGGCAAAAGATGAGATTATGCCACTGCCTGATGAGCCAGAAGCTGAATAGATTCTAAAAATAAAACTAAAGGAGTAAAAATGGTATATATTGAATGTATTGACGCACAAGAGGTTATGGATAGCCGTGGGAATCCAACGATTAAGGCAATGGTAAGATTAAGTGATGGCACAAGGGCATCTGCTATCGTGCCAAGTGGAGCAAGCACAGGCAAAAGAGAAGCCCTAGAATTGCGTGATAATGATAAAGAGCGTTATTTAGGCAAAGGCGTGTTAAATGCGTGTGCGAATGTGAAAACGGAGATTAACGCACAGCTTAATGGTGTATCCCCTTATGATCAAAGCAAGATTGATTTGATTTTGAAAAAAATGGATAGCACAGAGAATTACTCAAAGCTTGGGGCAAATGCGGTTTTGGGTGTGAGTATGGCGATAGCTAGGGCAAGTGCGCAATCTTTGCGTTTGCCTTTGTATCGCTATCTTGGTGGGAGCAATGCCCTCACTCTTCCAACGCCTATGTTAAATATCATTAATGGTGGCTCACACGCGGACAACACGGTGGATTTTCAAGAATATATGATTATGCCTTTGGGCTTTGATAGCTTTGCTGAAGCGTTGCGTGCATCTGCTGAAGTGTATCATCATTTAAAAGCTATTCTTAAAGAGAGTGGGCATATTACAAGTATTGGCGATGAGGGTGGTTTTGCTCCAAATCTTAAGAGCAATGAAGAGCCCATTGAAGTGATTTTAAAAGCCATTGAAAGAGCAAAATACAAGCCAATGGAGCAGATTGCCCTCGCCCTTGATGTAGCAAGTAGTGAGCTTGTAGGCAAAGATGGCAATTATCATTTGAGTGGGGAAGGTAAAGTGCTTGATAGTGCTGGGTTGATTGAATATTATGAGAATCTTGTAGCAAAATATCCCATTGTATCTATTGAAGATGGATTGAGCGAAGATGATTGGGAGGGTTGGAAGCTTTTGACACAAAAGCTTGGCGATAAGATTCAGCTTGTGGGAGATGACTTGTTTGTTACAAACAAAAAGATTCTGCAAGAAGGTATTGATAAGGGTATTGCAAATGCCATTTTGATTAAACCAAATCAAATTGGAAGCGTGAGTGAAACAATGCAAAGTGTGCGTCTAGCTCAACGCAATAATTATAAATGCGTAATGAGTCATCGCAGTGGGGAGAGCGAAGATACCTTTATTGCGGATTTTGCCGTGGCGTTAAACACAGGTGAGATTAAAACCGGCTCAACAGCTAGAAGTGAAAGAATTGCTAAATACAATCGCCTACTTGAGATTGAAAGGGAAGTGGGCGATACAGAATATATTGGCAAGACACTTTTTAAACGCTAGGGCAAAGCAGTGAGTGAAGCTCAAGAATTTTTAGAGAAGACATCAAGACTATGGCGATTAGTTTATGTAAATCGTGTGTGGCTTGTTGTGTTTGGCGTTATGCTAGGTGCTGGGCTTTATTTGGGATATTTGCTTTTTGGGAATAACTCCGTTGAAGTGCTTGTGCGATTAAAGGCACAAAGGAATACCTTAGTTAATAATTCAAAAATGATAGAGGAGCAAAATGCCAATTTACAAAAACAAATCTTTGAAATAAGGGGGTTGAAGCCTTGAATAGAGCGATAATATGCCAGATTCTATGGTGCGTATGTCTATGCGGTATGCTTAATGGACGAGAAGATCCGTTTCAGTCTGTCATTACCCCAAAGCGTGAAGAGCATAAGCCTCCTACATTACATCAAGATCCACTCTCAAGCGTGGAGTTTGTCCTGCCAAGCACGGCTAGGGTTTTAAAAAGTGTGCAGATAAGCTATCAAAATCTTGATGGTTCTATTGAGACAAAGATTATTCAGCTTGATGAAAGTATTGATTGGCATTATCCATTGATGATTGCCCAAAAAGCTCAAGGTGCGACATATTCTAGTGAAAATCGCTTTAAACTCGGTGAATTCGAGCTTATCATCAATAAAAGCAGTATTTTTATCGCTACACGCAAAAAAATGCTACGAGATTTTGTCTTGCCTGAGCCTTATCGGCTTGTGCTTGATATTGAGGGTGTGAAGAGCAATGAAGCTCAAAAAATTAAACTTGATAAAAAATATTTTAGCGATGCGGAGATTTCCACACACGATGGCTTTTATAGAATCTCCATTGGATTTGATGGACGCTACAAACATACTATTAAGCCACAACGCGATGGATTTGTGATTACTTTAGAGTAGGACAGATATGGAAAATATTGTTTTAATCGGCTTTATGGGTAGTGGCAAGACGACAATTGGTAGAGAGATCGCTCTGCTTGGGGGGAGATTCTTGCTTGATACTGATGGGTTGATTGAGCAAAATATGGGTAAGAGTGTGCGAGAGATTTTTGCTTCTGTTGGAGAAAAAGGGTTTAGAAAGATAGAATCTCAACTCATTTTATGGCTCTCGGCTAATGTTAAAAATGCCGTGATTGCCACAGGTGGAGGAATGCCAATTTACAATGATGTGCATTATTTGGGAAAAGTCTTTTGGCTTGATGTGGGGTTTGAAAGTATTGTTAAAAGACTAGATTCTATTGAAAAAAAAAAGCGTCCTTTGTTTGATGATATGGCAAAGGCACAGAGTTTGTTTAATGAACGCAAGGCTGTTTATGAAAAACAAGCACAATATGTTGTTGGTGGGAGTGCCTCGCCTGTTGAGATTGCAAAAAAAATTGTATCGCTTATGAATGAGCGTGTAATTTAAAAAAAGGAGCAAAAATAATGGAGTTTATCAACCTCAAAGCACAATACCAAGCCTACAAGTCAAGTATTGATAAAGCATTACAAGATGTTTTAGATTCTTCGCAGTTTATTATGGGAAGTGTGGTGGGTGAGCTAGAATCTGCGTTGGCTAAGTATTCTGGGGCAAAGCACTCCATTGCGTGTAGTAGTGGAACAGATGCGTTAATTCTTGCATTAATGGCACTTGATGTGAAAAGTGGTGATGAAGTGATTACCTCGCCTTTTAGCTTCATTGCGAGTGTGGAGGCGATTATGCTGCTTGGGGCGAAGCCTGTTTTTGCGGATATTGATGAGAAAACTTATAATCTTGATAGTCAAAAACTAGAATCTAGCATTACGCCAAAGACAAAGGCGATTATTCCTGTGGCGATTTTTGGGCAAATGGCAGATATGCAAAAGATAAATGCGATTGCTTCAAAGCATAAAGTCCCTGTGATTGAAGATGCTGCACAAAGCTTTGGTGCAGCTCAGATTCAAGGTGAAAATCAAGTAAAATCTTGTAATGCTTCTCTTTTGGCTACAACAAGCTTTTTTCCAAGCAAACCTTTGGGCTGCTATGGCGATGGTGGAGCGGTATTTACAAGCGATGATGCCTTGGCAGAAAAGCTACGATATTTACTTAATCACGGACAGACAAGGCGGTATGAGCATAGCTTCATAGGTTTAAATGCAAGGCTTGATAGTATTCAAGCAGCTGTGCTTTTAGCTAAACTTCCACATTTAGATGCAGAGATTGCAAAGCGTCAAGAAATTGCCAAAATATATGATGAGAATCTTAAATCCGTTATCACGCCTTTTGTAGAATCTCACAATACAAGTGCCTATGCACAATACAGCATTCGCACTCAAGCTAGAAAAGCCTTAATGCAAAAATTAGAATCCGCTCATATTCCCTATGCGGTGCATTATCCTATCCCTTTGCATTTGCAGGAGGTAGTTACAAAGCTCTATCCTTACAAAAAAGGTGATTTTGCCATTAGTGAGATGGTGAGTGAAGAGATTCTCTCCTTGCCTTTTAGTCCATTTTTGACACAAGAAGAGCAAATGAGCGTAATAAAGGCGGTAAATGGGTAAGATAATCAAAATTGCCCTTTTTGGCATTGGGAAAATGGGGCAAAACCACTTACGAATCTTAAGTATGCTTAAAGATGTTGAAGTTGCGTTTTTGTATGATGTGAATCTTGAGTTGTGTGAGAGTTTGAGCAAGAGTTTTGGTATTAAAGTGTTAGAAAATCTTGATGAGGATTTAAAAGATTGCGATGGAGCGATTATCGTAACGCCGACTTTCACGCATTTTGATTATGTCAATAAAGTAAGTGATTATGTCAAAAATATCTTTGTAGAAAAGCCCTTGACTGATACGCTTGATAGCACACAGATTATCCTTGATTTGGCTAAGCAAAAATCACTCAATATCCAAGTAGGCTTTATTGAGCGGTATAATCCAGCCATTATTACACTTCAAAACATTTTGCGTGATACCAAGATTGTCAATATTGACTTTACCCGCACAAATAAGATGAGCTCTAGAATCACTGATGTAGATGTGGTGATTGACCTAATGATACACGATATTGATTTGGCATTGCATTTTAATGGCGATATTGCAGATATTTATGCTCACGGCGTGGTAATGGAGGGAATGATAGAATATGCTAGGGCGTGTATTATCCATAAAAATGGAGCGTTTTCTAATATCGTGGCAAGTCGCATTACTGAAAAGCGTATCCGTCAAATCAGCGTAACAACGCATAATGAATACATTGACTGCAATCTTTTGAGAAAGGAAGTTTTTGTTGATAAGCAAAGTGTGGAGCAAAGGCTAGATAGCGTATCTATCAGTGCTAATACCGAGACAATTGAAGTAAGGGGACAAGAGTCGCTTTTTTCCGAGCTGCTTGATTTTGTGAATCTGTGTAAAGATTCTGCGTCTAGTCCATCGCCATCTACCCCTGCTAAAATCAACCGACCCAATCAGCACGATGGTATGAAGGCTATGCAGGTGGCGTATAAGATTCAAAGTCTTATCCATAATGCCAATAAATCTTAAGGCTTAAAACTAAAAAAGGGGGAGATATGCTCAAGTTGTCGCATATACTTAGCGTGTTATTTTTCCGTGTTCGTGCTGTTTGCTCAGGGCTGTTATGAAGTCCCAACGCCACCACCTGTTGATATGCAATTTGGCGATAAGCAAAAGTTTTACAAAGACCACCCCGGAGCGTGTGGCAGGGGGAGCTTTTATATCCGCGAATGCGGATTTTAGAATCTGCGTTTATCTTTAAGTGTAAAGGTGCTAATGGCTTTCTCATCTCTCTTGCTGCGTAGCTTTGAGATTCAATGTGTCAAAAGTGTTGTTGCCCTAAAGGGCTTCATAGTAAAAGAATTACTATGAGTTTCCTACCCACAATGCTACTTTCAATGTTACTTTTATACCCACAAATTTTGCTTCATTTTTATTAAAAATATTAAAAAAGTAATATTTGCCTTTACTTTTTATACTTCCCTTGTCTTTGTGAAAGCAAAGATAAATTTTCCTAAAAAGGAGTGCGTGTGCGACAAAATGTATTAAACGCAAAAGTGTTGGATATGGCGTGTGAGATGATAATCGCTCAAGATGAGATTCTAATAATGTGTGTCAATGCTTTAAGATATGAGCTAGAGAAGCAAAATTGTTCGCCTAAAATATGCCAAGATAGTGAAATGGCGGAATATTATGTGATATGTGAAGCACAGAAAAGTCCTTGTTTTAGCGTAGTTATGGGCTATTTTGCTGGGGGATTTTGGAGCGGGGTGATGTATGTAGAGAGTGAGAAGCTAGAGAATAATGCTAGCAAGCTGGAATCTTTACAAGAGCATTTTAGGGCTAAAAATATCGCCATAGATTTAAACGCTGAAGAATGCGTGTTTGTAGAATCTAGCGCGATTACAAATCTAGGTTTTGTAGAGTTTAAACAAAAAAGCCTAGAATATTTGCCTGAAAATCTTGCCTTAAGCAAGAAACTGAATGTAGCTCTAGGCGATTTTGCCCCAAAAAAAGTTAGCTTATAGGGCGTTGGTATAAGCTTTGATTGCGTGAGACTTTGGGGCGAGCCAAAGCATAGGTATGGCTTGTGGGTTTTGTGCTATAATGCCAACTTTACCAACTTTAATCACAATGGGCTACATTACAATCCCATAAGCAAGTGAAAATTACAAACAAAAGGAGTGTGTATGGTAACTTGGCAAACAAAATCTTTAGTGCAGCGGATATTTTCTTCGCTCCCAAAAGGTGAGTATTGGAACTATCTTTGTCAGCGTTATATCACAAAAGGCTTACCAATCTCTTATGATAAGTTCGTTGCTGATGTAGGCTCAAAAGTGTATGAGCCATTAAATGTTTTTATGGAGCGGGATAAGAATCTATCATCAAAGGTTTATTTTGAGTTTGGTGCGGGGTGGGATTTACTCGCACCTATAGGGGTAAGCCTTGCAGGTATGGGTTATTATGCTAAGTATTTACGGGGGGGGGGTATCCATTAGAATGCCAAAAACAGATTCAAGATTCAAGCAATAAGCTCTCAATAACAATTCCCTCTTCTTTTTCATCTATTCAGCAATGTTTAAAGAATACTTTTAATATCTCCTATCACATTAAAGATGCCGCACAAACGGGTTTTGCTGATAATGAAGTGGATTATATTTGCTCATATAGTGTACTAGAGCATATTCCTTTAGATTCTATACGCAGGATTTTTAGCGAGTGTTATAGGGTATTAAAGCCAAATGGACGCATAGTGTTCCTGATTGATTATCAAGACCATTACAGCTATTTTGATTCAAATCTTAGCATTTATAACTTCTTGCGTTTTTCATCAAAGAGTGGGAAAAATATAATTGTTCTTTGCATTATCAAAATCGTCTCCGCCATAGCGATTTTGTGCGACTTTTTGAGCAAAGCGGACTTAAGATTTTAGAATGCAATTCCTGTGGTGTTTCTATGGAGCAAGAGAACATACTAAAATCCATACCATTAGCAGATGAATTTAAGCAATATGATTTTGATGATTTGAAAATCCACGGAGATATGTTTGTTTTGACCAAAGAGTGATGTAATGTGTGTAAATGAACTTTGCACACATTACAAATGCAAGTATTTTTGCCTAGATTCCAAATTTTCGCACCACGATTCTAAAAAGTGGTGGGAGAATAAGAAGTGTGAGCATTGAAGAGGTAACAAGCCCCCCTAGCACCACTACTGCTAGGGGTTTTTGCACTTCACTTCCCACACCTGTGGATAAAAGCATAGGGATAAGCCCAAGCCCGGCGATAAATGCTGTCATCAAAACCGGACGCAATCGCCGTTTAGCTCCAATGACCACAACATCATCAAGATTATACCCTTCTTTTAAAAGCTGTAAGAAATAGCCTACCATCACAACACCATTAAGCACCGCAATACCAAAAAGCGCAATAAAACCAACAGAAGCTGGGACAGAGATGTATTCACCTGAAACAAAAAGGGAGATAAGCCCACCGGTAACAGCAAATGGGATATTGAGCAAAATCAGCAAAGATAAAGGAATGGATTTAAAAGTAAAAAAGAGAATAAAAAATATGGCTAAAATACTCAATGGAATAACGGTTGAAAGTCGTTTATTTGCGCGTTGCTGGTTTTCAAACTGCCCACCATAAGTGATAGAATAACCCTCTGGCAACTGCACTTGAGCGGCGATTTTTTGTTTTGCCTCTTCTACAAATCCGCCCAAATCTCGCCTAATCACATTGCTCCGCACAACGCTATATCGTTTGCTTTGCTCTCTTTGAATCTGCACAGGACCATCTACTTCTTTAATATTTGCCACAGAGCTAATAGGCACAGGGTTGCCATCAAGGGAACTCATTTGCAAACTTTTGAGCTTTGTAATATCAGTGGCAATATCAGAATCTTGGCGAATGATGACGGGGATTCTCGCAAAGCCTTGCGGGATATAAGTTACCATTATGCCCTCAAGGCTTGAACGCATAAATTTTGTAAATTCATCGCTTGAGATTCCTGTATTTGCCATAACGGAATGCTGGGGCGTTACATGGAGATAATTCACCCCTTTATTAAGTGTGGTAAAAACTTCTGCTGAACCTTGAATACCCTTAAGAATATCAACAATTTGTGAGCTTAGCTCATTAAGCTTATCAATCTCTAGTCCAAATATTTTAATCGCCAAATCCCCACGCACACCTGTAAGCATTTCGGATATTCTCATATCAATGGGTTGCACAAGAGCGATATTCATACCTTTAAATTCACTGATAACAGAGCGGATTTTCTCTTCCACTTCTTCCATAGAATCTGCTTCCCATTCATCTTTTGGCTTAAAAGACACAAAAGCATCGCTTTGATTTGGTCCTGCTGGGTCAAGCCCCACTTCATCAGCTCCCGTTCTTGTAACGACACTTTTAATCTCTGGCACTTTTGAAAGCAACTCTTTTTGCATTAAAAGCATTACATCACGGCTTTGCTCAAGCGAGATAGATGGGCTAGATTCAATATTTAGCACAATATCGCCCTCTTGAAGTGTTGGCATAAATGCACTACCGATAAATGGAAAAAGCGAAAAGCTAAAGACAAGAAAGCACACCGCACCAGCAAGCAGGAGCTTTGTTTTTGTGAGTGCAAAGTGAAGCATTGGTTCATACATTTTGTGAAAAAATTGTGTAACTTTTGTCTCGTGGTGCTGCGAGGCTTTCAATACAAATGAGCTAATTACAGGAATAACCGTCATTGATAGGATAAGTGAGCCAAGCAGGGCAAAGACAATGGTTTGTGCAAGAGGGACAAAGAATTTACCCTCCAAGCCTTCAAGTGTAAGAATAGGCACAAAAAAGATGATGATGATTAAGATTCCACTAAAGACAGATACAGAGATTTCCTTGCACGCACGATAAATGGTGTGAAGCTTTGGCGAGTTTTTAGCAAGACTCAACTTCTCAAAGGCATTTTCCACGGTTACAACCGCTGAATCTACCAAGATTCCAACTGCAATGGCAAGTCCGCCAAGACTCATAAGATTGGCTGAAATGCCATAATAGCTCATCATCACAAAAGCCACAGCAATGGCAAGGGGTAAAATCACGCTCACAGCCACTGCTGCACGCACATCGCCCAAAAATAAAAAGAGCAAGATGACAATAAGCACAACTGCTTCAGCAAGGGTTTTGATGACATTATTGACCGCTTTTTGCGTGAGTTGAGATCTATCATAAAATATGCGTAAATCTATACTTTCAGGCAGTTCGGCTTTAAGCTCTTCCATTTTTATTTTTATCTCTTTAATAGCATCGCGTGAGTTTGCACCCTTTAGGGATAGCACTAAGCCTTGTGTGGTTTCTCCCTTGCCATCAATGGTTACAAGCCCAAGTCGTGTCATATGGCTTTCAATCACATCGCAAAAATTCCCCACACGCACGAATCCAAACCTTGTAATGATAGGGATACTTTTAATCTCTTCTATGTTTGTAGAACCCGTTTGCACTTTGACTAAAAAGCTCTCTCCATCGCGAGATACGCGTCCTGCCCCATCATTTTTAAGATTAGCTTCAAGCACAGATTCCAAATCGCTAATGGTGATTCCAAGTCGTGCCATATCATCAAAATCCGGCACAATAGCAATAGCCTTAGCATAGCCTCCAAGGCGATTGACATCAGCTACACCTTTGATATTCCGCAATGCAGGGCGGATTGTAAAATCAAGGAGCTGTCTTTTTTGCACTTCAGAGATTGAATCATCAGTGCTTTCAATAGTAAACATAAACATATCGCTCAAAGGTGTTACAATCGGTGCTAGTCCCCCACTCACGCCGGAGGGCAAATCGCCCATAACCATTGAGAGCTTTTCATTGACCATATTCCTAGCTAGGTAAATATCTGTGCCATCATTAAAATCAATAGTAATGTCGGCGATTCCATATTTTGAAAGGCTACGCAAACTCTTTTGATTTGGCAAACCAAGTAATTCAAGTTCCAAGGGACGCACAACACGATTTTCTACTTCTTCAGGTGCCATACCCGGAGCTTTAAGAATAATTTTTACTTGTGTGGAGGAGACATCAGGGAAGGCATCAATAGGGATTGTCAAAAAGGAATATGTCCCAAATATAAAAAGCATAATTGCACTAAGGATAACAATCATACGCTGACGCAGGGAAAATTCAATAATTTTTGCTAACATCTATTGTCTCCCAAGCCCGTCCATCATACCTTTGAGGCTGATAATATTGCCTGTGGCGATTTTCATTTGATTGTTTAGTCCTTTAGGGTTAATCACAAAGCTATTGTCGCGTTCTTCTACTTTTTCTATCTTTGTGGGTTTAAATCCTTTAGCAGTTTGAACAAAAATAAGATAGTCATTGCCATTTTTTATAACTGCTGATGAGGGGATAAGAATCGTGCCTTTTGGCAATAGCCCATCAATATAGACTTCAATCATCTCGCCCACTTTGAGATGAGTATCGCGGATATTTGCTGTGGCAAGAATAGTATTTGATACCTTATCAATCACAACCGATAGAGCTTCAATTTCACCGATTTTATTGCCATCATCATCAAAAAGTGGAGCACCCTTTTGAATATTATGCGATAGATGAAGTGGAATCTTAATGCGTCCAAGTAAGCTATTGCTTGTTTTTTCTGTATTTGTTGAGATTCTCACATAGGGCGTAAAGGCTTCGATTTTTTCCCCACTTTGCTTTGGAGCAACTGATAAGATTCCAGAAGCTTTAGCTACAACGGGATAACCATACTTGCCTTGAGAGCCTTTATTTATAAATTTAGGATCAATGCCTAGCAAATCAAGCTTTGATTTAATCTCATTAAGCTTAAGTCGCAGCTCATTCATCGCAAGATAGCTTAACTGATATTCTCGTTTAGAAATCACACCTGCCCTATACAAGGCTTTATCTTTGCGTTCATTTTCGGCGGCGATTTTGAGCCTTTCTTGCGTATTTGTCAGCTCAAAAAACAAAGCACTTAGCTCATTTGAGCTAATATCGCAGATTAAATCTCCCTCTTTCACACTCTCGCCCTCGCGTTTGTAAATATTTACTACGATTGTTTCAAAGCTTGAGCTTTGTGTGATTGAAGTCTTATCATCAAAGTCAATGAGAGCATTAAAAGGCACACCTTTGGTGTTGAAAGCCTGATTAAGAGGGATAACTTTTATGCCATTTTTGGCAGTTTCTTCTTGAGAGATTGTAATTTCTTCAAAGCTAAAAGCAAAATGTATAAGAATAGTTGGAAGTAGCAGATATTTTACAAGATTCATTTTTGCTCCTTGGGGGTTTTGTGTTGTATTCCTTGTGCTTGGGTAAGATTTAGCACTGAGCTTAGCGTCTCTTCTAGCTTGGCGAGTGTTTGGACATAGTCGCGTTTTGCTTGAGTGGTAGCAATCATAGAGTTAAGATGCTCATTTTTCACGCTTAGGTATTCAAACGCGCTTGTTTTTCCCGCTTCATAGCCAATGCGTGCAATCTCACTTAGCTCTGCACGATTATTTTCATTGTCTTTGGCTAGAGCGATAATCTCTTTTTTATTACTGAGTTGCTTAAGATAAGAGTTGGCATTGGTAAATAGAGAATCTTTTAAAATCTCGCCCTCTCGTATAGAGCCACTTTGCAGGGCAAGATACATTGCCTTTTGATTGCCATACTTTGTGGTAAGCGGAATTGGAATCTTGACTTTAGCGATAATACCATCACTAGATTCTGAATGTGCTATACCTCCGCCAATTTCAATATTATCAAATCTTGATTGAGAAGCTACGATCGCACTATATTGATAGTCTTTGACATCAAGGGCGATAATGTCAAGGTAGAGATTCTTGCTTAAGTGCTTTTCAAGATTGGCATTATCAAATTGTAAAAATGCAAATTGCAATCCTTCAACAACCACATCGCTATCTTGAGCGGTAATACCCAAAATCACTTTGAGTGCATTGAGTGCATTTATCATATCGGTATGTGAAGTTTTAAGGGCTACTTTTGTCGCTAAAAAGTCGCTTTTGAAGAAAAGATATTGCGATTTGCTTATGCGTCCGGCTTCATACTGCACTTGCGAGATTTGGAGCTGATTTTTAGCATTTTCATAGCGGTTTGTGTAGATTTGATGCTGTTCTTTTAAAACGAGATAGTCCAAATATAAACGCTTAGCAGTGATAAGAGCTAGACGCTTAGTGAGTTCATAAGACTTCTCTTGTCTTAGAATCTTGTTTTGATAGCTTTGTGCTAGAGTGTAGGTTACCCACGGCAAACGCGGTGTAAGCATAAGCAAAATGGTATTTTCAAGCTCTTTGCCCCCGCTTGGGGATTTAACCTGATTTGCCTCCGCATCAACATAGCTTGCATTCCACGCACGCATTGCTTTGCCCTCATATAAAAGGCTTTGAGTTAAAGCACGAGATTTGGCGAGATTGATAGAATTTTTCTCAACGCGTTCAACAAATTCATCAAGATTCATAGTTTGCTTGTTTTTGGGTGCGTGGATATGGAATTCAGATTCAAGCTTATTAAAATCCACAAATTCAGAATCTGCATATATGAGGCTTACGCACAAGAGCAGAGCGTAAAGGTATTTCATTCACTTGTCCTTTTTTATTTTGGGGCTTTATTATAGGGTATTTTTCTACATTTTTGATAATTTTTTACATTGTTTTTACAATCAGTGTTTCAAACTTTTCTTAAAGTCGCGTAAAAGCGTGTTGAAACGATTGACATACACAGGATTTTTAGCATTTAAATATTCGCTAATCATTAGAATCTGCTTTTGATTAAGGCTTGTGATGATTTTCACACACACATCGCTAAATTCCTGTTCATCGCCTCCATACATAGATTCATCAAGCATTTGCGTGTATTGGGTGAAGATTTTTTGATCGCGTTCATCTTGTTTTTTATCCTCAATCAGCTTGTCTTTCATCTCTTCAAGCTCTTCTGTGGGGATATTTTTAAGATAATTTTTAGAATACATTCCCGTGAGTGAAAGCACTTCATCAACGAGCTTGAGCTTCTCGGGTGTATTGTTTAGGTATTCCTTATAAGTGTCATTAAAGATATTTTTTGACATAAAGTTTTTGACAATACGCAATTTGAAATGTGCCATATCAAGAATCTGCTGCCTTTTTGTCTCATCGCTTAATTCTTGGATAGTGTTTTGTAGTCTATGGGTGTCGTTGCGGATTTTTTCATAATGATTCATCATTGCTTTATATTCTTCAATGGGCAATTCTTGAAGGTGTTTAGAAATCCTATCAAGTAAAATCTCTTGAAACTCACGATAGGCAATACGCAAGATTCTCTGCAATTTATGAGCGGAGACATTTTTGATACTAAGTGTTAAAATATCAGCAATATCCGCATAACTAAAATCATCAAATCCAGCTTTAATCACATCAATGAGTGCAAGAGTATCCTTGGCATTTTCACGAACTTTGAGTTTAAGCTCCCCAATGTCAGCCTCATCAAGTGTGCTTGTTACAATAAACTCATCTTCATTCATATAGTTAAGAAAGTTAATCGTATCTGTGCGAGTGTCTTTCTCATAGAGCTTTATAATACCCTCTCTATCAAGCCTATCAATCTCCTCTTGCGTGTGTCCGTGGCGGAGTAAGAAGGCTTTGATTGGTTTTATATCGCTAAATTCATTCATAAGAGAGCCTTATACATTTTTATCATATCAATATGTGAATCTTCATCGTGCATACGCAAGATACTAGCACCATTTTGTAAAGCACATAAATGCAATGCCAAGCTCCCTGCTAGTCTATCTTGCGTATCTCTGCCTGTAACTTCGCCTATGGTGTTTTTGCGACTAGCTCCTACAAGCAGCGGGAATCCAAAATGTAAAAAATGTGAAAGGTGCTTGATGAGAGTAAGATTCTGCTGGGTGGTCTTTGCAAAGCCAAAGCCAATATCAAGGATAATCTTTTCTATACCAAAAGTCTTACATTTTTCTATTTTTTCTGCAAAAAAGCTATCAATCTCGGCAAAAATATCATCATATTGCGTGAGATTCTGCATTGTTTTTGGGGTGCCTTTAGAGTGCATAAGTATCACTTGGGCTTGATGTTTTTGTGCGACTTTAAACATCTGCTCATCTGCAAAACCGCTAATATCATTGATGATTGTAAAGCCTTTACTTAGGGCATAATCAGCTGTTTGTGGATTGTGGGTATCAATGCTAAATTGTGCTTGTTCATAAAGCTTGTGTGTGTGGATATGCTCAATAATAGGCTTAAGCCGCATAATCTCAATGTGTGAATCTAATAGCTCACTGCCCGGACGAGAGCTTACCCCACCAATATCAATGATACCCACTTCCTTTTGCAAAAGAGCGTGGATTCTATCTTTTGCTCCTTGTGTGTCTTGGCGTGAGGAGGCATAAAAGCTATCAGGAGTAACATTGACAATCGCCATAACCATTGAGCTAACCAAATCTTGTCGCGTAGAATCTTGTGTAGCGTGAGCGTTTAAATGCTCTTTGAGCTTAAGTCTTAGCTCTTTTAAGCCAAAGGGTTGATAGGCAAGTTTATGAATAAGTCTTTCAAGTTGAGCGTGTGTTAAAATAAGAATAGCCCTCCTTTGTCCCTGATGTTTAATGCAGCCTCGTGGTGTCGCACAATCCCCACCAACGCTTAAAGATTCTTGCTTTAAAATATTTAAAGCCTCAAAGCTTAAATCCCTAATCTCAAAGCCTAGAATCTGGGACTTTTTACTCATAATCTTTTGCCCAACTAAATCCGCCCCTATGTGCTGTATGGCTTCTGTAATGGAACGAGTGTTGATTTTTTGAATCTTCATTGCAAACTCTTTTGTCTTTGGTAGATTCTAAGTAGGAGTGGTAAGAAGATGTAGTTATGTTTCTCTGTGGCGTCATTTTGATTAAGCATAATGGCTGTGTCAAAAAGCTTTAACTCTCTTTGTGTAAGTTTGATTTTAGCTTCATTTAACGCAAAAAGCAAAGATTCTATTTGCAGTTTTGTCTCTTCCTTGCTAGGAGCTTTGCTATCGTTTTGTTTGCAAAAATGATAAATTTCTTGGAGACTAAGCCTTTTTACATTAAGTGCAAAAGGAGGGAGGTAAAAGCTGTGCTTATGTGTAATGATACGCATTCTTGAGCGGATTGTGGGCAATAAAGCATTTTTGTTTTTGGCTATAAGGATAAATTGAATCTTGCTCGGCGGCTCTTCAAGGATTTTAAGCAATGCGTTTTGTGCGGCGTGATTATATTTATTTGCCGCTAGAATGATGAGACTTTCTTTTTCTCGTGTAAGGTAGCTTTGAGCGATGACTTCTTTAGCATCATCAATTTTAAAATCCTCCCTTTCAAAAATCTCATAATACTGCTCTTCATAGCCCAAAATAAGCTCTTCAATGAGTTTGGCAAAATCCTGTGTGATATGAATGATACCTATCATATTAAGCTCAAATATCAAGTGAGATTTTATTAAGCATAGCTGCTAACAAGGCTCTTTCAAAAAGCTTGAAAAGATTCAGTAATTTGTAGTCTAGCTTCTCATCAGTGGAGCTAAAAATATCATTTTCATCAAAAATCCAATGCCAACCTTGCTGATACCGATTATTTTTGACAAAATTTGCACGAGCATTGTTTTTGCCAATATACCAAAAATGATAGTTGCTATACATCATATCAAGCATATTGACAATTGGCATAAAGCTACCGCCATCTTTATTACTAGAATCTATCATATCGTGTAGATGTTTGATTTGCACAATAGGGAAAAATGGACGCCCATTGTGGTGTTGATTGATATGAGTGATAATATAATCCCCAAACCACTCTCTTTGCTCATCTGTAAGGACTATGACACTCCCGCCTTCAAGGATATGTTTGAGTGTCCTTGACATATGCGGTAGCACTAAAAATCGCTTTTCTTCAAGCCACCCACTCGCAATACCTTTTTTTTCATCATCGCGAATCGTATTTAAAAACCAATCGCTAATATTCTCCATAGATTCTAGCTTCCTTAATTATTCTTCTAGGCGATATACGCTATGAATCTTCCGCACAGCCTTCTCGGCAAACTCTGCGTTAATAATCATTGAGATTTTGATTTCACTTGTGCTTATCATCATAATGTTGATATTATCCTCTGCCAAAGCTTTAAAAGCCGTGCTAGCTACCCCTGAGTGGGACTTCATACCCACACCTACAATAGAGACTTTAGCAATGTCATTATCATATTCTATGCTGCCAAAGTCATCTTTAAACTTTTCAAGCACTTGCTGTGTGAGAGCGACTTCAGTTTTTGGGATTGTAAAGTCAATATCTGTTTTACCATCTCGTCCTATGGTTTGAACAATCATATCTACATTAATATTATTATCAGCCAAAAGCCCAAAAATATCCGCAGCAATGCCCGGTCGGTCTAGCACATCTGCAAGGCTTACCCGTGCTTGATTTTTATCTAACGCCACGCCACTAACAATTGGTTTTTCCATAATATCCTCCTCTTTGGTGATGAGTGTGCCTTCACTTTGGCTAAAAGAACTTGCCGAGATGAGTTTGACATTAAGCTTTTTGGCAAGCTCCACGGAGCGATTGAGTAAGACTTTTGCCCCCATAGAGGCGAGTTCTAGCATTTCATCATAGCTTATTTTTTCTAGCTTTCTTGCGTTTTTAACAATGCGTGGATCGGTTGTGTAGATTCCATCTACATCGCTATAAATTTCACACACAGAGGCATTTAACGCACCTGCTATTGCCACTGCTGATAAATCACTCCCCCCTCGTCCAAGTGTCGTTACTTCCCCGTGTTGAGTGATCCCCTGAAATCCAGCCACTACCACGACATAATCTTGATTAAGCAAATGAAAAATTTTTGTCGTATCAATATATTCAATCCGTGCTTTTGTATGAAACTCATCGGTAATTATCCCAGCTCCTCGCCCACTTAGCGAGATGGCTTTAACCCCCATAGATTCTAGGGCAATGGCTAAAAGAGCGGCAGTTACTCGCTCCCCAGAGCTTAGCACCATATCTACTTCACGCGTATTTGGCAGTGGTGTAAAATGCTGTGTAAAATTAATAAGTCTATCTGTCTCCCCACTCATCGCACTCACCACGACAACAAGGCTATGCCCTTGTGCCTTGCTTTGCAAAACGCGTTTGGCAACATTGCTTATCCTATCGCAATCCCCCATACTTGTGCCGCCATATTTTTGCACGATTAGCATAACAACCCTTGCATTATAATCCTTAGTGTGTAAAATCAGTCCGCAATCATAGAATCTTCTTGCTTAAAATTAAAGATAACCCTCTTTTTTAAAATACCCCAACACTTGCTTATACACTTCTTTTTTAAAATGCGTTACTCGCTCAAACAAACCCTTTTGAGAAACAAATTCATATTTGTCAAATTCGGGCCGCTCTGTTTGGATATTTATCATCTTGTCATTTTTAAGTCGCACGAGAAAGTATTTTTGAATCTGCCCTGCAAAGCCCACATACATTTTTTTTGCCATTGTTTTTGGAAAGTCGTATTGAATCCAGTGCGGACATTCACTTAGCACTTCTACATCATCTGTGCCTATCTCTTCTCTCAATTCTCTAAAAAGAGCATCTCTAGGGCTTTCTCCCTCATCAATTCCACCTTGTGGGAATTGCCACGCTCCCTTAATATCACAGCGTTGGGCGATAAAGAAGCGACATTCTCTAGGATACACGCTTGAGAGAAGCACGGCAGCGACATTTGGGCGATATTTTTTTGTCTCACTACTTTGTGTTGTGTTTGAATCCATACTTATAACCTTTTGTTTTTGCACCCCATTATAAGATATAATGTCTAATCGTAGAGAATCTAAAGACAGGCAGGAAAGAGATGTTGTTGTATATTCATATACCTTTTTGTTCTAGTAAATGCGGGTATTGTGCGTTTAATTCTTTTGTGGATAAAGAGGGCGAGATAGATGCGTATGTTAGGGCATTGTGTAAGGATATACGCCATAGCCTTAAGCGTAATACTCAAACTATCACTTCTATTTTTTTTGGTGGCGGGACGCCAAATTTTTTAGATTCTAAGTATTATGATAGGATTTTTGAGGTAATTCATAAGAATGCGAGTGTATCTAAGGATTGCGAGATTAGCATTGAATGTAATGTGAATCTACTTAGTCTTGCGTGGTGCAAGGATTTGTTTGCACTTGGGGCAAATCGCCTAAGTATAGGGATTCAAAGCTTTGATGAAAACAAACTTGCCTTTTTACAAAGGGAGCATAGGGCAAAAGATATTGCTTTAAATGTGGAGTGTGCGTTGAATGCGGGGTTTGAGAATTTGAGCTGTGATCTTATCATAAACACGCCATTAGATTCTAAAAGCATTATTGAAGCTGATATTGCAAATGCCCTGAAGCTACCCATATCACACATTTCTGTCTATGCTTTAAGCATTGATGAAGGCTCACGCTTTGCCTTAGAATCTAAGCGACTTGCAAAAGCACTTCAACCCAACGCGCTAGAATCTAAAGAGGATTTTTGCTTTTTTGCAAGGGAGTTGCTAGAGAATGCGGGGTTTTATCAATATGAGGTATCAAACTATGCTAAAGATTCTAAACAAGGAGCAGATTCTATGCGGTGTAAGCATAATGTGGGCTATTGGCAGGGTAGAGAGTATATAGGCTGTGGAGCTGGAGCTGTTGGGAGGATAGGTAATAGGCGGGTGAGAGCGTATCCGCAGCTTGATAATTATATAAACACTCCTAGCAAAAGACTTGTTGAAGCTTTAAGCCAAAGGGATTTGTGTATGGAAAATATTATGCTTGGACTAAGGTGTGTTTTGGGCGTTGAAATGGGGGTGGTGGAGAAGTTTTTTACAGACAAATTAGCCTTGGAAGAGTGCATAGGATTCTTGCTTGGTGGAAAAAAGTGTCATATCCGCAAAGAAAATGGGCAAGATTTTTTAGTGGCAAATGAGCTGTTTTTAAGCGATGAGATAGCTTTGTGGTTATTTGCTAGAGAGTGAAGAAGCACAAGCTTTGTGATAGGTGGCAATGATACGCTTCATATCATAGTTTTCACACACAAAATCCCTTGCATTTTGCCCCATAAGCTCTTTTGCCGTAGAATCTAGCGCGATAAATGCCTTAAACGCCCCTGCTAGAGACTTTACATCTCGCACTTCACATAAAAAGCCATTAGAGTAGCCATTGTCAAACTCTCTTACTAAATGCTTGCAGCCACTTGCCTTGCTTGTGATGATTGCTTTGCCCATACTCATTGCCTCTAGCAGAGATACACTCACCCCCTCTCTATAGCTTGGCAGCACCACGCAAGAGCTAGATTCTACAAAGGGGCGGACATCTTTTGTCTCTCCTAGATACTCTATAATCCCTTGCTTTTCCCACGCTAGAATCTGG
>NZ_QXJF01000010.1:22896-25765 GCF_003670275.1 Helicobacter labetoulli
AGATTCTACAAAGGGGCGGACATCTTTTGTCTCTCCTAGATACTCTATAATCCCTTGCTTTTCCCACGCTAGAATCTGCTCTTTACTTATCGCACTAGGATTGTTACAATCGCTTGAGCCTAAGAGCTTAAAGCGGATTTTTAGCGACACTGCATTGTTTATGCCCCCCCCCCATTAGATTCTATCTTATTAGCCTTTTGCATAGATTCTTGCACCATTTTTGCCGCTTCTACAAACTCGCCCACGCCCTTATCCCAAAGCATTCTAGCCACGAGCAAAAAGACAATTTCCCCTTGTGTCTCTTGCTTCTGTGCTTTGACATCGCTCTTTTTAGGGCAGAAATACTCCGTATCCACCCCCTCACTATCAAGCAAAAAGGCTTGATTTGTGCTAATGAGCCTACGAGCTAAAAATTCTTGCTTGTCATCATTGTTTAAAAACCACACTTCTTGCGTGGCTTTAAGAGCAAAGCGATACATTTGACACACGATGAAGCGTAAAATACTCTTTTTAAGGCTACTTTTTTCACCCTTATCGTTGATAAACACATAGCCAAGCCCTGTGATGATGGCAATATTTGGGATTTTTAAGGCATTACACACGCTTGAAGAGTAAATAGCTGGTTTTATGGTGTAGTTAAACACAAGAGCTGGGCGTATGCGTCTTAAGAGCTTGTAGAGTGCATATGTGGTGCGTAGGTCTTTAAATGGATTGAGTGAGCGAGAATCTAGGCGGATATTATGCGTGGTAAAGCCCTCTTGGTTTAGGGTTTGTGTGCTTGCATCAAAGGGAGCTATGATATGGATAGCAAAGCCGCTTTTTTGCAAGGATTTTAGGACTTGGAGGCGGAAGTTATACATACCAAAGCAAGTATTACTCACAAAGGCTAGCACAGGCGATTCAGCTTTGGGTAGGCAATGCGATTGATTGACTAAATTTTGGGAATAGTCATTACCGCCTAGGTAACTCCTACCCCAAAATTTAGTCAAAGCAACCACAGCCCCACCGCAATTCTTAGAATCGTTTGGGGCATAGTCATCGCAAAGCGCAGTTTCTTTAGAATCCATTGCTTCACCACTAGAATCTACTTTTTGAAAAACGGCGTTTTTATTCTCATTGCGAGCTTTGTTTTGCCAAGTGTGGTAATCCCCAAAATCTGCGGAATGACTACCCAAAACAAGCGAAGCGTTCGGCATTAGCCGATGTTTCTTTAGTAAAGCTGAATCTATACAGGAGCTCACAGCTCTTTTATAGCACCTAACAATCCGCGCTACATCAAAACGCCCTTTGACAAAAGCCCTAGCATTTGCTCCCATTTGTGCTAGGTTTGGGGCTGTATTTGAGGCAAGTAAAGTCATCGCAAGGCTTAGAGCGTGCGTGTCTTTGGGTGGGATAAGGATACCATTTTGCCCGATAAGGAGATTTTCATAGGGTGTGAAAGGTGGGGCGACACACTCCTTGCACCCTGCAATATTTGTGGCAATGATTGCTTTGCCCATACTCATTGCCTCTAGCAAAACTCTAGGCACACCCTCTTTATATGAGCTTGGCAGCACCACACAGGAGGCGGATTCTACAAAGGGGCGGACATCTTTTGTCTCTCCTAGATACTCTATAATCCCTTGCTTTTCCCACGCTAGAATCTGCTCTTTACTTATCGCACTAGGATTGTTACAATCACTTGAGCCTAGCAGTTGGAACTTAGAGAGCTTGAAGCATTTTATCTCTAAAGACATTGATAAGCCTTTAGAGTGGTAGAGAAAGAAAAATTAAAGTATTTTAGAGTTTGATTGTGCCTAGGCTTAGGGTGTAAATCAGTGTGCGGATATAAGTAAGGCAGCGATTCCAATACTGCAATGACAATATACAGGAGAGCAGATATTGTGAGCGGATTTTGCGTGTGTAGGCTGGGATTTTTGGCGTTGGGATAAGCCCGGCTTCCACAAGGGGTATAAGCGGAGCTAAGGTTTTGGCAATAGAGTGTGAAGAATCGTGCAAGTCTTGAGATGTAAGATTCTGCGAAGATTCTATTATATCCCCCCCCCCGTGTAATAGAGTATGTCGTGATTCTAGGATAATGAGTGCGGCGAGGTCTTTGCTCATTGTTTGTGCTATGCGTGGCATAAGCGGATTTATAGATTCTAGGCTGTGGCTTAGGGGGCGTAGAGCAGAGATGATATAGCACATATCGTTTATTTTTTTGAGTTTGGCTTGTGGGTTTTGCGTAATGGAATTATCATTTAGGCAATACACATAAAGTCTAGAATCCACGCTTACATAGCTTTTAGCAAATGCACTGATGACAAAAAATTTGAGCATATCCTCTGCCATTAAAAGTTTTTGGCTTGTAAATGATTCAAGGTAGGGCAGTGTTTTTTTGACAAGAGAGGTTTTGTAGCATTTATCCCATAGGGTAAATTTAGGAAACTGCCTAGAATCTAGGAAAAAATTATAAGCGATTTGCTCATTGTGCAGGGGAGTTTTGCAAAAACGCGTAGGCAAAATATAGCGGAGATAATGTGTGAGCTTTGCTAGGGGCTTAGTTTGTTTATTGGCTGTATAGTGGGATTTAAAGTGAATAATATCCGGGGTAGATTCTAAAGTGTTTGAATCTGTAAGAGATTGGGTATTGTGCGTGGGGGCTAAAGTGGAATTTGTGATGTGCTGAAGCATTTTTTCACAGGTATTTGGTTTTAAATAATCATCAGCATCTAAAAAGGCTATGTATGCTCCATCTGCTGCTTTTATTCCCTCAATGCGTGTGCCAAAAGTGCCGAGATTTTTTTCATTATGGATTATGCGGATTCTGCTATCTCTATCCGCATAGCTTTGAGCTATTTTTATAGAATCATCACTCCCGCAGTCATCA
>NZ_QXJF01000010.1:25862-108901 GCF_003670275.1 Helicobacter labetoulli
TATGGATTATGCGGATTCTGCTATCTCTATCCGCATAGCTTTGAGCTATTTTTATAGAATCATCACTCCCGCAGTCATCAACGACTAGAATCTCAATATCGCTAAAAGTTTGATTGATGCAAGATTCTAGGCAGCGAGCAATGTAGGATTCTACATTATAAGTTGGGATAATGATAGAGATGAAAGGGGACATCATATATCCCCCCCCCCCATAGTTATAATTCTTTTGGTTATCTCGCTTGTGTGTAAAGAGTATAAGAGAATCTAAGGCGGAGGTTATGCTATAAGCTTTGCGATAGAGAGTTTTACAGGTAAATGGACTTATGTAATCATCAGCATCTAAGGGGAGAATATACGCTCCACGAGCCTCTTTTTCCCCCGATATACGAGCAGCAAACAAGCCTAGATTATGAGGATTGTGGATTATGCGGATTCTGCTATCTCTATCCGCATAGCTTTGAGCTATTTTTATAGAATCATCACTCCCGCAGTCATCAACGACTAGAATCTCAATATTGCTAAAAGTTTGATTGATGCAAGATTCTAGGCAGCGAGCAATGTAGGATTCTACATTATAAGTGGGAATGATAATAGAGAATATGCAAGTATGAGTTAGTTTCACCGCAGATGCCTTTCAATAGTTGCAAATGGGGGCATTCTAGCATATTTATGTTAAGCTGTAAATAATAGATACTGCTTTATAATGGCGATGATGAAAGTTTGTTACAAGGGAGAAAAATGTCTAAAAATTTTCAACAAAGTATAAAAGGTGTTTGTGGTGTCATTTTGATTGCTCTTTTTGTTTTTAGCGACCAGCCAAGTGTGTATGCGAAGTTTGTGGATATTAATATTCAAACCTTTTTCTTATTGAAGAGTATAATGCTTTTTGTGGTGTATGGATTATTTGTTGTATCGCTTGTGCTTGTGGCAAGAAGTCATAATAGAATCTTAAAGCCCATCATTTTGGTGCTTGTGAGTATCTCAAGTGTTTATGCTGATGTGTTTTATTATGCTTCAGGAAAAGTGATGGAATATATTGATTTTGTGATTTTGTATCAATCAAAGGCGAATGTGCTTGATGCGTTGGCAATGTATAGTGATGAGATTATGGCAAGTCTTTTGCGATTGTGTGCGTTGTGGGGAGGCTTTTTGATTATGCCTAAGAGAGCAGATTCAAAATCACACATTATCGGGCGAATCTTAAGTGGCGGGGGGGGGATATTATTACTCCTTTTAGTTGTTTTTGTTATGCTTGTTTGCATCTACCGACAAGGTGCAGCGACAAACAAGCTTCCAAGTCCCCTTAGTCCATCTGCTCTTTTTTTAGCTTACATTTATGATAATCTTTTAACTACACATCCTTCTTATAGCTACACAACGACACAAATGCCTTCAAATCCTCGCAAGATTCCGCATATTGTTTTGATTGTTGATGAGAGTGTGAGAGCGGACTACTCTTCATTTAAACGCTTAAGAATACCTAAAAATTGGCATATTATTGATTATGGCAATGCCACTTCGGCTGCAAATTGTTCGCATATAAGCAATATTATGCTTCGCAAGGGAGTAAGACACAATAGCGTAGCACAGGACTTTTATGAGAATCCGTTGATTTGGAGCTATGCTTTGAATGCTGGATATAGGACTTATCTTTATGATGCTCAAATGGGTGGGAGGGGACACGATTTTTTTGATGCAAAAGAACTCAAGCTCATTCATAACAATATCTCAAAGACAAATATCAATCAAGATTTTGAGATTGTAGATTCTTTAACCTATCTTAATGATGAAACACCAAGCTTTACTTACATTATCAAAAAAGGCTCACATTTTCCATATGCTGCTCCGCAAGAGATTGTGGCTGAGGTGCAAGATTCTTACACGCGAGATAGTAAAGAAAAGGTAATGTATCTAAAAAATGTCATATATCAAAGCGATATGTTCTTTGAAGCTTTGTTGTCAAGGCAGTATCAGCAAGGTGTGTTATTTGTCTATACTTCAGACCACGGACAGAATCTTAAAGATGTAGATGGGCTGACACATTGCTCAACCACAAACCCATATTTTGGAGAGGGGGAAGTGCCATTTGTTGTTATAAGCAATAAAACATTAGATGAGCTAAAAAACCATCAAAATGAGAATCTTAATAATGCCTCGCACTTTAATATTGTGCCTACTATCCTTGCGTATATGGGATATGATATAGAGCAGCTTGGCTATGCTAAGGGTGCAAGTTTATTTGACAGGGTGGATTTTATTAATGGATTTTTCTATGGTATTCCCTTTGGATATTTTGGAAAACAACCAAACTTTGCAAAGAAAGCTGAAAAGTAACGCTACAATCGCATTTTGCCAAAGCTACCAAGAAAGCCAAGAAGGCGAATGAGATTCTGCCATCTAAAAGCATAACGCAATGAAAGCAGCGTAGATTTTACATAAGGTGGCAAGTCGCAGTTTTTGTATAAGCCGTGTTTGTGTAAGATTTGTATTGAAGTATAAAGTTCATTGTAAGTAAAATCTCTGCTTTCTATCATAAGCGTGGAGGCTACTTTATTGCGATATTTTGTGAGAAGAAGGATGTGCTTTGGATAGATACGCAAAAGCTCTTGTGTTATAAAAAGGAGTTTGTCAAAGTGTTGTTGTTTGGTAATAAATGTATGAGTGTCTTTGCGTTTTGTAATTGAGCTTGGATTATTACAATAATGGTAAATGCAGGTTTTTTGCCCAAAATAGCTTGTAGATTCCATACTTGCTACAAGCACAAGTAGCCCATCTTCAAGCATATTTAGCGGTGGTGTGAAAAAATCAAGTTTATTAAGTGAAACAAGTAGGATAGAGGTTTTGTAAATTTTGTCGCATAGGCTTTGTGTATTGTTGCCTCCGCTTAAAAATAGACGCATTTTATCATCTTTGAGTATGCCATTATGGACAATGGGCTTAATGCGTTTGAGGCTTTTTGGCTCATAAGCAATAGAAAAATGTGCCATATCAACTTGATGAGCAGTGATTGTTTCATAGGCGATTTGACAGGCTTTAGGCGTAAGAAAATCATCAGGGTCAGCGAACATACAAAACTCCGCTTGAGCGTGGCGTATGCCATTAGCACGAGTATGGAAAGTGCCTAGATTCTTTTCATTATGGATTATGCGGATTCTGCTATCTCTATCCGCATAATTTTGAGCTATTTTTATAGAATCATCACTCCCACAATCATCAATGATAATAATCTCAATATCACGCAAAGTTTGATTGATGCAAGATTCTAAACATCGTGCGATATATCGCTCTGCATTATAGACGGGGATAATAATGGAGATTTTTGGGCTTAGGCTGTTTGAATAACCTCCTGAATCCGTGTGGAAATATTGTGCCATTTTAAACTTTCTGCCAAAATGGTAAGATCATAGCTAAGCGTATTGTAAAGTGTCTTATTACTTGCCAAATGTAAAATGGATAATGCAATGTCATTTGCATTAGGAAGGCAGATAATGGCACAGAGTTTATCATTGCCCCCCCCCCCATTGCTATTTGTTAAAACAAATTGTTCTTTTAAGCCGCCGACATCGGTGCAGATTGTAGGCATAGCATTAGCAATTCCCACAGCGGCTACGCCGCTTTGACTTGCCTCTATATAGGGCATAATGAGAATGTGGGCGTGATTAAAAAGCTTAACAATTTCTTTTTGCGATAAAAATGTGTCAATAATCTCTATTTTTTTTGCAATAGATTCTTTAAGATTGCTCATATCGTATGTGTAGCTACTCTTTCCAGCAATAATAAGTTTATGAAAAGAATCTTCAGGCAAGGCATTGAGTGCTTCTAAAAGCAGCTCTATGCCTTTATATTTGCTTACGCGTCCAAAAAATAACAAAGTCGGTTTGTTTGTATAGCTTTTGGGCTTGGTATCTAGCCCACCAAAAGCAAAAATGCCGTGAGGAATGATTGAGATTGTTTTGTTTTTCAAAAGTTTTGGGGATACAAGGGACTTGACATAGTGGGTAAGAAAGATAATGTGTGTAGAGTATTTTAAGCACATATTGATGAGAAATTGTTGTAGGGGTAGCTCATCGCCTAAATGCACAATTCCATCGTGTTCTGTTAGCACAACAGGCTTATTATGAAGTCTAAAAGCAAAGATAAAAGCAATATTCCAAAAATGAAAATGTGGCAGGTAGAGCACATCATATCGCCTTGCTATGACACAAAGCTTTAAAAAAATAAAGGGTAAGATGAATAGGGAATTAACAAGAAAGGTGAATCTATTTGTATAAGTAATCATTGCTTTGGCGTGGGCGATTTTTACCTCAGGATTCACATATTTACTTTGATATATAGTGTAGGGTAGGCTAAAGTGCTTTAGGATAGAAGCAGTATAGTGTTCAAACCCTCCTCCTTTCCGCACAAGAGAAGCAATAAGGACATTTTTTTGTTTGGTATTACTTTGCATTATACACACTTTGAATCTTTAATCTTAACTTGCTAGGCAAGATGGATTTTATACTAAATTTTGTAACCATAGATAGATATTTGAAGCAAAAAGGTATAAGGTGTAAAATATTGTGCCTTGATATAATCCGCACTTCATCTTTGAAGTATTGCCAACTTGGCTTTGATGAAAGTCCGTAAGCATCATATACGCTTACAACCATATCAATATAGCAAAATTGCTCTCCTTGATTGTAGATTGTCGTAAAAAAGGCATTGTCTGCACAGATTTTAAAGCTTGTATCAAAATGGTGTTGCTTGAGAAGTGCCGTTTTGACAAAAACGCTTTGATGACAAAATGGCATACGATAAGATGGATTGCTTTTTATGCGTGGAATCTTAGTGTGATTTTCACTCAAGCAAAACATCGTATCGCCATAAATAGCACTCACAGGGAGATTTTTTTGTTGCATATTTTCTCTTACACTTGAAATTTATGAGATGGGATTATAGCAATTCTCACTTAAAAGAAGTCTTATAACTTCTTAAGCCATAAGCTTCCGCCGGTATTTTTCTGGCTTAGAGGCAATGCGGCACTAAATTCATCTTTATACAAATGATTTAGGCAAGTATTGAAAAAGACAATTGCAAAGGCAGGATTAAAGCTTAAAAATGCACGCAAGAGATAAGCTTCATTCCATGAGTTTTTGTCCCTTAGCCAGTCATTTGGGTAGCTAAAGGGGTAGAAAATATCGTGAAAGTGGATATATACGCCACTTTTTAGGCGCGGAAGAATTGTAAAAATGATTTGATTGACATCGGAGTTGATTTTGGCAATGTGCGTAGAATCTATAAACAAGATGTCATTGGCTTCAAGCTCTCCAAAAAGCTTTTCATCTATCTCTTGTAGGCGGTGAGGCAAAATGCGTGTGAAAGGAGAAACTACATCGCTTTGCTTTAGCAAAGAGTGGAGAATGGCGGGGTAAGGCTCAATGTGGGTAATGTGAAAAGTTGTTTCATTTACCCCCCCCCCAGTTAGATTTCTTACCTGTGAAGAAAAGCTCTCTTACATCGTGCATAAGCGCGGAGCTAAAGCCAGAGCCTATTTCTATAATCCTTTTTGGTCGCAAGTGGCGTATCATCGCATATAGGCAGATTCCATCGCTGTGGCAGTAGGCTTGATTGTCAAAATAGTAACGCAAATGCGGCTGTTTCTGCTCTGTAAAGGGTAATTCTGCATAAAGCGTAGCAAATTTTTTCAGCAGCTGTTTTTGGGATTCTAGCCTTAAATCTATGCCGATTAAATCGCGTGGATCATAGGAGCGATTGGCAATGCCTTCTTCTATCTCTTTGGCATTGGCAATGGGCGAGTAGAAATGCCCACTTGGGACAAAGTCTATTTGCCCAAAGATAGCTTCTACTTTGCGTTTGGCTTTGCGTAAGATACTTTTAAGCGTGGGCTTTTTTGCAGGGGTGTTAAGATACATAAAAACTCCTTGTAGTTTGGGATTAGCTTGTCTTTTTACCTAGTAGGATTCTAGCTTGGCTACGGAATCTTGCTGGGATAAGCTCACGGATACATACGCGCGGGATAATCCAAAATAGGTATTTAAGCGAGTGCATTATGGGGAAAAAGCGGTTGTATTTATAGCCTATTTGGCAGTCTTCTTTAAACATCTGCCAAGAGAGATGTGAGCTTACGCCTTGTAGGCTAAAGCTTGAGACCACAAGCGGGATATGATAGAAGATTACGCCATTATTGTAAGCCTTGGCGAAAAAGTCCGTATCTCCTGCGATTTTAAAGCTTGTGTCATAGCGGTAGGATCGCATAATGGCTGTGGCGATAAAAGCGGACTGATGGATAAAATGATGATGGTATTTGTGTGGTTTTGTGGAAGCGTAGAGAATCTTAGAATGTCTCTCATCATAGATAAGTTGGGAGTCGCCATAGATAATAAAATTTGCAAAATTACTATGCCTTGCCCCCCCCCCCGTGCATTACAAAGAATCGCGTGAAAAGCTCAAGGATTGTGTTATTGCTATAAAACCTATCCCCGCAATTCATAAAATTACACCACTGCCCTGTGGCAAGATCTATGCCCTTATTCATTGCATCATAGATTCCACTATCACGCTCACTTAAGAATTTAAAATGAAGATTTTTCTCTCTATGTGTGGCTTCAAGGTAGATTCTGCCATCTTGCTCCTCGCATTTTTTAGAATCTACATTATCTTTAGAATCTATATCAGCACACGAGGCGATGTATTCCATAATCTTTTCTCTCGTGCCATCGCTACTTGCCCCATCAATGATGATGTATTCTATGCTAGGATAATCCTGTGCAGTTACAGAATCCATTGTATCCACAATATGAGCTACATCGTTATAAACAACAGAGACAATAGAGATGAGCGGAAACTGCATTAATCTAGTCTCCATTGTAAAATCTTATCGGCAAAAAGCGGCACAATATCGCCCATATTATGAAATGGAATGTTAATTTTGCTTGGCACAATGCTAGGCTCTCTTACCAACCTCACACTTTTTTGTGGAATATTTGCAGAATCTAGCCCATAAATCCCAAATGCCCTATCACTCACAAAGGCTTGGAGATTTTCTAGCTTATTGTGCTCTTCAAAGAGTTGAGCTAAAGCAGGGAGCAAAACAGGGGCGGAGAAAATCCCTGCTGCCCCTTTTGGACTAAGCTTGGCAGATTCTAAATGCGGGGCAGAATCCGAGCCAAAGCTCACTTTTGGGTGGGCGTTTAGGGCGGCTTGGAGTAGGGCTTGTTGGTCTTTTTTAGTTTTCAGCATAGGTTTGCAAAAGTGATGAGGGTTTAGCATACCCCCGCACACATCATCAAGATTCATACTGATATGGTGCAAAGTCAGCGTAGCGTAAAGATTTTCATAAGATTCTATGACTTCAAGTGAGCGTCTATCACTCATATGCTCTATGATGATGCGGAGTTCTGGGAAGTTTGTAGCGATGTGTTTAAATACTCTCAAAAATTCAAATTCTCTATCCATACAAAAGCCGTTGCTTTCCCCGTGGATTGAAAGGATAAAGCCTAGCTTTTGGGCTAAAGCAAAAACTTCTAGTGTCTTATCATCTAAAATCTCGCTTACACCATTCTCACTGCCTGTGGTCGCGCCTTTTGGATAAAGCTTTAAGATTCTAATCCCATTAAGTTTAGCTTTTTGTAGTTCATTTTTATCTAAGCTTGGAGTGAGAAAAATACTCATAAATGGCATAAAATCTGTATAGCCGGATTTTGTGGCAGATTCTAGAATCTGCTTTTTGTATGCAAGGGCTAGATCGGTTGTGGTGATGGGCGTTTTGAGATTTGGCATAACAAGGGCTGCACTAAATGCTTGGGCGGTAAAAGGTAACACAGAATCTAGCATTGCCCCTTCTCGCAAGTGCAGGTGCATATCAAGCGGGTTTTGAAGAGTGAGTGTCATCATTTGCCTTTAGTTTTTATGTGAATCTTGGACTTTTTTGAGCAAAGCAAGAAGGTGATTTCTATAGTTTTCACAATCATCTTGACTTGTCGCTTCAAAGCGTGTAACAAGCACGGGCGTGGTATTACTCGCGCGTATCAAGCCCCAGCCATTATCAAATATCACACGCAATCCATCAATATCAATAACATCTTTTATATGTGGAAAATCACTTGGTGGCGTTTGCAAGGCAGATTTTAACGCATTGATGGTGGCAAATTTTTGCTCCTCAGTGGTGTGAATCTTCTCCTCATCTGTGCTGTATAAACGCGGCAAGGAGTGCATAAAGGCTTCCATTTCGCTTGGACTATAATGCAAAAATAGCTCTAAAGCTCTCAAAGAGGCATAAATAGCATCATCATAGCCAAAATACCTATCGTTAAAAAAGAGATGTCCGCTCATTTCAGCTGCTAGATGAGCGTTTAGCTCTTTGAGCTTAACTTTTAGGTTGCTATGTCCGGTTTTATACATCACTGCCTTACCGATTTTATTAATTTCATCATACATTACTTGAGAGCATTTCACTTCGCCTATGACAATGGGGCTTAGGAAGTGGCGTTTCATATCTTTGGCAAATAAAATCGCAAGCTCATCGCCCTTGTAGTTATAGTGGCTTGTAAGCAGTGCCAAACGATCTGCATCGCCATCAAAGGCTATGCCTATGGGGAGATTTTCTTCTTTCATCTTTGCTTTTAAATCGTGGAGATTCTCCTCTTCGCTCGGGTCTGGGTGGTGATTGGGAAAAGTGCCATCAGGGGTGAAAAAAAGCGGTGTATAGTTGATATTAAGATTTTTTAAAACCTGCTCTATACCCACGCTACCAACGCCATTACCACAATCTACCGCAATGGGATAGGGGAAGTTTTGAAGTGATGAGAAATGTTTGGTTAGGTAAGCGATATAATGCTCTAATGCGTTGAGTTTGGTGGGTGTGGAAGTTTTAGAATCTGCGGATTCTAAGGTGGCTTTGGATTCTAAATTTTTTAGCATTTCGGGGAGTTTTGCCCCAAGTGCGCGGATTTGCTCTCCGTAAAAAGGAGCTTTATTGATAGTGATTTTAAAGCCGTTGTATTGCGGGGGATTGTGTGAGCCTGTAATCATCACAGAGTTTGGACAGGTAATAGAATCTATGGTATTAAAGGCGACAAAATATGCCACAGGCGTAGGAACAAGCCCAAGATTAAACACTTCAATACCCACACTTTTAAAGCCTAAAGAGAGCCATTCAAAAAGCTGTGGCGAATGTGTCCTAGCATCATAGCCGATATGCACTTTGGGTGTAGGGGCTGAATCTAGAATGTGCTTTCCTAGTAATGCTCCTATGCCAAAGACAACTTGCTGATTTAAGTCCTTTTCAAAAATGCCACGAATATCGTATTCCCTAAAAATATGTTGCATACAAGTCCTTGTAAGAAAAATGTCAAAAGTTATACAATCAAAATTGCGTACCATTGTAGCAAAACTTTGTTACAAATTTCAAAGTGATGTCATAATTAATGTGTGTTTCAAACATAACAAACCCTTATATCAAAACCCTTCATAGAGAAGCGTTAAGAAACAAATCATTAAGAAATATTGCTTCAGTCATAGAATCTTAAGAAGTTTTAAGATAGAATAGGCGATTTTTGTTAAAGGAATACAATTTAAACTTCACATTTGCGAGGAAATATGTTTAAAAAAACATTAGAGCAAGTTGTTACATACGAGGCAGGGAAGCCCATAGAGCTTGTTATGCGTGAGTTTGGTATCAAGCCAGATGAGATTATCAAACTTGGGAGCAATGAAAATCCTTATGGCAGCGCACCACGCGTTGTAGAGATTATCCAAAAAAATGCACATAAAGCTTCTATGTATCCTGATGATTCTATGTTTGAATTGAAAAATGCCCTTGCATCTAAATGGAGTGTAAAATCTCAAAATGTCATTATCGGGGCTGGGAGTGATCAGATTCTAGAATTTTGTATGCATGCACTCAATCACGAGAACGCTTGTGTGCTTATGGCAAAAACGACTTTTGCAATGTATGAAGTGTATGCAAAGATTGCTAATGTGGAGGTTTGTAAAACGCCAAGTGATGAGCATAAGCTAGAAGAATTTGAATCTTTGTATCGTGCAAGTTTGGAGCGTGGAAAGCGTGTAAGTGCGATATTTTTATGTGTGCCAAATAATCCTTTGGGGGAATGTTTAGATTCTGCTGCGGTTGAGAGTTTTATACAAAAGATTGGCAAAGATACATTGATTATCATTGATGGGGCGTATCAGGAGTTTGCTACCTATAAGGACAAGGCTAAAGCCTTTTCTCCAAGCAGCCTTAGTGCAAAGTATGAGAATGTCATTTATCTTGGGACATTTTCAAAAGCCTATGGGTTAGGCGGAATGCGTGTGGGCTATGGGATAGCAGATTCTAAAATTATTGCTATGCTTTATAAGGTTCGCGCTCCTTTTAATATTACGACTTTAAGCTTGCAAGCTGCTATTACTGCTTTGCAAGATCAAGATTTTGTGGTGCAATGTGTGGAGCAAAATGCCAAGGAGATGTTGGCTTATGAATCTTTTGCTAGAGAGAATGGCTTTAGCTTTATCCCTTCTTATGCGAATTTTATAACCTTATCTCGTGCGGGTTTAGATTCTACACATCTTTGTGATTGGCTGTTGCAAAAAGGGCTTATTATCCGCAATCTTGCTTCTTATGGGCTAAATGCGTTTCGTATTACCATTGGCACGAAGAAGCAAAATGAGCGTGTTTTTGAGCTTTTAAAAGCTTATGGTGCGAATCATAACCATCTCTCAAATCATAGTTAGGGGCAATCGTGGATTTAAAACTCATTTTTGAACAAATCAGCAAGGTTTTAAATAAACTCAATAAAAAACAACGGATTATTATCCTTGCGACATTTGTTGTGATTATTGCATTTTTGACATATCTTGTTTTGTTTCGGGTTGAGACAAAAAATGAGTATGAAAACTATGATGTGCTTTTTAGCAATCTCAATCCTGAAGATTCTGCAGCGATTTTACAGCGATTGCAGCAGGATAAGATTCCTTACAAGATTCCACAAGATAATATTATTTTAGTCCCAAAGGATAAGGTCTATGAGCAGAGAATCTCACTTGGCTCACTAGGATTGCCAAAGACAAGCAAAAATGTAGGCTTTGATATTTTATTAGAAAATAATGTGGGTGAGACGCCTTTTACACAGGATATGAAGTATCTTGTGGCAAAACAAAACGAGTTAGCAAGGACGATTGAAAGCTTAAAGCCTATTGAAAAAGCTATTGTTAATATTTCTATGCCAAAGGAATCTTTATTTGTGCAAGGAGGACATCCGCCCTCTGCTTCTGTAAAAATCACCGTGCAGGATAATATGTTTTTATCCATTGAACAGGTTGTGGGGATTAAGCACCTTGTGGCAGCAGCAGTTGAGCGACTTACCCCACAGAATGTAAAGATTATTAATCAAGATGGAGAATTACTCGGCGAAGACGATGAAGCCGCACAGCAATCAGCCCTAGGCAAACAAGCGGCATTTCAAAGAAAATATCAGCAAAATGCTGAAAATGCAATGGAAGCTAAGATTGTAAAGTTTTTAAAACCAAGCGTAGGTGATGGAGTAGAAGCACAAGTAACAATGGACTTTGATTTTAGTGTGCGTAAGTCTGTGGCTGAAGTCTTTGGGCAGAATCCTGTGGTGCGTGGGACAAGAGAATATGAAAAAGAACGCAAAGGATTCCGTCCGCCACAAATTGGTGGGGTGCCCGGCGTTGTGAGTAATATCGGTCCGGTGCAAGGGCTAAAAGATGATGAGATGATGGAGTGGGAGAAAGAAAGCGAAGTTGTTATTAATAATGAGATTGATAAAACCGTGAGTGATATAAAAGAGCATTTTGGGGTGCTAAAACGCGTGAGTGCATCTGTAATGATTGATGGGACATATAAAGAAGTTGTGGGAGAAGATGGAGAGCCACGGCTAGAATACACGCCGCGTTCGCCAGAAGATATGGAGAAGTTTCTTGAGGGTGTGAAAAAAGCCATTGGCTACGATGAGGCAAGGGGAGATCAGGTTGAAGTGATTAATATGCAATTTAGAAATACACTGCTTGATTATCGCCCAAAAGATTCTTGGGAGCTATTCTCCGACAAAGTGGAGCGTTACCTTGGACCATTTATGCCATTGCTTAAGTATGTTATTGTGGCGGTTATTATCTTTATTTTCTACAAGAAAATTGTTGCACCATTTGCCGAGCGTATGCTTGAGGTGCAAGAAGAGGAAGATGATAATATTGAATCTCTAATGCAAATTGATGATGGCGAAGATGATGTCAATAAATTTAGCGAACTACGCAAACGCGTGGAAGATCAGCTCGGGCTTAGCTCGGGCTTTGATGAGGATAGTATCAAGTATGAAGTCTTGCTTGAGAAAATGCGCAATGTCATTGCCGAGCGTCCTCAAGAGATTGGAGCATTGTTTCAAACGCTCATTAAAGATGAGCTTGATATAACTGAGGGCATTAAGCACTAGACAAAGCATTAATAAATGTAAGGAGTAGCTATGGCAATTACACTTAGTCCTAGACAAAGAGCGCAATATGATGAGCTTTCAATGGCAGAAAAAATTGCCATTTTGCTGGTCCAGCTAGGAGATGAGATTACTTCAGAGATTTTTCACCACCTTGATATTGATGCAATTACGGAAGTTAGTAAGCAAATCGCTCAACTTAGCGGCATGGATAAGACTATCGGTGCAGCGGTGCTAGAAGAATTCTATGTCATTTTTCAATCAAATCAATACATTAACTCCGGTGGTATGGACTATGCGCGTGATTTATTGATTAAAGCTCTTGGACCTGAAGCGGCAAAGGTGATTTTGGATAAACTTGCTAAAACAATGCAATCTCAAAAGAATTTTGCCTATCTTTCAAAAATCCGCCCGCAACAACTTGCAGACTTTATCATCAACGAACACCCTCAAACTATCGCTTTGATTCTCGCTCATATGGACGCAAGTGGTGCGGCTGAAACCTTAGGCTATTTCTCTGATGATTTGCGTGCGGAAGTGGCTATTCGTATGGCAAACCTTGGGGATATTTCCCCAAGTGTCGTTAAACGCGTCTCTGCGGTGCTTGAGAATAAGCTAGAATCTTTGACAAGCTACAAGGTAGAAGTGGGTGGCACACGCTCTGTGGCTGAAATCTTTAACCGCCTTGGACAAAAGGCTGCCAAAGCTACAATTGCACATATTGAACAGATTGATGAGCAGTTAGCCATTGAGATTAAAGAGATGATGTTTACTTTTGAAGACATTTCTAAACTTGATAATAATGCCATTAGGGAGATTCTTAAAATTGCTGATAAAAAGGATCTTACACTTGCTCTTAAATCTGCTCCTGATGAACTCAAGCAAAAATTTATGGGCAATATGTCTCAAAGGGCAAGCGAGCAGTTTATGGAAGAGATGCAATTCCTTGGTGCGGTAAAAGTGCGTGATGTGGAATCTGCACAAAGAAAGGTTGTAGAAGTGGTGCAAACCCTATCAGAACAAGGCTTAATCCAACTAGGAGAGCAAGACGATGTCATTGCTTAGTCAAGAAAATATTATTGGGCAAGAGGAGCTTAAAAATCATAATATTAAAAAATATGAGTTTAAGAGCATTACAAGTGAGATGTTAGAATCTGGAAAAATTATAGAGCCAAGAAACGAAGCAAGTAATGAAACAAGCCAAAATGACAATGTCCTAACTCAAGCACCAAATGCCATAGAATCTCAAGATACAGAATCTACAATGCAAAAAATTGCTACTTTAGAGCAAGAGCTAGTAGAGCGGCTATTGCAAAAGACAGATGAGCTTTCAGGATCTCTAGCAAAGCTACAGATTCAGTTTGAAAAGCTACAAGTAGAAAGTGAGCAAAGGGTGGCAAGTGCTAGAGAAGAAGGCTACAAGGACGGCTTTAGAGAGGCTGAAACTAAGGCAAAAGATGAGCTATTTGCCGAGATAAATACGCAGAAAAAATCGCTTGTCGATTCTATTATCACACTAGAATCTGCCTTGAAACAGAGCCAAAAGCATTTGGAAGATTTAGAAAAGGAGCTAAGTGCGATTTCTGTGGATATTGCAAAAGAGGTGATTTTAAGCGAAGTGAGTGAAAACTCTCAAAAAATCGCATTAGGTTTGACTAAGGAGCTGCTTAACTCAATTATGGATGCGACAAATATTAAGATTAAAGTCAATCCAAGTGATTATCTTTTCTTAAAAGAGCAGTTCAGTGAGAATACAAAAGTAGAGATTCTAGCCGATAGTGCGGTGTCTTTGGGTGGTGTGGTGATTGTGAGTGATAGTGGAAATATTGATGGCACGATTATGTCGCGTTATAAGAATTTGAAGCAATCTGTGCTAGAAAATATGCGTGATTAGTGGCAAAATGGGTTAAGGTAAAGAAATGGAAAAAGTAGCAAGTGTGCCAAATGAGAAAGTGCCAAGTGTCTGCTTGGATAAAGAGGGTGTGTTTGATACATTACGCACAATGTCTTTAGCTGAGCTACAAGATGTGGCAACTTGCATTCGCAAAAGAATCTTAGAAGTGGTTAGCACTAATGGCGGACATTTAAGCTCCACGCTTGGTGCAGTGGATTTAATCATAGGTATGCACACTGTCTTTGATGTAGCAAAGCACCCATTTATTTTTGATGTATCTCATCAAGCTTATGCACATAAGATTCTTACCGGTCGTTTTAGGGAGTTTGCAACTTTGCGGCAGTATGGGGGCATAAGCGGTTTTTGTCATCCTAAGGAATCTGCGAGTGATTATTTTATTGCTGGGCATAGCTCTACTTCTATCTCCTTAGGTGTGGGTGCGGCTAAGGCTAGGGCATTGCAACATAATGAGTGTATGCCTGTGATTATGATAGGTGATGGCTCAATGAGTGCGGGGCTTGTGTATGAAGCACTCAATGAATTAGGAGATAGAAAGTATCCGATGGTGATTATTTTAAATGATAATGAGATGAGTATTGCCAAACCCATAGGGGCAATTAGCAATTATCTTTCGCAGATTCTTACTACTCCGTTGTATCAAAAGACACGCCACACGATCAAAAAGGTGTTACAAAAAATGCCAGATTCAGCAACTTATTTGGCTAAAAGATTTGAAGAATCTTTTAAGCTCATCACGCCCGGAATTTTGTTTGAGGAATTGGGTCTTGACTATGTAGGTCCCATTGATGGGCATAATATTGAGCTTATCATCACCACATTACAAAGGGCAAAAGAGATGAAAAAGCCCGTGATTATCCACGCTCAAACACTCAAAGGCAAAGGATATGAGATTGCTGAGGGGCATTTTGAGCAGTGGCACGGCGTTGGTCCTTTTGATATAAGCACGGGTTCTGTGATTAAAAAGTCCGCACATATTGCCCCAACGGCTGTATTCTCAAAGGCTTTAGAATCTTATTGTGATGATGAAAGGGTTGTGGGGATTACTGCAGCTATGCCAAGTGGGACGGGAATGGATAGGTTGATTGCAAAATATCCGCAGAGATTTTGGGATGTGGCTATTTGTGAGGCTCACGGAGTAACCTCAATGGCAGCAATGGCAAAAGAGGGCTATAAGCCATTTGTGGCGATTTATTCTACCTTTTTGCAGCGAGCGTATGATCAGCTTATCCACGATGTTGGAATCTTGGGACTTCCTGTGCGATTTTGTATTGATAGGGCAGGGATTGTGGGTGAAGATGGCGAGACACATCAGGGCTTATTTGATATTGCATATTTACGCTCTATTCCCAACTTTGTGCTTTTTGCCCCGCGTGATAATGCAAGCTTACAACAAGCACTAGATTTTGCCTATCATTGTGATAATGCTCCTTGTGCGTTTCGCTATCCGCGTTCAAAATTTGTGCTAGAAGATGGAATTTTTAAGGCGGATAAGTTTGAGCTAGGCAAGGCGGAATTACTCATTCAAGGAGAGAAGATTCTACTTATAGGTTATGGTAATGGTGTGGGCAGGGCGTATTATGTGCGGGAGGCTTTGCTCAAAGAGGGGCTTAATCCAAGTTTGCTTGATTTGCGTTTTGTAAAGCCATTGGATAAAGATAAACTAAGAGAGCTTTGTGTGTCGCATACGCATATTTGTGTTTTGAGTGATAGTTATGCTATGGGCGGTGTGGGGAGTGCCTTGCTTGAGTTTATGGCGGAGTGCAATCTACTTGATGTAGCCTTCAAAAGCTTTGAGATACAAGATAGCTTTATTCCCCACGGCAATAGTGGCGTTGTAGAATCTGCTTTCAAGCTAGATACGCAAAGCATCACAGATTCTATTAAGCAGTGGATATGCGTGTAGTTTTAGGCAATTATGGGCTTGTTTTATAAAAGTTTAAAGAATAATCAAGTAAAATCTCCGCCTTGTTTTTAGGCATTGTCCTTAAGTGGCTTTGGTTTAGAAACATTGTGCGGGAATGGCGAAATTGGCAGACGCACCAGACTTAGGATCTGGCGCCGCAAGGCGTGGAGGTTCAAGTCCTCTTTCCCGCACCACTTCTTTTTTATTTTCCCAAATCTTTTGTTTATATGTCATTTTAAGTCTCGGTTTGTTACAATCCCGTTCTTAAAATTTTTCAAGGGTCTTCATAATGGATACAACACAATCTCAAGATATTGTTCGTAAAAAAATCTATAATCCAGAATCTAAAGAAAGTGTAGCGGAGCGAAAGATTTTTGGTGGGAATCCTACGAGTATGTTTGATTTGAATAAAATCAAGTATCAGTGGGCTTACAATCTTTGGAAGACAATGCTTGCTAATACTTGGTTTCCTGAGGAAGTCAATCTTAATGGCGATAAACGCGACTATGCTGATGGGCTGACTGCTCAAGAAAAAGCAGGGTATGATAGGGCATTAGCACAGCTTATTTTTATGGATTCTTTACAAACAAATAATCTTATTGATAATGTCAATCCCTACATTACAAGCCCGGAGATTAATCTTATCCTTGTGCGTCAAGCTTTTGAAGAGGCACTGCATTCACAAAGCTATGCGGTTATGGTGGAATCTATCTCGGCAAATACCGATGAGATTTATGAAATGTGGCGTGTGGATATGCAGCTAAGGAACAAAAATGATCATATAGCAAATGTGTATATTGAGCTTGGAAAAAAGCCAACAGAGCAGAATCTGCTAAAAGCTCTCTTTGCTAATCAAATTTTGGAGGGTATATATTTTTATAGCGGATTCTCATATTTTTATACATTAGCTCGTAGTGGTAAAATGCTAGGCTCTGCTCAAATGATACGCTTTATACAGCGAGATGAGGTAACGCATTTGCTTGTGTTTCAACAAATGATCAATGCTCTGCGAAAAGAACAAGCACATCTTTTTACTCCCTCCCTTGAAGAAGAGGTTGTAGCGATGTTTCAAAAGGCTGTGGAGGTAGAATCTGCGTGGGGTGAATACATCACACAAGGGCAGATTCTAGGACTCACGCCAGATATTATACGAGAGTATATTCAGTATCTTGCTGATACGCGTTTAAGGGCTGTTGGGCTAAGAGAGATTTATGGTTCAAAAAATCCTATCAAGTGGGTTGAGCAATTTGCAAACTTTAATGACCAAAAGACAAATTTCTTTGAAGCTAAGGTTACAAATTATTCAAAGGGGAGTATTAATTTTGATGATTTCTAAAAAACTCTATTGTATGCAAATAAAGACAGGACAGGATTTTGCTAGGAATTTGAAGCAGGTAGAGGATTTTGTCGCACAATGCGGTAAGAATGCTATTATTTGCACACCAGAGGTTGTGTTAAGCGGTTTTGCCTATCAGCGTATGGAAGAGGCAAGTGAGTTTTCTAAACTCGCCACAGAGCGACTTTTAGAGTGTAGTGCAAAGTATAAGAATACGCTCATTACAACAATGATTGAAAAAAAGAATCAAAAATTTTTCAATAATCTTAAGGTTTTTCATAAAGGTGATGTGATTCATAAGCAGAGTAAAAATAAACTTTTTTTGCTTGGCGATGAGCAGCTGCATTTTCAGGCGGGGGATAAAGATGAGATTACTTTTTTTGACATAGATGGGCTAAAATGTGCGGCTTTAGTGTGTTTTGAGCTGCGTTTTGTGGAGCTGTGGGGGCAGATTAAAGGGGCAGATGTAATTTTTGTAAGCGCACAATGGGGCAAGGCACGCAAAAATCATTTTGAGATTCTCTCCCAAGCTTTGGCTGTGGCAAATCAAGCTTTTGTTGTGGCAAGTAATAGTGCTAATGACACTATGGCAAAGGGAAGCTCAATCATCACGCCTTATGGCATTGTGTATAAAAATGATAAGAAAAATCACGTCGCTCAAGTTGTGGATATTAGCGAAACTTCGCGTATGAGAAAGTATCTTAATACAGGCATACAGATTAATGAGAAATAGTGTAGTGGTGGGGGCGATTTGGGGTAATGTATAAAAGATTAGCAAAAAAAATGTGTGATGAAATACAAGAGAGATTACCGCTATCGCCAAAGGTAGTTGAAGCGATGTCTTCAGTAAATCGTGAGATATTCGTCCCTCCTGCTTTTGCTCATCTCTCATATCAAATCAATGCCCTGCCAATGGTGGATTCACAATGGATTAGCTCACCTTTGACCGTGGCTCAAGTGACTGAATATCTCGCTCCAAATGGTGGAGATTCTGTTTTGGAGATTGGCTGTGGGAGTGGGTATCAGGCGATGGTTTTGTCAAAAATGTTCCGCAGGGTTTTTAGCATTGAGCGTATTGATAAGCTTTTGTGTGAGGCAAAGGATCGTTTTAGAGCATTGCAAGTGCATAATATTTTTGTTAAGCTTGATGATGGGCAGAGAGGTTGGGCGGAATATGCCCCTTTTGATGCAATATTGTTTTCAGCGTGTGCGAGAGAGATCCCTCAAGCCATTATTAATCAGCTTGAAGATGGAGGTGTGATTGTCGCACCTATGTTTGAAGGAGGAAGACAGATTATTAAGCGTTTTAGAAAATCTCGCGGGGGACTAGATAAGGGTGAAAGTCTTGGGGAGTGCTTGTTTGTTGATGTGCAAAATGGCATTATGAGATGAATACTTGTGATTTTAGGAGTGAATAGATGATAGGCTTTGTCTTTCTCTCTTTGTTTTATGCTCTTGTTGGCACATTACTTATCCATTTGTATAGTAGTGAGCAGACACATTTTTCTACCCTGTTTCGCTCTAGCTTTGTTTCAATACGATGCAGAATCTATTTTATCGTGCTTTTTATAGTTTCATTTGTGGTGCTTTGGTGGTTTGATGCAGGGGCGGTTTATGTGGTGCTTATGCTTTTGTTATTACTTGGTTTAATTGATATTCAATGCCTTGCTTTACCAGATGTGCTTAATTTTTTATTTCTTCTTGTGTGTGTGGCATTTGCATTTTTAGATTCTATGGCAATGCAGGAGAGCTTTATGCAAAGGGTATTGCTTGGTTTTGGTGTTGGTGGGGTGTTTTTTACGCTTAAAATTATGTATCAAAGCTTGGCTAGGAAAGATATTGTTGGTGAGGCAGATATAATTGTATTAAGTTCGGTTGGCATTGCTTTTGGGGTGCTTGATGCATTTGTTGGGGTATTTTTAGGCAGTGTAGCCGCACTTTTTTATGCGATTGTTTTAAGGGTGTTTTACAAGGTAAATCTTGTGAATCTTAAATTACCATTTTGTTTTTTTATTTTCGTTGGAGTTTTACTCAACCTTATATGGCTGCATTTTATCCTAAGTGAGAATCTACTCAATGCTTAAAAAGTATCTTTTTAGTTCTTTCGCACAGATTTTTTTCCCATTTTTTCTTGTGCTATTTTTTATTGCTTCTGTTGTATTACTTATTGATATTGCAGGGCGGACTTATGTGGTGAAAATGAGCTTTTTGGATTTGGGCACATTATTTATGTATCTTATTCCAAGCAGTTTGTTTTTTATTGTTCCTATTACCTTTTTTGCTGCACTTGTGCTTGGAATCTCTCGTCTAGCGTATGATTATGAACTTATGGTGTGTTTTTCACTTGGGAGTAAGCCATTTGATATTGTGAGATTCTTTTTACCTATCACACTTCTTGCCACTTTGGTTTTGTTTATGTTTTCATTTGTTTTGCTTCCTTTAGCCACAAGTGCATCTAAAAATTTTGTGGCACAAAAAAAAGCGGATATTGATGTGAATATTAAACCCGGCGAGTTTGGGCAAAAGCTTGGTGATTGGCTTGTATATGTGGATAGCGTGGATAATCGTAAATATCAGAATCTTGTGCTATTTTCGGAAAATGGCTTTGAGGGCGATACTTTTATTGTTGCACAATCTGGTCAAACAAATAATAATCAAGGCTTATTTGAGCTAAATCTTTTACAAGGCAAAGCGTATTTTGCAGCACCGCAGGAGGTGAAAAGGGTAGATTATAACACAATGAGTGTGCGGCAAAATGTCAGTGAGCCACAACTTAATGGGTATGATTTATTTGCATATTGGCAGGAGGCTTTCAGTCTTGAATCTCGCCAAAAACTTCGCAAACTCGCTCAAGCCATAATGGTTTCGCTCTTTCCTTTGGTTTCTATTTTTTTAATCCCGCTTTTTGGCATTGCTAATCCGCGGTTTCGCTCTAATATGTCATATTTTTATGTGATTGGCTCTGTGGCGTTGTATTTTGTGCTTGTATATATTGCTTCGGATAATTTTACTATTCTTGGAATGGTTGGCATACCGATTTTATGGTTTTTTGGCGGATTTTTTCTTTATAAAAAATTTATTGCAAAGTTTTATTAATGCCACGATACAAAGCTGTAATTTCTTATGATGGCAGTGCGTTTTATGGCTTTGCACTGCAAAAGCATAAGCCAAGTGTGCTAGGAGTCTTGCAAGATGGATTAGCACGAGTGGGGATAAGGAGTGAGATTCTAGGAGCTTCACGCACAGATAGAGGGGTGCATTCCACAGGACAGGTCATTAGCTTTGAATCCTCACATTTTTTTGACATACAACATTTGCAGAATCTATTAAATACAAAATTGTATCCACACATTGCAGTGCGGAGTTTGGTTGGTGTGAGCGAAGATTTTCACCCACGCTCCCACGCTTTATGGCGTTCCTATCGTTTTTTGCTTACCTCTACGCTGCCAAGTCCCTTTAGTTCGCCTTATGTGAGTTATGAAAAGATGGGCGATAGGGCGTTGTTTCAATCTGCTTTGAGTTTGTTTAAGGGGAGGCATAATTTTGCTTTATTTAAGAAAAATGGTTCTTTTACAAAAGATTCTTATCGCACGATTTTAAGAATCTTTGCTTATGAGCATAAAGGCTTAGATGTTGTGTATATAAGGGGTAATGGCTTTTTGCGTTCCCAAGTGCGACTAATGGTAGGAGCAGCACTTAGTGTAAGTCGCGGGGAGCTAAGTTTTGAGGCGTTAAGAGAGCAGCTTGAATGCAAAAAAAGGCATTATAATTTCCCCATAAGCCCAAATGGCTTATATCTTTGTGGCGTGGGGTATAGCTAGGCTGGTTTGCTTGCCTCAACATACAAAGATTCAAATGCTCTTTCTTTAAGGTCAAAAAGCAATAAGGGGTCGCGTCCATTCCCACAAGATGAGCGTTGAATAGAGACAAAGCCTAAAGATTCTAGTTCATAATGCAACCTATCATAGTCCCATACACTCAAATGGAGCCATTCTTGTGTTAGTTTCCTAATATGCTCATTGGCTAGATTCTTTTTATTTACATCTTGTTTGTCAGCGAGATATTCTTTCACACGAAAATCTAGGTCTGGCACACTGAGGCGAAGTGTGCCGCCAGGCTTTAAGATTCTAAAAATTTCTTTAAGTAGTAAGAGAGCTTCATCAATATAGAGATGTTCTAATACGTGTTCTGAAAAAACTCCATCAAAGGCATTGTTTGGACACAAAAGCGGATATCGTAAATCAAGCTGCCATTGTGGTTTTGGGGTTGTGTAAGTTTTAAAAGGCTTTAAGTGAGAGAAAAAATCAGCATTGATTATATTATGCCCCCCCCCCCATAGCCTCTTGAAAGTTTATTCCACAACCAAGATTCAAGTAGTTGAGGTTTTGTTGTAAGTGGGGTTTGCGGAATGAGGAAAAATGGCGTCCATAGAGGCTAATAAGTTCAAATTTCAGCATTCCCGCGAGGGTAAATTTGCACTCTTGTTTCATTGTAATACTCCTTTTAGTTTAGGTGAAAAATGCCTATGATTATAGCTCATTAAGGTAAAAAAGATGTGTTAGGTTTATCATTCTTTTAAAACTCATTTGTTATAATGCCACTTAACCTAGATGACGCGTCTTTCCTTTCATATCGCTAGTCTGTTGCTAAAAGATTTTTGAGCTAATCGTAGTGATTTCTGTGTGTCGGTGTTTCTGCTTGAGCCATTTGTGTGGTGAGGATTTGTCGCCTAATGAGATTCTCTTGGCTCTATTTGTGGCTTTTTTAGGCTACGCACAATGGGGTAACGCTCATTTGGGGGTTTTAGAATTTTGAAGGAAAAATATGCAAGAGAATATATTGATTATCGGTAATGGCGGGCGAGAATATGCTATGGGGCTTGTGCTAAAAGATGATAAGAGAGTGGAAGGCTTGTATTTTGCCCCGGGCAATGGTGGCACACACGCTTTAGGCACAAATATTTCAGCTATAAAACATACAGATATTTTAGAATCTATAAAAAAATATGCCATTACACTTGTGATTATCGGTCCTGAAGCACCATTGAGCGAGGGGCTAAGTGATTTTTTAAAAGAACACAATGTGCGTGTGTTTGGTCCATCTCTAGCAGCTTCTAGGTTAGAATCTAGCAAGGCATATATGAAAGATTTAGTCTCACAAGCAGGGATTAAAACAGCAAGATATATGCAATCAAGCGATGTAAAGACGCTTAGTGAGTTTATCTATACGCTCACTCCACCTATTGTTGTAAAAGCTGATGGGCTATGTGCGGGAAAGGGCGTGATTATTGCCCAAAGTCATAGTGAGGCGATTACTCATACAAAGGAAATGCTTTCCGGCAAGGCGTTTGGCAATGCTGGAATGCGTGTAGTGATAGAAGAGTTTTTAGATGGCTATGAACTTTCTGTTTTTGCCATAAGTGATGGCAAGGATTTTATTATGCTTCCAGCGTGTCAGGACCATAAGCGATTGCTCTCTGGTGATAATGGTCCAAATACGGGGGGTATGGGTGCATACACGCCCACACCTTTGTGCGATGAAACTTTGCTTGAAAAGATTAAGAAAGATATTATCGCACCTATACTAGATATGATGCGTAAGCAGGGAAGTCCATTTGTGGGAGTGCTTTTTGGCGGAATTATGGTGTGTGAAAGGGACAATGAGCTTGAACCATACTTGCTTGAATTTAATGTGCGTTTTGGCGATCCTGAATGTGAGGTGCTTATGCCGCTTTTGCAAACACCATTGCTTGATATTGTAACTCACGCTATTGATGGGAAAATCACACAGCTTGAATGCAAGATGAAGCAAAAATATGCCGTGGCAGTGGTGGCTTCATCAAAAGACTATCCTTACAAGTCAAGCCCTGCTGTGCCAATCTCTGTGAAAGAGTTTGATATGAATCTAGGGCATATTGTGTATGCGGGAGTGAGTAAAACTGAATCTGGCGAGATTCTCGCTAGTGGTGGGCGTGTGCTTTTGGCTGTTGGGCTAGCAGATTCTCTTTCTCTTGCACGAGATAATGCTTATGAGATTATGAGACATATTTCTTTTGATGGTATGCACTATCGCGATGACATTGCATTTAGGGCATTGGGCAAATGAATAATGATGAAAAGCTCCTAGAAATTTTGGAGCGGGAGAATCTCAAAGTAGCCGATAGGAGTCTGCGGATTCTAGCGTGGTTTATTGATGTGTTTTTGCTCTCTTTTATTTTTGCACTCATTCATATGGATACGCTCTCGCAAATGAGTGATTCTTCTGGCAATGTGGATTATGAGAGTGTGAGGAATTTTGTAATGGCTTTTACTTGGCAGGTATGGATTTTAAAGATTAGTTATGACACTCTGTTCGTATGGTATTATGGAAGCAGTATTGGCAAGATTATTTGCAAGATTAAAGTTGTGAGTGCGGATTTGTTTGACAAGCCAAGTTTTATATCTGCCTTGCTTCGTGCGTTCGGGAAGTATATGGGTGAGAGTTTGCTTTTTATCACTTATGTTTTTGGCTTTGCCGATAGGTTTGTGCGCACACTGCACGATAGAATCGCAAAGACTTTGGTAATTGCCTATTGAAAAAAAGTATTTGCTATGGATTTTTGCTCTGCTGTTTAGTAGGAGTGCTACAAGCCAAACAAAAGGCGGATATGTTTGATTTATCCGCTGATGATGTAAGTGCAAGTGGTGATATTATCACGGCTACTGGTAATGCGTTTTTATTCTATGGCGATATGTATATGGTTGCTCACAAAATTATTTATAACAAAGTAAGTAAGCAGGCACATTTGGAAGGGGGAGCTAAGATCTATCAAGGTGATGTGCTTTATCTTGATGTAGAGCAAGTAGATGTCAATATGGAAAATAAGCATACAAAGATGTCAAATGTGTATTTGCAAAGCGGTGCGGGAATGTGGTTTATGGCAAAGCAGAGTGAGGGGCAAGAGGGCAAGTATCGCTTTAAAAAAGGTGTTATTTCAGGCTGTGATATACAATATCCATTGTGGCATATGAATGTAAGCTCTGGCACATATAATACAGATAAAGAGTATATGAGTGTGTGGAATCCTAGATTCTATATCGGGGCGATGCCTGTGTTTTATCTGCCATATTTTGTTGCACCAACAGGCACAAAAAGAAAAAGTGGCTTTCTCACTCCCACTATGTCTTTAAGCAATAAGCAGGGTTTTATGTATATGCAACCTTTTTTTATCGCACCATATGACCGATGGGATATGACGATTGCTCCGCAGATAAGGACGCAGCGTGGTGCTGGTGGGGATTTGGAATTTCGCTTTGCTGATAGGGATAATAAAGTTGCCATTTTGCAAACGCGTTATTTTCAAAATACTGATGAATATACCACGCTTTATAATCTTAAAAATAAATATATCTATGGTGGGACTTTCAAATACGACACACAGGGAATCTTTGCGAGGAATAATGAATATATAACAGATGGTCTTTTTGCAGATGTTACTTATATGAATGATTTGGAATATATGCGTTTAAAAAGTCTTAATGCTGCTTTTAATACGCGTTTATATGAATCTCGCATAAATTATTTTCTCAATTCAAACAAGCATTATTTTGGGACATATTTTAAGTATTATTTGGATTTGTCTAAAGTTGATAATAGCCAAACTTTTCAAGCCCTTCCGCAGTTGCATTATCACCACTACACAGATTCTTTATTTTTCAGGAATTTGCTTTATACTTTTGATTTTCAAAGCAAACACATCACGCGTCCTTCAGGCTATGGATATTTTCAAAATACAATGTCTTTGCCCATAGGTTTAGCAATACCACTTTTGAAAGATTATATATCGCTTGGGGCAAATGTAGATGCGTATGCAACCTCCATATCTTTGCAAGACTACAATGGGCTAACTGACGCTTTAAAACAGCCATTAGGGAAAAATATCAATTACAGCGTGAGCAGTTATAATGTCTCGATTAACTCTGACATTGCGCGTCCATATAAACTTTTTTTTCACTCTATGCATCTTGAGGCTCTATTTAGTGGTGTGTTGCATAAATACACTTCAGAAGCCATTGCCGATGAGAGGTATAAGGCATATAATGATTTGATTGAGAGAGGCATATCCCAAGAAGCACTTGCTGTGATTTGGAATCCAAGTGATATTGTAGATGTGGTAAAAAATAAGCACAAGGTGGATTTGAAGTTTTCACAATATTTTTATGGCAAAAATGGCAAGGAGTTATTTTATTGGCGTATGTATCAGCGATTATTTTTGCAAGATACTTTTTTGAATAACTCTCAAACTTTGCGTAATGAGATAGGCTTTGCACCTATTGATGGATTGAATCTTAGCGGTTCAGTTTTTTATTCATACACAAGACAAACAATCAGCGAAGCTTCAATCAATGCATCTTTTAACAAATGGGGGTTAGATTCTAATCTCACATATTATTTTAAGCTTGATCCATTGTATTTAAGCTCGGGTTTGTATTCACCGCAGGGCAATACGGGCTTTGCTCGTGGGACAATGGGATATGATTTTGGCTATTTTCGCTTGAATACTAATGTGGGCTATGATGTGGGGCTTGGGTATTTAAAGGATTGGTATGTTACAATCTCCAAAGATATTCGGTGTTTTGGTGTAGCTTTGAAGTTTGCTCAAGATATTCGCCCAACCCTTACAGCGGACAATCAAATCACACCAATTAAAAATCAATATGTAAAGATTGAGTTTCGCTTCGTGCCTTTGGCAAACACGGGCTTTACTTATAGATTCAAAGAATAAGGAGCAAAGGTGCAAAAGATTATATTTCAACAAACACAAGACGCACTATCGCCCTTGCTTGATATGATTCAGATTAAGAATCTTCCTTTGGATAATGCGATTTTGGTAGCTATTGGGCGTGAGGGTGTGGTATTTGCACGAGATTTAGCCAATAGGCTTAAAGTCCCTATGGCATTTCTTTTTACCCAGATTATCCCTTCCCCACTCAATCCCGAATGTCCAGTAGCGGTGGTAGGTGAAGATATGGAGATAGTGATTAATGAAGAGTTGGTAAATGCTTTTGGCATAAGCCTTGATTATGTATATGGAGAGGCACAAAGGCAGTATGAGGAGGCGATTTTACCCGCTCGGTATCAGCTGCGAAAGGGAGAGGGGATTAGCTCATTTAAGGGGAAGGATATTTTGCTTTTTGATTTGGGGATTGAGACGGGATTGCGTATAGGCGTGGCGATTAAGACTTGTATGAACTTAAAAGCAAAAAGCATTTGTGTGTTTGCACCAGTAATGCCCAAAAACATTTATGAATTTTTGAGTGAGATTTGTGATGATGTGTCTTGTCCTTATCCACTTGAAAATTATGTTTCAACAACGCATTATTTTCCCACTCTTCAATCCATAGATGATGAAAGTTTTGAGAAGATTCTAAGTCAAATTACAACAAAGGAGACAAATGCAACGCATTAATGTAGAAAATGAGAATCTAAATGAAACCTATACTTTTGAGTATATGGCAAAGGCGGCAAATGGAAGTGTTTTATATCAAAATGGCGGCAGTGTGCTACTTGCAAGTGTGTGTGCGGAAGAAAATAACAAATATGATGATAACTTTTTGCCTCTTAGTGTGCAATACATTGAAAAAGCCTATGCGAGCAATAAATTTCCCTCCGGCTTTGTAAAACGAGAGGGTAAGCCAAGTGAGTTTGAGATTCTCACTTCTAGGCTAATTGATAGGACATTGCGTCCGCTTTTTCCTAAGGGCTACAAGCACATTACTTCAATTGTTATTTTGGTGCTAAGCTATGATGGCAAGAGCGACTTACAGCTTAATGCACTCAATGCCGCATCGGCAGCTTTGTATGTCTCAAACTTACCTTTGGAGAGTTTAAAAGAAAATGCGGTGTGTGGCGTAAGAATCGGGCGTAAGGACGGAGCTTTTATGCTTAATCCCACAATGGAGCAAATGAGCGAGAGCGAGCTTGATTTGTTCGTATCAGGTAGGAATGATGAGCTTTTGATGATTGAGATGAAAAGTGTGCGAAGTGAGAAAGGAGCAAATGAGCTAAGTGAAGAAGATATGATTCTTGCTTTAGAATCTGCTAAAAGCTACATTCACAGGGCTACACAGACTTATCACACGCATTTTTTGCCTTACAAAAAACAAAGCCTCATCATTGATTTGAGCCAAGATTCACTTCAAGCTGATTTGTTAGAAAAAATCGCCAAAGACTACCATACACCAATTTTAGAGGCTATCACGCTTTTAGCTAAATCAGAATCTCAAACCCAGCTTCACGCCCTTATTCAACAAGCTATGCGGAAGTATGGAATTGAAGATGAAAAAATCGCCACAGAACATATCAAAGCTTATAAGAAAAAGCTTGTGCGTGAGATGATTTTAGATTCTTCACGCAGGGCTGATGGCAGGGGTTTAAAAGATATTCGTCCCATTAGTATAGATGCAAATATTTTGCCCTTTGCTCATAGTAGTGTGCTTTTTACACGAGGGCAAACTCAAGCGCTTGTAACTGCTACACTTGGTGGAGAAAATGACGCACAAAGCTATGAAATGCTAGGCAGTAAAAATGCGTTAAAAAGGCGATTTTTATTCCACTATAATTTTCCCGGATTCAGCGTTGGGGAGGCAAGTATGATAGGTAGTGTTGGGCGTAGAGAGCTAGGACACGGCAATCTTGCTAGATGCGCTTTAGAATCTAGCCTTGCTTCACAGGATAAGACAATCCGTTTGGTTTCAGAGATTTTAGAATCTAATGGCTCAAGCTCAATGGCAAGTGTATGTGGCGGCTCTTTGGCACTATGTGCGTGTGGTGTGGAGGTGGATTCTCTTATAGCTGGGGTGGCTATGGGGCTAGTGGCTCAAGGGGAGAAATACGCCATACTGACAGATATTAGCGGTTTGGAAGACCACGATGGCGATATGGATTTTAAGGTTGCAGGTGGATACAAAGGAATTAGCGCGATGCAAATGGATATTAAGCTAGGCGGTATTACAAAAGAGATTCTAGCTCAATCTTTGCTTCAAGCAAAACAAGCTAGGGAGCAGATTCTAGCAATTATGGAGGAGGCTAGGGCAAAGATTGTGCTTAATCATTCTATTCTGCCAAAGAGTGAAAGTTTTAAGATTGCCCCACATAAGATTGTTGAGGTGATTGGACAAGGTGGGCGTGTGATAAAGGATATTATCGAGCGATTTGAGGTAAGCATTGATTTGGAGCGTGAAAGCGGGATAGTAAATCTTAATGCAAGTAACAAGGAAAATCTTGCTAAAGCAAAGGCTTTTATCTTGGAGCTTGTAAGTGGGGGTAAGAATGATAAGGTGGATTGGGAATCTTATGGTGTAGGTGAGCGATTTGTTGGCAAGATAAAGAAAATAGCAGATTTTGGGGTATTTGTAGAGCTACCGCGTGGGGGTGATGGGCTTTTGCATATCAGTAAAATTATTAAAGATAAGGAGCAAAGTATTCATAGCGTGTTGCAGGGTAAAAGTGAGCTAGAGTGTGAGATTCTCTCTTCTAGTAAGGGCAAGGTGGAATTGGGCTTAGTTTAATGTTTTTTTTATCAAAGCTTAGGCATAATCACGCTTCCAAAGTGTCAAGTAGGGGATAGATCCGAACAGGCTTTGAGATTTTTGTAAGAGGTGTTAAATGAAATTTTTAGCTCTTTTGTGTTTAGGAATGGTTGGTTTCGCGTTTGGTGCGGAGAATGATATGGGCTTGAGTATGGTTATTTCATATTCAATTGGTGGTGCTGTAATTGGTTTGGGTATCGCAGCTCTTGGTGGTGCTATCGGTATGGGACACGCTGCTGCTGCGACAATCTCTGGAACAGCTCGCAACCCCGGAATTAGCGGTAAATTGCTTGGGACAATGTTCATTGCATTGGCGTTGATTGAAGCACAAGTTATCTATACTTTGGTTTTAGCACTTGTTGCTGTATATGCAAATCCTTTCCTCCCAAGTGGAGCTATATTGGCAATGTAATTGCCAAATGCAGATTCTGCTAGAATCTGCATTGTGCGCTGGTGGTGGAATTGGTAGACACACCATCTTGAGGGGGTGGCGGGGCGACCCGTGCGAGTTCAAGTCTCGCTCAGCGCACCATACTTTAAAATCAACTTCTTGTTATTTTCAGTCTATTGCCGGAGTGGTGAAACTGGTAGACGCGCTAGACTCAAAATCTAGTAGGGGCAACCCTGTGTCGGTTCGAGTCCGACCTTCGGCACCATAAATACCTAGACTTTATTGAATCTCTATAATTTATGATTGTTCAAACTTTTATAGATGATGTTAGCTTGATGATTAAAGGATATATTGTTGGAATCTGGTTTTTCTCATTCTGCCCTTAGCCTTGTTGTGCCGCTTTTTGTTGTTGTGATGGTTGTGCTTTCAAGACGCGTTGTACTTTCGCTCTTTTTGGGCGTGTGCTTAAGCGGACTTATGCTCTATGGTTTTTCTTTAGAATCTCTAGGCTTTGTGTATAAGGCTATAAGTAGTGTATTTTATGATGAGGGCATAAATTGGGACGGGGTATTCATCTTTGCATTTTTGATTATATTGGGTGTGATTACGCAGATTATTTTATATAGTGGGGCGATTGGGGCTTTTGTGAAGTGGGCTAGGAATCATATTCAAACCACTAAAGGTTCGGAATTTCTAGCTTTTATTGCTGGAGTGGTGATTTTTATTGATGATTATTTTAATGCTTTGACAGTTGGGCAGATTTCACGCTCACTCAATGATAGCTTTCACTCTAGCCGTGAGCGTTTGGCATATATTATTGATTCTACTTCAGCACCTATTTGTATCCTTATACCGCTTTCAAGTTGGGGGGCTTACAACATAGGACTTTTGAGCAAACAGGGCATTGAAGAGCCTTTTATGGTGCTATTGCAGAGTATCCCAAATAATTTTTATGCTTTTTTCGCGCTTATTGCCGTTATTTTGACAATTATATGGAGGGTCAATCTCCCTGTAATGCGGAATAATGTCAATGTAGGTATGCAAGATTCTACAACAGATGAGACGCACATCTTTCATCGCAAAAGTGCTATTATCTATCTCATTGTGCCAATCATCGCTCTTATTGTGGGCATTTGCTTTATGATTTTTTATACAGGGTATCAGGGGCTAGAAGAGGGAGAGAGCGGACTAATTGCTATGCTCTCCCACACACAAACGCCTTTCTCGCTTTTTTGTGGTGGGGCATTTGCACTTGTGGTTACGCTTTTAATGACATTTGGCATTATAGAATCTAAAGAGTATCCTAGCATTTTTTGGTTTGGGGCAAAAAGTATGTTTGGTGCGATTTTGATTTTGATTTTTGCGTGGGCGATTGGACCGGTGATAAAGGAGCATATCCAAACAGGCGTGTATTTGGCAAATGTGGCAAAAAATGTGCTTAGTGCTGATATGATGGTATTTATGCCTGCAATTTTATTCCTTATTTCTGTCTTTATTGCCTTTTGCACCGGCACGAGCTGGGGGACATTTGCCATTATGCTACCCATTGGTATGGAAGTAACGCTCCAAAGTGGCAGTGGAGAGATGACACAAAGTGCATTTTTAGCTTTATCAGCTATTTTATCTGGTGCAGTCTATGGTGATCATACCTCGCCTATTTCGGATACGACAATTTTATCCGCAGTTGGGGCTGGCTGCTCTGTGCAAAGCCATTTTGTTACGCAGTTTCCTTATACAAGCATTGCCGCGTTGTGTGCGGGGGTTAGCTTTGTGCTACTTGCTTTAACGCAAAGCACTCTGATTGCTTTTTGCGTGGGTTTTGTGTTGCTTGGCGGTATTTTTTATATTTTAAAAAGATTCTATGGCGGAGATATTAAGACTTTAGAATCTGGAACAAAGTAAGCTAAAAATTCAAAGGAGTTTGGAATGATGTCAAAAACAAATTTAGTGGAAACAAAACATTATGCTATATGGCGTAATATTTATATCTTGTTTGTTGTTTTGTATGTTTGTGGGATTGTTTATAATTCGGCTATGCCATTCATGGCAGGTGATGATATAAATTTTTATACAGCTTTTAAGCAAGGGGAGCAGGTTTGGCACGGACTTGATTTTGGGATTGGGCGGTTTTTCCCACTAGCTGGGTGGAATCTCAATCTTGTGGCTCTTTTTTCTACAAGTCCTTACGCGTTTATGATTGGCAATGCGTGTGTGTTTATCATTACTGCGTGGGCATTTTGGCGTATAGGAATGGCTCTATGTGCTTTCTCTAATTCTAATTATTACGGGGGGGGGGGTATATATGTATAGCCTTTATAGCCTTTAGTTTAAGTGCGGGGTATGCACATATCGTTGTTGCTTTTTGTTACCCAGAGCTAACCGAGATTATGTTTTTATTATTGTTTATTCTTATGGCGTTTTGGTATTTTGAAAGTAAGAAATTTATATGGCTCATTTTGGCACTTATCTTTGGTAATGCCTGTATTTATTTAAAAGAAGTTGCCTTTATACTCATTGGTGGATTTGGCTTTTTTCATTTATTTTTTGCTTTGTGGAATGAAAAGTTTAGATTCAATCTGCTTGATAAAAGAGTGATATTGTTTGATGTATCGTGTATGCTAAGTGGGATTTTGTTTTTAATGTTATATGCGTATTTTGCCCTTGGTGGAAAAGGGGCATATATAAGTATAATTCCATTTTACTCACTTTTAAATACCTTGGTTGTTCTGTTTTTGGCTACTCCTGTCGTTGGCATACTTTTGCCAAGTGCATTATTATTTCGTCTATATAGAATCCTAAGATGCAAAGAAAGTTTGAATCCAGTGGGCGATAGTATTGGAATGATTGCCTTGCTGTATTTTGCGGCTTATATATATCTTGGAATGGCAGCTTTTCACTATTTTTCACCGGCAAATATTCTTGCCTTTTTGTATGTGTGTTTTTGTGCGCGTCTTTATGCAAAACACCTAAACTTTTTGTTAGCTCGAGTGATTTTGTGTGTAGGTATATTCCTTTTACTTACAAGTGCAATACCACAAGGTTTAAGCGGTTTTACCACTTACAAGACACAAAGTAAAAACACTCAAGATGCTTTTGATTTTTTAGCAGAATACATTCGCAAGTCTCCTGCTCAAGTCAATCTTTATTTTGATGGATTTTGTCGAGGTTTTAGCAAATGTGCCAACTCATATTGGTATTATCCTGCGTTATTTCAAACATTGTCAAAATATTATGGTGTTGCTGATAATTATGATATTAAATCTAAAGAGCCAAATGGTAAAAACTTCACTATCAATCCAAACTCTCCATTGACATTTTTTAATAGCGATGAGGTGAGTGAGCCACAAAGTGGTGATTTGGTAATTTTGCACTATGCAAGTTCAAAGTATGTGACTCCAGCTGATGTGCAGGATATTGTGAGTCAATATGAAGTTTTATTTGTTTCAAATAATTACCCTTATTACCCTATGTATAATCTTATGAGCTTGGGGGCTTGGGTATTAAAAAAGCTTAGTATCTCTACATCTTTTGATAATAGAGGCAATATTTTCAAGCTTCCCTCACAGGTGTATGTTTTGCGTGTCCCATAGGAAGTAAGCAAGATTCTACATCCACTCTAGAATCTTGCTTACTTCATTTGCTTCAAAGCATTTGATTGTCGTGTTTTTTGGCTTTTTAGCGAGTATAACTTTTTCAAATCCATAGCTTTCTAGCTCTTTTAATCTTGTCTCTATATTGCTTACTTCGCGTATATCGCCTACAAGCGAGACTTCACCAATAAAGGCGGTTTTGGGACTAAGCGGACGATTTTTAAAGCTTGAGATAATACTTGCAATAACGGCTAAATCAGCACTTGGCTCATTAATCTTTATCCCACCGACAACATTAACAAACACATCATATCGTCCAAGCGGTATGTCAAGTTTTCGCTCCAAAAGGGCGAGAAGCATATTTAAGCGATTGTTATCAAAGCCCGTGCAGGAGCGTTTGGGGTAAGCTGATTCACTCACAAGGGCTTGAATCTCAATAGCAATGGCTCTGCTCCCTTCAAGCACGACTGCCACGGCACTCCCAGCTTGTGGGGATTTATGCGTGAAAAATAGCTTTGAGGCGTTTTTGGCACTTATCAGTCCTTCTTCTTTCATCTCAAAGATTCCAATTTCACTTGTTGTGCCAAAGCGATTTTTGAATCCTCGTAGCATTCTTAGCTCTTTGCTTGGATCACCTTCAAAATACAGCACACAATCAACCATATGCTCCAAGATTCTAGGTCCAGCAATAGAGCCTTCTTTTGTGATATGTCCAATGATAAAAATGCTGATATTACGCTCCTTAGCAAGTCGCATAAGAGCAAAGGTTACCTCACGCACCTGCGAGACACTACCGGGTGCAGAGGTGATGTCAGGAGAATAAATTGTTTGAATAGAATCTATCACACAAAGGCTATATGTTCGCTCATCAAAGGCTTGTGTGATTGTGCTTAAATCAATCTCATTAAGTAAAAAGAGATGCTCACTTACAGCACCAAGCCGAGTAGAACGCATTTTAATCTGTCCAGCACTCTCCTCCCCACTTACATAGAGAATCTTAAGTCTTGATTTTTCAGCAAGATTCCCAGCAATTTTTAATAAAAGTGTGGATTTACCTACACCCGGACTTCCACCAATGAGATATAAGCCACCCGGCACAATACCCCCACCAAGCACAATATCAAGCTCTTCTTCGTGGGAGGTAAAATATTGAACAGATTCAAAATCAACCTGTGTGATTGGGATAGCGTGGGCTGTATTTGAGCTTGTGAGCTTGTGAGCTTGTGAGGCTTTTAACATATCACCTTTAAGCTCAACTAAAGCGTCCCAACTCCCGCAGTTACTGCATTTTCCAAGCCATTTTGGGCTTTGCCAACCACAAAATTGACATTCAAAAATTACACTTTTTTTTGCCACTTTAAAGCCTTAAAAAATGCTATCAAGGAGAATATTCACATATTCTTGCTTGTCAAATCTAAGTAAATCATTTTCTTTCTCACCCACGCCTATGAAGCAAATAGGGATTTTTAGCTCACTCACAATGCTAAAAATCGCCCCTCCCTTGCTTGTGCCATCAAGCTTGGTGATGATAATGCCATCAAATGCGATATTTTGCGAAAAAGCTTTAGCCTGATTGATTGCAGAACTTCCCTGTGTGCCATCAAGCACAAGGAATTTTCTTAAAGGCAAATTATTGAGTGCCTTTTGGCATACACGCACGATTTTTAAAAGCTCATTATTGAGATTTGTTTGGTTATGCAATCGCCCAGCTGTGTCAATGTAAAGCTCATCAATGTTTTTTGCCAAAGCAGAATTAATGCTATCAAAAGCAACCGCACTTGGGTCGTGCATATGCTGCGTGGCAATAACGGGGATATTGAGCTTTTGCCCCCAAAGCTTGATTTGCTCAATAGCAGCCGCACGGAAAGTGTCTCCCGCAGCCAACATTACCTTTTTGCCTTCTTTTTGCGCAAGATGTGCAAGTTTGGCAATGCTTGTAGTTTTGCCCGCACCATTTACGCCAACGATTAATGTAACAAGTGGTTTGATAGAATCTGCATTTTTTAGCAGGGGGGAAGATTCAATTTCAAGTAGAGCAAGAAGGGCTTTGTGCAACGCCTCTTTTGAAACATAGGAAGGCAAAGATTCTAGAATAGATTCCACAAGCTCGTATGCAATATCGCATTCAATCAAAATCTCCTCTAGCTCATCTTTGCTTAGCTTATCTTTTTTTGAGCCAAGAAGTGAGGCGATATTTTGGGTAGTTTTTTGAAGAGTTTTACTTAGGGATAAAATCATTTTTGCTCTTGATTTTGAGTTAGATTTGAATCTGACTCTTGTGGGAGATTATCAAGGGTTTCAATCTCATCTTGTGCTTTGGCATCAAGCTTGTCTTGAATAAGATAGCGTATGTCAAGCTCCACCATCTCTTCAGGCACTAATCCCACATAGTCAATCACCTTTTCACCCTGTTTATCATAGAGGGCAATGTAGCTTAGTTTCTCATCTTTGCTTAGGAAATTGAGCAGATTCTTATTGTCATTTGGGGCATAGAGCTTGAATCTTGGGTTAATAGCACTTACTTGCTGCTGCAAACTCGCAAGGTCTTCTTTTGGGCTAATGGCAATCACAGAGATAAACTCTTGATATTTATTGTGTAAATCAAGGATATGGAGTAGCTCATCTTGACATTGTATGCAGTCTTTAGAGATGAAAAAAAGCAAGGTTGGGCGTTCATCTTGGGTTTGAAATACACTTTGGGTTTGATTGGTTTTAAATTTTAAAGATTCATTTTGCGTGTTTATAACCTCAATGCTTAGAATCTTATCCTGCCCTCCACCTTCAAATCCAAATACATCTTTATCCTTATCGCCCTCATCACTACACGCACTCAACAATACTGCTATTGCCACATACATAAAGAAAAACTTAAAATGAGATTGTTTTATGAGAATCTGTGAAAGTTTCATCGCCCTTCTCCAAAGTATTAGGTTTTGTGTTATCATTATATCCAAAAAAAGGATTAATAATTACCAAACAAGACTTTAGAAAAGTGGCAAAAACATTTTTAGGCTACAAAACACGCTATGCCTTATTGCAAGATAAAGCACTTAACAACACACTCTTTGCAATGCTAAAGCAAAAAAAGATTAAAAATGTGCTTGTGTATATGCCTTTTGGTAATGAGGTAAATATTTTTCCGCTCATTGCCACACTTCGCAAAAAAAAATATAGAGTTTTTATCCCTTATATACAAGAACTTTATTTTAAAATGATACCATTGCGAATGCCATTGCAAAAAAACGCTCTTGGCATTTATGAGTCAAACAATTCTACATTTAATTTAATAAAAGTTGATGCGATGATTATCCCAGTTTTGGGGATAGATGAGGATTTTAGGCGTATTGGTTTTGGCAAGGGTATGTATGATAGATTTATGTCCTGCCTGAAAGAGAAAGTTCATATTATTTTTATAGCAAGAAGTCCAAATTACACTCCAAGCGTAATTACAGAATCTTATGATGTGCGAGGAGATTGTTTTCTCACCCCATCGGCTTTATGTTTAAGGAAACACAATGGAAGTATGGTATGCAATAGGAGGTATAACCTTCGCATTATTGGTGGGCGTGAGTGTTTATCTTATCACAAGAAAGATTTTTAACTCTCACTCTCAAGTGATTATAGAACAAGCTAAAGCAAAAGCTAAGGCAATTGAGTATGAGGCACAAGAAAAGCTCAAAGACCACAAGATTCAAATCAAAGAAGAGCAGCTCAAGCTCCAGCAGCACTTTGATAAAGAGAGTGCTAGACTAAAAAAGGAGTATGAATCTGTTTTGGCGGAATTTGAGAAAGAGGAGCAGTGTCGCTATCAGCAGCTTAATCATCAAAAACAACAAGTTGAGAGAGAAAAGCAAGAAGTTGCCGAACTTAAGGTCAAGGTTTTGCGTTCCCAAAGTGAGCAGGACAAACTCAAGCTTGAGTATCAAAACGCCAAAAAAGAAATGCTAAATATCATAGCAAATCACGCAAAAATGAGTAGGGAGGAAGCCACAAGCATTTTGCTTTCGCATCTTGAAATGGAGCTTGCCGATGAAAAGGCTATGCTTATCCGCCACTACGAGAGAGAGGCAAAAGATGAGGCAAAAAGAAAGGCAAACTATATCCTTGCTCAAGCTACTACGCGTTATGCGGGTGAGTTTGCTACTGAACGCTTAGTTAATGTCGTTAATCTCCCAAATGATGAGCTAAAGGGGCGTATTATTGGCAAAGAGGGAAGGAATATTAAGACCTTGGAGCTTATTAGCGGTGTAGATGTCATCATTGATGATACGCCTTGTAGCATTATTTTAAGTAGTTTTAATCTCTATCGTAGAGCCATTGCTACACGCACGATTGAGAGCCTTGTGGAAGATGGGCGGATTCAGCCCTCACGCATTGAAGAAGTGTATGAACGCATTAAAAATGAAATGGACGAGCAGATGCGTCAAGATGGCGAAAATATCGTGCTTGATATGGGGCTTGGCTATATGCACCCAGAATTGAAGTTTTTGCTTGGCAAAATGCGTTATCGTGCGTCTTTTGGGCAAAATGCGCTTGGGCATTCTATTGAAGTGGCAAATCTTGCAGCCATTATTGCAGGGGAGCTTGGCGGAGATGAGAAACTCGCACGAAGAGCTGGAATCTTACACGATATAGGCAAGGCACTCACCCAAGAGCTTGGCGGTAGCCACGTGGATTTGGGTGTTGAGGTTTGCACTTGTTATAAAGAACATCCTGTGGTAATTAATGCAATCAAAGCTCATCACGGCTATGAAGAGATAAAAAGTATAGAATGTGCCGCTGTGTGCGCTGCAGATGCACTCTCTGCTGCACGACCGGGGGCTAGACGCGAAGTGCTTGAGAATTTCCTAAAAAGAATGCAGGATATTGAAAATATTGCGATGGATAAAATCGGCGTGAAACAAGCCTATGCTATTAATGCAGGCAGAGAAGTGCGTGTGATTGTAAGAGCGGATTTGGTCAGTGATGAGCAAAGTATTGTGCTAGCACGCGAGATAGCTAAAGAGATAGAATCTAGTCTGCAATATCCCGGCGAGATTAAAGTAAGCGTGATTAGGGAGTTAAGGGCTGTGGAATATGCAAGATAATTGTCATAAGGGTTTGAAAGGTTCCTGCCAAGATTCTAGCATTTTTGCTTGGTTACCTGTTTTATGCGTTACTTTTGGGGCATTTATCTTTAATACTTCGGAGTTTATACCTATTGGGCTTTTGGGTGCGATTGGTAATGATTTTGCTATGAGTGATTCAGAAGTTGGGCTAATGCTAACTATCTATGCGTGGGTGGTTGCCCTCTCTTCTTTGCCGCTTATGCTTTACTTTGCACAAAGCAATCTTAAATCTCTTATGCTAGGCGTTATTGCTGTATTTGTGCTTAGTCATTTCATCTCTGCTTTAGCACAAAATTTTACTCTACTTGTAGCTTCTCGCATAGGTGTAGCTCTCTCTCACGCGCTCTTTTGGTCTATCGCCTCTGTTATGGCGGTGCGTGCTGCACCAAAGGGTAAGCAAAGCAGTGCGTTAGGCTTTGTGATTACCGGTAGCTCACTTGCTATGATTGTGGGCTTACCGCTTGGGCGTATGATAGGGCTGTATGTGGATTGGCGTGTAAGCTTTTTGTGTATTGGACTTGTGGCATTGTGTGTTGGCATTGCGTTTTGGAGAGTGTTTCCTAGTATGCCTAACACACAAAGTATCTCGCTAAAAACGCTTCCCACATTGCTGCATAACAAGGCATTTATGAAGATTTGTTTTCTCACACTTGTTTTTGTGAGCGGACATTTTAGTGCATATACTTATATTGAGCCATTTTTGGAAAATGTAGCAGGGTTTAGGGCTAACTCTGTTACTTTTATCTTGTGTTTGTTTGGACTTATGGGGGTGGTGGGCAGTGTGCTGTTTGCAAGATTCTATGAGCGGTTTCATTTAGCCTTTGTGCGTCTTAGCCTTTTTGGCTTGGGGCTTAGTATGCTTTTGTTGTATGTTGTGAGTGAATCTAGTGTGGCTATTACACTACTTTGTGCGGTGTGGGGGCTATGCTTTATGCTTTTTGGTGTGATTTTTCAATCACAAGTGATTGCCGCTGTGCCAAATGCTACGGCGGTGGCGATGAGTATTTATTCGGGTATTTTTAATGTTGGCATAGGCAGTGGGGCGTTGATTGGCGGCTTGGCATATACGCATTTTGGGATAGAATCTATTGGCTTTGTGGCAAGTGGGATATGTGCTGTTGCGGCGTTATATTTTGTGAGTGTTATGGGCTTTGCGAAAGTATTTAGGAGGTTTAAGAGAGTATAGATTACTTCAGCTTTTTCACATAATCACAAGCAAATTGATTATTTATTTCACACGCACGAGAATACAGGAGCTTTGCTTTTGTTAAATCTTGAGGGGTATTGAGCCCTTGTTGGTAAATCTCTGCACCAATCACACACGCATATAAGCGGTTTTCATCACAAGCTTGTGAATCTAGCTCAAGGGCTTTTTGTGTAAATTCTTTGCTTTTTTGCAAATCCTGCTTAACATTCACGCCATAAAAATAATATGTCCCAAGCACAAAACACGCATTTTCCATATCACGCTCACACAAAATCTCAAGGTATTCTAAGCCTTTTTGAATATCCTTTGTTACGCCGTGTCCATCAATGAGTGCTACGGTTTGAATGGAGCACCACTCCACAGCCCCTTGTTTGCACGCTTCTATGCTATTTTGATAGCCAAGCTGGTAGAATTGCTGGGATTTTTCTAGATTTGCTTTAGAATCTTTTTTATCCTTAGAGGACTTGTTTTCATAGTAACTTCCAAGGTAAAGACAAGCACCCGGATGTTTGCTATCACAGGCTTTTTTTAGAAAAACACTTGCTTCATCACTATTTTTTGTCCATCGTGTTACACCTTGATAAAACATAGAATCTACTTGGCGGATTGAATGCACGAGCGGAGAGAGAGTAGATTCTGCATTGTCTTTATCCATTTGCTCATTTTCATTAGCAAAGGCAAATGTGATGGATAAAAGCATAAGATAAAAGCCCAAGATTCTCACTAGCTGCTCCTTTTATTAAGATGCACAAGCTGTGGGAAGTTATGTGTTACCATTTGATTATGTGAAAAGAAATTTTCAATATGTTGTGTGATTTGAGTAACATCACTTAGTGTATTAATCAGGTTTCTAAACTCACTTGCCCCATCGTGTCCTTTTGTGTAGGCGTGAAGATTCTTGCGAAACATAATCGCTCCCCTTTCCCCATAAAACTCTATCATTTTATTAAAATGCTCCAACACAAGCTCTTTTTTAATAATAGGTGGAATCTTGTGCGTCTTATTTCTAATCTGCCAAAAAATCCACGGCGAGGTAATGGCGGCTCGTCCTATCATCACGCCATTAGCACCGGTATGTTCTAGCACCTCTTGGGCTTTTGTTGCGCTATCAATCTCGCCATTAGCAATAAGGGGCATAGGGATATTTTGCTTAATATGTGCGATGGCATCATAATCAATCCTCTCTTTTTTGTAGCCATCTGCTCGTGTGCGTCCATGCACCACGACAAAATCCGATTTTACATCTTTGAGGGCTTGAGCTATCTCGTGTGGAATCTTCTTATCAAAACCAAGGCGGACTTTGAGACTTGTATAGGGTGTTTTGGCGTTTTCTTTAATAAGGTTTGCGATTTTTACTAACAGATTCAAATCTTTTAAAAGACCGCTTCCATTGCCGTGATTTGCCACTTTTGGGGCTGGGCAACCACAATTTAAATCAATAATATCAATACCTCCTTGAGCGTTTAGAATCTCCACAGCTTGTTTAATCACCTCTTGTTTTGAGCCAGAAATTTGCACGCTATAAGGCTGCTCTTTTGGGGATTTTTCAAGCATTTTTAGGGTGCGTTTGTTGTTATACACAAGGGCGTGAGAGCTTATCATCTCACTCACGGTTATATCCACGCCAAAGCCCTTAACTACGCTGCGGAATGGCAAATCTGTGTATCCTGCAAGAGGGGCTAACATTAAGAGATTATTAAACTCAATCATTTAGTTTCTCTGCTTATAGTCTGTGTAGTCAAAACTTTTTAGAACTTCAAACTTGCCATTTGTGTCAATCACGCCAAGAGAGGGTAGGGGAATACCATTGAAGGTATTATTTTTTACAATAGTGTAATGAAGCATATCCTCAAAAATGATTTTATCGCCAACAAGTAAAGGTGTATCAAAGCTATAATCGCCTATGACATCTCCAGCTAGACAAGTTGGACCGCCTAAGCGATAAGTATATTTTGCGATATTAGCTCCTTTATCAGATTCTATATCGCCATTTTTTGAAAGCTTGCAAAGATTTGGGCGATAGGGCATTTCAAGGCAATCAGGCATATGAGCTGCGGCACTCGCATCAAGGATAGCGATATTCATCTCATTTTGGACAATATCAATGACCTCGCCTATAAGAAAGCCTACTTGCCACCCTACAGCTTCACCCGGCTCTAAGAACACTTCAATGTCATCATATCGTTGCTTAAAGTCTTTAATAAGATGGATAAGCAACTCGCAGTCATAATCCTCCCGCGTGATGTGATGTCCCCCGCCAAAATTAACCCACTTTTTATTTTTGAGATAGATTCCAAAGTGCTTTTCAAAGTGTGGCAATGTGCGTGAAAGGGCAGCAGAATCTTGCTCGCAATGCGTGTGAAAATGCAAACCATCAATGCCTTCAATACCATATTGTTTTACGCCTTCTTCAAATGCTTGAGGTGTGATACCTAAGCGAGAGCCCGCAACACAAGGATTGTAAATAGGCGGCTCTACCTCGCTATATAGAGGATTGACACGCAGTCCCACTTCAATGAGAGAAAGATTTTGTGCTAGGAGTGCTTGATTTTTAGAATCTATCAGGGGTTTAAACTTTTGCCATTGATCAAAAGAGTTAAAAATAATATGTGTGGCGTATTCTAGGATAGATTCAAACTCACTCTCTTTGTAAGCTGGAGAAAAGACGCATATTTCCTTGCTTTGCGTATGGTGATGTTGTGTTTGTGTAGCTACCCTGCCCCCTATTTCTTCATAGCCTAGTCTTGCCTCATACAAGCCGCTTGCCGTGCTTCCACTCAGTGTGTGTTTAAGCGTATCAAACCGCCTCCAAAAAGCATAGCCTTTCAACGCTAGGAGAATCTTTGCTCCACTTTGTTGTTGAATGGAATCTAAGATTCTAAGATTGTGATTGAGCTTTTCTTCCTCTAAGACATAAGCTGGAGTTGGAATCTCTAAAAGTGTGAGAGAATCTCGCATATTTAAATCACTTTGTTATTTAAGGGCAAATTTTCTTACCGCAGCCTCAATTTCAACAGGATTTGACTTAGAGATAAACTCATCAGCATCAAGGGAGCGCGCCATATCTTCGTTGCTACTTCCACTCATTGATGAATTAACCACGATAGGTAAATGTGCGGTAGCAGGGTTGCTTTTGACTTGTTTGATAACCTCAAATCCACTTGCTTCTGGCATTTCAAGGTCTGTGATAATCATACCAATGGAGTTAATATCAGTAGTTGGCGAGAAAAGATAATCAAGCAAATGTTTGCCATTGATAAAATCGTGGTGGATAACGCCAAGCTTGTTGAGTATAAGCTGCATTGTGCGTAGCACGGTAGGACTATCATCGGCAAGAAGAATGCTCTTTGTCGTATCCACTTGAGAGATTTTGGCAATGCCTTCTTCCTTATCTTTTTCAATCCACGGAAAGACATCTATGAGCATTTTTTCAATATCTACAACTTGCACTAAGCGTCCATCAAAATAGCGTGTGCGGCTAACAAGCTTGCCATTATGTCCGCCACCACCTACACCTACACCTTGCTCAATCTCTGTCCATTTTTTGTTTAAGATTCTATCTGCTTCGTAGATTCTCACGCCAATTGTCCAGCGTGAAAACTCACAAATCATAATAATATCCTCTTCCCCCGGCTCTCTCTTCACTCCATAATCACGCAAATTTCTTGCTTTATTGTTACTATCATAATAAAACCACTTACGCATATCAATAAGAGGGATTGTCAGCTCACGAATGGTAATAAGCCCCTCCACTAGGCTATTGCTCTCGTGTGTAACAACCGTGAGCATTCCGCTGTATTTAATCACCTCGCGAATCTTAAAGACATTCACTGCATAGAGATCTTTGCCTTTTTCTAAACGAAAACAAAGTAGCTGCAACTCGTTATTTTTGTGAAGGCTTGTTACCTGATCGATTTTTGACATACTCGTTTTAGACATAATCACACCTCAAATTTTCAAAAATAGCAAAATCTTAGCACAAAATCATTAAATCTAACTTTATGCCTTTTTGTCTTTAGCTGGTTTTGTGCTAAAACGCATTTTTACGATAAGCACAAGCCATCGCAGGATACCATATATCACATATCCGCTCATAAGCACACATAAAGTCTCTTGTGGATTCACATACACAACGCCAAGCAGTAAAATCACAGCGATAAATGATTTAAAATTCCACTGCATTTTTTTAAAACTAGGATAGCGAATATTGCTCACCATAAGGATACTGATGATAAAGCTCCCAATTAGCACAACATAGCCATAACCATAAGTTCTAATAAAGTCATATTCCAAATCAATAAGCACCCAAAGCATTACAACAACCGCAGCAGAGGGAATGGGCAGACCAATAAAAAAGTTTGGTTCGCTACTTGTTGTAATGTTAAAACGAGCTAAACGCACTGCTCCAAAAATGACAAAAATCGCTGGGATACACATACCCAATCGCCCATAATCTATGCCGATATAAAAATAAAGCAACATTGCTGGAGCTACACCAAATGCCACAACATCGGCAAGTGAGTCAAATTCAACACCAAATTTACTCGCAGTGTTTGTAAGTCTAGCTACGCGTCCATCAAGCCCATCTAGTATCATAGAGGCAAGTATAAGCCAACACGCCATTTCAAAGCTACCTTTTGAGGCGTAAATTACACTCAAGATTCCTAAAAAAATACTTCCTGCAGTAAAGAGATTTGGCAGAATGAAAAGTGGATTAAACTTCATAAAAATATCCTATTACACTTTGTGAGGCACTCACCCTATCGCCAATGCTTACCTTAAGCTCAATCTCATTAAATGAGTTTTTAGAATCTTGAGGGATAGTGATTTGTGTCATTCCTGCTTTCATAAAACCTATGCGTTCGCCCAACTCCAAATGACTATGAGCAAATAACTCGTGAGAAGAGAAGAAAATAGGAAAAAATTCCATAGAGAATACACAATCTTGTTTATTTTCAAATCGCATTGTGGCGTTGAGCTGGGTTTGCTTTTGCTTATTACAACAAGTGAGAGACAAGCCTTTTTTGTCGCTTATCTCTCCTTCAAAAACATCACAAGGAGCGCGTATTACACCCACATCAAGAAAGCTTGTTTCAATCAAAATATGTATCTCATTGTTTGTGGAGTGAATATCTCTCACAATACCATCAACAGGCGATACAAACACATTATTTTCGTGTGTTTGTGGAATCCGCTCTGGATTCCTAAACATAGCAATCCACAACACAAGCATAATAAATAAGACAAACGCACACAAAGTCCAATCAAACAAAGCACTTATAAGAAAAAGAGCAAGCAGCACACCTGTGCCAATCCAACCTTGTTTTGCAATGATTTGTGTTGTTGTCATTTTCTCTCCTTATTCTTCTTCATCAATAGGGATAAGACGAGTTTCTAAATTGTTTTGCTTCTCATATTCCTCAATAATCTCCCGCACTCTAGCTCCATCAATTACCTCTTTTTCAAAAAGCTCTTTAACCATATTTTCGATAGCATCTTTATAATCGCTAAGAAGCTTTTTTACATGCGTGTAGCGTTCATCAAGCGTATTTTTGATATGGGTATCAATCTCTTGAGCAAGAGCTTCGCTAAATTCGCGTTGTACACCACCACCGCCTAAGAATGTATTGCGTTGCTTTTCAAGCACCATAAGCCCACTTACATCAGTCATTCCATAATAACTTATCATTGATTTTAAGATTCCAGTTGCTCTTTCTAAATCATTACTTGCCCCAGTTGAGATTTCTCCTAAGAAGACCTCTTCAGCCGCTCTACCGCCTAAAAGCACATCTACTTCTGCCATAAGTTCGTGTTTTTGCATAAGATAGCGATTTTCTTCAGGCGTGTGAAGCGTGTAGCCAAGTGCCGCCATACCACGCGGAATAATAGAGACTTTATTGACCCTATCAGCTCCTTTTGTCATTTCAGAAACAACAGCGTGCCCACTCTCGTGGTAAGCCACAATCTTTTTTTCTTTTGGCGAGATTCTGCGAGATTTTTTCTCTAGCCCTGCGATACCCCTTTCTACTGCTTCTTTAAGGTGCTTTTGGCTTACTTCTTTTTTGTTTTCTCTTCCTGCAAGAAGTGCAGCTTCATTAATAATATTTGCCAAATCCGCTCCTGCAAGTCCTGCAGTAAATTTCGCAATTTCGTGCAAATCTACATCTCGTGCCAAGGAAACATTTTTGATATGCACTTTGAGAATCTCAAGTCGCCCTTCAAAATCAGGCTTATCCACAAGCACTTGTCTATCAAATCGCCCCGGACGCAAAAGTGCAGGGTCTAGAATCTCCGGGCGGTTAGTCGCTGCAAGGACGATAACAGGGGCAGATTCAGAGCCAAATCCGTCCATTTCAGCTAAAAGTTGATTAAGCGTTTGCTCTCTTTCATCATTGCCGCCTACCATACTTCCAGCAGCACGACTTTTTCCAATGGCATCAATTTCATCAATAAAAATAATGCTTGGAGCATCTTTTTTTGCCATTTCAAACAAATCTCTTACCCGACTTGCCCCAAGCCCTACAAACATTTCAATAAAGCTACTCCCACTCATTGAGAAAAATGGCACATTTGCTTCACCTGCCACAGCTTTAGCTAAAAGTGTTTTTCCCGTTCCCGGAGGTCCTACTAAAAGCACACCGCGTGGAATCTTAGCTCCAACTGCGGCATATCGCTCTGGGTATTTTAAAAAATCAACAATTTCTACGACCTCTTCTTTTGCTTCAGCATTACCTGCCATATCATCAAAACGCACATTAGGTTTTTCAGCATTAACAAGTTTTTTAGCATTCCCCATACCAAAGATTCCACCACCCATACTTTTTTGCATACGAGCTGTTAAAAACATCCATAAAGCAAGGATAATAAAAATAGGCAAAAGCATATTTACAAGATCGCCTAGGAAGCTCCCCTCACTAAAGCCACTATATTCAATCTTTTTCTCATCAAGCAAAGGCACAAGCCCAAGGTCAGCCACTTTTTTGGTCGTATAAAGTGTGCGTGGGGAGCTGTGTGCTGAATAGGCTTTGATATAAGTCTGCCCAATACTCACAGAGCTAATCTCACCTTTGCTAATAAGCTCTTTGAGTTCGTTATAGCTAATCTCCTTTGTAACGCTTCCTCCAACTAGTCTATCGGTAAGTGATTCGCCATTTGGTGAAAATAGTTTAAATAAAAGTAAGGCAAGAATCACAAAAATTGCAAAAGTAAGAAATGGATTCTGCTTAAAAGGTGGTTTTTTATCATTATTTTCCATTTATGTCCTTTGTTATTTATAATGTAAGCTTCAAAGCGATCCACTCGTCCTGACAACGAGATTCTAGCACTCTAAAATCATTAAAGGTTTGCATTATATCAAATTTATATTCATCAAGTATGCCAGAAAGGATTAAAATGCCATTTTTTGCTAATTTTGCCTTAAAGTCATTGTGTAAAAGCTTCACAACAAAGGCGATAATATTTGCTGTGATAACATCATAAGTGGGCGGAGAATCTTGGGGGGCTTGAGCAATGCTACCCTGCCAAATATCACATAAAACCGCATTATTGAGCTTGGCATTCTTGTGCGTTTCTAGCACGGCATTTTCATCAGTATCGCACGCATAAACTTTTGCCCCGAGTTTATGACTAGCTATGCTTAAGATTCCACTACCGCAACCCACATCAAGCAATGTTTTGTTTTGTAAGTCAAGTTGGCTAAGAAGTTCCAAACACATTGCCGTGCTTGCGTGATGTCCAGAGCCAAAGGCAAGAGCGGGATTAATGATGATTTCGTGTTTTGCTTGTGAGGATCTAGAATCTTTGTCTGCACACCAAGATGGACGGATATAGAAGATTCCACTTGAGATAGGCTGAATAGAATCTTGATAGGCTTGTATCCAATCACAATTTGCCTTTCTTTCAATGTGGTAGCAAAAGCCAACAGATTCTTCAAAAATTGCCGAAAGATTTGAAGCGTAGGATTGTAAGGATTGAAGCAAACTAGAGATGTCAAAATCATCTGCTATGCGGATAACGATTTGTGTAGATTGAGTATTGTTGCTTTGAGGGAGAATCTTAGCTTGTGCAATACTAAAGCCCCCAACACTTTCCCAAGAATCTTTATCGTAAGTAATGGCAAATGGGTTTGAAGGAAGCAAAGTATCTAAATACTCTATTGCACAAGAAGTTTTTTCTATGATAAAATCAGCGAATTGCTCTAAAAAGTGGCTTGGGTGGATAATAATCTCCCAATATGTTTGAGTTTCCAAGCCATTCATTAAGACCGAAGCCTAGTCTTCATTCACACCTAGCACAACTTCAAGCTTCTCTTTGAGAACTTGAGGTGTAAATGGTTTTACAATATAGTTATTAACCCCAGCTTTCAAGGCTGTAATTACCTCAGCCTTACCCCCTTCAGTTGTAACCATAATGATAGGAATAGTAGTGTATCGCTCATCAGAACGCACCTTTTTTACTAGATCTAGACCATTCATCTCTGGCATATTCCAGTCTGTAATAAGCACTTGTATGCCTTCAGTAGTGTCCATAATCTGCCAAGCTTCCACGCCGTGCTCTGCCTCCAAAAGATCCTCATAACCCAAGCGTTGGAGAGTATTTTTTATAATCCGTCTCATCGTAGAGCTATCATCAACAACCAGCAGTTTCAAGTTATCTCCTTCTTTAAATGTGGTTATTACAAATAAACCGACATTCTAGCATATCTTTATATACAAGTTAGATTAATCCTTGCATTTTTTTCAAAAATCGGCATTTTATCTTAGTCTCTAAAAAATTGCAAGACTTCTTTTAGATTTATTTTGTCTTCATAAAATGCTTTTCCTATAATTACGCCGCTAATATACGGGCTTTCATTAAGGATATGTAGCTCATCTACTCCTGCAAACCCTCCACTAGCAATAGTATAAATCCCGCTGCTTTGAGCAATGCTCTCTGTCCAGTCAATATTGATTCCGCTCAATGCTCCATCGCGGTTAATATCTGTGCAGATAATGGCTTGCACAGCACTGCCCACAAACTTTTCTACCAAAGATTGAGAATCTAGCTGACTTTCTTCTACCCAGCCTTGTGTGGCGACCTTGCCATTGCGAGAGTCAATCCCAACAGCCACAGGATAAGATTCTGCCATTACTTTGACAAAATCCCAATTCTGTGTTGCAATAGAGCCTAGAATCACCCTCGCACCCATTTGTGTGTAGAGCTTGATACGCTCTTCATCGCGGATTCCACCGCCAACTTGCACTTGAAGTGTCGTAGAAGCGATGATTGTTTCAATATATTTGAGGTTTTGTGGATTCCCAGCGATTGCTCCGTCTAAATCTACAATATGTAAAAACTTTGCCCCCATATCTTCAAAACTTTTAGCAAAGTCCAAAGCCTCGCCATACACTTTAGCACTTTGCATATCTCCCTTAAAAAGCCTTACAGCCTTACCTTCTTTTAAATCAATTGCAGGATAAATATCAAGTGCCATTTTTACTCCTCATCAGGCTTGATGTTATCATACATCCACTCTGCACACCAGCCAACAAATGCAAAGACCAAGAATGCATAACGCGCATTAAAATAGTTATCAGAGATTGCCAACACAGAGGTGCAAATAAAGCAAATGATAATATTAAGTAAAAGTAGGGCAAAGTTCATATATTCATAGAATCCAAATAAATCTCTATGCTTTATCATTACCCAAATTAGTAGTCCAAATCCCACAAGCAATGCAAAAATATCAAAATAAGCGTAGAAATTATCACGGAAATAATATGGTTGCAAAGAGAGGGCAAATAGCACGGCTATAACAATATTGATTGAAGGACGCATATCATAGAGCATTTTACCAATTTGGTTGCTTTGATTGGGGTGTATGCCAAAAATTAAAAATAAGAGCGGAATATACACAAATAGCACATATGCACAGCTTATCAGTAAAATACGAGATAGATAATCAAGTAAAAGTTCCAAAAAGCCACGATGGTAAATGCTGCCCTCAATAGCAAACATATCCATAATGTCTTCTGTCGGCGTTGTATGTGTACTTTTAATAATCACAAGGTAGATAAATGTAACACTTAAACTCAACATAATTATTCTTTGCAAGGTGTTGCTTGTTTGATACCAGCTACTCATAATCACAAACACCCCGCTTAATAAGAATCCGCAGAATAGTAAAAAAATACTAAGACTATCAAAAAATTGATTTTCACGGATAAAAATCAAAAATAAATGTGAGAAAGATTGTGAAAATTGCGAGGTAAAAAGTGTGAGATTTGTAAAAACAAAGAGAGCAAATAAAATGAGTGAAAAAATAACTTTTATCCGTGTATTGTTAATCATTTATATCCTTTAATAGTTTCTCAAAAAATATCCATCTATACCATCGGCAATGCCTTTGGCAAGAAGTTTTTGATACTCTTTTTTAGCAATAAGCTTCCCTTCATCTTTATGTGAAGCATAGCCAATTTCAATAAGGACTGATGGCATTAAAGCTCCAGCTAAAACCCAAAAAGGACCCTCCCTTACAGCACCATCGTGGGTATTATGCGTTTGCCTGACAATATTAAGTATGCCTGATTGAATCTCAATAGCAAGTTTATGCGAAGCGACAAGATGAAAGCTACTGATAGTATTTAAAAATGATTTTGTGGCAAAATGACTCATCGTTTCAATATCACCTTGATTCTCCGCTTTTGCCACTTGCTCTGCACGCTCACTTCGTGCAGGAGAGAGAAAGTAGGTTTCCACACCTTTGGGTGTTTTTGGAGAATCCTTAGGCATTGAATTGGCGTGAATTGATACAAACAAATCTGCATTTTTTCCATTAGCAAATTCCGTGCGTTTTCGCAGGTCAATATACACATCGCTATTTCGTGTCATATACACAACATACCCACGATTTTTAAGTTCCTGCGTGAGGAGTTTAGCCACTTCAAGCACGATGAGTTTCTCACATATACCCTCCACACTCTTTGTTCCGCAATCTTTGCCTCCGTGCCCAGCATCAACGACAATCTTTTTTCCCACTCCAATCTTGCCTTTTTTTGTCGTAGATATGCTGTCTTTTATAACAACTTCATCATTTTGTGGCTTATCCTTGCTTTGCGTAGATTCTGTTTTTGTGTCAGTTGTTTTTTGTGTTTGTGGTGTTTGATTTGGTTTTTGTGTAGCTGTGTTTTGCGGGGCTGTGGTTTGTGTAGCGGTGCTAGATGAAGTGCTTTTTGGCTTAATAAAAATATAGAGATTCTCTTTTTCTTTAATGATTTCATATTGTGATTTTGGCTGTGTATTGATGACAATTCTTACAATTTGTGGTGTGTTTTGTGCCACTTGCAGGGTTGAGTTATCTTTAAAAACAAAATTTCGCTTTGGGATTGTAAGATTAGCCTCAAAGTCAATAAAATGCCTATTGTCTTGCAGTTTTTTAACTTCCCATTTGAGAGGAGCAATATCTTGTGCGAATACGATTTTAAGATTCCCATCGCCAAAAGGCACCATCTTAACAATGCGATGTTCCCCTAAAAGTGCAACAAGCATAAGGGCTACAATCGCTAGAATCCGCACCATAAAAAGCCCTTAGTCTTGCACTAATTCTGCAATAATTTCTCTCACAGGCTGAATCTTTTGGATTCTGTATCCATTGGCTCCTGTAAAGTATAGTCCTTGCTCCCTATCGCCCATAAAGCCACGCCCTAAAGAATCTGCTATACAATAGCCCACTTTTTTTGCTTCAACACCTCTATGGCAGGGTGAGACGCAGTTGCTGATACAGCGGATTTTAGGTGCATTGCCTTGAGCTAGTCTATCAAAGATTCCAGTTTTCACCGCCCTTGCAGGATAGCCAACAGGGGATTTGACAAGCTCAATATCTTCTTTTGTAACTGAAGGCATTAAATCCCTATAAGCCACTGCATCGCACTCTTCGGAGCCAAGCCACCGCGTCCCCATTTGCACACCACTAGCACCCAAAGCCATCATCCTATCAATATCACTTCTATCCCAGATTCCACCAGCGGCGATGACAGGGATATTTCCCCATTTTTTTGCTTCATCTACCACTTGGGGTAAGATATTTTCAAGCTGATATTCCTCTTTGAAGCAGTCCTCATAGCTAAAGCCTTGATGTCCTCCGCTTAGCGGTCCTTCAACAACGAGTGCATCAGGGATTCTAGCGTATCTATCCATCCAACGCTTACAAATAATTTTTAGAGCCTTAGCTGAAGAAACAATTGGCACGAGAGCAACATCAGGGAAGTTTTTTGTAAATTCAGGCATATTTGTGGGGAGTCCAGCTCCTGTTACGATGATATTTGCTCCAGCTTCACACGCATCACGCACCACGCGACCATATTCATTAATAGCATAAAGTATATTTGCTCCAAGTGGATTATTGCCACAGATTTTACGCGCATTTTTGAAAATCTCATTTAAAGCGTGTTTTGAGTAAAAATTAATCGCCTCAAATGGCTTAGAATTTGTGATTTTTTCAACAAACTGCATTTTTTGATAATATCCCGTGCCAACAGCACTGATGATACCAAGCGCACCTTCTTTAGAAACATTTCCAGCTAGTCTATCCCAGCTAATTCCCACGCCCATACCACCTTGAAAAATTGGATACTTAATCGTGTGTTTGCCTATTTTAAGCGGTTGTAATCCCATCACAAATCCTTATTTTATAATCACTTTTGCAAATCGCCTCTTGCCAATTTGAACAATGTATTCCCCAGATGACAGCTTAAGGTTTTTATCAGTTATCTTTTCTTTATTGATTTTCACAGCCCCAGCACAAATATCTCTCCGTGCTTGAGAGGTGGATTCACAAAGTTGTGCGTAAGTAAGCACTTTAGCTATCCACTCATCTTTTTCACAAGTAAATTCAGCCAAATCAGCAGGAATCTCATCTTTGCTAAACACATTGTCAAACTCTATTTTAGCTTTTTTTGCTAAATCAATGTTATGATAGCGTTGTGTTATTTCCAAAGCAAGTTGCTCTTTGACACTTTTGGGGTGTGCTTTTTGATTATCCACTTGTGATTTAAGCTCCGCAATTTCTTGCAAACTAAGAGATGAAAGTAGCTCATAATAACGCCACATCATCTCATCACTAATGCTTAGAATCTTAGCATACATTGTGTTGGCAGATTCAGTAACGCCTATGTAGTTATTAAGTGATTTGCTCATCTTATTTACGCCATCAAGCCCTTCAAGTAAAGGCATAGTCATTACAGATTGTTCTTTGTCTAGCCCATAACTTCTTTGCAAACTCCTACCCACAAGGAGATTAAACTTTTGGTCATTGCCTCCAAGCTCAATATCGCATTCTAACGCCACAGAATCATAACCTTGTAGCAATGGATACATAAACTCTACCATTGAGATGGGCTGATTATTATTGTAGCGTTTAGTAAAGTCATCGCGTTCAAGCATACGCGCCACTGAAAATTTTGAAGTTAAATGTATGATTCCGCCAGCTCCTAGCTCACTTAACCATTTTGAGTTAAAGCATACTTCTGTGTATTGTGGATCTAGCACTTTAAAAACCTGCTCCTTGTAGGTAATAGCATTTGCTTCTACCTGCTCTTTGCTTAAAGGTTTTCTTGTCTCGCTTTTTCCGCTTGGATCACCGATAGTCGCGGTAAAATCCCCAATCAAAAACTTCACATCGCCACCATATTTTTGAAAAGTAGCAAGTTTTTGTAAAAGCACCGTGTGTCCTAAGTGTAAATCAGGTGCGGTAGGGTCAAATCCAGCTTTCACACAAAATCGCTTTCCACTTTTATAGAATCTCTCCACCAAAGCGCGTATATAATCCTCTCCTATGAACTCCACACAGCCTCGTTTTAGCTCTTGCATCGCTTCTGTTATGCTCATTTGTTTCCTTTCTTAAAATCTAGATTCTAGCTTGAATACGCATCTTTTAAGTTACTTAACTCAATGATTTTGTATTTTTTACCCAAAGATTCTCTTAAAGTCTTTGTATCTTGTGTTTTGCTTTCAAAGCAAATCGCACAATATGAGGCAAATTGCCGATTAAGTACATCATAATCTACACTTACAATATTGCAATCAAGCTTAGCTAATACACCGCAGATATGGGCTAAAGCTCCCTTTTGATTTTCAAGGGCAATGATAAGTTTATAGGTAATTTTTTGCTCATTTGCCCATTGCACAAACAGCATTTCACTGCCTTGCTCCATCTCATTAATTGCTCTATCGCACATTTTATGGTGGATATAGGCTTTTTGTGCGGTTTTTATAGCGAGAATATCATCGCCATATTTTGGGTGGCAGCAGTAGTCAAACACCACTTCATTGATATTACGATTAGTATGTAAGATGATATTATCAAAGCTTAGGACTTTGAATTTAAGCATATTAATTTTAATTTTGCCTAAAAAATTTGCCTCTCGTGCAAAATTGCCCTTAATACTATTTTTTACCTCTTTTAAAAATGCCAAATCACTCGCTGCACGATAAATGTGAGAATCTAGCTTATTTTCTTTGAGATAAGTAAGAATTGTCGTCTTTGAGCTATCAAAGATGGTTTGCAAAATATTGAGTGCAACTTTTTTATCAATTTCTTTGAGTTTGGTTTGACATTGGATTCTCATATGATTTTTAGCACGGGAAGTTTTTACCGCATCAATCCAAGTGCAACGCGGAGAGATTTTTTCACCCTCTTGGGCTACTACGATTCTCACAATATCACCATTTTTAAGCGGCTGAAGCAAAGAGGCTTTTTGATGATTGATATAGGCTTGTTTGGCTTTTTCCCCTATATCGCTATGCACTGCATAGGCAAAATCAAGTGCGACTGCCCCAACAGGCAGGTTATAAATATCCCCAGCAGGAGAGAATACCACCATATCTTCTTTATACAAGTCATTTTTTGCTAATTCATAAAACTCTTCAATCGTATCATTTTGGTATTGTAGATTATTAAGCCACTCTAAGTTTGGCTCTCGCCCACCGCTTTTATACTTCCAATGTGCAGCTACACCATATTGAGCGGATTTGTGCATATCAAAGGTGCGAATCTGCACTTCATAGATACTAGCACCTTCAAAAATAGTCGTGTGGATTGTTTGATAGCCATTTTCTTTTGGAATAGCGATATAATCTTTTAAACGCGACACCACAGGCTTAAGCTGCAAATGCAAAAGCCCTAGCACTTTGTAGCACTCCAAGCTTGTAGGCACGATAATCCGCACAGCAAGTAAGTCTAGAATCTCATCAATACTCACACCCTTGCGTTGCATTTTTAGAAAAATTGAATAATACCTTTTCACGCGACTTTCAATAACAAAGTCCTTTTCAGCAAATCCATTTTGTAATAAAATTGTAGAAACTTTTTGCGTAAATTCATTGAGCCTTAAAGCAATGGATTGATTATTATCTTTTATATGTTGCTCTATGCTTTGGTATTCTTGTGGAAAGATATAATAAAAACTTTTATCCTCTAGCTCACTTTTGAGCGAGGAGATTCCAAGTCGGTGAGCGATTGGAGCATATACCATAAGCGTTTCTTCTGCTATACGCTTTTGTTTATGCGGAGGCAGGGCATCAAGGGTTAGCATATTATGCATTCTATCGCTTATTTTTATAACTAATGCACGAATATCTTTGATAGAAGCTAGAAGCATTTTGCGAAAGCTTAATGCCGAGGCGGCAAGCTTCTCATTCATATTTGAGCTTAGCTCTTCATTGCGAATCTCCACAATCTTTGTGAGTGCATCTACTAAATGCCCTGTATCCCAATCAAATTCTCTGCGTATGTCTTCAAGGGAATAGAGTGTGTCTTCTACCACATCGTGGAGTAACGCCGCACATAGCATTGTCTCATCACCCCCATAAAAAGCCACAATACACGCCACACAAAGCGGATGAACAACATAAGGCTCACCACTTTTGCGAAACTGCTCACTATGAGCGTTAATAGCCAAGTCTATGGCTTTTTGCACTTTTGGCGTGATGGTAGTGAGTTCATTAAGCTTGCTAAGGGCAGATTCTATATCCTTAATCTGTGCTAGAGCGGTAAAAAAATCCAAAATCGCTCCTACTACTCTTTGTCCTCAATAGAAGTGAATTCTATCTTGCCCTCGGCAATTTCACGCATAGCAATATCAGGGAGCTTGTGTAATTTCACATCCATATCCACAAGGGGTTTTGCACCATTGCCTAGTTCTTTGACGCGTTCAAAAACGAGATTGGCAAGCAAGTATCTATCATCTTGTAGCCTGTGTAATGCCTTTGCAGCGATTTCTTCTGTTCGTAATGCTTCCATTGTGTTCCTTATATTTTAGATTGAAGTTGCGGATTCTATCCTTTTTTTATTTTAACTTTGCTTTTATTTGACAATTGAGCAAATGCCTCTATCAAATTTCAACAAGTCAAGCAGATTCCCTTTTTTAAACATATTACACACGAGAATGGGCAGTTTATTATCTTTAGCAAGAGCGATGGCTGTATCGTCCATTACCTTAATATGATCTCGCAATGCCTCATCATAGCTGATAGATTCAAGCATTACCGCATCATCAAATTTATGCGGGTCTTTATCATACACACCATCAACCTTTGTTGCTTTAATGATGACATCAGCTCCTATTTCCACAGCTCTTAGTGTTGCTGCACTATCAGTTGTAAAGAATGGATTTCCCGTCCCCGCACCAAAGACAACCACGCGTCCTTTTTCCAAATGTCGTATTGCTCGGCGGTAAATATAGCTCTCACATATTTCTTTAATCTCCAATGCACTTTGCACCCGCACATCTACACCCAAATGCTCCAAAGCTTCCTGCATTGCCACAGCATTTATCACGGTAGCAAGCATACCCATATAATCCCCACTTGTGCGGCGGATAATGCCTCCTTGTGCGGCAGACACACCGCGTATAATATTGCCACCACCGATAACAATGCCTACTTCAATGCCATTATCCACAAGGCTTTTTATCTCACCTGCGATATATTCTAGAATCTTCACATCTATCCCAAATCCACTATTGCCTGATAATGCCTCACCTGAAAATTTTACTAATACGCGTTTATAGCCCATAGCCAATCCTTTCATTTTAAGTTTGCCATACTACTATAAAAGCTTAAACTATTCTATAATCGTTCCCTCCTTAGCCTTGCAAAGATGGAAGGATTCTAGTGTAGTGAGATTGTGTTTAGAGTGATTTGCTCTAGCTCTTTTTGCAAGATAATGGTGCGTTTTAGAATCTTGCAGATAGATTCTAAATGCTCTAGCTCAGGTTTGCTGCAAGTGTAATTATTACGATAACTTAACCACTTTTCTATGACTTTATAGCCGCCTATAGTGTAGTCATAGACTTCTTTGCTCACGCCAAATACAGCTAAATCATCATTCAAAATCAGCTCATACTCGCCACTTTGGCTTTGTATAAAGCGTTTGTTGGTATTAAGCTTATCTATAGTGTAGCTAGGCTTACTCTCATTAGCATTTTTTCTAAAATCAAGATAAATGCTAGAATCTTGTGGAATCTTACGCAGCAGGTGAATCTCTGCTAACTCCCTGCCGATAGACTCTAGGGCTTCAAAAATCTTTTTGCTTACTTCAAAGTTGATACGCGGGAAGCCTATGCGTAAGTATTCTGCGTATTTTGCTCGGTAGTGCGGGTGGAATAAATTCGCATAGATAAAGTGTAGAATCTGCTCTGGGCTTTTGGACTTTAGAATCTTATGATTTTGGCAGTAGGCAGCAAAAGATTCTGTAAAGTTTGGGAGCTTCTCTAGCTTATGCGTTTGTTTATCATCATCGCCTGTTGTTTGCTCATAGCGATAGAGTGGAATTACCATATCAGAGTTTGCAATTTGTCCGCTAAAATTTACATCAGCAATGTTATCAATTATAAATCCATAAGCATAATTATCTTGGTTTGAAAGCTTTGTGGTGCATAGCCCAAGATTCTCTCCAAGTAGAAAATGCTTCATTATAGAAAATCTTGGACGCCCAATAAAGCCTTGTTTGCCTGTGTAGTATGTATAGCGTGTATCAAAGGGGCGATAGGTAATTTGGTGGATTTTAGATTTTGTATCACTATCTACTATAATTTTTTGTTTAATTTTTCTTAAATCCCAATCGGTTTTATAAGGGTTTTGTATTTTGTATTTTGTGGCAATGGATTCTATCTCTAGCTCTGCAATATCTTTAAGTAATATTTCAATACCATCTTTTGTGTATTGTGTGGCTAAATCATCGTTTGAAGTTTTTATGCCACTATTACATTCTGCAAATATCGTCTTAGAATCTCCTAGTGCTTTATCTTTAGCTAATGCCCAAAAGTCCTCATACTCACTAGAATCCAAATCGCGTTTGATAAACCAAAAGTAAGGTGCTTCACACTCTAGCTGCTGCCAAGAGATAGAATCTAAGCCTTTTTGGGCTATGCTATTTAGTAGGGCATACTTATCTGCTCTTTTAAAAATGCCATTATCACTTGTAGAGAAGTAGAAAATCTTAGAATCTAAACTTTTGTCATACTGAGCGTTAAGCGAAGTATCTATAATTTTTTGAGATTCTAAGTTTTTATTTTTTTCACAAGGGGGAGAGGCTTGAATTTGCAAGTGTGGATTATTGCTCCGCAAAAATGCGAAATCACCCCTCCCCCTTATGTATCCCCCACCCGATGACGCTTTCAAGGTAAGCGTTTCACTTTGTGAATCGCCACCATTGATTTTTATCGTGGCAAAGTCGTGCTTTGCTACTGCTATGATTTTAGAATCGGCTTGAAAGTTTAGGCTCACAGAATCCACGATTCTAGTATTTTGCAGGTTTGGACTAGTGCTACGCACGAGTGCGGTATTGCTAGTGGTGCTTTTTGCGGATTTTAGGGTAGAGATAGAATCCATATCGCTAGAGTCTTGGCATTCTAAGATTGTGCTGCTAGTTTGGTGGCTGTCAAGAAAATCGCGATTGAGCTTACTAGAGGTAAGTGATTGAGCGATTTTCGCAGACTCCGCCGAAATAGCAGTGCAAGCTGAATGCCCTTCAGGGTATTTGATGAATAGTGATATGCAGACTCCTACTCTTATATCAAACACATTCTCATCTTCTTTCCTATCTTTTTCACTATCGCCGTGGAGATTGATGATGTAGATTCTATCAAAGGCGTTATAGAGAGATTCTCGCATTTTGCGATGGGTGCGTCCCCAAATGTAAGAATTTGGCGTGATAAAGCCCATAATCCCCTGCCTAGAATCTAGCACTAAAGGAGCGGATTCTGCTGGGTTATACCGCTCTAGGAGCTTCCATTGTGCGAAGCGGATAAACTTGATATAGTCATTATTAAGCGGCTGGATATTTTGCTCATTACTAGGCTTATAAGTGCTAAGGAGATTGATAATCTCTTGGAGATTATTTTTAGAATTTTGGTAATAAGGTGGATTACCCAAAATCACTAGCACATCATCTCTGTGCTTAATCTTGCGTGCAAGTTTGTCTTGCTCTTCTAAAAGTAATAGTGGCATAGTCATTTTATAATCAGCTTGAGTGCTTAAATCTAGCGTGTTTGTAAGGAATATTTGAAGCTTGTTTTCATCATCAAGCAAAGAGTAGAATCCTGCGTTTTTAAGAATAGTAGAGAGCTTGATATGTGCCACGATATAAGGCACAAAGCTTAACTCAAAGCCATAAATATCTTTGAGAAACTTTTTTTCAATCGCTTCTTTTTGCCAAATTCGTGATCTTTCTTCATTTAAAATCAGCTCAAAGACTTTTGCCAAAAAGCTCCCTGTGCCTGTAGTAAAATCTAGCACTTTGACATTGCTATCTAAAAAGCCCTTTGGCTTATTAAAATGGCTTTTTAATAGAGAATGCACACTAGAGCAAATGCAATTGACAATAGATTCTGGTGTGTAGAAAACGCCCCCTTCTTTACGCTTCTCACTTCCGCGTAGCTCATCATAGGCTTTTAAAAAATCTTCATAGAGATAGATTGAGATAGATTCTATTTGTGTGTTGAGCATTGTAGCAAGGGTTGCTTTGTCTATAAGGGTTATGGTTTTTTTGATATTTTCTAGTGCGTAGGAGACAGATTCTGGGATATGAAAGCTAGGGATTGAAAAGTAAATAAACTCGCTTAGGAGGTGAAACTCTTTAGGCAAAAGCGTAGCTATGCCCTCCACACCAATATGCTCTAAATTTGAATCAATCTCCAAATATGCTACAAGTAGCCCATACACGACACTTTGTCCTAACAAATCGCAAAATTCTTCAATGCTTAGGTCGCAACGCGTGATGTTTCTAAAGGTTTCAAGAGTACCTCCAAAAAATTTATGAAAGCTCGTGCGTGGAGTGGAATGATAGGATTCTCTAGCTTTTATCCCTAGATAAAAACTCTGTGTAGCTAGGACATTTATAAGTTCTTGTTTGCTTTTAATCGTGGCGTGATTGGCATTAAAAAAATCGTGTAAAAGGCTTTGAAACTCACTCAAAGTATCATATAAGTGGGATTCTTGCTCGTGGGTAAAGAGATTTGCGCTTATATCAAAAGGAAAGAGCGTTAAGTCATAAATCACATTGCCAAAGCTAATGAGAATAAAGCGATTGTAATCTGTAAGCAAGATGTTGGGACACACAGCAAGGTATTTTTCAATCTGCTTGCCTTTTAAGTCAAGCTCTAGCTTTTTACCCCATTCCTTGCATTCTATAAAGCCTACAAGGGCGTTATAGCTTAGTTCAGTTGTAGAATCTACTTGTTTATATACCTTAAAATCTGTGCGAATGTCTCCTTGCCCCACCTCTGCTTGTGGCTCGTGGATAATGCGGATAGATGGGTCTTTTAGGGCATTGAGTAGATTTTGAAGCTGAGTGCGATAGCTATGCTCATTTGACTTATTGAGTTGGGCTGTGTCTAGTAGGGCTTGTTTGTAAAGCTCAAGCTGTTGTAAAATCTTTTGCGTATTTTGATGTTCTTGCATACTTTGCCTTATGACAAGATTCTACAATGCCATACGAATGCAGTCATAGAGCATATCCATATTTTGCTCTGGCACAAACTCCACGCCCATAAACTTGCCCTTAGAGATGATTTCTGAAGGCGGAAGCTTTTGCACGATGACACAAAATGCCGTTTTTGCATTAGTAGTTGGCATTTCTTTATAGGTTTTGATAAAGCCCAAAGCACTGACATTGCCTATTTTTTCATCAATTACAATAATATCTTGGGGATTCTGGGCTAAGGTTTTTAGGGCATTGAGCGGGTCATTATCCATAGTGATAAGCAAACTAGAATCTATCTTTTCAATGACTTGTCGGTATTTGAGGATATTTACCATTGTCTCACGCACGATTAAAAGCTTTTTACGATTAGTGTTTTCTAGGTAATGGAGTAGGTCAAAAAGCTCTTTTGATTTGGGTGAGAGCTTACTCTTATCAAGCCCACGCAGAAAATAACGCAAAAATGTCTTTGAGCTAAAGCTCCCCTCAATGCGAGAGTTTCTAAAAAAATGCTTGATGACTTGGCTGTATTTTGCCCTGCTCCAAAGCGTTGTATCAAAATCATATGCTTTTGTATCAAGTAAAGCGATAAAACGCGTTTTAATATCATCTGTCATCGGCGTATAAACAGCCCCAAAAGCCTCAAAATGATCATCTCTAAATCGCTTGAGTCTTGCTGTTTCACTCACAAGAGCATCTTTTTGATTCCCTATGAAGTTGAGTAAATCCACATATCGCTTCCGCATTTGCTTGACTTCTTTTTCAATCTCGGCATATTCTTTGCTGCCTTTGTCATCGCGTTTGCCTAGAGTTTTTTCTCCTGCTGCGAGTGTGCCACTTAAGGCATTTGTTTGGGCTTGTGCGTTGGCAAGTGAGCTTTGAATCTCATCAATATGTGTGAGTGTTTTGTTGTATTCTGTTTGGCGAGAGAGAAAAATCATCTCAAAAGCATAGTTGAGTGCGTATTGGGTTTTTTTATGATAGCTAAGATATTCTTTTGAGAGATGAAGCACTTCTTGTTTGAGCTTTTTAAGCACTTCATTTTCAATATTTGCATCCATAGCGCATAAATCATTATATGCAGTGAGTAAAAACCGCCGCATACGGATAAAATCAAGCTTTAAATGCCCCTCCACAAAATCACTATATCCGCTTAGAATCTCATTTTCCCTAGCAAAATATTCTTCAATACACACACGAGCGGGTTTTGTTACAGGAATTTCATCAGGGTCAATAGGTTTTGGTTTTAAGTGGATTTTTGTAACGGCTTTCATCTCAACGACAAATTCTACTTCAACCCCCTTTTTTAGCTCACTTATCTCATCTTCCCAAAGCTCAAAAGGAAAATCAAAAACGCGTTTATTAAGGTCTTGTTCTACTTGAGCGTTTTGTGCTTGTGAATCTACATTAATGATTTTTCCATACAGCATCGCATTCCCTTTAAAATTGTAGCAGGTTCTTATTATACCTTGCTTCGTTTAAAATAATGCAAGAAATTGCATTCAAAGATTCTAATCCTTGTCATTTTTATCTCTTTTGGAATTTTTATAAAGAGATTCTAGCTCACTTGGCGTGATTTTTATGCTCTTTGTTTTTGCCCACGCATAAATGGCTTTTAGCTCATCGGTATTATCTGTTTGAGTAGTGCTATTATGCGTAAAAAGTGGCGGCAGAATCCGCAGTGGCGATTTGCTTTGAATCTTTGCCCTTAGCACAACAAGGCTAGATTCTCTATTTGCTAAAGAATGCACAAAGCGGAGGGTATCTACATTAAATCCGCAGATTCTAAGCTCATAAAGCAATGTTTGCAGCACTCGTGCATCATAGCATAGGCATAAGCTCCCATTTGGCTTTATCACACGCTTGATATGTGTAAGCAGGGCAGGAATGGGCAGGAAGCTTTGATGTCGTGCCATATTTTTACGCATATTTTCACCTTGCAATGCTCCATTGGCATAAAATGGTGGATTGCTAATAACAAAATCAAACTTCATATCCGTTTGAAAGTCTAAAAAATCCATACAATGCACTTGATGGCATATGTGAGATTCAAACTGCCTTATGTTTAAAGCTACACATTGTGCCATTAGCGTATCTTTTTCTACAAGGTGGAGATTGATATGTGGATTCTTATGTGGCGTGGCTTTATTTAGAATCTCTCTGGCACAGAGCATTCCTAGAATCCCACTTCCTGCCCCCACATCTAAGAGTGAGATTCTAGATTTGAGAAATGCTCGTGCAAAGTGGCTCAAGATAAGGCTATCAGTGTTGTAGCAATAGCCATCGTGGAGTTGATATATCTCTAGTGCAGCCATAAGCCCAAATCCTTGTCAAGATTCATTATGTGTAAAAGCTCAAAGTCCATTGCCTTGCTTTGTTGTGTAAAATTTAAATCCACACAAAAAAACGCCTTATGCACTAAAAGCATATCAATATATTTTCTTAACGCACCAAGCAGATTTAGCCCCCCTTCAATCACAACAAAGCCTTTTAAACTCTCAATCTCTTCTGCATTGCGGAAAGTATGGAATCTTGGATTATTTTCATGCTTGGAAAATAAGCAGAGTTTGGGTTGTTTATGCTTATCATAAGGGGGCAGGGCATATCTGGCATTAAGCGTTGGGTTATCACTTCTAAGTGTTGCTCCGGATATACAGAGATAATCACACACACTGCGTTGATTATGCGTAAAAATGCGTGAAGATTCAGCAGATATTTGCCCATTTACATAGCTCCCATCAAGTCGCATAGCAATTTTAAACAGCACAAATCGCCCCTTTTCTCGCAGAATCTCAAAGGGCAAAAGCAGTTTTTGTGCTTCATTTTGAATCTGGCTTAGGCTTGTGTGTATCCCCGCTTCTTGTAAAGTTTGCATTCCGCCTGAAGCAAGGGAGTGAGAATCTTTTGTGCCAATAACGACTTTAGCAAAGCCTAGTTCTTTTATGAGATTGGCACAGGGGGGCGTTTTGCCATAGTGATTGCAAGGCTCTAGGCTCACATAAAGGGAGTGGTTTTTAAAAATGCCATTGTGGTTGTGTAAAAGGAAGTTGTGGAGTTCAAGGCTAGATTCTAGATTTAAAATCTTAGAATCTTGCGTGAGTGCGTAATAGCCTTGCTTTATGGCGATGACTTCAGCGTGTGGAGTGCCTGCAAGGCTATGCACTCCACGGGATAGAATCTCACCATTTTCACGCGTGATAATAGCTCCAACACTTGGATTTGGCAGGGCTAGGGTTTGGGCTTCCCACGCTATATCACAACAATGCTTGATAAGCAAATCATCACTAGAATTCAAAGATAACCTTTGCTTTTTTGATAGATTCAAGTGGGATTGCCATCTCATCTTGTTCTATAAGTAGCGTGATATGCGTGTCATTCACATTGTGTAAGATTCCTTGCAGTGTGCTTTTATCTGTGAGCTTAATATTTAGAATCTCGCCAAGTGAAAATGCGTAATGCTGTGGTTTTTTTAGGATTCGCTCTAGTCCGGGTGAGCTTACCTGAAGATGATAGCTATCCATATTTATATTTTCCACATCAAGTAAAGGAGAGAGTAGCTCACTTAAGGCTTGGCAGTCTTGCAAACTTACCGCATTGCTATCTTTTGAGCTAAGATTCTGCATAGGAGCTTTTTTTGTAATGCTTATGCGTAAAATGTGGCGTTCATCTTCTTTGAGAAAATCAATATCATACACATATAAGGAGAGTGAAGCGGCGAGTTGTTCTATTTTTTGAGTAGTTTGGGTTGAAAGCATATTATTCCTTTTTTTGTTTTTCACGCTCAAGTTGTGCGAAAATAGAATCTAAATTATTCACGCAATGGAGCGTATCATCAAATTTAAACTGCAAGTTTGGGACGCGAAACCACTGCGTAGAGTTTAGGACATATTCTTTTAAGATTCCTTGAGCTTTTTTGAGTTGCTCTAAAATCGCCTTGCGTTCATTTGGCGAAATATCTGTGCCTTCAATATACACTTCCGCACTCTGCTTACCCTTAGAGCATTTTACCCCTGTGATTATAAGGGTATTAATCTGCGAGTCTTGGAGCTGGGATAGGGCAAGGCTTAGCACCTCTTGGAGTAAAGATTCTGTGCGTTGTTGTTTAATATTCATTTGGGACTTCCATTTCTCTTAACTGATAAAAATTTTGGCGATAGGCTGCAAAAGCTCCTTGCAAAATCGCTTCTCTTGCTTCACGCACGAGATTCAAATAATAGTGGAGATTATGCAATGAAGCAAGGCGATGATAGGTAATTTCTTGGGAGCGGAAGAGATGACAAAGATAGGCTCTTGTGTAGTTTTGGCAAGTGTAGCAGGAGCATAGCTCATCAATAGGCGAAGTGTCATTAGCAAAACTCGCCCCCTTAATGTTAATCTTACCAAAATGCGTAAAAAGCGTGGCATTCCTAGCATTCCTTGTAGGCATTACACAATCAAACATATCCACCCCACGATAAATGCCCTCTATAATGTTTTCTGGTGTGCCAACCCCCATAAGATAACGCGGCTTAGATTCTGGCATAAAAGGTATAGTGTGAGATAGTGTGCTATACATCTCCTCTTTGCTCTCTCCTACTGCAAGTCCGCCAATAGCAAAGCCATCAAACTCGCCAAGATTCACAAGTGAGGTAGCTGACATCTCACGGAATTTTGGGTTTGTTCCACCTTGGATAATGGCAAAAAGATTATTTGTTTGGGCTTTGCCTTGAGCTTTGTTTATCTCGTGGTATTTTAGTGAGGCTTTTGCCCACTCTGTTGTGCGTTTGATAGAATCTAAGATTCTTGTCTCACTTGCTGGAAGCCCTACTAAGTCATCAAGCACCATCATAATATCGCTATTGAGCGCATATTGAATATCTAACACAAAAGAGGGGGAAAAGAAATGCTTAGAGCCATCAATATGGGATTTAAACTCTACGCCATTTTCATTAAGCTTGACATTTTGATTTAAGCTAAAGGCTTGGAATCCACCGCTATCGCTTAAGTAGCTGCCATTAAAGTTAGCAAATGTATGAATCCCACCAAATGCTTTTAATCGCTCTATCCCCACACGCAAATACATATGATAGGTGTTTGCAAGGATAATTTTGGCATTAAGATTCTGTGCTAAATCAAGACTATCAAGGGCTTTGACACAGCCTTGTGTGCCAACAGGCATAAAAATAGGCGTTTGCACGATAGAGTGAGCAAGAGTGAGTGTGAGTGCTCTTGCCTTGCCATCTTTGGTTTCTATATTTACTTGCATTATTTTTTAGAATCTCGTGCGTGTTCTGCGGCGGTATGAGCGGCTTTGATAAATGCTCCACGCACGCCTAGTTCTTCTAAAATAGCTAGTCCTCTAATAGTCGTTCCACCCGGGCTTGAAATGGCGTATTTTAACTCATTAGGGCTTTTTGTAGCTAACTCTGTGGCAAAGCCTAGAAAAGTTTGTTTGACTAACTCTTGGCTTTGAGCGTGGGTTAGCCCCTCTAAGATTCCTGCATCAATGAGCGATTCGGCAATGAGGGCAAGGAAGGCAATGCTGCTACCGCTTGTGGCAATGCTAGATTCTATGAGTGCTTCATTATCCACACTCACAGCTTTGCCAAAAGATTCTAAAAATGCAAGAATATCCGTATCAGCTTTTGAATCTGTGTGCTGTGTGTAGGATTTGTGATAAAAAGCCGTAGCAGAGTTTTTGCTAAAAGCGGCGATATTTGGCATAAGTCGCACGATATGGCAAGACTGAAGCTGCTTTTCCAAGGTGTCAATGCCAACTCCGGCTAACACACTATACACGCATTGAGCTTTGCCTTCAAAAATAAAGCTTTGCAGTCCTTTTGGCTTTGTGCAAAGCAGGACAATGCTATCTTGTATATCAAGCACAGCTTTAGAATTTGTGGGCTTAGAATCCATAGATTTAGAATCTGCAATGGCTCTGTATTGTGGCGTGTAGATTTGAGCCTCTATCTCACATTTAGCGATACAATCTTTAGCTTTTTGTAAATCTCTGCCTGTGATAAGGACATTAAAATGTGAAGTGATAAAGTGATTGCGTGTAAGAATGGCTTGTGCCATATTGCCATAACCCACGACAAGAAGTGTTTTTTTCATTTTCAACCCTATTTTGATGATTTTGTTTGTTGCCTAAATTATTCAGTCTATGGATTCTAGAATCGTATTTAGCTATTTCTTACAGGGGCGGCATTTTCGCCCTTTTGTGCTTCCTCTTTATTGTGGTATTGCCCAATAGATTCACTTAAGCTATACATTGGGTATTGTGTGCTATCAAGGACAACTTGTGCCATTGTGAGATTGTCAAAATTAAAAATAAGGGGTGCTAAAAAGTTGATTGTTGAGTGTTCAATAGGCTTTTGAATCACCATAATATTGGCAACAGCGATATTTTTGGCATTATTTAAATCAAGCAAAATCTTAATGTTTGAAGGCACATCAAATTCATACTCCCTAAGCAAAAAAGGATTGACAAGTGTAAAATGCGGCACTTCACCATCAGCGTTAAAAAGCTTCATAAACAACTCATCAATTTTCTCAAGTTTCATTTTTGTTACATTTTCAAATCCTAGGATCGGTGATTTGACTTCAAAAACCATCATCTTCTCCAAAATTTAAGCTATCTCTAATGTATAAAACTACGGATTATAACACAAATATGTAGTTTTTATGCTAAATAGTAGAATCTAAAGTGTATAATACATTTCTATTTTCAAAATTTAAAGGTTTTTAATGAGAATCTACGCGTTTATGTGTCTTTTGTTTGCAAATTTGATATTTTTTGGCTGTGCAAAAAAAGAAGTAGAGTATAATAAACCCGCATCGTATTGGTATGAATCCATTATCAAAGAGATTAATTTTGGCAATTTAGAAGGGGCAGATGGCTATTTTTCATCTTTGCAAAGTGAGCATATCAATTCTCCTCTTGTGCCAGAGGCTATGTTGATTTTGGGTGAGGCTCATATGGAAAAAGATGAATATCTTTTGGCTGCATTTTACTTTGATGAGTATCTCAAACGCTACGCCTCTTTGGCAAATCAAGATTATGTGCGGTATTTGAAGATTCTAGCAAACTTTTATGGATTTAAAAATTACAGCAAGGATCAAGAGTTTATCGCTCAAAGCATAAAGGAAGCAAAAGAATTTTTGCAGATTTTTCCACAGAGTCGCTATGCACCCTATGTAGAATACATTTACATTAAGTTTCAATTAGGGCAGATTGAGCTATATAAATCCATAGCTAATGTTTATGATAAGCAAGACAAAGATGAAGCAAGAGATGAGTATCTTTCACGCATTGATGAGGATATTATAACAAGATTCAAGCCAAAGCCCTCGTATGTGCCTTGGTATGTAAGACTTTTTAATTGGTAAGAAGACAAGGAGAGAATACAAAAATGAATAGTATAGAAAAAAACGATTTTCCTATGATAATGCCCCTTGTGGTAGAAGATGAGCTTTTTATTTACCCTTTTATGATTGCTCCACTCTTTATAAGCGATGAGAGCAATATTAAAGCTGCGGATAAGGCTATTAAGGGTGATAGCCTTGTTTTTATAAGCTCAACGCGGAGTGATGATAATCAGGCTTTTTATGATGTGGGTGTGATTGGCTCTATTATGCGTAAGGTGGCACTGCCTGATGGACGCGTTAAGCTGCTTTTTAAGGGTTTGTATCGTGGCAAGATTCTAAAAGTGATAAAATCAAGCAAAGAGCCATTAAGTGTTGAGGTGGATAGGATTTGGTATAAAGAATATGATGAAGCAAAGATGAATGCACTTTTAGAAGTTTTGCGTGAAAAGGTAAGGCATTTAGCAAATCTTGATGGGCATTTTCCGCCAGATTTGCTTAAAAGCATTGAGGAAAACTCCGAGCCAAACCGCATTGTGGATCTCATCGCTTCGGCTATGCGATTATCCAAGAATCAGGCTTATACACTATTTGCCAAAGATGATGTAGAAGAGCGGATTTTGGGGCTTATTGATTATATCATTGAGGAAACACAAGCTCAAAAACTCCAAAAAGAGATAAAAAATAAAGTCCATAACAAAATGGAACAAGTCAATAAGGAATATTTTCTTAAAGAGCAACTTAAGCAGATTCAAAAAGAGCTAGGCACGGACAATACGCGTGATGAGGAGATTGAGCAATATATGCAAAAGCTTAATAGCCTAAAGCCCTTTATGAGCGAAAACGCCTACAAAGAGGTGCATAAACAAATTAAACGACTTTCTCGTATGCACCAAGATAGCGGCGATGCAAATATTTTGCAAAATTATGTTGAATGGGTGCTTGAGATTCCATTTGGCACTTATGCGAAGCAAAAACTCTCTATTCAAAAAGTTGCTAAACAGCTTGATATTGATCATTATTCGCTTGAAGAGCCAAAAGAACGCATTGTTGAATATTTTGCAGTGAAGGAGTTGATTGCCAAAAGAGAATCTGCTCAAATGAAAAAGGAAGAGAAACAAGAGGAAAAAACTCAAAAAGGCACGATTTTATGTTTTTATGGACCGCCCGGAGTGGGAAAAACAAGCCTTGCAAACTCCATTGCTAAGGCTATTAAAAGAAAACTTGTGCGTATCGCACTTGGGGGATTAGAAGATGTCAATGAGCTAAGGGGGCATCGCCGAACATATATTGGTGCAATGCCCGGACGCATTATACAAGGGCTGATTGAAGCAAAAGAGATGAATCCGCTTATTGTGCTTGATGAGATTGATAAAGTTGGTAGAAGCTATCGGGGTGATCCCACAAGCGTTTTGCTTGAGATTCTAGATCCAGAGCAGAATCACGCTTTTAGAGATTATTACACAAACTTTGATGTAGATCTCTCACAAGCTATTTTTATTGCCACAGCCAATGATATATCCACAATCCCAGCCCCCCTGCGTGATAGAATGGAGTTTATTGCTATCTCTTCTTACACGCCACAAGAAAAGTATGAGATTGCAAAAAAATACCTTATCCCTCAAGAGCTTAAAAAACACGGCTTAGAGCAAAATGAAGTGAATCTTTCAGCTCCGGCACTCAAGCAAATGATTGAAAAATATACGCGTGAAGCGGGCGTAAGAAGTTTGCGTCATAAAATCGCCCAGATTATGCGAAAAAGTGCGATATTAATCCTTAAGGGTGCAAAGTCTGTAGATATTACGCCAAAAAATTTGGGTGAATTCCTTGACAAGGTGGTTTTTGAGATTTCCCCAGCTGATAAAAAAGACAGCATTGGTGTAGTTAATGGTCTTGCTTGGACAAGCGTGGGCGGTGATGTGTTAAAGATTGAAGCTATTAAGATTAAGGGCAAAGGAGCATTGACGCTTACAGGAAGCCTTGGTGATGTGATGAAAGAATCTGCCCATATCGCACACTCTGTGGTGAAAGTCTTATTTGATACGAAGTTTTTAAAGCCAAAAGTAAGCACAAAAACATCGCCCTATCATAATTTTGATATACATTTGCATGTGCCAGAGGGTGCTACGCCAAAAGATGGTCCAAGTGCTGGAATTGCTATGGCGTGTGTGATTGCCTCAATTTTGACAGATTCTAAAATCAAAGCAAATGTGGCGATGACAGGGGAGCTGACTTTGCAGGGCAGGGTTTTAGTTATTGGGGGCTTGAAGGAAAAGCTTATTGCCGCACATAAGGCTGGAATCCAAAGGGTGCTAATTCCACAAAAAAATTATGAACGAGATTTAAAAGACATTCCAAAGGAGGTGCTGCAAAAGCTAGAGATTATCGGGGTTAGCAACATACAAGAGGTATTGCCCCTTGCTCTTGTAAAATAATGCAAGATTCACAATTTCTACTCGGGCTTGGCTTTGGGCTTGTTGGTTGGGTATTTTTTGGCTTAGGGGTAGTGCTTTTTCCTTTGAGCTTATTTTTTATTATGCGTTCTTCCCATCGCCCACCATTTTTTGCACTCCTTGTGATTAATGGTATTGTGGGTTTTAGTATTTCACTCTATTTTGATTCGCAATACATCGCCCAGCACATTCTTTAGAATCTCTAGATTCATATCCAAATGCCATTGTTGTGCTGCAAGGTGAGCGTTGTATTTCAGCCTATTAATATCATCTTTTGTGCAACTTGTAAGTGTCTGCACAATATCACTAGATTTAAATCCATTGCTGATTATCCCGCACTGATGGGTGCGAACAAAATGAGCAATATCTTCTAGCGGTGTGCTAAGGATAGCAAGTCGTGCTTGAAGATATTCAAAAAGTTTATTTGGCATACAATGGGCGAGATTAAAAGTTGTGGGCTTAAAGGGAATAAGTCCTATATCATACTCAAGGCTTGTTGGGATAATATCCTGCATCGCCACAGGTTGTAGAATCTGCAAAGACGAGATACTTTTGGCTTGTTGGCTAAAAGATTCTAAAAAGCCTTTTTGGTTGCTTAGAGCCATTATATGAAGACTAAAGGGCGTTTGCTTTAAGAGCTTGCCAAGCTCCAAAAGCTCCATACTGCTCCTATCTGGGCTTATGAAGCCGTGATAGAGAATCTTTATTTTCTCTTGTGTTGGGCTGGGCGAAGCCTCATATAAAGGTGGCAGGGATAAGAAAAGCTCACAAGGAATGTGAAAGTCTTTTTTGTATCGCTCACATAGCCCATTACTCACACTCAATGCAAAATCTATGCGGTGCAAATAAGTCTCACATAAAAAGGTAAAAAATCGCCCAAGCCCCTGAATCCATTGTGTGTCATTTTCATATTCTAATGGGTAAAATTCTCGCAAGTCAATGAGAATCTTACACTGCGGATTATTGCTCTTATACTCGCACGCAAAGGGTAAAAGTGTAATGTCTTCTACAATGAGCAGATTCTGCAAGGGTAGAGAGTTAAGAATCTTGGTGATAGCTTTGCGGTTTGGCGTAAAGATAAGGGGCATAAAATCCCCTTTTTTGCAAAGCTCTAAGATGGCGTCATTTTCTTCTTTTGTGCGTTGTTTGCTGCTTTTATCAGGTGGGAAGCTAAAGAGTGTAGTTTGCATAGAATCTGTGAATGAGAGGCTTTGGCAGTCCTTTGAGATGACATTGATCCTTATAATATGATGTGAAGTTGCGGCTATTTTGCTTAAAAGCTCCAATAGCCGACTTGAGCGGGGTTTGGTATTGATGTTGTGATCACAAAGTAGGGTAATATTAAGATTCAAGCTTTGTTCCTTGATGTAAATAGAATCTTACAAGCCTTTTTTATTCCATTCCTTTATAAACTCATTTTAAAATAAATGTGGGCTGTGGTAAATGGCAAATGAGTTTATATGGATAAAACTTGACTTTTTTGCTTTGCTGTGCTACTTTATTTTGTTTTGAAATTTCATCTCTAAGGATTTTGTATGAAAATAGCACAATCAATCACTGATCTTATCGGCAATACGCCTATTTTGAATCTTAAAGAGTTTGCCCCAAATCTCTATGGCAAATGCGAGTTTTTAAACCCTAGTCATTCTATTAAGGATCGCCCGGCGTATGCGATGATAGATGAGGCAATGCGTGAGGGTAAAATCAACAAGGATACGATGATTGTGGAATGCACAAGTGGGAATATGGGGATTTCTCTTGCGATGATTTGTGCGAGTTTGGGACTTAAAATCACCATTACTATGCCCGAATCTATGAGCATAGAGCGGAGAAAAATGATTGCCTTTTTTGGCGCAAATCTTGTGCTAACCCCGGCAAGTGAAGGTATGAAAGGGGCGTTAGATAAAGCGAGAGAAATTTTAGATTCTACGCCTAATGCTTTTATGCCAAGTCAGTTTGATAACCTCGCTAATAAGCAAATGCACAAACGCACCACGGCGTTGGAGATTTATGAGAGTTTTGAGGGGGCTTTGGACTATTTTGTTGCGGGGTTTGGCACGGGCGGAACTATCAGCGGTGTTGGCGAAGTGCTAAAAGAAAAGATTCCATCTATTCAAATTATCGGTGTGGAGCCTTCTGCCTCGCCGCTATTAAGTCAAGGACAAGCCGGTCCGCATAAGATTCAGGGTATTGGGGCGAATTTTATCCCTAGCATTCTTAATCGTGAAGTGATAGATTCTATCTTGTGTGTGGAAAATGATGTGGCGATACAAACAGCTCAGGAGCTAGGCAGGGCTGGAGTTATGGTTGGAATCTCAAGTGGAGCAAATGTGGCTATTGCAAGAAAAATCGCTTTGGAAAACCCTAACAAAAAAGTGCTGACAATGCTTAATGACACAGCAGAGCGTTATTTATCAACAGATTTGTTTAATACGCTTTAGGCTATGTGGGATTGTAGAATCTATTGCTAGAAGTGGGCAAGGTAGCTTTATAGAGCTTTTGTAGAGAGGCAGGATAGGCTTTGCTTATTGGGTGATAAACGATAGAAAAATGGAATAGTGTATTGTGTGCTTTGGGTTTGGCATTGCGTTTTTATGCAGGCTTTAGCTTTGTGAAGCACATTTGTGATGTGTGAGGCAAACTCGCTTTTGGGCTTATCAAATGTGAGAGAGTGAATCTTGCAAGTGTCAGCTTGGAGCATAAAGCTAGCTTTTAGATTTTCTTCTTTGCCAAGTTGCAGGAGTTCTTTAGGATAGGTATTGTGCTTATTGATACACGCTTGCAGGGCTTTGTCAAAAGGAGCTAGGCTGATTTTGCGGTGGTTTTGTGTGAATCTTTGCCTATCAGCAAATACACCAACAAAAAAAGCCAAAGCAGTGTGGCAATAACGCCATAAATCAGTGCATATTTTTTCATTATAAAGCTTTTTTTGTTTGTTTGGGTGTAGTGGATTCTAGCACAAATCTTTCATAGCAAAGAATCTACAAACCTAGAGACCTCAAAGCATTAAAACTAGAATCTAACATTACATTTTCTAAACTTCTTTGTGAAAATAAAAACCTACTATCACACACAAAGCCAAGCTCCTGCCAATCTGTGTGATTTAGCCTATCACATATTTCTTGTAGTTTTGTGTGATCCACTTTAAACTTTGGAAAAATTGCTAGAATAGAGCCATCATAAGCTTTGCAAGGATGTAAGAAAAAGGGCTTTTTATTACGCGTTTTGGTATTGACATAAATGCGTGGTAAATTACTTTTATGATAATCTCTCCCCCATTCCCACCAATTTGCTTCATTAAACTTTCTAATTTTTCGCTGTAGTAATTGCGTTTTAAAGCTGATTAAGGGAAAATTTGATAAATTTAAGCTTATTTAGCTTGTTTTTAGCAAGTTTTGTGCTACAATAGGCGTTTTTAAAACACTCACTTAGATTTTTACATACATAAATTAAAGGTTGTTGGTTTAATGATTACTTGGATGCAGAAGCATAAGAAATGGCTTGTTGTTACTATTTGGATTAGTGCCATTGCGTTTATCGGTGCTGGAATGGTGAATTGGGGTTCTTATGGCTTTGGCTCAAGCAATGATAAGGTTGCTCGTGTTGGGAATGTTGATATTCATCTTGCTGAGTTTCAAAGAGAGTATGCAAGGATTCTTAATGAATTTAGTCAAATCTCGCAATTTGGTGGAATGCTTGATGAAGCTCAAGCAAAGCAGTTTGGCATACCACAAATGGCATTGCAGAGGCTTATTCAACAAACCCAGATTCTTAATCTTGCTTATGATTTGGGGATTGTTGTGAGCGATGAGGAAGTGGGCAAAGAGATAGTAAATGCTAAAGTGTATGTAGATGATAAGGGTGAGTTTAGCCAAGAGGTGTATCGCCAAACTTTAAAAGAGCAAGGTATGAGTCCGAGTGATTTTGAGGAGATGTTGCGTAGGATTCTTGTTATACAAAAGATTTTTAGCGTGATGAATATTACTCAAGCAGCACCTATGCTTCCCATTTCATCAAGTGAGATTGCGGCATTGGAGATGGCAAACGCAGTAAGAGATAGGCTAAAGGTGGAGATTCTGCCTATGAGTCAAGTGAGTATTGAAAGCAAAGATGATGAGTTAAAGGTGTTTTGGGAGAAAAATGCGCAAAATTGGAAAACCCCTATGGAGTTTGACATAGAGTATATCCTAGTCCCTTTTGCCTCGCAGAATCCAACAGATGAAGATTTGAGGAAGCATTACGAAGATTTTAAGAGTGATTATTTAGATGAAGATGGAGGTTTATTGAGCTTTGAAGAAAGTAGGGAGAGGCTCATAAAAGATGTGCAGAAGATTCAGGCTGAGAGTGTGGCAAAGCGTGAATATCGTGATTTAAAAAATGAAAGCAAAAAGGGCAAGATTCTAGCTCTCAAAGAGAATGAGCGGTTTTTTATCAAAAACGGAGTGGATTTAGTTGTCGAAGATATGAAAGTAGCACAAGTAGGGCAGGTGCTAAAACCTATTGAAGCTGATGAAGGGTTTGTAACGCTAAAGATTCTTGATAAAAAGCCAAGTGTGCAAAAAAGCTTTGAAGAGGCAAAGGCTGAAGCTAGAGTGCTTTTTGAAAACACTAAGAAAAAGGAAAAGCTCTCAGCACTTGCTCAAGAAAAAGTGAGAAATTTTAAAGGCACAGATATAGGGTTTGTTGATAGATTCTATAATGGTGCTATACTCACGCTAGATGATAGGCAGAAAATGAGCTTTCTCTCTCATTTATTCTCTTCTCAACAAAAGGAAGGATATGTGATGCTTGATGATAAGGCTGTGCTGTATCGTATAATGGAGCAATCAGCTTCACCGATAACGCAAGGCGATAATGCAATGGTGTTTAAGAATATGAAGTCTGAAGCAGTGCTTGATGCGTTGGCGGAGTATCTCAATGAGACTTATAAGACGACAATCTACATTGATGTGAGTAAGTGAGGGCTAGGGTGAATCGGGTTATATTAGGTATTGATATTGGTTCTAGTGAAATTTGTGCGATTGTCGCTGAAGTAAAAGACGATGGTTCGCCCTATATTATTGGCACAGGTATTCATAAGGCTGATGGCATTAAAAAGGGTTCGGTTACAAATATTGAACTTGCCTCAAGAGCAATAAGAAGTGCCGTCAATGACGCGGCAAGGGTGTCGGGTGAAAAAGTTGATAAGGCTATTATTTCTCTATCTGGTGCTTATACAAAAAGTATTAGAGAATCTGCGGTGGTTAATGTGCCAAATAGTGAGATTGGGCTAAAAGAGATTAATCGTGTAATGCAAACAGCCATCTATAATGCCGTGATTCCAGAAGATCACATGCTTATCCACGCCTTGCCTTATGAGTTTAGATTAGATGATCAAAATTTTGCTGAAGACCCTATGGGTATGAGTGCATCGCGGCTAGAAGCATTTGTCCATATTGTAACAGCCAAGAAAACAGCACTTGAGAATCTAAAACGAGCGGTGCGTGAAAGCGGCGTGGAGATTGAAAATATTGTGTTAAGTGCGTATGCTTCATCTATTGCAGTGTTAAGCAATGAGGAAAAAGAGCTTGGTGTAGCGTGCATTGATATGGGAGGGCAGACTTGCGATTTGATGATTTATAGCGGATATTCTATGCGTTATAGTGATTTTTTAAGTGTTGGGTCGCATAACATTACAATTGATTTAGCCACAGCCCTTAATGCTCACCCAAGCACAGCAGAGCAGATTAAAACTGAATATGGCAAACTTATTCTTACAGATGAGGACAAGGAGAAATCCATAAAAGTACCTGTAATGGCAGGTGAGAATGCAACGACTAATGTGAGCTTAGAGATTGTCCACGCAGTTATATCTGCTCGTGTAGAGGAGACTTTGCAGCTTTTGGCAAAAAGCATTGAACAAAGTGGGTTGAAAGACAAAATTGGTGCAGGTATCACGCTCACAGGTGGTATGGCAAATCTTGATGGAATGCAAGAATTTGCCTCAAGTATATTTTTTAGAAAGCCAGTGAGAATCTCTAAGCCTATGTCTGTGGGTGGGCTTTTTGATGGATTGAAAGGCACGCAGAGTGCTACCGCAGTTGGGCTGATTCTACACGGAGCTGGGCAGCATACAAACTATGAGATGGACTTTGATAAGAAGATTCTCTATAAACGAAGTAGTGTTGTTGAAAGCAATGATGTGGGTAGTATTGGATTGTCTCAAGATGCTTCGCAGGATTTGAGTGGTTTGAAAATCACTCAAAATACAGGTGATTTATCGGGGATTCAAGCCATAGAAAAGGATAGACACGATAATGTCTTTATGAGATTCTACAAGTGGGTTAGCCAATTATTTTAAGGGAGTGATGATGGAAAATATTGAACTAGACATCCAGGAAATACGACAAGAAGGTGCAGTAATTACGGCTGTTGGCGTTGGTGGCGGTGGCTCAAATATGATTAGTCATCTTGTGAAAACAAATCCACACAAGGCTATTAAGCTTATTGCGACAAATACAGATATTCAACATTTAGAAACTACAAGTGCAAATATCAAAATGAAGCTTGGCGAGAAGCTCACAAAAGGTTTGGGTGCTGGTATGCAACCAGATGTGGGTGAAAGGGCAGCGCTAGAGACTTATGAAGAGTTAAAAGCTGTGCTTAATGGGTCTGATATTGTTTTTATCTCTGCAGGTCTTGGCGGTGGCACAGGCACAGGAGCAGCTCCTGTTGTAGCTAAGGCGGCAAGGGAAGTTGGGGCATTAACTATTTCTGTTGTAACCAAACCTTTTAAATGGGAGGGTGGCAGACGCGCTGAACTCGCTGAAGAGGGGTTGCGTAATTTAAAATCAGAAAGTGACTGTATTGTTGTTATCCCTAATGATAGACTTTCATCTATTATTCCTAGAAGTTATGGCGTTCAAGAGAGTTTTGAAGTTGTAAATGGCGTGTTAGCTCGTGCTGTGAATGGGATTTCAGGCGTAATATTGCATCATAGTCCAAATGATATTAATGTGGATTTTGCCGATGTGAAAACGGTAATGAGTCATAGAGGACTGGCACTTATGGGTATTGGCGAATCCACAGGCGATAATGCGGCGTGTGAAGCTGTGCGTATGGCAATAGAATCTCCACTGCTTGATAATATCTCTATTAATGGTGCGATGGGTGTGCTTGTGAATTTTGAGATGAATGGATACTCACTTATTGAGATAGGCGAAGCGATGAATATGATTGAATCTATTGTTGATAATAAAGCCCATGTGATTTGTGGGACACGCACACTTGCAGATGTGGCAAAAGATTATGTTAAGGTAACAGTGATCGCTACGGGCTTTGAAAGAGAGGTTGTAAGCACAGAAGCACAACCGCAAATGTGTGAAAAACAAGGCTTGGAGCAGTCTCGCCAAAGTTTGCAACTTGCTGCACGGAAAGTATCAGGAGAGGATTATAGTTTGTTTGATCATAATGATGAAAGCCTTGAAGTTCCAACTTATCTCCGCAATCAAAAAGACTAATTGTCTTTTACGATGGAGAGGGATTGTAAAACTTTCTCTCCGTGTTTATTTGCTAAGACTTCTTTGCTCCAACCATATGAAAAGTAAAGATATCGTAGTAGTAAATATTTTGCCGAGATTCTTGTGTATAGTTCATAAGAAGTGCTAGGTTTGTAAGATCGCTTGTTGGAAGTGAGCAGAGTAATACGCCAAAGTTATCAAAAACAAAGAGTTGTTCATACCCCATTTTGTTGAGTTGTGGAAAAATGGAGAGAAAATCTTCATTTTGTGCTTGGAGATGTATCTTATCCCACTCAAAAAATATAACAGGTTTATATGTTTTGAGCGTATTGTTTGCTCCACGCAATACTTTAAAATCAAAACCATCTGTATCTATTTTGATAAAGTTGGGAGAGAAATTAGCCTGTTTTACCACAGAATCAAGTGTTTGGATTTGAATATTTGTATTAATATTCTTAGAATCTACTAATTTGCCACTTCCATCTTGTAGGGATATGGAGTAGTTGTTTTGCTTTTCATCATCACCCAAGAATGTATTAGCAATGATATATAACGGAAGTTTGTTGTTATGCCCCCCCCCCCATACTTATATCTTTAATAGTCGCTCCTTGAAAATTATAGGAGATGTTGGTAGGTATAAGATTGGCATAACTTTTTTCGCCCTCTATCAACAAGTAAGAAGCATTTTGTATATTTGTCAAAATAGCAGTATCACCTATATTTGCCCCCACATCAATCATATTTAAAAAGCCATCTTTATTGTAGATATGCTTAGCTATTGAATGAAGTTGCATATCGTATGTTGGATATAATTTTTGGTAGAGTGGTAAGGAATGAGAAAAAGGCATTTTCAATTTGATATTGTTATACGATAAAGTAATAAGAGGATTTGATATTTTGAGCAAAGCATTATAGAGTATGGAGAGCATTTTTACCCAAATTTTGTTTTGTGCATTAAGATATGCTTTATAAACAAGTTGTGCTAAGAATTTCATTGAGTTCTCCTAAAAAGTTGCAGTGTGAATCTAAAATGGCGTGCTCGGAGGGATTCAAACCCCCGACCTACAGGACCGCAACCTGTTGCTCTATTCAGCTGAGCTACGAGCACAAGAATGAAAATAAAGTTGGCATTCTAGCTAAAAATCCTTAAAACTCACTTTATATAATGCAAATTTAAGCATTTTTAAATAAATTTTTCTTATAATACTGCCCTTAAATCTTACAAGAAAGTGGGTGAGCTTATGCCGGGTATCAAAGTTAAAGAAAGTGAATCTTTTGAAGAAGCGTATAGAAAGTTCAAGAAACAAACCGACCGCAATCTCGTTGTAACGGAGTTGAGAGCGAGAAGGTTTTTTGAATCTAAGACTGAAAAACGCAAAAAACAAAAGATTAACGCTAAGAAAAAAATGCTTAAGCGTCTTTATATGTTAAGACGCTACGAGTCAAAACTCTAGCAAAATCTTCATTGCTAAGGCTTTTTAAGCTTTAGTGGTGGAGTTTTGCAAACTTTTACTTTCATTATAGAATCCCCCTTTAGTATTTGTTTATGTTGAAATTTTGATCAAGTGATGAGATTAAACCCTGTTTTTGTTAGAAGAAAAAAACATTTTAGAGGCTTTAAGATGAGAATCTTTAAAAATTGGAGTAAAATGAAGCATTATCACCGCAGTATCATATCTATATGCAAGTGCTTATCTTGCTTACTTACCATACCCAGCTTTCCACACACAAAAGAATCTAGCCGATATTTTCCATTCATAGCAGGATTTATACAATGAAGCTTTTTACTCACCCCACACTTTTTAAGATTCTTATCTTACTTATTTTTCTAAACACTATCATTCTTTTTGGCTCACAATATTTTGTTTATACAAAGCATTGGGATTTGTATTGGTTTAGCTCGTTTTTTTATCGTGAGCTTTTGCTCTGTGTGAGTTATTTTGCTTTTTTTTGGATTCTTTCACTTGTGCCTTTTGGCGTTTATGTAGCGTGGGCGATTTTTAGCATAAGTGTTGTATGTTTTGTAGTTGATATATTTTTGCTCTACACCTTTGATACAAATCTCAATTCCTATCTTGTCATTGTAGCATTAGAGACAAATCCACAGGAGAGTGCGGAGTTTTTGCATAACTATGTAAGCTTTGGGTTGCTTGGTGTATATGCTTTTTTTATTATCGTTGCTGTGTTTTTGTGGGTTAAGATTCCACTTTTGCAGCCCTCTGCTAGATTTATGCGGCTTGTGTATGCTTGGTTTATTGTGAGTGTGGGGATTGTGCTTGGTATGATTTTAAGCCACACAAAGCCTTTGAATGAGGATTGGAGTGATATGCTTTATAATTATACAAAGCAGTTCTATCGTGCAATTCAGGGCACTTATGGCTTTATGAAAGAGTATGAAAAGCTCAATAGCAAGTTTGATGAGCTATCTACCACGCTACAGGTTAAAAAAGCAAAAAATAATATACAAAACATTGTGCTTGTCATTGGCGAATCTACTCAAAGAGACAAGTTGCATCTTTATGGCTATCCGCTCCCCACCACACCAAATTTAGATTCTATCAAACAGCATAGCCCTAAGAATCTGCTTGTTTTTAGCGATATTATTTCCGCTCACGGACAGACACACGAGTCTTTAAGTCTTAGCCTTACTCTTGCTAATCAAGACAACACGCAGGGCATACAGACGATAAACCCCAAACACAAGCCAAAAGCCACCAAGTCTAGTGAGATTCAAAAGCCGTGGTATGAGTATATTAATGCCATTGATGCTTTTAAGCTTGGAGGCTACCATACAATCGCTATTTCAAATCAAGAGCCTATTAGCCTTTTTGGCAATGCCGCAGCGACTATTCTTAAGCGTGCTGATGAAGCTCATTTTGTCAATGTTAATGACAAGATGAGCACGACAAAGTTTGATGAAGCGATTTTGGATATTTTTGATGAGGAGTTAGGGATAGGCAGGGGGCAGGGGGATTTGCAAGGGGATTTTGATAATGGAGATTCTAAGTCTCTAAGCTCAAGTGAGAATCTACCACAAGAGCCTAAAAATACAGCAGATTCTACGCCCAAACCGACTTTTTTTATCCTACACCTTATGGGGAATCACGCTAAGTATTATAACCGCTATCCAAGCAGTTTTGCGAGATTTAGCCAAGAAGATATGCTATGTCGTGCTGATAGCGTGGAGAATCTAGCTGCCACAAGTGCGGAAGAGAATATGCACTATGATAATAGTGTGCTATATGGTGATTTTGTGCTACGAGAGATTATAAAGCGATTTGAAGATTCAGATTCTTTGGTGCTGTATTTTAGCGACCACGGGGAAGAGATTTATGACTGGAGGAATTTCATCGGGCATTCGGATTCTAAAATGTCGCGTTTTATGGTGGAGATTCCATTTATTATTTATGTAAGTGATGAGTTTATTGCAAAGCACGCAGAACTTTATAAGCGATTACAAAAAGCACAGAATCAACGCTATATGAATGATGATTTAATCCATACTTTGCTTGATATTGCAGGGATTGATATGCAGGGCTTTGAATCTAAGCGGAGTTTAATGAGTAATGACAAAACCTTGCTAAATAAGAGAATCCGCCTTGTTGGCGAGAAAAAAAGTGCTAAAGATTATGACAAAGAGTTAAAAGCTCAAAAAAGTTATTATCAGCAGGGGTTATGTGGTAGAAAAGATTCTGCTCATAAAGAGGAGATAGCTCAATGAGTGATGCACGATTTTTCCGCACTTTTATGTTTTTGTGGATTTTAAATACTTGCCTTATCATAATGTCTCATCAAACTTTTTTGCATACGCATTTTGATATGTATTATGTTCTCACTTTTGCATATAGGGAAGTGATGTTTCTTGTGAGCTATGGTGCATTGTTGTGCGTGATTTATTTTCTTAAGTGGCGTTTTTTACAGAATCTTTTGCTTTTTGTTGTGGTGGCTCTTAGTATTTTGTGTATGGTAGCTGAAATTTTTTGCCTTTATAACTTCTCTACTTTGCTCAACTCATATGTGGTAAGCATTGCGTTTGAGAGTAATGTAAGAGAGAGTTTAGAATTTTTACATACATATATAGATATAAAGCTGCTTGGAATCTATGGGCTTTTTACTTTGGTTACTTGGCTGTGCTTTAGGCTAAAAGTGCCAAAATATGTGAGAGGCAATACATTAAAGCTAAAGATTATGTATGTGCTTTTATTGCTTTGTGTTGTGGTTGTGCATATTGTGGGTGTGCGTCCTTCAAGCCCGGATTTGCGTTTTAGTGATGTCTTGTATCATAGCTATACTGCCTTGTCTAGCTCATTGAAACGCACCCTCGCATTTATGGAGGAGTATAAAAGGTTATCGGCACATTTTGATGAGTTTGCTAAAGATTTTGAGGCAAAGCCTAGTAAAGAAAAGATTGAAAATGTTGTGCTTGTCATTGGAGAAAGCACACAAAGAGGTAAAATGAGCCTGTATGGCTATGAGCTGCCTACCACTCCACTTTTGGAGAATCTTAAAAGGCAAAAATCGCAGAATCTGCTTGTTTTTAACGATGTAATTTCATCTCAAGGCTCAACCTATGAAAGTCTTACGCAAGTTTTAAGTTTTGCCAATCAAGAAAATGCGGAGAACTCCCAATGGTATGAGTATTTAAATATGATTGATGCTATGCGTCTTGGCGGGTATTGCACGATTGCTATTTCAAATCAGGAGGCGGTAAGCTTTTTTGGCAATGGTGTAGCGACAATTTTGAATAGGGCAGATAGGGTGAAATATTTAAATTATGGCGATAGTTTTGATTTAACAAGGCTTGATGGGGAGTTGGTTTTAGCACTTGATACTTATCTTAATCAATCTTATGTATTGCCCCCCCCCCAGCTAGAATCTAAAACATCTAGCTTGCATAATTCTTATTGCAATAAAGAGCGAACTTTGCGATTTTTTGCCCTGCATCTTATGGGTAGCCACGAGCGATATGAGAGTCGCTATCCAAGAGAGTTTAATATTTTTAGTTCCAATGATATAAAGCAGGACTTTGGGGACAAAAGTAAAATTGCTGCTTATCTTAATAGTGTGTTGTATGGTGATTTTGTGCTACGAGAGATTATTAAACGCTTTGAAGATTCAGATTCTTTGGTGCTGTATTTTAGCGACCACGGTAAGGAAGTGTATGAAAATGGAGATTTTGCTGGACATAGCAATTCTAAAATGTCGCGTTTTATGGTGGAGATTCCATTTATTATTTATGTAAGCGATGAGTTTATTGCAAAGCACGCAGAACTTTATAAGCGATTACAAAAAGCACAGAATCAACGCTATATGAATGATGA
>NZ_QXJF01000011.1:0-60867 GCF_003670275.1 Helicobacter labetoulli
ATAATATTCTTATTAATCCTTTTAGCAATGCTTGTCAATACACGCTTAGCACAAAAGGGTGGTTTAATCTCATAGGGCAGGTTTGTCAAAATCCCATTTGGACTCCCATAGTGATAACTTACCCTAGAGTGTATGAGAGATTTATGCAGGATAAGGCGAAATACGAGCAGACATCAAAAGAATTATCAAAACTTGTTGTGATAAGAAATAATGATGATATTTTAAATCTTGTCGCTTTAGTGGAGTGTATGGATTGTGTCATCTCAGCAAGCACAGGAACTATTCACATTGCTTCTAATCTTAGAATCCCAAGTATTGGCTTGTATCCTAAGTTTGATATGGTGCGTTGGGGGACATATAGTAGAGATTATGTGCCTATCCCAAGTCCAAAGGCTCATCTAAGCACCATTCAAGAGTAAAAGATTATCTTAGCTGTTTTGGCAAAGCTCATTCAAAGCTTTAAAAACTAAAGCTGCCGCCTAGGCGGAGGTTAATGTATTGCGGAATGGGTATGCCATCAAGCTTAGTAGTCTTTGTGCTTACTTGCAAGGCAATATCTAAGAATCCCAGCACATTTAGCCCACCTGTAAGAATAAGCCCGGTATCTTGTCGCAAGTCTTTCATCGCACCTAGCCTTAAATCCATAGCCTTAAGATCAAAGCCCACGCCTCCGCCAATCATTTGGCTTTGTTGTTTGACATTGCTAAAAGCAAGTAAATCATTTGGAGTTAGATCCGCGTCAAAAGCGACATTTAAAAACTTAGAGTTGTAGCCTAGCCCCATACGATATTGCGGCTTAATGGTGATATTATTGAGACTTGATTCAAAAGTAGGCGAGTTTAGATTCTTAGCCACAAGCCCAAAAGTGAGATAGCGAAACTCTGGCAAATCAAGCTCATAGAGCATTCCCACATCTACGCCAAAATTATTTGATGAAATAGTATTTTCAAGTGAAGCAAGGCTTGTAAGCTCTTTTTGAAAATCTGTATTTTTATTGATATTAATCTGCTTTTGTGTGCTGATGGCATTCATTAGCTTACCGGTTATGCCAAGATTCAAATTGCCGTGCTTAAGGTAGAATGTCCTTGCATAGCCGATTGGCACTTCAGAGAGCATAAGGGCAGTGGTAACAAGCTTGTGTGCATCACTTCCGCCCTCTAGTGAAGCAATAAGCGAGTATTTATTGTAATCAGCCTCACTAGAAGCCTTGAAGCTAAAGCTCCCGCCATTATCTACAAGCTCGTAGTAGCCATTTCCCCCTTTGATGATAAGTCGCATTTTACTAGAATCTGCGTTGATAGACATACTAGAATAGGCTGAAGCGAAATACGCCACGCCCAAAGAGCCTAGCTTTTCATTCATCGTTTTGCTTGAGATTTGCAAAATCACGCCATTTTGGCTAACGATATTAAGATTATTATCCTTTAAAATCTCCTGCATTGAGCTAATGTCTTCTACGGCTTTATCTAAGCCTTTATCGCCACCTTTGTTTATGGTGATATTTTGCAACGCATTTTGAATCGCTCCAGTGCCACCACCATTGCTAAAGTCAAGATTCCCATAATCAATGTTTCCCACAATATTATCAAGCAAATCTTTTTGATCCTGCGAGAGTGAGCCACTGCCTTGCACAGCACCCAAGATTCCTTGAATCAAACTGCCATAATTGCCATCTGGGTGTTTTTGAAGATAGCTTTCTAAATCTTTTTGTATATCGCCTGTCGGGCTTAGCCCTTCTGCTTTGAGTGCTGTGCCTAAGCCACCTTTAATAACATTTTGTATCTCTCCTGCACTTGGCGTGCCTATATTTCCACCACTAAAAGTCGCTATAAGTCGCTCTGCGGTGTCGGTCATATTATTTATATCAATAGTGGTGAGTTTAGCAAGATTCTGCTCCCTTAAGCCCACACCTAGCGAGTAGCCAAGCTTGACTTTTGGATCGGAGCTTAAAAGGGCGGGATTGTAGTATAGCCCCCAAGCGGAGTGCTTGAGTGCCACTCCTGCTCCACCCATTGCCGCAGAAGTATTGCCCATTGAGCCAAATTCCAAGGCACAAAGTTGGCTTACAAATAAGCTACTAAGTAGGATAAACCCAAAGAGTCTTTTCATAAAGCTACACCTTATTTTGAAATTTGATTTTGATTCATTTTAATTTTGACTTATTTTGCCACCAAAACAGGGATAGGCGAAGAATTAATAAAGCTGTTTTGATGGGAGTTAAAGATTCTGTGTAAAAGTGAAGATTCACTCGCACCAATCACAAGCAAATCATACTCATTGATGATTTCTAGCACGACATCAACGGGATTACCGGTTTTTAGAATCTTTTGGCAAGTAATGCCTTGTTTATTAAACTCCGTTTCAAACTCATCAAGCATTGCATTTGACTTTTCATTCTCAATATTTTCAATCGTGCCATAATCCACAATCCCACTTTCCGCATAGACGATGATTTCAGGATTCACATGAAGCAGTGTCAGCTCAATCTCATCTCTATTGCCAAAAAAGCGGATAATAGTTTGAATAGCTCTCCTGCATTCTTGTGTGTCGCTCACTCCAAACAATAGCTTTGTCATATTCACTCCTTTGAAGTTTTAATTTGGGGTTTTAATCATTGAAAAAATCCATTATATCACAAAAATCGGCATTATACATAATTACCTTAATCGCACTGCCCTTTGCGTAGCTCATAGGTTTTTGGCTAGGATTATCAAAAAGGGCAATGGCATTGTTTTTCCACATTGTAGCAAGGGAGCTTGAGCCGATTTTGCCGTTGTTATAGGGCAGGAAGCGAGAAGATTCTATTATGCCTAGCAGGGCTGAAGTGGTGTTCGCCTTAAGATTTAAATCTGAATCTAGCTCAAAAGTAAAAGCTTTTGGGTAAAAGGCACTGCCCCCTTGTAAAGATTCTAAAATCGGCAGGATTAAAGTATGTGTGTGTAAAAGCAGGGCTAAGGGATTGCCCGGTAGTAAAATAATGATAGTATCTCCCAAAGTAGCCAAGCCAAGATGTCGTCCGGGCTTGACATTTACTCCATCAAATATAAATTTCGCCCCAAGCTCAAGCAAGGCTTGTTTAATCAAATCCGCATCGCCCACACTCGCCCCACCGCTTGTAATGACGACATCAAAGCTTTGAAAAGATTCTATTTTTTTGTGCAAAGCAAGTTTGTCATCTTGTAAAATCCCTTGATAGCTACACGCAAAGCCACGAGAAGCTAAAAGTGTATAAAGGCTTGTGGCGTTTGTGTTGTAGATTTGATACGCTTTAGCGTGTTGGTGTGGCTCAATGACTTCATCGCCACTTGAAAAGATTCCAATTTTGAGCGGCACAAAGCTTTCTATTTCGCTTATGCCTTGTGAAGCAAGGATACTTAAATCAAGGTGATTAAGCCTTTTTCCCTTGCGTAAAAGGAGCGAATCTGCTTGTATTTCTTCGCCTTTGTAGCGGATATTTAGCCCTTGTTTTATGGGAGAGTTTGCTTGTGTGAAGCTGACTTTGCCATTTTGCTCTTGTGCCATTTCTATTTGGATAACCGCTTGGGTGTTTTGTGGGAGCATTGAGCCTGTCATCACTTTGTAGGTTTCCCCTTGTGTAAGCGTGATATGCGTGCTATCATCTCCGGCTAGAATCTTGCCGCGATTGATACAAGTTTTATCATAATCTTGCAGTAAAATCGCATAGCCGTCCATTGCGGAATTATCAAAAGGCGGCAATGGGCGGGAAGCAAAAATATCTTGGCTTAAAATGGCGTTGTGAGCTTGAAAAAGCTCAAGATTCTGTGTGCGGCTGATTTGTGGCAGTGCTGTGCTAAGCTTTAGGGCTTGAGTAAAACTTATCATTTTTTTGCTCCTTTTAAAAATGCTGTGGATTTAAAATTGCGCAAGATTCAAATACGCATTACTTAGGCTTTGAACGATTGAATCTAGCTCAATTTCATCATTATAGCTTATGCTTAAAAGCTCTCGTGTGCTTGGCTCATCATAGCCTTGAGAAGCAAGCACAAAAGATGGTTTTGCATTACCAAATAAGCAATCCTGTCCATTAATGGCAAAAATGCCCTCCACACTCAAAACCTGCAAGAGAAGCCGTGCTTTGATATGAGAAAATCTTAAGGGTAGGGCATTTGGCAGAGTGGATTCTAAAGGGGCAAAAAGGGAGAGATTTTCTCCTAAAAGATTTTTAAGCTTTGTGTAAAACTCGTTTTTGCTATCTTTGGGCTTTAGGCTTTGAAGTATGTCTTGTAATGCGATATATGCGGCTTTGTAGAGATTAGGACGCAGGAGCTGGAGCTGTAAAAATTCATCTAAAATATGGCTATTTTTAAGCGTATTAAAATCACTTAAGATAAATCCGCTAGGGCGGGATAAGCCTATGCTTTCAGCGTTACATAAAAATAGAATCTGCGGGTGGCTAAGTGTGCTTAAACGCTTGAGCTGTGTAGAATCTAGCACACTTGCAAGGAGTGAAATATCAAGGAAAACTAACGCATTTGGATAATCATTTAAAATCACTTCAAGCAAGGATTCAATGGGATTTTGCGTCAAAATATCTTGATTGACAAAGGGTAGGAAAAAAGCAAGATTCTTTTTATTTGGCAGTGGCGGAATGCTCTGTATAATGCCTTGTTGGTTTGGGGAAATAAGCGTGATATTGTGGCAGATTCTAGTGGCATAGAGGCTTTGCTGATGAAGAGTAGTGCTAAGAATAGTATGAAAATTATGCTTGTGTAAAAGCGAAAAAAGCGTGAAAAAATCACTGCTTGTGTAGTTGAAACTATGAGCGTGGGTTTTGCCAAAAAGTGAAGCAAGGTTTTTAGAATCTTGGCTTAATTGTGAGAGATATGCGCTATCAAGCGTGTTTGGATTAGGGACATTTTGTGAATGAAGCAAGGCATTTGCTTTGTGATTTTGTGGGAAGTTGGCTAAAAAATCAAGGCGGATTTCTTTTTCTTGTTTCATTGTTATCCTTTTGGTTGGTTGGAATCTTTACTAGAATCTTTGTAGGATCGGTTTTGTGGGGCGTATTTTAAACTGCGTTTATTATCTTTACACACAATGTCATCAAATTTATCAAGGTATTCTAAGTAGGCAATAAGGTATTTTCGACTTAATTGTGTGTGGTTTCGTAACGCATTCACATCAATATAGCCATTTGTCTGTAAAATCTCACGCATTAAGCTCACAATCTTTTGCAGTGCGGTTGTAGTGATAAAAAGATTATGCGTGATACGCACGACTTTTTGAGCGTGAGTTAGGGCTTTTAGGGCATTATCCCCAAGTGTTTTATCAAGCTCTAGCTCTTCATAGAGATTATAAGGTGCTAGGGGTGCGTAGCCTTGATTTGTCAAAGATTCTAAAATGCTTTGCTCTGCGTAGGTGTGAATATTTTGTATTTGACACCATTTGGCAAGATACAAGCCATTTTGGCTCTTAATCTGCCCTTGAGATAAAAGCTCATCTAATGCCTTTTGACATAAAGCAAGGGACGCCCATTTGAGCTTCGCATTTAAGCTTTGAGCGGATATAAGGGCGTTTTTATTCCGTGAGAAAATCTCTAAAATGTGGGTTTTGAGTGCTTCAACTTGGGAGGGTGGATAGAGCGTTAGGGCTTTTTCATCAAGGAATACATTGAGGCTTAGGGCAATATTTAGGCTTTGAGCGTGGCTTAGACAGAATCTTTGCGTGGAGCTAACAAGTCCAAAGCCCTTTTTGTGAATCTGCGTTAAGAGATAAAAGCTTTGTTTGAAGTCTTTTTTTGCTAGGGATTCTAAAAGAGCTATGCGAGTGTGCTTTTTAATGGGGTCGGCAATGGGATTTAAAATCACGCCGCCACAAAGTGTGTCATTATCATTGCGTAAGATAAAGCGTTGGGAGTAGATGCCAAAAATGGGGGTATCGGTTTTGAGTGTAGCAAGGGTAAGCGGGGCTTTACCAAAGGCGTGTGAAACTATAACTTTTGAATCCATATTTGTTAAATTTGTGGCGTTTGAATCCGCAAACTTTGAATCTTTATGCGTGGTAAGCACACAAACTTTAGCCTTGAGTTTAAAGCTACCGATATGAAGCGTATAAGTGGCATTGTGTTTGACTTCACCAAAAATCCCTACATCAATGCTATCAAACCCACGCAAAAAGCCTTTTTTTGAAATAAGATAACCTCTTTTGAGTTCATTATGACTTATCCCAGCAAGATTTAGGGCTACGCGTTGAGAATGTGATGCTTTGAGGGCTTTTTGCTTATGCACTTGAATGCTTTTTAGGCTTACTTCTTTAGCCTTATTATAAATATAGAGCTTTTCATCAATATGGCATTCCCCACTTAGCACACTACCTGTTACCACGCAGCCCGCCCCCTGAATAGCAAAGCTCCTATCTACATAATACACAAACACTCCATAATCATTTTTTGGCACTCTAGGGATAGATTCTAATCTCTGCTTTAATCTTTCAATCTCTTGTGTGCTAGGCGAAGGATACAAGCTTAAGGCAAAGATAGAATCTAAGCTCATATCAAGGGGCTTAAAAAAATCTTTGATTGTAGATTCTAGCTCTGCTAAGTCTTTATCTTTGTTTTCAAGCTTATCAATTTTGGTTATCACGCAAATGCAACTTTTTACACCTAATAAGTTTGCGATATGTATATGCTCCTTGCTTTGAGGCATAATGCCCTCATTTGCTGCAATCACAAGCAAAAGCACATCAATGCCAAACACCCCAGCAATCATATTTTTCACAAGCTTACTATGTCCGGGGACATCAATAAAAGCAACATTGCGGACTCTAAACTCAAGGTTTGAAAAGCTCAAATCTAGCGTAATGCCCCTTTGCTTTTCCTGCTCTAAGCTATCGCCATCAAAGCCATTTAGTGTCTTTATAAGCGTAGTCTTGCCGTGGTCTATATGCCCAGCAAGTCCTACTATAATATCGTTGTGAATCTCATTGTGATTTTGCTCTATGGGCTGCTTAGTCATTGTTTTGCTCCAAAATAGATTCTAAAATCATCACAATCTTTTCTTCATCGTGTGGGAGCAAAGTCCGCGTATCTAGCAGGATTTTATCTTTTTGTATGCAGGTGATAAGCCCTTTTAAGCGCAGCTTTTCTTCAAACGCCTTAGCATTTAGAATCTTGCTTTGCAAACTCACTCCCCAAGATTCAAACTCAATATGCGGCACACTTCCGCCCCCTGCGAGTGAAGAGAGCTTTAGCATTTCAACCTGCACTTGTTGGCTAATGTGAGATTGTGTAATTAAGCTTTGTAAAACTTTTGCCCTAGATTCTAGTTTTTCTAGCGGAATTGAAAGCATATTAAGGGTTGGGATTTTGTGATAGGCTTTGTCAATATAGGCTTGAAGTGTCGCAATAAGGGCAAGAATGCTGAACTTATCCACTCTTAATGCACGCAAAAGTTGATTAGCTTTGAGCTTGTCTATAAGCTTTTTTTTGCCAAGGATAATGCCAAGCTGCGGTCCGCCAAAAAGCTTATCGCCACTGAAGCTAAGCAGTGATGGTTTATATTTACAAATTTCACTCACACTTGGCTCATCTTTAAGGCTTAAGATTCCACAATGTCCGCTGCCTAAGTCAAAATAATCAATAAGATTATATTTTTTGGCAAGGGCAATAATATCTTTGATATGGCAGTCTTTGGTAAAGCCAATTTGCTTAAAATTGCTTTGGTGAGCTTTCATAATCATCGCTGTTTTTTCATTTATAGCATTTTCATAATCGCGTAAATGCGTCTTATTTGTCGCTCCCACTTCGCATAAAATGCTTGAAGCACTTTTCATTACTTCTGGGATTCTAAAGCTCCCGCCAATCTCTACAAGCTCCCCACGCGAGATGATGACTTCTTTACCTTGAGCGAAGGTATTTAGGATTAAAAGCACACTTGCGGCGTTGTTATTCACTAGCAGGGCGGATTCTACGCCAAACATTTGAGCTAGAATCTGTGTAGCGTGGATATATCGCTCCCCCCTTTTACCCTTGTGTAAATCGTATTCTAGCGTATTGTATGTGGATAAAAGCGGGGTAATTTCATCTAAAATTTCTTTGGAAAACACACTGCGTCCAAGGTTTGTGTGAATCACCACTCCTGTGGCGTTTATCACACTTTGCATTGTGGGGATTTGGCTTTGCTTGAGTTTGGCTTTTATTTTTGCGGCGTGGGTGTTTATGTCAGTATGCGGCACTGCTCCTTGCAAAATAGAATCTCGCAATGCTTGTAAATACTCATAGATTAAGGGCAGGATAAGAGCCTTATCAAAGTCTTGTAAATCAGCGTGAGTAAGAAGCGTATCAACTTTAGGGATAGAACGCAATAGGGCTTTTTGCGTGGGTTGTAATATGTCTTGTCGTGTGTCTTTTGGTGTGTGTTGCAATGAAAATCCTTTGAACCTGTTTGTGCTTTGTGCAAACAATATGAGTAGGATTCTAGCTTAAATATGCTTAAAATCGCGTTTGCAAATATGGCAAAAAAGTAGAATAAAGGGGCAAAAATGGCGGTGATTTATCTTGCTGGTGGTTGCTTTTGGGGAATGCAGGGCTATTTTGATAGGCTTAAAGGTGTGTTAGATTCTGTTGTTGGTTATGCGAACTCTAAGATTGCTAATCCAAGCTATGAGCTTGTATGTAGTGGGAGAAGCGGGGCGGTAGAGACTTTGAAGTTAAAGTATGATGAATCTGCTCTGCCCCTGCGTGAGATTATAGAGCGGTTTTTATCCATTATTGATCCTTGTGCGTTAAATTATCAAGGCAATGACAAAGGCACACAATATCGCAACGGCGTGTATTATGAGGATTCTAAGAGTGAGTGTGTGATAAGAGAGTGTCTTAAAAAATGGGAGCAAAGGCATAATCTCAAAGCAGTTACAGAGATACTGCCTTTAGCGAATTTCTATGCTGCGGAGGATTATCATCAAAAATATTTAGAGAAAAATCCAAATGGCTATTGTCATATTGATATAGAATCCGCCCTGCATTCCTTTCAAGGCTTTGATAAGTAGAATCTAGATTCTGCGTTGTCTCTTGCGGACTTTTGCGGGAGTCTGCAGTGTCGGCTCGGTCATTTTGCAAGTATGGATTTGTTGCTTCGCAACTGTATGCGTTTGAGCTACTCCCTTCGCCTCCACTTTGACAACCCGCAAAATCATCGCAAGATACTTCCGCAGTCAGCGTTGTGGAATTTTAGTAGAATCTAGTTTCTACTAAAGCCTTAAAATGTATATCGCCCCTCAATAAACGCACTTCGCCCTTGCCCGATAAGGAAAGCATATCCGGCGATTTGGTCTTTAGAATCGTGGTTATAGTAGCTATAATAGAAAGTATCAAAGACATTTCTCACCCCAGCACTCAAAGATAAATCGCCAAACTTCGCATTTAGCCCAATATCTGTAAGGCTATAAGGCTTTATCTTTTCTTGCGTAATGTCATAGCTTGTGCCAAAAAATGTATTTTGGCTCCAAATGCTAAAGATTCTGCCAAGGGCTAAATTTGCACCGATTGTGCCTTTATAGTTGCTCACATAGGGGATTTTGAGATTTGCACTTGTCCCATTGTTTTGTAAGATTCTTGCATCTATATAGGTGAAGCTTTCACTCAAACTTAAGCCCCCACCAAAGAGATATTGTTCAGCGAATAGCTCTAAGCCAGCTCTTTGTGTCTTATCATAGTTACCATAAGTTACACCGCTTATAGAGTGGGCGTTGCCCTGCGTGTAAAATTCATTATGCGTTAATGTGTAGAACGCACTTGCACTAAACATTACAGAATCTCCCAAAAAGTCTTTTAGCCCTAGCTCAAAGGTATCATAGGTTTCTTTTTTGAGATTTGTGGCGGTGTATGTGCTTCTGCTCCCGCTTCTACTGCGTTTAAGCATAGAATTTGGGCTAGGGGAGAAGTAGCCTTTCTCATATTTGGCATACATATTTCCAGAATCTGAATAGCGATAATTGGGCGTTAGCTCTAGGGCGTAGTTATGAAGTGAGTCTGTAAGTGAGCCATTAGTAGTATTAGTAGTATTAGTAGTATTAGTAGTATTAGATATAGTCATATCACTAAAATAGCTTACATCTATATCATAATACGCGTATTCATATCTCGCCCCGCCTGTGAGCGAGAAGCTTTTGCTAAAGTCGTATTTTTCTAAAGCATAAAGGGCATTGCTCCATTTTGTGCCAACAAATGGCACAAGGATTCTATGTTTGTAGCCTGTAGCTTGTATCATTTGATCCATCGTGCGTTTGCCGTGATTCCAAATAGATTCTACTCCTAGGATAAAAAGCCCATTTGTGTGTTTGAGATCGTATTTTGCGGTGATTCCAGCTTTTTGATCATCAAAGAGAGAGCCACTTTGATCCGCTGAAGCATTGGAAGACGCTTGATTACCCATAGCCCTAAATGAACTTAGCCTTGTAAGAGAATCTACATAGTTTATGTGATTAAGATGATAGAAAGCTTTTATATCAAGCTTTGAGTTTTCGCTTAGCTCACCCTTGTAGCCAAGGCTCACATCAAGGCGTTGTTGCGTATTATGCAAACTACCATTGCCGGGCGTTTTTCTGTCATCTTTGCTTGGGTTTTTAATATCCATAAAGGAATTATTCGGGCTTGTGCGGATAATGCCATTAAAATAATCCACATCAAAGCTCACACTATGCTCCCCCCCCCCCTGTGTAATATCATATATTAGCCCCATATTTGCTTGAGCACCACTTGTTTTATCCCCACTTCTAGGTCCGCCACGATTGATATAGGCTGCTCCTAGTGAAATATAAGTCCTATCTCCAAGTTTTGTGCCAAACTTCGCATCGGCATTGTAGCTATGTCCAGTTGAAGCTATTGTGTTGCCATAGCTTAGCCCTGCTGTAAAAAAGGGCTGCTCGTAGCGTTTTTGCGTGATGATATTGACTACTCCGCCGCGTGTGCCATTCCCATACATCACTGCCCCGCCACCGGGCAGAATCTCAATAGATTCTATACTTGAGGGGGATAGGGTATTAAGCGGAGTAACGCCGTGGCTAGAATCTAGCATATTGGAGTAGATTCCATTTATCAGCACCTGCACGGAGGTATTGGCACGATTACCCTGTCCGCGTAAGTCAAGGTTACTTCCTAAGCCCACATTGCTTAGCCCCACAAATGGCGTGTAGCGGAAAATATCTTCAGTTGAGCGATAGCCCTTATCAGCGATACTTTCTTTATCTATCTCATACACATTGCGATTAAGCTCATCAAGCTTGGAGTTCATCATAGAGGCTTTGACAATGGAAGTGTCAAGTTTAACCTTTTTTTGAACTTCATCTTGTGTTTTATTTTGAGAATCAAAATCATCACTGAAAGCATAATGTGCCAAAGAAGACAATGCGGCAAAAAACAAGAGATATTTTTTCATTGTAGTTCCTTTGTAGTATGGTTTATAAATCTTTTGTATAGATTTATGGAGTGGAAGTATAAGATTCTAAATTTAAAGTTAAATAAAAAATATAAGAATTATTTTTATTTTATAAATAAAAGTGTAGGGGAAAATGAAAAAGCTAAAGTATATGAAAAGGAGCTATCAAGGTGTGAGAAAAACCACTAAATTTATGACTTGGATTCTAGAACCCTATGAAGCTACTTAAATAAAAACAAAAAAAAGTAAAAGTTAAGTAAGAGAGTGAGTAAGACTAGCCTACCCCCTTAACGACAAGGTAGGCTATGGATTATCCTAGTAGCACTTGACTATTATGAGACATAGCAGTATAATGTCGGCTAAGATTCTGGATAAAATCTTACTCATCGTAACCTCCTTTTTACAAAGAAGTAGGTTACTCTAAGAGAGGTCGCACTCTCTTAGGCAACCTCTAACGCGATTATATCATATTCCTAAAACTCACTTAATCCTTGTGTTATTCTTAGTTGTTTTATAAGTATAGAGCCAATTTTGCACTCTCCCCTTACTGTATAAGTTTGCCACAGGTTTGCACACCTTTATTAGCGTTGCTTAAAATGCCTACAAAATAAGTGTGTAGCAAAGTCCTATACTCCCACTTTACACCAAAACGCATTGTCTTAATATTCCGCATACTGCTTATATTTGGCGAATGTGAGAAGACATAAAGCGTATAAGAAATGCTAAAGCTTCCAAATGAAAGCCTTTGCAACACGCTAGATTCTGTTTTCAGCTCACTTTCGCTGCCTGTAAATTCCCAGCTATATAGCGTTGGATTGCCTCTAGGCGGGTATGTTGGCGTATTTGGGTCAAGATAGCTTAAAAACTCCTTCTCTGTTATCGTTTTTGGACTAAACTTCAAGCGTCCTAAGTAAAGGCTTCTTTTTCATCTTTATCTAATCTCTCAAACTGCGTGGAGTAAAAGAGATGTTTTAGCTTAAAAATTTGGCTGTATTTTTGCGGAGAATCTTGCAAGGGGAAATCCATTTGCCCCTCAGCAATTTGGCAAAGCTCCTTATACCGCTCATAGCCACTATGCTACTGCACCCTTAGCATAGAATCTAGGCTAAAAAGCCCAAGTGCTAAAGCATATTCTAATACCAAACAATAGGCGATTGTTTTTGCTCTTACTCCATAGCTTTGTGCCAAAGATTCTCATATGTAGGGGCATTTGGCTTCTTTGTGCTAAATGAGTAGAATCTAAACACTTTTGCCCAGCCTTGAAACAATGCTTATTGAGTTTAGAAATAAGAAAATAGAGTATGAATAGCACAAGCAAAGGCAGGGCAACATAGAATAAAATAACGCTACCAAGGATAACAAGCAATATCATCTTTATATTTACCGCCTACATAGCCTATCAAAATTTACTAGAATCTACCGCCAAAGCCCATCACAATCCACGAGAGTCCCCAAAAGCCCACTAGAATCTACCAACCCCTCTATTTGCCAAAGCTCAAAATAAGATTTATCCATATTTGTGCGCCAACAAGGATGGCTTTATCCTCCACATAGTAGGGGTTTGAATGCAGATAGTTGCAAATGCCTTTTGCCTTATTCCCACTACCTAGAAAATACATCGCCCCCTTTTTGTCTTTGCACGCATTTATCATCTCGCTAAAGTCTTCACTCGCACTCATTGGCTCACATTCCTGTATAAGCATTTCATCTTTTTTCAGCACTTTTTGAGCAGATTCTACAAGGCGTTTCACACATTTAGTGTGATTAAAAATCGCCAAATACCCATCATAGCTAAATTTTGTCTTAAATCCCCGTAATGCACTTTGCTCCTCTATCTCTTTGAACGCATTTTTTAAAATCTCATCAGTTTTACTATCCATAGCACGAATCGTGCCTTTAAGTAGGGCAGATTCAGCCACACCATTGGGGATAGAGCCGCCTTGAAACATACCGCAAGAAAACACCGCCACAGAAAAAGGATCAGTCTTTTTGGCTACGATATAATCCATATCTGCTAAGATTCTAGCTCCTTCACGAATGGCATCTAAGCCTTTTTGTGGCGTGGAGCTATGCGCGGCTTTACCTTGAATGCTTAAGCTCCAAATCGTGCCAAAAGAACTCATAATGCCATTATTAATTTTCACACTGCCATATTCTAGGGAAGCGTCATTATGCAGGGCATACACTTCATCTACACCCTCCATACAGCCAAGCTCTACCATTTTGTTTGCTCCGGGTATATGGGCTTTTTCCTCTGCCATTTGAAAGATAAAACGCACATTGCAGGGTAGCTTCTCTTTGTGTTTAGCGATAAAGCATCCGCTTAAAAGGGCGATTGCCATATGCAAGTCGTGTCCGCAGTTATGTGCCAAGCCTTTATGCGTGGAGGTATGCTCATTTTGGGTTAAATCGCTCATCTCTAGCGCGTCCATATCCGCACGAATGGCAATGCGTGGGGTATTTTCACTCTGTGAATCTAAATCCGCCAAAAAGCCCGTGTAGCCTTCAAATGTAGTGATTGTAAATCCTGCTTTTTTTAGCACATCTTGGCAAAATGCACTTGTTTTAAACTCCGCCCCAGAGACTTCAGGGATTTTATGCAAACTATGGCGGAAGGATTCGCCAAGCTCTTGCATAGCCAAAAGTTTAGAATCTATAACAAAATCTTGCATAACACTCCTTTTAGCCTTTGTGTTGTTGTATCCATTCTTGTGATTTTGCCCTCACTTCTTTATCTAGCGCGGTAATAGATTCTATATCTGTCAGCTTAGAAAAGTCAAAATCCACAAACGCATTCATAAGCTTTAATACCAGCTCACTTATTTTGCCAAAATTGATTTGACTTTGCAGAAACGCACTCACTGCTACTTCATTACTTGCATTTAAGATAATGCCTTTTTGTGGTGTGTTTAGAATCTCACTCTTTAACGCCCAAAGCGGATACCTTTTCTCACAAATGGGTTTAAACTCTAAATGCAGAGATAGTGGGTCAAGCTCTGGGACAAAGGGCGTGAGCGGGGCGAGAGTAGAATCTAGGGCATAGGCAATGGGGAGCTTCATATCAGGGCGGCTTAAGTGCATTGTAAGGCTGCCATCTTTAAAGCTTACAAGGGCGTGGGTTGTGGAGCTAGATTCTATAAAGGCATTAATATCGTTTGTGTCAAAAAGCCACCTTGCTTCTAAAATCTCAAAAAGTTTATTTGCCATTGTGGCGGAATCTATGGTGATTTTATGCCCCATTTGCCAATTTGGGTGTTTGAGTGCGTCCGCTATGGAAGCTGTGGGGATAGAATCTAGCGGATAATCGCGGAATGCCCCGCCACTTGCGGTGATGTAGAGCTTTGCAATAGGGCGAGTGTGAGAGAGATACCATAGGCTAAAATGTTCGCTATCAATGGGCGTGAGATGGGCATTTTTAAAAAGCCACCCCGCATTAACAAGACTTTCTTTATTAGCAAGGGCGAGTTTTTTGCCACATTCTAACGCTTTTAGGCTTGGTTTTAATCCTGCAAAGCCAACAAGGGCATTGACAACAAGGGGCGATTTTGAATACTCTATAAGCTCTATAATCCCCTCTTCTCCAAAAAAGAGTTTGTAATCCCCACACACAAGCTTGTGTGCGTCATTTTTATCGGCTATGCAGACATTTTTTGGCTTAAAGGTGTTGATTTGAGCATTTAAAAGAGCGATATTTTTTCCAGCACATAGAGATTCTATTGTGTAGTCAAAAGCCTTTGCGACTTCAAGCGTGTTTGTGCCTATGCTTCCTGTGCTACCAAGGAGTATCATAAGATTCTTTTATAAAATAATCGCCATTTCTTTGTAACCGGGTAGAAAATATAGCAAAAAGTGCATAACTACCGCCCCAAAAAGCACTGCATCAAGCCTATCAAGCACGCCGCCGTGTCCGGGCAGCAAAGAGCCACTATCCTTTACCCCAGCTTCGCGTTTTAAATAGCTTTCAAACAAATCGCCAAAGACGGAAGCGATTGAGACAACAAAAGTAATCATCATAGAGTATAAAAAGCTCCCACAAGTGCCAATCCCCACAAGTGAGCCAAATATCACACCGCATACCACGCCGCAAATCACGCCTTCTATGGTTTTTTTAGGCGAAGTTTCACAAAAGGGCGTTTTGCCAAGGGCTTTACCGCCAAAATACGCACCTGTATCAGTAAATGCCACGATGATAATAAGCCACACAATCACCCAGATTCCAGCTCCCCCAGCGTCTTTATATAGGGCATAAATACTCAAAAATGGAATGATAGGGTAGATAAAAGGCAGCATTGTTTTAGGCGAGATTTTTTTAGAATAGGCTAAAAATGACGCATACATCACAAGCACGATAAAAGCCGATTCTACAACGCGTTCATTGATATATGCCAAAACCCAAGCAAGTGCTGTAAAAACATAATAATGCAAGGCAGATTCTAGCTTGTATAAGCTCAAAGATTCTTGCACACCTACAAGGCACAACACTCCAAGCACCACGCAAGTAAGCAGTGGAGAATCTATAATCAGCACAAGGGCTAAGATCCCAATTAGGATAAAAGCTGTGATAAATCGTGCCTTATCGGCTAGGAATTTTGCTTTAAGCTTATCTTGCAAAGCGTGGGATTGCTCTGTGCTAGAAGTGTGAATTGAATCTTGTGTATTGAAATCTTTAGAGTTTGAATCTTGCTCTGTGTGAGCAGGATTCTGTTTGGCTAGGCTTTGCTCCGTGGTAGATTCTATCTGTGTAGATTCTGTTTGCGTGGTATTTTCTTTCATTTGTATCCTTTTGTGCATTTGTAACCTTTTATGTTTGTGGGGGTGCATTGTAGCATAAGTTTGTAGATTTTAAAAAGTATTGAAAAGAGTTGTTGTAAAAGTGCGGTTAGCTTAGGCTAACCGCAAAGGTTTAGAAAGCGTGGTGGATATAGAAGAATGCGTGGCTTCTATCATCTGTGCGTTTTTTGTCAAGCTTTGTTTCTGCACTATCGCCAAATACGATTGGTGTGTATCCAGCCTTAGTCGTATCACTAAACCACTCTAGCTTACCACCAATGGCAATGTCCTCTCTAATTTGATAGTTAAGAAGCAAAGCTACACTTTGTTCCGCACTTCGTGGGCTGTTTGTCCCACGCCCGATAAACTTCCAATCAAAGCTACCATAATTTGCTCCAAGGTATCCAAAGCCTGTTACAGCATTTTTGCCTATAATATCATTGAGCGCGCTGCCTATGTCATATGCCCCTGCTGTCCAAATATCTATACCGATAGGATTCCCCCAGCGACCGATAAGTTCATTAGCATTGCCAAAGTTTTGGTAATAGCCTACACCAAAGAAGAAATTATCTACATCAAAGCGTTGGTCAATGTAGAGTGTGTAGGAGTATTTGCCAATCTCGCCCCAATTTCTACCGCTTTGTGTGCCAACCTTGTTTTCATCAGCAATAGGTGCAAGGAAGCGGATTTTTGTCGTGGCGTTGAATCCTTGCCCTTCAAAGCTAGGATTTGACTTAAAGGTTACATTTGCACCCGGTGCTGTATAAACGCCCGGTGTGAAGTAAGAGAATGCACCAATAGTTAATCCACCAAAGTTCAAATCAAGCCCGGCTGCATAAGTGTTTCGCGTAGCAATGCTGTCATTATAGTATCCGTGAACGCGGTAGAAATCATTAAACCATTGATCATATGCAAATGCACGGCGATTTGAGAAGAATCCCCATAGTTTTAACACATTGATATTAAGAGCGGCTTCTGCACCTTGATTGTATCCGCTAAACCACTCCCCAACCTTGCCAGATTCATAGCGACCAGCTTTGATATAAAATGTGTTATTATCATATTCTACAAAAGCATTTTGAAACATATAGTTTTGAATCTTGCCCTTGCCACCCATTCTATCCCAAGAGACGCCATAATACGCATTACGCACAGCACTAAAAGGCTGATTTGGGTCTTTACCATCTGTGGAGTCAAAAGCCAAACCACCAATCGCCCCACTAAATCCCGCTTTAAACCCAGCACCTAAATCAAGGTTGAGATTGAGCTGTGAAAAGATTGTTGTAAAGCTTTCAGTAGGAGCTGCACCACTTTCTTTATTAAGCTTTTGATTGTTAAAACCCCATTTTGTGAAGCTTTCCGCCGAGCCGCTTACTTTGTAGTCAAAGGCACTTGCACTTGAAGCTACAAGCCCTAAAACCACGCTTGAGTATAGAATCTTTCTCATTTTTTTCCTTATTTTGTTTATGGATATTGTGCTAGATTTAACACAAAGTAAATGTATTTTTTACAATACAAGGGCGACATTGTAAAAAATAAAAACTTAATCAAAAATTAATTAATTCTCTTTTAATCATAAGTGCGGAGATAAGACGCAGCCGAAAATAACACAAAAATTAAGACTGATAAAATGCTTAAAGTAAAATCTAGGAATGTGATATAATGTGGCTTAGAGGTTGCCTAAGAGAGTGCCAACCTCTCTTAGCGTAACCTACTTTTGCAAAGGAGGTTACAATGGATAAGATTTACCAGAAAATCTTGGCTGCCATTATACTACTCTGTATAATACTAGTCAAGTGTAGCTAAGATTTAGCCATAACGCGACTTTTTCAAGGGGTCGCGTTAGTCTTATCCTACTCTCTACTTGATTTATATCAGTTTTTTCTAATGCTCTCAAGCACAGCAAAATTCTAGCACCGCCATTCTTACACATACCCCGTTTGTTACCTGCTCTAACACCTTGCAACGAGAATCTTTCAGCACTTCATCATCAATATCAATATTCCTATGCACAGGTCCGGGGTGCAAAACTATGGCATTTGTATCACCTAGAATCTCCAAAGTCAAGCAATATTGCGAGGCGTAGTCTTTGAGTGAGCCATAGATTTGCTTATCGTGTCGCTCTGTTTGTGTGCGTAAGCTCATAAATACATCAACCTCTTTAGCTATCTCACGGAGATTATGCGTGGTGCGTAAGTTTGTAGGTGGGAGAAAATGCGGTGGGGCAACTAAAATCACTTCCATACCAAAAAGAGAGAGTAGCTCAATATTACTATTTGCAACACGCGAATTTTTTATATCACCGATAATGGCGATTTTTTTACCCTTAAGATTCTTTAAGTCATTGCCAAAATGCTCTTTGAGCGTGAGTAAATCAAGTAGGGCTTGAGTAGGGTGGGCGTGCGCACCATCGCCACCATTGATGATAGGACAACTCACCTGAGATTTGAGATAATATCCAGCCCCGGCATTTTTATGACGGATAATAATGGCATTTGGCTTCATTGCATTTAAGTTTGCCGCGGTATCTGACATACTCTCCCCCTTAGCCGTGGAGCTTTTACTCACATCAAGGCGGATAACATCAGCCCCCAAGCGTTTAGCGGCAATCTCAAAGCTAGAAAGTGTGCGGGTGGAGTTTTCAAAAAAAATGGTAATGATGGTCTTGTTTTTGAGAATCTCCCTGTGGTGCATATCTTTGTAGGTTTGGGCTTTACTAAGAATAGATTCAATTTGTGAAAGGCTAAGATCGCTTGTTCGGAGTAGGTGTTTTGGGGCGGGAGTGGGCATTTGCATATAAATCCTTTTACTTTTTGGGTTTAGGCATTGTAGCAAAGTTTGTGATACAATATTTAAATAAAAGGATAAAGGAACAATGTGAAGTTTTTTGCGGTGTGCGTGGGTGTGGCGTTTATGCTTATGGGGTGTAGTGATTTTTATAAAAAAAAATTTGTGCATATTGCTTCAGCTCATTATAAGTCACAAGATGAAAAATCTATAAAAGAGCGTGAAATTCAAGCAATGAGGAAATCTCAAATCCTGCAAGATAATCATACGCAGATTTTGATGATAGCACGATATATCAATGAGATTGACAAAAAATGGATTGGTGCGGAGAGCGGTGAAGTATTTTTGATAGAAGTGTATGATAAGCTTGATGTGGTGAGTGAAAAAAATATGAAATTTAGCTTAAAAACCGCCTACAATAGCCTAGAATCTAGCAAGATAGAAAAGCTAGATTCTAAAAATCTAGGCAATTTTAGCCCTGATATTACTTATAATGATGTGTATTTTGTTGCCTTTGAAGGAATTGGCAAACGCGGTAAAGATACACTCAAGCTTTTTGCGGAGATAAAGGGTGTGGGGCGTATGAGCTTTGATTTTGGCTATGCAAAGCGTGAAAGCAAGCTGACACAATAATGCGACTTGATGTGTATGTGAAATCTTTGTGTAGCTCACGCACAAAGGCAAAAGAAGCCATAGAATCTGGTTGCGTTAAAGTCAATGGTATTGTGGTGAAAAAAGGCTCATTTTTACTTGAAGAAAATGATAGGGTGAGTGTGGATTCTAAAGATTTGTTACTTTCGCGTGCGGGCTATAAGCTAAGAGGTTTCATAGAATCTTTGGTGCAAAAAGGGTTGTGGGATAGGGAGTATCTTTTCCACAAAAGAGCCATTGACATTGGAGCAAGCACAGGTGGCTTTACCCAAGTGCTTTTAGAATCTGGTATAGATTCTGTGGTGTGTGTAGATGTAGGGAAAAATCAACTCCATAGTAGCATTGTGCAAGATGAACGCATAAGGGTGTTTGAAGAATGTGATATACGAGATTTTAGCTATGAGGGGGAATTTGACATAATGGTGTGTGATGTGAGCTTTATCTCGCTATATAAGCTTATGGAGAGTTTTGAAAGGCTTAGAGTGAAAGAATACATTTGGCTTTTTAAACCACAATTTGAAGTGGGAATAGAGGCAAAACGCAATAAAAAAGGTGTATTAAAAGATAAAAGTTTGGGTGAAGGGGCGTTAAAAGCGTTTTGTGAATATCTAAAAAAGCGGAATTTTAGCATTTTAGCAAGTGAAAAAAGTGTAATGAGTGGAAAGGAAGGGAATGAAGAGTTTTTTGTCTATGCAAGAAGATAGGCGTATTACTCATATTGCGTTGGGCAAATTTGATGGTATGCACTTAGCTCATAGAGAGCTTTTTAAGCATTTGGGAGAAAATGGAGCGGTGTTTTGCATTGAAAGCAATGGGGAGCTACTCACACCAAATAAAGAACTATATTGCGATAAAGAGATGATTTTTGTGGATTTTAGTGATATTGGGGAATGGAGCGGAGAATATTTTGTAAAAGTTTTAAAAGATAAATTTAGGGCATTGCAAAAACTTGTGGTGGGCTATGACTTTTGCTTTGGAAAAAATAGGGCGTGGAGTGCGGCGGATTTGGTAGATTTATTTGATGGGGAAGTGGTGATTGTCAAAGAATTTTGCGTTAATGGGCAAGGGGTGCATTCAAGTGTTATAAAAGAATCTATCAAGCAAGGTGATATGAAAAATGCAAGGGCTATGCTTGGGCGGTATTATGAGATTTATGGCAAGGTTATCTCCGGGCAGAATCTTGGCTCAAAGCAGCTATATGCAACGATAAATTTGGAGACTATCGGATATGTTTTGCCCCAAAATGGCGTATATGCAAGTTTCACAAAGCTACAAAATAGAATCTATAAAAGTGTATGTTTTGTGGGACATCGTCTTAGCACAGATGGGGCTTTTAGTATAGAGACGCATATTATTGATAAGGATTTTGTGGCACAGGATAGAGTGAGTGCAGATTCTATAAGTGTATGCTTTGTTGAAAAAATCCGTGACAATCGCACTTTTAGCGATTTAAGTGAGCTAAAATCCCGCATTGGCAAAGATATTTCACAAGCTCACAGCATTTTAGATTCTGCTTCTTTGGCGTTTGTGGCGATGTAGCTAGACTTTTTCCCAAGTGCTGCCTTGAGGAGTGTCCATAATTTCAATACCTTGATTGTGTAGCTCGTTGCGTATGCTATCAGCAAGGGCATAGTTTTTTTGTGCTTTGGCTTCTGTGCGGAGTTTGAGCTTAGATTCAATATCTTGCTTTTCTTGCTCTGTTAGCCCAAGCTGAAAATATGCAATAGGATCTTTTCCCCCAAGTCCAAGTAAATATTCTATACACGCAAGATTGCCACTAATGGCGAGTTTATAGGCTTTGTCTTTTGGATTCTTATCAAGGTATTCATTGCTTAAAGAGAGCATTTCTTCAATAATGCTTAGAGCTTTTGAGATGTTATAATCATCACTCAAGGCTTCAAGCAGGGGCTGAATAAAAGAATCTTGAGCGTTTTTGGCGTGGGCTTTGAGATTGTTCAAAGATTCTAGTTGTTGAGGTAACTCGCTTGGATTTGGAGATTGTTTATGTGGGATAGAATCTAGAATGCGTTTTTTTAAGCGATAGATTTTATCAAGCCTCTTTTTGCTTTGTAGCAAATCTTCTTCGTTAAAATTGAGTGCCAAGCGATAATGCACCCCAAGTAGATAGTTTCTTAGAATCTCGCCATCATAGATTTTGAGTGCATCTTTGATAAAAAAGCTATTACCAAGGCTTTTACTCATTTTTTCACCATTGATATTGACAAAGCCGTTGTGTAGCCAATATTTGGCAAGTTCTCGTCCCGTGGCACAGCGGGTTTGGGAGGCTTCATTTTCGTGATGGGGGAAGAGTAAGTCCGCTCCACCTGCGTGTATATCAATAGCAAAGTCTTGCTCCTTATATGCAAGGTGCTTTTCAATCATTGCTGAACATTCAATATGCCAACCCGGACGCCCTTTACCAAAAGGACTATCATAGGCGATGTCATTTTCCCCTTTGTAGCCTTTCCATAGTGCAAAATCACTTTCTTCTTGCTTGTCATTGGCATTAGTAATACGACTTTGATTCTGCTCGTGTGTGGTGCGTTGAGAGAGTGAGCCATAGGCTTTATCTTTTGTGATACTTAAATACACATCGTTGTTTTCGCCCATATAGGCATAGCCCTTTTGCAAAAGATGTTCTATCATTTCGTGCATTTGAGGAAGGTTGCTTGTAGCTTTTGGCTCAAGGTCTGGACGCAAGATTCCTAAAGTGTGCATATCATTTAAGTAAAGCTCAATGTATCGCTCACTCACTTCTGCTACACTTATGCCATTTTGCAAGGATTTTTTAACGATTTTGTCATCAATATCAGTGAAATTTTTGGCAAATATCACTTCAAAATCAAGGAATAAAAATAATCTCCGCCATAAATCAAACGCAATAGAACTTCGCGCGTGTCCTAAATGTGCGTCATCATACACGGTTGGTCCGCAGACATAGATTCGCACCTGTTTTGGTAAGATAGGCTCAAAATGGAGCTTTTGCTTCTTGATACTATCAAAAAGGGTAATCATACTATATTCCTTACAAAAAGATGAATGGCATTGACTAAATCGCTAACATAAGGCTTAAGAAACCATAGAATCAGCACTTCAACGCTTAAAATTGCCACAAGCAGTAACCACGCTTTTGTGTTGGCTATTATAGCTAAGAATTGTTTGAAGCCAAAGATTCTAATTGTCAGCACAAAAAGCACAAATCCGCTTAAACTGCCTGAAAATGCCAAGCCCATAGCTCCAAATGGGTGCATAAGTATGAGTGAAAAGCCAATGCCACATAGTAAGGATATAGCCGATATTTTAGCTGCTTTGCCCTGCATTTGATGAGAATAAAGCCAAAGGGAAAAGATTCTACTTAATCCAAAAGGCACAAGTCCTATCATATAGGCACTAAACACTCCTGCTACGATAATGGTATTTTCTTTTGTGAAATTCCCCCACTCATACAAAAGGCTGATGATTTCTTCACTTAGCATCACCCCACCAACGACACAAACACATAAAATGATACATAAAAACCAAAATGACTTTTTTAAGGCTTGTAAAGCCTTTGTTTGTTCGTTGTTTTTAATCGCCTTTGCTACAAGGGGGAAAAGGGCTGTGGATATAGCAATGGCAAAAATAGCTAGGGGGAATTGAAAGATTCTATTTGCATAATACAAAGAGCTAATGCTTCCAGCAGCTAAGAATGAGGCTAAAAGCGTATCAGTAAAGGTGACAAGCTGGGCTGTTGAGCTACCAAGCATAGCAGGGAAAAACTGCTTAAAAAAAGTTTTTAACTCGCTCTTTATTTGAGTGATTTTTGCTTTGAGTTTAGAATCTGGATTTTTTGTTTTGCACCATTGCCATAACTCAATCACGCCCACCCACAAAAGCTTAAAGAATCTCAAACGATACAGTGGATAAAAATGAAGCAGAATCTGCAAGATTCCACCACATACTACACCATAGCTTAGCATATACACGACTTGCATAGATTGCTTATCGTGAGCAAGAAGGAGAGTAGCTATCATAGCGATATTTAAAAGTGCGGTGTTGTAGGCATTTACCCAAAAGCAATTTTTGTATTGCAAGAGTGAGGAAAGAAAAGTAACGATAAACACAAGCTCCAAATACCAAAAGTTAATCACCACAATGGGCTTTGCAAGCTCTATTGTCTCTTCATCAAATCCCCACGCCAAAAGCTTTGTAACCACACCACTAAAAAATACGACAAAAAGTGATAGAAGTAGAATAACAAAAGCAAATATAAGCAAGGTGATTAAAGCAAACATACCTTTTTTTCGGCTACGAATAAAATTTGGCAAAAAACTTTGCGTGAAAGCCCCTTCTCCAAATACGCGTCTAAAGAGATTTGGGAGTTTAAAGGCGGCAAAAAATATATCACTATACACACCAGCTCCTAGAATCTTTGCCGTGCATAAATCACGCACCAAACCAGCCACGCGTGAAAGCAAAATGCCACTGCTATTTGTTAAAAATGCTTTTTTAATCAATTTTTTTGCCTTTTTAAAGATTGAAAGTGTAAAATTATAGCTACAATAAACAAACTTTAAGCTACGGGGGGTTGTTATGCAATTATTTGAGCCTGTATCAGTCAAGGGCTGTGCTGATGTGAGTGCGGAGATTAAAAAAATCAGTGAGCTTTACGCACTTGAAGAAAAAATGATTAGCTTTGATATTTTGCAGATTAGCACCTTTTTTCGTGGCGAGAAAAAGAAAGACTTTACATCTCCTAGCATTGAAGAAAGAGACAAGATTCTAAGTAATGATGCCGAATATAATAAAAATGATTTTGAAATACGGCAGGTGTATGATATTACATTGCGTGGATTAAGGAAAAACGACTTAGCTCCTTTTGTTGATCTTAGGCTAGATTCACATTGCTATGAGTTGAGCTTAGAGCTTAAGGCAGGGCTAAAGGTAAAAAATGATGAGAGCTTTTTTCAGGCACTTTATGAGGAGATTACACGAAAAAAGATTATGCACAATGTCGTTATTAGGTTGTTTGATAGCGGAGTGAAGCAAGAGATAGCAAACCTTAAGGAGCTTTTTTCACAGCTACAAATAAGTGGTGTGCTAGAATCTACGCAGAGTTTTGTGATTGCAAAGGCGAGTTTTATCCCGGAAACGGAGGCGAGTTTTAGATTCATCTTGCAAGAAGAGTGGAGTAAAACTCATAGTGAGAATGTTGAGTTTGCTTCATATGCGGCAAAAAGCGGTGAGCTTGTGGGTATAAGCTTAAAACATCAAGCTGGAATGAGTGGGCGGAATCTTAAGGGAGATTTTATCAATGTCAAAAAGCAAGAGAGTGGAAGCGATGATAAGATACAAAAGCTAAGATTCAAGGATAGCGAGTTTAACATAGAAGAGAAAGAAGATGAGGTGCTATATTATGCAACACAAGATGGCTATGTGTCTGTGGGTGAGGGGGAGCTACGGATTTTACTTGATTTTAATTTCCCCGAAGTGAGTTTGCGTAAAAGTGGTTCATTGCTAGGTGGGGACAAAAAGGGCTTTGTTGTTGAAGTAACCTGTGCTGATCCTAATCAAGATGCGATTGGAGCGAGTATTGTGCTTGAAGCACAAGATATAAAAATTTATGGCTCTGTGGCAGAAAATGCCAAAGTGGTGGCAAAAAAGCTTGAGATTAATGGGCAAACACACCAAAGTGCTGTGATTCAAGCAGATGAGATGAGTATTGATATACATAAGGGCAGTGCGGTTGGAGAGAAGATTCGCATTAATCGTTTGGAGCTTGGCAGTGTCAAGGGTGAGGAGGTGAGTATTGAACAAGCTAATGGTGGAAATATTGAAGCAAAAAAGATTACTATCGCTTCTTTACATTCTCATACAAAAATAGCCCTCTCGCAGCATTTATACATCAAGGCTATGAATGGTGGAGAAAATCACATCAGTATAAATTCTCGTGCTTCGCTTAAAGCCAGTGAAGAGGTGGAGCATTTTAACGCACAAATTGAACATAACATCAAAGAGATGAATATGCTTCTAGCCGTGCTGAATAAAGATTTATCAAGGGTGCGTAAAACAAAGCCTGTTGTGGAAAAAATAAAGGTTATTATGGAAGAAAATAAGAAAAATAATAAGCCTAATGAACGCAATATTACAGAGAGTGTGGCTCAATATGTTGTGCTTTTACGCAGGACAAAATATTTAAAAGAGCGTTTGCTGACATTACAAGCTCAAAGCAAGGATTTTAGCTCGGCTTTAGAGAATCTTGACTTGCAAACGCAAAATGCCAAAATCACAAGTGATGCCCCTTGGCAAAATGACAATGAGATTGTCTATGAGAGCTTTTTCCCAGAAGTAAAGGACATTATGCTTTTAAGCCACGGCGAGGAAGTGGATATTGGGATTGACAAAGAGAGTTTGAAGCTTGTGCGGGAAGTTCGCTCATAGATTTGGGCAAAGATTCTTATTAGGAGAGAAAAAAGTATGATTGTTGGATTGCGGGGAGTGATTATAAGAAGTGAGCCTATGATGATAGATATTGATGTAGGTGGTGTGATTTATGGAGTGCAAATGTCGCTTAATGCTACTTCAAAGCTTAGGGGAGAGGGTGGCAAGGAAGTAAAGATTATCTGCACACAAATTATCCGCGAAGATTCACATTTGCTTTTTGGTTTTGTAGAGGAGATAGAAAAGCAGACTTTTGAGCGGCTTATTAAGATTAATGGTGTGGGTCCAAAGGTCGCCCTTGCCATTTTATCTACCTATACGCCAATGGAGTTTGCCAAAATCATTAGCAATAAAGATGTCGATGCGTTGAAAAAAGTCCCGGGTATTGGGGCAAAGGGAGCGGGGAAGATTATGGTTGATGTGGCGGGATTCTTTGCTGGTCTTATCAGTGATACAAGTCTTGCTGATGGAAAACTTTCTCAAGAAAATAGCTTAAAGAATGAAGCACTTCTAGCTTTGCAATCACTTGGCTTTAAAAACACAGATGCTCAAAAGGCACTTCAAGGCATAGAGGCACAAAGTGTATCAGAGCTTGTGAAGTTGGCATTAAAAAAATTAGCTTAAATAAATGTGCTACAATATGCCGAGCAAAATTAAGACAGATACCTAGAATCTCACAAAATAAAAGGGGGTTGTAATGCTACAATCATTTCGCTCTAAAGTGCTTTTCACTCTTTTTGTTTTCATTATCATTGGCTTTGGCGTGTTGTATCAAATCATCTCATCTGGATATGAGAGTATGGCGGTAAAAGAGGGAAAAAGAAGTGTGCAAATGCTTGGAGATTCTATTTTTCAAACCGTGCGTATGAGCATGAATATGGGGATTAGAGAGATGATTGATGCGGGTCTAGCTGATGCAGGGAAGATCCCGGGGATTCAGTCTGTGCAGATTTATAAATCTCAAAGCGTGATTGATTTATTTAACTTGCCTGATTCTGTGAGTGATGATCCTAAGATTCAAGAAGTTTTTGCAAATAAACTTGCCAAACTTGATGAACTCAATGAAAACAATCAGCATAGCGTTTTGTTTCAAAAGCCTTTAATTGCAGATGAAGGTTGTATGGCGTGTCATCAAGATGGCAAGGTTAAAGAAGGTGATGTGCTAGGTGTGCTTGAGCTTAAAATCTCAACGCAGAGTTTTTATGATCAAATGAATGAAAGTGAAAATTATCTTTTACTTACAATGCTTATAGCAGGGGCTTTGGCACTTTTTGGATTATATGTGTTTTTTGAAAGAGAGCTTGTGAGACCACTTAATCGTTTGCGAGATATGGCAAAAGACTTGACAGATGGCGGTAGCGGGGATTTGACAAAGCGACTAGCGATTAAAAGCAAAGATGAAGTAGGGCTTACCTCAAATTATGTCAATAAATTTATCCAAACCATACAAGAGACTATTTCCCTAAGCAAACGCGTGAGTTTGGAAAATACAGATACTTGCAAAGAATTGCTTGATATGTCAAATGTGCTTTCACGCAATTCTGATGAGCAGTTTGAGCTTGTAGATAAGGTAAATTCACTTGCACAAAATGTGAGTGAGAATCTTGAAGTTGCTCAAGATTCGGCAAATGCAACTACTGATGACATTAACCAAACGGAGAGTATTTTAGAAGAGTTTGTGAAGAACCTTAGCGATTCTATTGAGCTTATCACCACTTCTGCCCAAAGTCAGCAAAATATTTTAGAGAGTGTAGAGGAGCTTACAAATCACGCAGAGCAGATTAAATCTGTGCTTTCAATCATCAATGATATAGCTGACCAAACTAATCTTTTAGCACTTAATGCCGCTATTGAAGCAGCAAGAGCTGGGGAACACGGACGGGGCTTTGCTGTTGTAGCTGATGAAGTGAGAAAGCTAGCTGAAAGAACGCAAAAGTCTCTCAATGAGATAACTGCAAATGTGAATCTTGTAACCCAAAGTATTGATGATATGGGGCAAACCATTAAAGAGAGTGCGGCAGATATGATACATATTACCGAAAAGACTTCACCGCTTATTGATGAGGCACATCATACGCACGAGAGACTAAGACTCACAAAACAAAACTCTATTCGTTTAAATGAGATTAGCACTTCTATTGCACAAAGCACAAAACAGTTAGCAAGTATGATGCAAGATATTGCTAAATCTTCTGAATCTACGCAAAGTGTGGGGCATAATATCCAAAAGGTTGTCAATGATATGTCGCAAAAAGCAGAAGAGTTAGATGGGGCGATGGCGAAGTTTAGGACATAGATTGATAATCCATAAAAATGAGTATAGGGCGAGATTTGAAGCGGATTTTAGCAGTATTGATAAAATCATATCGTGGGTGGAATCTCATATTATTGTAAGAGAATCCAAGCTATATCATCAGGTGCAATGGGTTGGACGGGGATTGAATCTAGATTTAGCAGGGGATTCTAAAGCAAATAGGATAAAGATTCTAGGAAAAGGCAGGGATAAAATCGCCCTTGTGCTATGTGAGTATGTGGGGAATATTATAGAGCATAGTATTTTGTGCTTATCTAAAACACAGCTTTATAATGGATATAAAAACAATATGAAAGCCAGAAAAAAATATATAGAATGTGTGCTAAAAGTTAGAGCGACACATTTTATTTTGGAATCTTGCTATCCGTTTACGCCAAAGTCTTGCTACAAAAGAGATGAACTAAAAATAGGTAAAAAGGGCAAAAAGATTCTAAGTCTTATGGGGGCTAGGGAGCATTCTATCATTAAGCGTTTAAAAACACCGCTTGTGTGCTCTAGTTTGCTTGTGAAAACAAGCTAAGAGCTTTGTAACAATGCAGAATTTTTGGAATCTTATTGTAGGAGAGTCTAAAGTGGCGTGGAAAATACATAGTCATATGGCTTTGAGATATGTATCCTTAGGGCGTGTTTAATCTCCTAAAACAAACTTTGCTATAATCACGCCTTGTAAAAAAGGAGTGATATGGCATTAAATCTTGAAACAATCAATGACTTACAAATGGTGCGTAGCACAGGGAAGCTAAAAACTTATGATGCGTTTTTGAGCTTTAAAATTGAGCTTGAAAGCCTTCTGCCACGGATTCTTGTAGATTCTACAAGCATTTTAAGAATCTATTTTGTTCAAGCTTACCCGATTAATTCTTATGTGCTTGGGTTTTTGTTTAAACTTAGAAGTGTTGATAGGATACCCATAGAAATTGTTGTTGATGATTTGCGATTGTTTATGTTTTTTGAAGAGATTCATATGGTTGATGAGTTTAAAATTAAGATTATGGAGGTGTAATGCAAGAGTATAGCACTTGGAATAGAATCTATGAGTATATTGATCCCATAGCCTTTGAGCTTTTTGGCATAAATGTGCATTGGTATGGCATTATGTATGTTGGGGCAATGCTTATAGCTTTGCTTATTGCTAAGGCATTTGTGAAGTATAACAATACACGCTTTCCTATTACGCAAGAGAGCTTAGATTCATTTTTTATTTGGGTAGAGATTGGCGTGATTTTGGGCGGACGGTTAGGCTATGTGCTCATCTATTCTCCGCAAAGGTGGGAATACCTCCTGCAACCTTGGGAGATTTTTAACCCCTACTACAATGGCGTTTTTGTCGGCATTAGCGGTTTTAGCTATCACGGAGCGATGTTTGGATTTTTACTTGCTGCTTTGCTGTTTTGTTATGTTAAAAAGCTTTCATTTTGGATATTTATGGATTTATCAGCTATTTCCATTCCGCTAGGCTATGTGTTTGGACGCTTGGGTAATTTTTTTAATCACGAGTTGTTTGGGCGTTTGGTAGATGAGAGTGAGTTTGGCAGAAGTATAGGCATACTTGTGAATGGCGAGTTGCGTTACCCTAGTCAGCTTTTTGAAGCATTTATGGAGGGCATTGTTGTCTTTATGCTTTTGCTTATAGTTTGGCGATATGCTAAAAAGCCGGGCAGTTTGATTGTAGCGTATGGATTTTTCTATGCCATAGCACGATTTGTATGTGAGTATTACAGAGAGGCAGATTCACAGCTTGGCTATTATGCTTTTGGCTTGTCAATGGGGCAGATTCTAAGCGGTGTAATGCTCCTTGTCAGTGTGATTTTAGCCTTTGTAGTGTTTGCTCAAAATACAGGTTCTAAACTCACTACCGCTACACTCAATAAGCATAAAAGGAGAAAAAAATGAGTTTCAAAAAAGCCTATATTTTACTGACATTTGCGATTTTAACCGAAGTCTTAGCCACTAGCTTTATGAAAGCCGGAGATGAATCTGACAATAGAATCTTTGGCTTTGTAGCGATGTATGCACTGCTTGTGCTTTCATATTACTTTATGGCTCTCTCACTTAAGCGATTATCTATTAGTGTGGCATATGCGTTGTGGGAAGTTTTGGGTGTATTGTGCGTGGTATGTATAGGGATATTTTATTTTGGTGAAAGCTTAAGATGGCAAGAGTATTTGGGTATCTGTCTTTCACTATGTGGTATTGCACTGATTAATATCGCGGAGCTAAAAAATGCCAAAGCTCACGAAGATTCTACAGATTCTGTGGCTGCTAAAGATTCTACAACGGCTAGAGATTCACAAGATAATGGGGGTGAAAAATGACTTGGCTTTTTAGCACAAAAGAGGGTGCGTTGGTGTTTGTGCTTGTAGCAGCACTGCTTGATATTGTGGCAAATTTATTTTTGAAAAAGTCAAATAGCTTCACACATAAAGGCTATGCGATTGCGTGTGTAGTGATGGTGTGGGTGGCTTTTAGTGCGTTGGCTGTGGCGATACAGATTCTGCCTTTAAGCACAGCGTATGCGACTTGGGGGGCTATTGGCATTATTGGCACGGCTCTTGGAGGCTATATATTTTTTAAAGAGAATCTCGGCACACTTGGCTACATAGGCATTGCTATGGTTGTATGTGCGGTGGTGCTATTAAATTGGGGTGATTAGAATCTACCAAAAAGGATAAAAAATGCTAGAAAAAAAGATGAGTATTACAGATTTACAAGCAAAAAAAGGTGTGGAGAAAATTACGGCAATTACGGCTTATGACGCGTTAATGGCAGGGATTTTTGATGCTGAAGTTGATGTTATTTTGGTGGGCGATAGTTTGAAGTTTAGCTTTGGTGGGGAGAATGAGACATTGGGGGCGAGTATAGAAGAAATGCTCTATCATACAAAGGCGGTTTGCAGGGGCGTGAAGCATTCCTTTATCCTAGCGGATATGCCCTTTGGGAGCTATGCTACGCAAAAACTCGCTCTTAAAAATGCGCTTAAGTTTTATAAAAACACCGCTGCTAACGCGATTAAACTTGAAGTGGATATACAAAAATTGCCTATTGTTAGGGCGTTATGTGAAGAGGGCATTGCCGTTGTAGCACATATTGGGTTAAAGCCGCAGTTTGCTCGTTTTGATGGGGGATTCAAAGTCAAAGGCAAGAGTGAAAAAGAAGCTCAAGAGCTACTAGAGTGTGCTTTAGCAATGCAGGAAGCGGGGGTTTGCTCCGTGCTGATTGAAGGGGTAAAATCACAAGTGGCAGAAAAAATCACAAAAGCTTTATCCGTGCCTACCATTGGCATAGGGGCGGGGAATGCGTGTGATGGGCAGATTCTAGTATGGAGTGATGCTTTTGGCTTTTTTTCAGCCTTTAAGCCAAAATTTGTGCGGACATATTGTGATGGCAAGGCAATGCTAAAAGATGCTATAAGGGCGTATGCTAAAGATGTGAAGTCATTGCAGTTTCCTAGTGAAAATGAAAGCTATTAAGGGTGAAAATGGAGAAAATCACGCTAGAAAAGTCAAAAGAAACCACTGAAATAAATCGTATTGTGGAAGTTGAAAAATTCAGCTTTGAATCTAGCCAAGAGCTGTCTTTACGCCCAAGTGTTTGGGAAGAATATGTCGGGCAGGAAAAGATAAAAAAGAATCTCAAAGTGTTTATAGAAGCAAGTAAAAAACGCAATGAATGCTTAGATCATATTCTTTTTTTTGGTCCGCCCGGGCTTGGCAAAACGACACTAAGCCACATTATCGCCTATGAAATGGACTGTAATATCAAGGTGAGTGCCGCACCGATGATTGAAAAATCCGGCGATTTAGCAGCAATTTTAACAAATCTCAATGAGGGGGATATTTTATTTATTGATGAGATTCACCGCCTTAGCCCTGCTATTGAAGAGATTCTCTATCCGGCAATGGAGGATTTTAGGCTTGATATTATTATCGGCTCTGGTCCTGCTGCTCAAACGCTTAAGATTGATTTAGCCCCTTTTACGCTCATTGGCGCGACAACGCGTGCGGGTATGCTTTCAAACCCTTTGCGTGATAGGTTTGGTATGAGCTTTAGACTGCAATTTTATGAGCCAAAGGAACTCGCTCTTATCGTGCAGACTGCGGCAAAAAAGCTCTCAAAAAGCTTATCTAAAGAGGGGGCTAATGAGATTGCTAGACGCTCTAGAGGCACTCCGCGTATTGCTCTGCGGCTTTTAAGGCGAGTGAGGGACTTTGCTGATGTGAGAGATTCACAAAGCGAGATAGATGTAGAGTGTGTGCATTATGCGTTAAATGAGCTAGGCGTTAATGAGCTAGGCTTTGATGAGCTAGATTTGCATTATTTAGCCATTTTAGCTGAATCTAGGGGTAGGGCAATTGGGCTAAATACCATAGCTGCGGCGATGAGCGAAGATGAAGCGACTATTGAAGATGTCATAGAGCCATATTTATTGGCAAATGGGTATTTTGAACGCACCGCAAAAGGCAGAATCGCCACACCTAAGACTTATGAGCTATTAAAGATTCCATTTATTGAGCAAAAAGGGCTGTTTTAGGGTGGAATAATCATTCCTACAACTAAAAGTTTCGTTTTGTGTGTAAAAAAAGGCGTTTTTTTTTTTTTTTTGTAATGGGCTTTAGCTTGATTTTGCCAAAAAAAACATTATAATATGCAGAAGTTTATTGTAAAGTTGAAAATATTGCTTTTAATGCTTTAATAAAATGGAGTATCCATATTTTTTTTAGGAGGTTTATTTTGTCTTATATTCGTAATTTAAGTATTGGGAATAAAATTAGTGCGCTTTTGACACTCATTTTATTGGTGGGTAATATCGGTGTGGCTGTGCTTGTTTCAACTAATATTGAAGAGAGTATGGTAAAGGAAGCAAAGAAATTTTTGTATGCAAGTGCGTTTAATGATGCTCGTGCTGTGGAGGCTCGTTTTAGCGTAGTTGGAGCTGGGCTTGAAGCGGTAGCAAAAGCAGCAAGTGCAAACTTGAGGCAGAATACAAATGCGATGTATTATATAGTATTAAGCAAACTGCTTGGATATGTTGTAGATTATGACCCAACTATAGTGGCTACATATATTAAGATTGACCATCCTGCGTATGATGAACGCACTCGTGCAGGTTTTGTGCTGGTTGATGATGACCCTGATGAGCACGATTCTGGCATAAGAATGGCTTCGATCAATGATATAAAAACAAAAGATGGCAAAAATCTTGTTGATGGTTTTGCAGATGTGCCTGTAACAAAGAAAGGGACAGAGGAGATTATGTTTTCTCGCCCTACGACAATTATATATGATAAGCAAGAAATCAAAGTCATTAGCATTGCTTTTCCTGTGTATGACGAAGGAAAACGCGTAGGTGTCATGGGAGCTGTCATTAATATGAGTGAGCTTAGCGATGAGATTCTAGCAAAAAATACGAATCCATTTGAACACTCCGTGCGACTGTTTCTTGGAGATGATGGGCTTTTGACAATGTATTATGAGGAAGATAAGATAGGTACAAAGCTGTTAGATATTAATAATACAGAGGGTATGAAAAAGGCTGTTGAGCTTCAAGCTACAGGCAAGATAGGAAGTGATATTGTTGAGACGACTTCAAGGGCTGGATATAAGGGAATGGCTGCCATTTACAATTTTGAAATTTGGGATGGCGTATATTGGACGATGTTTAACTTTGCTCCTTATGATGAGCTACTTTCTGAATTGCATTTTGTTGAGAAAAGTATCATTATTGTGCTGCTTATTGCTATGGTGCTTGTGAATGTCGTTGTGATTGGCTATGTGAAACTTTATATTCAAAGAGATATTGAGAGAATCTATGAAGGATTGAAAGGATTCTTTAGATTCTTAAAAAGCGAAACAAACGATGTTGTGCGTATTGACATAAATAAAGCCGATGAATTAGGGCAAATGGCAAAACACATTAATGACGCTGTTGAAGACATTAAGGAACATACGCGTATTGATAATATCGCTATTGAACAAGCCATAGAATCTGTGCATAAAGTTGAGATGGGTGATTTGAGCGTAAGGCTTGATGCTAAGCCAAATAACCCTCAGCTTATCAAGCTTCAAGAGATTCTTAATGAACTCCTTGATGTATTACAAAGACGAGTGGGGACAGATATGAATCTTATCCACGATATTTTTGAGCAATATAAAACGCTTGATTTTACAAACTCTATCCCAAATGCTAAGGGTAATGTTGAGGTTACAGCAAATGTATTGGGGCAAGAGATTGCACAAATGCTGCGTGTATCAAGTGGCTTTGCTCAAACACTTGCACAAAGGGCAAGTGAGCTAGAAGAGGCGGTTTCACACCTTGCACAAGGTTCTACTTCACAGGCTAGTAGCTTGGAGCAAACAGCAAGTGCAATTGAAGAGATTACTTCATCAATGCAAAGTATGCGTGAGCGAACATCTGAAGTGGTTTCACAAGGTGATGATATTAAAAATGTCATTGGCATTATCCGTGATATTGCTGATCAAATCAATCTCCTTGCACTCAATGCTGCTATTGAAGCAGCAAGAGCTGGGGAACACGGCAGAGGCTTTGCAGTCGTTGCCGATGAAGTAAGGAAACTCGCTGAAAGGACACAAAAGTCTTTAGGTGAGATTGAGGCAAATACAAACCTCTTGGTGCAAAGCATTAATGAGATGGCAGATTCTATTAATGAGCAAACGCTTGGTATTACACAAATTAATGAGGCAGTCATTAGCCTTGAGGGTGTAACACAAAAGAATGTTGAGGTTACTCAACACGCTGAGAGGATTTCTAAGGCTGTTGATGATATAGCTGGACAAATCCTAGAAGATGTGAAAAAGAAGAAATTTTAAAGCCACTAACAAGCAAGATACACTCTTGCTTGTTAAAATGCCTTATCAAGATTCTACTTTTGCCTAGAGTCTTTAGCCCCGCAAAATAAAACCTTACAAACCAACTGCAAATTGACATATTAAAGTTAAAAGTATTTTCCTAGAATCTTTGGAAATTTTGAAGTATTATCTTTCAAGCATTATTTTGTGATTATTGTGAGATATTATGCCCCATTTTTAGAATCCATAGGGCAGATTCTAAAAAGAGAAAAGCATTAGCGATTTTTAATCATATCGGCTATGAGAAATGCCATTTCAATGGCTTGTGTAGCATTGAGCCGTGGGTCGCACTGCGTATTATAGTTACACGCTAGTCCATCTTCAGTGATAGCTTGTGAGCCGCCCACACATTCTGTAACATCAGCTCCCGTCATCTCCAAATGCACCCCACCTGCATAGCTTCCACAGGCTTTGTGAATCTCAAAAAAGCTTTTAACTTCACTAAGCACACTATCAAACACGCGCGTTTTATAGCCATTATTTGCTTTGATTGTATTGCCGTGCATTGGATCGCAACTCCATAGAATCTCACGCCCTTCTTTATTGATAGATTCAAGCAGGGTAGGGAAGTTTTTCTTAATAGTTTCAGCTCCCATACGCACGATGAGATTAAGCCTACCGCTTTGATTTTGCGGATTGAGCTTATCGCAGATTCCCATAATGTCTTCCTTAGTCGCACTTGGTCCAATTTTCACACCCACAGGATTCTTAACACCTCGCAAAAACTCAATATGCGCCTCATCAAGCCCCCTTGTGCGTTCGCCAATCCACAGCATATGTGCCGAGCAGTCATACCACTCTCCGCTTAGAGAATCTTCACGGCAGAGTTGTTCTTCATAATTTAACACAAGGGCTTCGTGCGAGGTGTAAAACTCCGTCTCACGCAAGGTAGGCAAATCTTTAGAATTAATCCCACAGGCTTTCATAAAATCAAGGGCTTGTGTAATAGCACAGGCAAGTTCTTCATACTTCTGCCCAAAGGCATTGTTTTTCACAAAGCTAAGATTCCATTTATGCACTTGATTTAAATCAGCAAAGCCCCCTTGTGCAAATGCACGCAAAAGATTGAGTGTCGCCGCACTTTGATTATAGGCTTGAATCAAGCGATTTGGGTCGTGTTCTCTTGCTTTAGAATCAAACTCCATACCATTAATCATATCGCCGCGGTAGCTTGGCAGACTCATCTCACCTTGAATCTCATAATCACTTGAGCGGGGTTTAGCAAACTGCCCGGCTATGCGTCCTACTTTGATAATAGGGCAGGACGCACCAAAGGTTAGAATCGCCCCCATTTGGATAATGACTTTAAATAAATCGCGGATATTTATTGCATTAAACTGCGAAAAACTCTCCGCACAATCCCCCCCTTGTAATAAAAATGCCTCCCCTTTGCAAACTTGAGCTAATCGCTCTTGCAATGCCCTAGCTTCCCCGGCAAACACAAGTGGTGGATAGGATTTGAGCTGAGATTCCACAGATTCTAAAAGTTTTGTGTCTTTGTAGGTTGGGTGTTGTTTGATTGGCTTATCACGCCAACTTTTTGTATGCCATTGCATAGGATTCTCCTTGTTTAAATTAAAATCGCATTGTAGCTAAGCGGATTAAACTTATTAAACTTTAGCATTTTTATACACATTAAGGGCTGCTGGAGCTTGTGTGGTTGGCATTAGCTCTAAGCGATTAATGTTTATATGCTGTGGTAGGGAAGCTACCCAAAATACACTCTCTGCGATATCTTCAGGCATAAGTGGCGTTGTGCCTTTATACACACTTTGAGCCTTTTGTTTATCGCCTTTAAATCGCACATAAGAAAACTCACTCCCACCGCAAAGTCCGGGTTCAATATCGCTCACACGGATATTTTTATCATACAAATCTGCACGGAGATTCAAACTAAATTGCTTCACAAATGCTTTTGTTGCCCCATAGACATTTCCACCCGGATAGGAATAACTCCCTGCAATAGAACCAATATTGACAATATGCCCAAAGCCTTGTGCTACCATTTTGGGTAAAAGTAGATGTGTAAGCCTCATAAGAGCTATGACATTAACTTCCACCATACGCTCCCAATCGGTAATTTCAGCTTTATCTGCACTGCTTAGCCCAAGGGCTAATCCGGCATTATTAATAAGCACATCTATATTTTGAAAATCTTTAGGGAGATGTGATAAGGCTTTTGCGATAGATTGTGTATCGCAAACATCGCACACTATACTTTGAGCCAAGCTTCCTAACTCTTTTTGCAAGGAATCTAGTCTTTCTTTTCTTCGTGCAAGAATGATGACTTTGTGGTTGTTTTGAGCAAAGATTCTAGCTATTGCTACACCAAAGCCCGAAGATGCCCCTGTGATGAGTGCTGTCATATTACTCCTTTTTGTGTGAGTTTAAAAACTTGTTCTTTTTCTTCAAAATATATTTTACCTTCTCTTACAAGCTCATTAATAAGTCGCTTAAAAAGCTTTTTGCTTATATGAAAAGATTCAAAAATACTTTCTGGCGAGTGTGAAAAATTTAGCTCTAAAGGCATAGAATCAAGTAGGATTTGCTTGTGATTTTTTTGGAGTGGGGGATAAAGGGTAAGGTCAAACTTACCACGATTTATCCCTTTGGCATACACTTCAATGGGTGTATAAAAGCTTGGGGTGAAAGAGAGGGGAAGCTCATTAGCATAAAGCAAACCAAAATAAGCATTTTCTACCACACAGCCAAAGCCTAGCGGTGTTTGTTCAAATATATAAGCCTGAAGTGGTATCTTAGAATCTGCGTGAAAGTTTAGCGTGGGCTTGAGATATTTTTTAATGCCTTGTTTTGCAATAAGACGAGATTGCTTATCAAGTGTGATAGCGACAAGCACTTGTTGATTAGGCTTAAAACTTTGTGGATTCTTGCAAGGCATAAAAATATGCTTATCCACGCCCAAGTCTAAAAAGCAACCAAATGGCGAGTGGCTTATAACATTAAGCAAAGCAATATCGCCATATTGTGCTTTTGGTCGTTGCGTTGTCGCTACGGGGCGATCTTGTGAATCTGTTAAAACAAAAACTTCTATGATGTCATCTATAGCATTTTGTGGTGTTAAAAATTTATTTGGCAAAAGCACTTCTTTGGGTGAAAGGCTAGGGCTGTTTGGTTTGGTAGAGTATGAATCTTGTGGGTAAGAAGATATAGGGCTAAGATATGCCCCATTTTTACTAAAACGCACAATGCGTAATTTCTGCACCCTCCCCATAAGAATGGAGGCAGACTCTGCAGGGGTTGATTGTGTAGCAGTAGATTCTGCGGTTTTAGTGGATTTTTTGGAGTAGGGTCTTAAAGTCTTCAACTTCTTGCTCTTGGGTTTGGATAATTTTTTGTGCGATAGCTTTAATGTCTTCATTTTGCGTATAGATGAGAATCTGCTTTGAAGCTTTGATGGCAGCTTCGTGATGAGGAATCATACTTAAAAGAAAATCGTGATTAAGACGCTCTGTCAAAGCAAGTTCTGACATTTCTTGGTGCATAGTTTCCATATCCTGCTTGGCTTGTTGGTTGTAGAGTGTTACTTCCTTTGGGCTATAAAGCTTTTTTTGTTTTTCAAGCTCTGGGATAAGGGCTTTAAACTCTTCAATTTCAGCCTTTTGTGTTTGAATAATTTGTGTGGCAATAGTGCGGAGCTGCTTGTTTTTAGAATGTTTTAAAAGAAATTCCGCAGAATCAATAGCACCTTGATGATGAGGAATCATATTAACAAGAAAATTTAAATCTAAATTATCATCTTCTAAAAAAGGCTCTTCCATCATCGGTTCGTGCATAAGATTGAGCATTTTCTTGGAGAGGGCAATAGGAGCTTGTGCTTCTAGCATTTCTTGATGATGTTGCATAGTATGTGCTGGGGCGGAAGAGCCTGTGTGGGTGTCATCTTTGGTATAGGCTAGGGTTAAAAGCATAATCACAGCGATAAAAACTCTCATTTCATCTCCTTTAGGTTTATGTGCTTTAATCTTAGCTAAAAAAATTGTATTTTTTCTAAACGATAAAATTTTTATATTATTTTATTTTATATTATTTTATTATGGTAGAGGGTGCAAAATTCTTGTGCGATACGCGGAGAGTTTGAACCCTTAAGAGTGCTAAATTGCACTGCTTTGCGTTTTGTATCCTCATCTAATGGCGTATCTAAAAGTTTGGCTACAAGATTTAAAAACTCTACCTTCCCAAGCGTGTAGAATCCCAAGGTCAGCCCAAACCTGTCGCTAAGGGAGAGAATCTCATCTTTAGCATCATTAAGATGCAAAGTATCTTGTAGGTAAGATTCAGCAATAAGGTGGCGTTGGTTTGAAGTGGTGTAAAAAAGTATGTTTGTTGGTTTATTTTCAAATGAGCCTTCAAGCACACTTTTTAGGGATTTATAGCTATTTTCATTGGGTGAAAGGCTCAAATCATCACAAAGTATAATAAATTTATAAGGTAGTTCTCGCACAATATCTTGCACAAATCCTACAAGATAGAGACATTCCATAGGAAGCTCTATAACACGCAGAGGATAATCTTTGTGCGAAAATGAGCTTAAAACAACCTGCAAACACGAGCTTTTGCCACAGCCTCTAGCTCCCCAAAGCAAAGCGTGTGATGACTTTTTGCCATCTATGAAGGCTTGAGTATTTTTTGTAAGGGCATTGAGCTGACTATCTAGCCCAATGAGCGTAGATTCTTTATAAAAATCTTTAATTGCTTTGAAATATCCATATTCTTGGCTTGGGATATGGCGATAAATACAGGCAAATTCACTTTCCCACGGAAAGCTAGAAAAATGAGAGAGATTATAAAGCGGGGGCATTTTTCTTTTTCTTTGTCGTTTTGGTGTTTGATTTGATTAAATTTTCAATGAGGTTTTGACTTTTTTGACAACTAAGAATGATATGCTCTTTGGGCTTTGAAGCAAGTGAAATGAGACATTCTCCCCTTTTTTTTAGTGAGCCAAAAAGTATTTCATCACTTAGTTTGTTTTTGATTTCATTATCAATGATTTTTTTAATCTCCCTTGCTCCAAGCGCACTTTCCACACTTTGTGAAGCAAGAAAATGCAATGCCTTAGAATCTATCTCAAGGGTGATATGACGCGATTTGAGAGAGATAGCAAGCTCATCAATATATTTTTTGGCAATAAGCAAATATTCTTTCAATCCTAGAGGATTAAAGTGAATAATGCTATCAATGCGACTTCGCAATTCAGGCGAGAATAAAAGCTTGATTGCGGCATCATTTTTATTTTGTAAGTTGGCATTAAAGCCAAGCGTGTTACTATCCTTGCTTCCAGCATTGCTTGTCATAATGACAATGACATTTTTAAAATCCGCCCTATTGCCTAGATTATCAGTCAAACTTGCAGAATCTAGAATCTGCAATAAAATATTATAAATATCGCTATGGGCTTTTTCTATTTCATCAAGTAGCAACACGCAATATGGATTCTTACGCACCGCATCTACAAGTAATCCCCCTTGCTCAAAGCCAACATAACCAGCAGGCGCACCAATGAGTCTTGAGATGGAGTGTGGCTCCATATATTCACTCATATCAAATTTGATAAACTCAATTCCCAAAAGATGAGCGAGCTCTTTGCTTAGCTCCGTTTTGCCAACGCCACTTGGTCCTGCAAATACAAAGCTACCAATGGGCTTATTGCTTTCCCCTAGCCCTGCCTTATTTGCCTTAATCACGCGTGTTAGCTCCATAATGGCTTTGTCTTGGGAGAAGATTCTCTTTTTTAAGTTATGTGAGAGAGATTTTATCATTTTGCTTTCATCGGTGCTAATGGTGCTTTTTGGGATATGCACACTTTTGCTTAAAATAGATTCTATGTCTTTGACCTGAATCTTTGGCTTATTAGTGTGATAGATTCGTGTATTTGCTCCCACTTCATCAAGCAAATCTATGGCTTTATCGGGTAAAAATTTATCACTCACATATCGTGCGGATAAATCCACACAGGCTTTGAGTGCATTTTTTGTGTAACTGACTTGATGATATTTTTCATAAATTGGAGCTAATCCTTCAATGATAGTATAGCAGTCTTGCAAACTTGGCTCTTTGACTTCTACTTTGCTAAAGCGGCGGGATAGGGCTTTGTCTTTATCAAAGTGTATTTTAAACTCGGCAAATGTTGTCGCACCAATACAACGCAAAGTGCCATTAGCAAGAGCGGGTTTAAGGAGATTTGAGGCATCAAGACTTGAGCCAGAAGTCGCCCCTGCACCCACAATCGTGTGAATCTCATCAATAAAAAGCACAGCATTTTTGATAAGTGCCATTTCTTCTAGCACACCTTTAAGTCGCTTTTCAAAATCGCCCCGATATTTACTCCCTGAAATCATACTGCCTACATCAAGGGCGAAAATTTGTGCGTTATGTAAGGCTTTGGGTAGCTTTTTATGATAAATCTCTAGTGCCAAGCCTTCAGCAATTGCCGTTTTGCCAACACCGGGCTCCCCAACAAGAATAGGATTATTTTTTTTTCGCCTAGCTAGAATCTCACTTACACGCCAAATTTCCTGTTCTCTACCGATAACGGGGTCAATTTTACCCTCCTTAGCTAAAAGTGTAAGATTCTTTGTGTATTGCTCAAGATAGCTTTTTCCGTGGTTGTCTTGCCCATTTGGTTGCGAATCTTGCTCTTGTTGTGTGATGACCTCTAGCACACTTAGTCTATCAATACCTTGAGATTTTAGAATCTGTGTGCTAAAGCTTTGATTTTCTTCCATTATTGAAGCAAGTAAGTCGCTTACATCAATGCTTTGGCGGTTGCTACTTTGGGCGTGATTGACCATAGATTCTATAATCCTATCAAGAGCGGGGGTTTGTTTTGGATTTTTGCTTACTTCTTGTGAGTGTGGCACATATTTTTTGAGATACAAATTCGTCATACGCCGCATTTCTTGGATATTGCCTCCACATTTTTGGAGGATTGAAGCACCTTGAGCGTTATTGAGCGTAGCAAGGAATAAATGCTCGGTTGTAAGGATATTGTGGTGCATTTCGCGCGCAATATCTATAGATTCATTGAAAATAAGTGTAAGATTCTGTCCTATCATTATTAATCCTTTAGTGTAGTTCCTCTGTGATTGCTCGCAAAGGATAACCCTGCTCTTTTGCTTTTTGGCTGACAAGTTGAGTTTTAAGCTCGGCAATATCATAGGGATAGATTCCACAAATCCCTTTGCCTTCATTATGGACTTTAAGCGTTATAGCTCTGGCTTCTTGACTTGTTTTATCAAAGACTTCCATAAGAATCTGTACGACAAAATCCATAGCTGTCCAATCATCATTTAAGAGTGAAACCCGATAGAGCCTAGGCTCTTCTAGTATTGTTTCTGTATGTGTTTGTGTTTCAAAAGATGAAAATGCCACGCAAATCCTTTGAGAATGAAAAATTAAGATGGGTAGATTCTAGCAGAAATAATACAATGCGGTTTAATTGATGAATGAGAAATGCTGCACAATTATCAGGGCTTGGTTATGATAAAATGTAGAGTAAAATGCCTGTGAGATGTAGAATCTGCAAATGTTTTTTTGGCTATAAGGGGAGAAAGCCTAGCTTTATCAACTAGGCTTCAGTAACTTTAGGCTTTTACCATCGCTTCTTTGGCGTATTTTTCACCTAACTCAAAAGCTTTTTTATTGGCTTCTTGGACTTTGGCTGGGACTTTTTCTATCATTGTTTGAAATACAAGATTCCTATCCACACATTGTGTGAAAGTTGTCGTAATGGCTAGAGCAACAACGGATTGTGTAACGACATTGCCCACTTCTTCTTTGGCAATGGTAATGATTGGAATCTCATAAATTTTAAACTTTTTTCTATCCTCATCACTTGGTCGCACGAGATTTGGTTCAACAACAATCACGCCTCCTTCTTTCACGCCACCCTTAAAGGAATCATAGCTCACCTGTGCAGTGGAGAGCATAAACTCAATTTCGCCCTCATGTGCATAAGGATAGAGAATCTCTTCTTCACTAAGCAAAATATCAACCTTTGTTGGTCCGCCACGCACCTGACTTGTATAAGTCGCAGCCTTGACGCCATAGCCTTTGTCCTTGATTTGTGCTTCTGCTAGAATCTCTCCTGCCAAAAGCACCCCTTGTCCGCCTACACCTGTAAATCGCAACTGATGCATTTTAGTGCCCCCCTTTAGCTTGAGCTTTTTGAATCACGCCCTCATAGGCTTCACAATATTCCATTCTATCTGTTTGATGTTTAAGCACACCGGTTGGGAATTTACCCACTCGTTCTTCTGGTGAAAGCGTGTCAAATTTGCTTTTGCTTACAAGGCGAGATTCTATCCATTTAAGCATAGATGTCGCCTCGCCCATTTTATTTTTTCGTCCAAGGTTAATATGGCAGTTGCTATGAATATCAAAAAAGCTAAAGCCTTTATGAGTAAAGCCCTCCATAAGCACCTTTTCAAGTTTTTTGGGTGTAAGCACACTCTCTCTTGCCACAAAACTTGCTCCTGCGGCACTTGCCACTTCACAAGGATCAAAGTTTGGATCAATATTGCCATATTGTGCCGTAACGGTCCAAAAATCCTTTGGCGTTGTGGGAGAGGTTTGAGAGTTTGTAAGCCCATAGATAAAGTTATTAATCATTACAAGATTCAAGTCAATATTTCTTCTACAAGCGTGAATTGTGTGATTCCCGCCGATTGCCATAGAATCTCCATCACCTGAAATTACAATGACCTTTTTGTCTGGGTTGGCAAGTTTGATACCTGTAGCATACGCCATTGTCCGCCCGTGAGTTGTATGCACGGTGTTGCAATTTACATATGAGCTAAAGCGACCAGAGCAGCCAATCCCGCTAACAATACAAACATCATTCATATTCCAACCAAGTGCATCAATAGCACGAATGACACTTTTTAAGATAACACCATCGCCACAGCCCCAACACCAAAGGGTTGGCATTTTATCCATTCGTAGATATTCTTCGTAATTAAAAGCCATCTTACATCTCCTTGATTTTTGTGATAATTTCAGCAGGTGAGATTGTGCGTCCATTCGCCTTGCCTAAGAAAGTAACATCTTTTTGCATAAGGCGTTCTACCTCTTGTTTATACTGCCCCTTGTTTAACTCAATCATAAGAATCTTGTCAAATTTCTTGCCAAGAGCTTTAAGCTGTTTTGTAGGGCTAGGCCACAATGTGATAGGACGGAATAAACCAACCTTTATGCCATTTTTGCGTAAATCCTTAATCGCCTCTTTAACAGAGAGTGAAACAGAGCCATAAGCAATAATGAGAATCTCTGCATCATTCATCTCATATTCTTCAAACTCAACAATATCATCAATATGAGATTCTATTTTGTTAAAAAGCCTGTCAATAAGGTTTTGGGAGAGCTTTTCATCTTCTGTTGGGAATCCACTTGCTCCGTGATGAAGTCCTGTGATATGGTATTTGTAGCCTTTGAAGAAAGGATTAAGCACGGCAGGTTTATCTTGTGGCACACCATAGGGCTGATAATCTTTAGGATCGCTCTTAAATTCCTCTCTATTGCAGATTGTAGGTTTAATCTCTTCAAAATCTGGGATTAAAGTTTTCCCGTGCATATGCCCTATGGTTTCATCAAGCAGTAAGAAAACAGGTGTCATATACTTTTCCGCAAGATTGAAAGCACGGATAGTTTGTGTGTAGGCTTCTTGTAGATTCCCAACACAAAGTGCAATGGAGCAAAAATCCCCGTGAGTTGGTGATTTAGCTTGATTAATATCGCCTTGTGAGACGCGTGTAGGAAGCCCCGTAGAAGGTCCCCCACGCATAACATCAACCACAACAAGCGGAATCTCCGCCATAAAGCCATAGCCGATTTGTTCAGATTTGAGCGAGATACCCGGTCCAGAAGTAGCTGTCATTGCCTTAACACCCGTCATTGATGCACCTAAAGCAACGGCAATACCGCTAATCTCATCTTCCATCTGGATAAATTTCCCACCAATTTTTGGAAGCTCCACGCTCATTTCGTGTGCAATTTCACTTGATGGCGTGATGGGATAGCCACCAAAAAATCGACAACCTGATTCTATCGCAGCTAACGCGACAAGCTCGTTTCCTCCTGTAATTAACTCACGCATCTTTTCTCCTTATATCACCATAAATTTGTTTTCTTTGATTTTTGCTGCACGCTCTTGTGCTTCCTTGCTGACTTTAGCAAATTTATACTCATCTTTGTCTGCTACAAAGATAGCAAAATCAGGGCAATGCAACTCACACTCCCTGCACCCAATACAGCTTTCTGGATAAGCAACAGAGATGATTTTCCCTAGAATCTTGTGTTCATCTTTTTTCATACCCAAAACACCGCTTGGACAAAGCGATACGCATACATCACACGCTTTGCAGCGTGTCTCATCAACCCATACCGGCACATTTTCTGGTGCTTGTTTGATACCCATTTTTTCCTTTCCTTTCTTGTTTTTTGGAATAAATATAATCTTAGATTCTCTAATTTAACAATCCGTTATTTTTGAGAATCTCAACTTGTTTTTTGATGCCTTGTGCGGAGATTTTTAACATCTCTTGTTCTTGCTTATTTAGTGTCAAATTTACAATCTTTTCTACTCCTTTTTTACCAAGTTTAACGGGAAGCCCAATGTATATGTCGTGCAAATCATACTCGCCTTGCACATATACGCTACATACAATGTCTTCATCTTGTGGATTTGTAACAAGCTCAAGCATTTTAATGGCTGCACTCGCTGGGGCAAAATATGCCGAACCTTGCTGATAGTAGCTTACAATTTTTGCTCCACCATTTTTTGTTTCTTTGATAAGATACTGCTGCATATCTGAATCCAGTATTGCTGCAAGAGGTTTGTCCCCATAGAGTGAGAATCTAAGTAGGGGTAGCATATCATCGCTATGAGCCCCTAACACATAGGGCTTAATAGGTGTTTGAAAATCATTTAATACGACCTTGCTTTCATAATTTAGCCTTGCTCCATCAAGCACACCTGCCATACCAACAACCCTTTGGCTATCAAATCCACTTGCGTGTTTTGCGACAAGACACATTGCATCAAGAGGGTTTGAGACGATAAGAAGTAAGGCATCGGGTGCGATTTTGGCGATATTTTGGCTGATTTCTCGCACGATAGAGGCATTTTTAAGCAACAAATCATCGCGTGTCATATTTGGGGTGCGAGGGATTCCAGCAGTAATAATGACTACTTCACTTTCACTTAGTCCCTCATAAGATTCATAGCCTTTGATATGTGTGGGGAGATTAAACACAGCTGCAGCTTGAGATATGTCAAGTCCTACACCCTTACAACGAGGAGTATCAATGCTAAAAAGTGCAATTTCACGCGCGATGCCTCTTATTGCACCTAAAAATGCGATATGAGAGCCGACATTGCCAGAACCGCCGATAATAGCAATTTTATTAAACATCTTTTTCCTTGACTAAGAGTTTGCCTGTGTTGAGATTTTTAACTTTAGCACAAAAAGTTAAAAAAAAATTTTAACTTGCTAACTATGGGATAAAATAACTTAAAAGTAAATTAAAATTAAAAATGACTGCGATGTTCTTCGTAGGTTTTGCTGAATTTATGTGTGCCTGTGCTTCTATCTCGCACAAAATACAGATAATCTACCTTGGCAGGATTAAGCACGGCTTCTATGGCTTGGAGACTCACACTTCCTGCAGGGTAGGGCGGCACACCTTTATTGCGATAGGTATTGTAGGGCGTATCATCGTTGCGTATGCGTTCGGGCGTAACTTTAGAGTGTGAATACTGCCCGTAATTGAGCGAACCATCCATTTGCAATGGCATATTTTTTTCTAAGCGATTAAATACAACTGCTGCAACAATAGGCATTTCTTGATTGTTTGCTGCCTCTTTTTGCACTACTGAAGCAATACTGACATTTTTAAACCACTCCTCCTGATTATATGTCCCAAGTAGCCTTATGGCATTTTGTTCGTGTCGTTTTATGGAGATGTCATAAAGCAATTTCATCATCTCATCAGAATCTATACCAATGGGCAGACTATAAGTATCTGGGAAAATCATACCATCAGGATAGGGAAAATACTTATCATAGGCTATTTGAAGAGATTCTGCTGGGAGATTAAAAGTTGGTGAAAGAATGCGAATGAAAAAATACATTGTCTCACCCGGAATAAGCGTAACATCTTTTGTCGCAGCCTTTGAACTCACAAGAGCTTTAAAAAATGCCCCTTTAGGTAACACTTCTGCTTTTACATCAATAAATCCGCTTTGTGGTTGCCCTAAAAAACGGATAAAAATAGAATCTAGCTTGTTATAATGCCCTCCATTGTCATTTAAGTATGTTATAATTTTGGGTAACGAGCCTTTAGGTAGATTCAAGATGCGTTTAGTTTGCACAGGCTGAAGCAAATAAAATAAAATGGTTATGGCAATGATGAAAAAAAGATCAAAACATATTGTAAGTATTATTGTTTTTTTAGGCATTTTGCTCACACTTTCTCTAATGGGATATAAAACTCTATCCAATGGCATTTACAGCCCCCATATCAGTTTTGGACAGATTCAAATTGAAGGATTGTATCTTAGATTAAACAACAAGCTTGTTCTTAATATTGAAAAACTTGATATATCCGCCTTGCAGAAACAAGATAAACAAAAGACAGATGATATGCCTTTAGATCCTCAAGATATACTTGGGTGGATTAAAAAGTTTTTGTTTGTTATCTCGTATTTTGAGAAGCTTGATATTGAAAATGTCGTTTTTGCCGATGAACAAAAGCGGAGTGTGCATTATGATGGACACGAATACAGAATCAACGCCCCGGAGTTTTTTGCGTATTTTGATGTGGAGGAAAGTAACAAGGATACAGAATTGCTCATTCACGAGCTTGAGATTTTAAGTCTTGGTTTGCAGGTGCAAGGGAAATTTGTATATCAATCTTTGAAAAAAACACTTGAAATGGATATAGCTATCTCGCCAAAAGAGCCAATCAAGCAGCCCACACCAAAGCCTAAAAAGCCAAAAGCTCCAAATCAAATAAGTGATACTCAAACAAGCGATGAAGAAGTGGAGCCGCCACTAGATCAACCGACATTATATGTTCGGAGCATTACGGATTTTTATAAAATTGATTTAGAAGCTTCAACCTCTCATCTTTACAACCTTGATACCATTAAGCCCTATGTGGAGAAGCTAAAGATTCAGGCACTCAATGATTGGCTTTTTAAAAATATTAAATATGATGTGTTAAAGCTGCATTCTCTTAGGTTTCAAAGCACGCTTGATGGGCAGTTTTTTGCCAAACTTCAAAAAACACTCGCACTTGATTTAGCCATAGAAGCACCAAAAGTCTATCTCGCTCCGCATATTAAGCCTATTGAAGCGACGCGTATCATTTTATATATGCGAGATGAGAATCTTACCTTTTTGCTTAAAGATCCATTTTTTACAAATATCAAGCTTGATGGCTCGGAAGTCAAAATCAGCAATGTTTTCACCCCACCTCTTAGTGTCAAAATAGCTATCCGCTCTCAAAATGCGATGATGAGTGATGATTTAAATGATTTGTTGCAGGTGTATGGTGTGAGTGTGCCACTACGGAGTGCGGATTCTAAACTGCGTGTGAATCTTGATATAAATATAGAGAATAAAAATAAACACACGCAAGTCTCTCTTAATGGTAATATCAATGCTCCGCAGACAACTTTGAATCTAGGAAGCTTCCCACTTGTTGTGAATAATCTTAATCTTAATCTCACAAATACGCCTGAAAAAGCCTATATACAGATTCTAAACACAAAGGTAAATTATGCCAAGAGTGTTAAAGGCACATTGAATGCGATGTGGAATCTTAAAAGCTCTAAACTCCAAGGGGATTTAGCTATTGACGCATTTGCATTGACTTCACAAGCCCTGTCGCAAAGCTCCACACCACCTGTTATCCCAAAAGATAGCGATGAGCTGACAAAACGCATTATTCAAGCCATTTATGAGGAATCTCAAAAAGGCTTTAGCGAAGAGATTGTAAAAATAAATCCCAAACAAATGCCAAAAATTACAATAGATGGATATCTTGGTGGCAAGGAAAAAATCATCACTTTGCCCGATTTTGCCATTAATATTATTCTTAATGATAAGCTCAATGTCTTTGAACTTAGTGATATTGCAAAGATTTATCCCTACTCACCTATTTTGCAGTATTTTGGAATCCCAAGTGGGAATCTTAAGCTCCAAAGTAGTGATTTTGAAAGCTTTAGTTTAAGTGGCGAGGTGAGTAACCTTGAGTATCCGCTGTATGATAAAGACGCTAAAAAACTTAGTCGGTATTTTTTAGAAGGTGTGATTGATAAAAAAGGAATCCGCATAAGCTCAAAAAACAAGAAGTTTTTATTTGTCAAAGATGGCAACATTAGTAAAATTATTCTTGATGGCTATAACTTGCGGATTGATGAGGTGTTTTTAAGTAAGATTCCTATCCTTGCGGAGCTTAATAAAGAAAGTGAATCTACAGAAAAACTCACTCCAGCACAGAGGGCTGAACAAGAGGCATTTATCAAAGCCAAGCAGCGATATGAAAGGGAGCATAAGATTTCACCTCATATCACATACCTTGAAGCAAAGGATATGGATTTTTATTTGAGTGGTTATGTTATCCCTTCAGATGTGGCGTCTGTATCTATACGCGATGGCGTGATTCGGGCTGATGTTACTTATGGTAATGGTGTGGCAAATGTGGATATGGCGTATTCTCGTGCGAATTTGCGTTTGAGTAATTTTAGTGCAGCGTTTTTAAATCGCGTGTGGGGGAGAGAGATTTTTAAAGGCGGGTTGTTTAACTTTAAGGGCATATATGACGAGGGAGCATTAAAGGGTGAAATCAGTATGCAAAATACGATTTACAGAGATTTAGCCATTGTGCAAAATGTCCTTGCTCTTATTGATACAATCCCAGCATTGCTGACTTTCCGTAAGCCCGGACTTGGCGTAGAGGGCTATGAGGTGAAAAATGGCAGGGTGGATTTTGTGATTAATGATCAATTCTTGGTGCTTGAAAATATTGATTTGGTTGGAAGTTCCATTGATGTGGAGGGTGGGGGACTTGTGAATCTTAAAAATCAAGCCCTTGATATTGTGCTTAAGGCTTCAACACTTAAAACTTTAGCATCTATCATTGATAAGATTCCGCTTGTTGATTATGTAATTTTGGGGAGTGATGGAAAATTTACAACCGGTATTGTGATGAAAGGCACACTTGAGAAGCCAAAAAGTGAAGTGAGCGTGGCAAAGGATATTTTGCTTAGTCCATTTGAGATGGTGGGCAGAATCTTAGAGCCAGTAGATAATCTTTTGAGTGGTTTGACTGAAGCTATTGATAAGAGTGTTACCCCACAAAAGCCAAAAGATTTGCAAACACAGCAAAATACGCAAGATTCTAACCTGAATCCTAAGATGGAGGAAGAGGGACAAAATACAAGAGATGTAAAACAAGAGGAGAGTGAAGATTCTAATGATGGGGATATAGAGCCAAATCTCCCGCAGCAAGAGCCTAAAGAAGATGAGTAGGTCCAAAGTTTAATAAAGCAGAATCTTTGCAGGGCTAGATTCAAGATAAAAATCAGTCTTGTTATCTAAATTTGAGCTATAATCGCCCACATAATTAAACCAAAAAAGGATTATAAGAAATGACACTTTATGATTGTGATGTGGGTAAGCAGTGCAAGATTGTGCGTTTTGAGACACAAGATTATGCTCTAAAAGATAGGTTTATGTCTTTTGGAATTGTGAAAGATAGAGTGTGTTGCGTGGTGAGCCATTCTATCAGGCGTTTGGCAGTGGCGGTAATGGTGGGAGATACACAAATAGCCCTGCGAGATTCGGAGGCAAAAAGCATTATTGTTGAGCCTTTAGAATCTGTAGATTCTAAAGCATAGTGCGATGTCAAAACCCAACTCAAGCTTTAAAAAGATAAAAAAGAAAGATGTTCCCATTATTAAAGCTCTATTTTTGGAGCATTACAAAAATGCCAAAACAGAGCTTGTTTATCATAATTTGTATGAGTTGCTTGTGTGCGTTATGCTTTCAGCTCAATGCACGGACAAACGCGTAAATCTTGTAACTCCCGCTCTTTTTAGGGCGTATCCAGATGTAAAAAGTTTAGCCCAAGCTTCCCTTGCAGATGTAAAAAAACTTATTCAATCCGTTTCGTTTTTTAATAATAAAGCCAAACATCTTATCAATATGGCAAATCAAGTGATGAGTGAGTTTAATGGGGAGATTCCAACCACGCAAGAAGAGCTTAAAACGCTCTCTGGTGTAGGACAAAAGACAGCTAATGTTGTGCTGATAGAGTTTTTTGAGCAAAATTATATGGCAGTTGATACGCATGTATTTCGTGTATCTCACCGCTTGGGATTAAGCGGGGCTAAGAGTGCTATTGAGACCGAAAAGGAGCTAACAACTTTGCTCAAAAGTGAGCTTTCTACCTTGCATCAAGCTTTTGTGCTTTTTGGACGATATACTTGTAAAGCTTTAAAACCGCTTTGTGAGGAATGCTTTGTGAGTGAGTTTTGCAAAAACAAAGCTAATTTTAAGCCAAGTTGAAAAGTTTAAAAATGTGTAGTCAAAAAATATAGTATAATACGCCAAAATCAAAACAAAGGCATTGCAATGGATATTATTCATAACAGCTTTTTTGACATCGTGCAAAAGAGTATTAGCAAAACCCCTCACGATTCGATTATGCCACTTAAAAGGGGCTATTTAAGCAGGATTAGTATGGTGGGCACACACAATGATGTATTTTTGCTTTTTAACAAGGCGTTTTTGCGGATTTTTTGTGTGGATTTTTTGGGTGAAGAGAATCCAAGCGAACAAGCTTTGGAAGATATGGCAAAGGAGCTTGCCAATCTTGTTGTAGGTAGAGCAAAGGTGATGACTGAGGAGCTTGGAAAACATTTTAACATTTCAACACCCGAGTATTTGGGGCATCGTTTAGTTAAAAACTACGACCACGGGTTGCATTTTAGACTAGCTCAAGGGCGATGCAGCATTTATATGAGACGCTTGCATTAGGGCATATACAAATAAATTAGGGAGTGCAAATGGCGGGAGAGAGCATCTTAGATAAGCAGCGGATTCACTCTGCAAAGGAAATTGAGCTTGCGACATATCTTGAAGATATGATGAAAAATTATACCGGTTTGCTTGATATGGAGGTGGTTTTTAATGCTGAGCTTGGCAATACAAAAATCGCTTTGGGTGAGATTTTGCGTTTTGAGAAAGGCTCTATTATAGATCTTGGCAAACCAGCAGGGGAGAGTATAGAGACTTTTATTAATGGTCGTGTGATTGGCAAGGGTGAAGTTATGGTATATGAGCGTAACCTTGCTATTCGTATTAATGAGATTTTAGATTCCAATGCGATTGTGTATTATTTGACGCGTGAGAAATAGTCTAGAATCTGTGAAGAGATAGTGGGGTAAGATGAGAGTTTGTGCTTTCTTGTTGTTGCTTGTGCTTTCTTTATTTGGGGCAAGTGGGGAGGTTAGAGACATTGAGATTATGCCAAAACAAGATGGTATTGAGATTTTGCTCCATATAGAATCTGCCTATGATGGTTCTCCGCGTTTGACTGAGCAGAATGGCTATAAGGGTGTGATATTTCCAAATCTTCAAGCAAGGTCTAAAAATCAAAGTTTTAAAGCCTCTTTTGTGAGTGAGGTGCAAATTTTTAATATAGAAGATAGTCTTTATGTTATAGGTATAGGTGATACACATATTATAGGGGTAAATGTCAGTAAGTCAAGCAATGCTATTAAGGTTCTTTTCAGTCAGGTTACTCCACCTCAAAGTGAGCTTGACACGCTTTTGCAGACACCTCAAACAATCCATAAGATTCCAAATCTTGAGACTACATCTCAAGCCACTAAGCAGTCTAAGCCTATTACGGAGAGGGGGCAAGAAGATTTGCAATCGCCCCTTGATTTTAAAACTGATATGGGGATTGATACTTGGCGGTATGTGGCAGTATTGCTTGTTATGGCAGTCCTTGTGCTTGTTCTATTTTATGTGAAGCGTTATATTGTCAGCAAAGGGGGTGCTAAAGCTAGTGGTAAGAGAAATTTTGGCGGATATTTTTCATCTTTTGCCCCAAAACAGGAGGTTTTTGATCCTGCAAAGATTGAGGTTATCTCACAGAAAAATCTAGATTCAAAGCATAGAATCTTAACCATAGAATCTAATGGCTATCGGTATTTAATACTCATTGGCTCTACAAGCACAACGCTCATTGACCGCTATCCTATCCCGCAAAGCATTACTCCCCAAGAGCAGTTGCATTTTGATGATCAATTTGCCAAACTCTTAGAGCAAAAGCAAGAGCGACTTTCTAGATATCTCCACGATGAGAAGCCCTAAAGAATGAAAAATCCGCTTGAATCGCAGGATAAATCTCACCTTTGGGCGTGGTTACTTATATCTTTTCTTATCCATTGTGTGATTCTTGGCATTTTGTTTGTGCGTTTTGGGCAAATGCAATTTAAAAAAGGCACTTCAATAAATCCACAAATGAAGGTGGCAGGCTTTCAGATTCTAGGTGGTGGAGAGATGGAATCTAAGCAAAATACGCATAATCAACTTGCCGCTCCCAAATTTAGCTCCACTCCGCCAACGCCCAAGCAAACACAAAATACAAAAGCTCAAAGTAATCCTAGTCAATTTGACCTCTCATCTTTAAGTCTCTATGATGGCATGGGCAAGCAGCAGCAAACTACAAGGCAGAGAAGCAGGGTAAAGGCTCTTGCGAAGTTCCCGGGTGTTGATGAGGTTACAAGGAGAGATATAGAGGAGCTTTATGGGGCTGAATTTGGGGATTATGGTATAGCGGAACAGGAATTTTTAGTCAATAATTTACGGGATATTGGACGCATTACAAAAAAATATTTAGAATATCCAGCAAGTGCCATACGGCTAGGGCAAGAGGGGCTTAGTGCAGTGGAGTTTTACCTACACCCAAATGGTGATATTAGCGGACTAAAGATTATTGTTTCATCAAATTATATGCTTTTGGATCGCAATAGCGAACGCACGATTGAAATTGCCTATAAAGACTACCCTCGCCCTATCACGAAAACTAAGATACGCATTTTTGTAACTTATGGTATTTATTATTATGGTTATTAGATTCTAAATTTTGCGTTAAGATCAAGGAATTAAAACATTCTCTTAGTGGCTTAAAAAATCCTTTAAAATCTCTGCGTGTAGCACGGGCTCAAATTCTAATATTTCATACTTGGCTAAATCATAATGCGTGTAGGGATCATTTGCTGCAAACTGCAAGGCTTCATCTTTGCTTGCAAACTTGCCGATGATAATGCCGCCATCTTTTGGGATTCTAGGACCAGAGGCGAGTAAAATACCCTTTTCATACCCTTTTTTAAGATACTCCCTATGTTCTTGTAAATGCTCTGTAACCTGCCCTAAAGGCTTTGTGTAATGCACGAGACAAACAAAAAGTGTCATTTTCTCTCCTTTATTATTTTATTCATTTACTGCCATAGGCTCTTTTTCATCTTGTTTGTGGGCTTTGAAAATATCTTGCGAGATTTTATAGCTACAAAACTTTGGACCACACATAGAGCAAAACTCCGCATCTTTAAAAACCTCTTGTGGCAGGGCTTCATCGTGGTATTCTCTTGCTCTATCAGGGTCAAGAGCGAGTTCAAATTGCTTGTTCCAATCAAAACTATATCTTGCATCACTCATCGCATCATCTCTATCTCTTGCCCCTACGCGTCCTCTAGCAATATCTGCGGCGTGTGCGGCGATTTTATAAGCTAAGATTCCCTCTCTTACATCTTTGGCATTAGGTAGTCCCAAATGCTCCTTTGGCGTTACATAGCAGAGCATTGCTACACCTTTCCACGCTGCCACACACGCACCAATGGCACTTGCGATGTGATCATACCCAGCAGCAATATCTGTAACAAGCGGTCCTAGCACATAAAAGGGTGCTTGATTGCAGTATTGCTTTTGTAACTCTACATTGCGTTCAATTTGATTAAGCGGCACATGTCCGGGACCTTCTATCATTACTTGCACATCAGCTTCCCACGCCCTTTTTGCTAACTCCCCTAGCACTTTGAGTTCAGCAAATTGTGCTTCATCACTTGCATCATACAAGCAGCCCGGACGCAAAGAATCCCCTAAAGACAAACTCACATCATATTCTTGGCAGATTTTTAGAATCTCATCAAAATATTCATAGAAAGGATTCTCTTTGTGATAGTGCATCATCCAGCTTGCCATAAGGCTTCCACCGCGCGAGACAATTCCCATCTTTCGTTTAGCCACAAATGGCATATGTGAGAGTAAAAATCCACAATGGATAGTAAAATAGCTTACCCCTTGCTTGGCTTGTTTTCTTAACACATCAAGCATAGTGTCAATATCAAGCTTTAATATATCATTTTTTACATCATAGAGAATCTGATACATAGGCACCGTTCCAATAGGCACGCTTGATGCGTTAATAACCACCTCTCTTATCTCGTCCAAATCCCCGCCCGTGCTTAGATCCATAATCGTATCCGCACCATATTTGATAGAAACCTTAACCTTTTCAACTTCTTCTTCAATGGAGCTTGCAAGAGAGGAGCTACCGATGTTTGAATTGATTTTGGTGCGTGTGGCTATGCCAATACCCATAGGCTCAAGATTGGTGTGATTAATATTTGCTGGAATAATAAGTCGTCCTCGTTCAATCTCTTGGCGGATAAGCTCTGGGCTTAGATTCTCAATATTTGCGACATATTCCATTTCTTTAGTGATAATGCCCTTTTTGGCGTAGTGAAGTTGTGTGCGAATTGAATCTTTGGTGCGTTCCTCCATCAATCTTTCTTGCACCCATTGTGTTCTCATAGAAAATCCTTTTTTATTTTTTGTGCTTACGCTATCTAAAATTGCAAAATATACCTTGATTCTTTAAAAAATAGTTAAACAATATGGGAATTTAAGTAACAATTTTTAGTTTATTTTTTGTTTTTTATGGTAGAATGCCGACTTTCAAAAATAAATTACGCATTTTTTAGGAAAGATTTTGGTTTTAGATAATATTTCACTCATTATGATGGCAGCTGGGGATTCTACGCGATTTTGCGATGATTTTGTTTGTAAAAAGCAGTGGATTCGCATTGATGAAGAGCCTTTATGGCTTGTGGCTACTCGCAAGATGACACAGCATTTTTCTTTTAGAAATATTCTTATCACTGCCTCGCAAAGTGATTTTGCCTATATGGAGGATATGAGTCCTTTCAAAGTTGTGCAGGGTGGGAAAAGCCGAAGTCAATCCCTGCGTAATGCCTTAGAATATGTAGATACGCCTTTTGTGCTTGTGAGTGATGTAGCAAGGTGGAATGCTCAAGATTCTGTGCTTAGAGCGTTGTTTGCTAAATTAAATGAGATTGATGAAAGCACGGCTTGTATTGTGCCTTATATTAAGGTAAGTGATACAAGTTTTTATAATGGAGAGTATCTTAACCGCGATGAAATTAAGCTCATCCAAACGCCGCAGATGAGTAGAACAAAGGAGTTAAGACTCGCTTTAGAATCGTATCCAGATTCTAGTGATGAAAGCTCCGCGCTTCATAGACTCGGTAAAAAGGTGGCTTTTGTGGAGGGTAGCCCCCTTATGAATAAACTCACTTTTAAAAGTGATTTACTTGCCCATATACCTTTTCTTAAAGTTCCTTTAAAGCGTGTTTTTGTCGGTAATGGGATTGATGTGCATAGTTTTGAAAATGATAAAGAAATGTGGCTTGGTGGAGTAAAAATAGAATCTTCATTTGGGTTTAAAGCCCATAGTGATGGCGATGTGGCACTTCACGCGTTAAGTGATGCGATTTTGGGTGCTATTGGCGGGGGCGATATAGGGCAGTGGTTTCCAGATTCTAATCAGGCATATAAAAATGCAGATTCTAAAAAACTTCTGCAACAAATTTATAATTTTGCCTTGAGTGTGGGCTATGAGCTACATAATGTGGATATAAGCATTATGGCACAAACACCTAAGATTGCCCCATATAAATCGCAAATGCGTGAATGTATTGCTACAATTTTGCATTTGCCAAAATCGCGTGTAAATATCAAGGCTACCACGACTGAATCTCTTGGCTTTGTGGGGAGAAAAGAGGGCGTGTGTGTTCAGGCAAGTGTAAGTATGGGCTTTATGGATTGGCAGAATCTTTTCACACATTCAGCAAGGCACTAATCAATAAAAGGGAGAAAAATGAGCAAAAATATCTTAAAAGGGAGAAAGAATGAAAGTTTTAATCATTGAAAATGAAATTTATTTGGCTCAAAGCATCGCCAATAAGTTAAGCGATTCACGCCTAGAGTGCGTTATCGCACACTCGCTCAAAGAAGTGCAAAAAGATAATTATGATGTGATTTTAGCTTCATTTGGGACAATTAATGAGGGCTATACGGAACTAAGTAAAGCCTATCCACAGGCAATTATTATCCTAATGATTGCCTACATTAATGATGATACCGTTATTAAACCTTTAAGAAATGGTGTAACAGACTATATTGTCAAGCCTTTCATTGTTGATGAGCTTATCCGTAAGATAACGCATTATAAAACATATCGCGAAGTGAATGAGGAGATTAAGTTTTATAGAAGTTATTTTAGTTTTATTGAGCGTGAGCTAGGCACACCCGAGCCTTTTTTGTATAATCCACCCTTTGTGATTAAGACAAACACACAAAGAGCAGCAGATATTTATGCGATGCGTTATGCGCGTGAAAAACACATTCATTTTCAATTTTATTCTCTCAAAGAAGATACTTGGAAAAGCATATTCCGTGTGCCACCAAAGAAAAATGAAATTTACTACATCACCAATCTTGAAGAGCTCAAAAAGAGTGATAGGAAAGATTTTCTTGAGATGGCTTTAAAGCACAATGTGATTGTCTCAATCGTTTCAAGTGAAAAGGTTGCTTTTCCACAGGTGATTGACATCTCTCGTCAGTCTAATAGCGTAGAGCTAAGTGGGGAGATTCTATCAGTCAAAGAGTATGAAAAGATTATCATTACTAAATATGAAAGTCGCTACCCCGATATAGAGCTTGCTAAAAAGCTTGGAATGAGTCGCAAAAGCTTATGGGAAAAGCGTAAGAAATATGGCATTATCCGCAAAAATAAGACTAATCCATAATGACAAAAAAGCAAAAAATTATTAAAGACTTGTTTTTAAGCCTTTTGTATAGTGGCTACTCTCCTAAGGCTCCCGGCACTATGGGGAGTGTGGTAGCCTTGCTTTTGGGGCTGCCCATTGTGTATTTTTCACAAGAGAGTATTTTTTTACTTAGCATTCTTATTGGGCTTATTGCCATTAAACACATTGACAAGCACGAGGAGCTTACCCAAACCCACGATGATAAAAGCATAGTGATTGATGAGCTTGTGGGTATGTGGTTAGCTATGGCGATTGTAGGCTTTGGGGTGGCACACAGCCTTTTAGCTTTTGTGTTTTTTAGAATCTTTGATGTGTCTAAACCCTCATTTATTGGCAAAATTGATAGGGAATGGAAAGGCGGAATAGGCGTTGTAGGCGATGATGCCCTAGCTGGAATCTTAGCTGGAATCTGTAGTGTGCTGACACTTCAAGGTTTAGTATTTCTCTCAAACACAATAGATAGCTTAAAATTTATACAGCCCTATCTCGTCTAAAAACTCACACAACCTTAAGCCACTTTGGCAAATAGGTAGCAAGGCGATCTTGTATAAGCGGATTTTGCATAAGATCGCCTTTAAACGCCACTTGACTGATATTGTAAATCTTGCATAGCTCCACAAGAGCAAGGGCTAAAATCTCACAGATTGAGCTTACCACACTATATGCCACACCCTCTATCTCTAGCCCACCAAGCAAGTAGCACAGTGGTAGTCGCAAGGATTTATTGACTTCAATTTCACAACCGCCATTGTCTTTTGTAGTGAGCTTAAAATCAAGTTTGCTGATATGTGGAAATAAGTAGCTTTGGGCTAAGTTCAAAACTTGAGCGTGATTTAAACTCTTACCAAACATCATTCCAACAAGTTTTAGCATATCACTTGCATTATGCGAGATAGAATCTTCAGCAGATTCAGAATCTAGCACAGATTCTAACTCTTCTTTTAAACGCCACTTGTGGTAGTTCTCCACAAGTCTCGCTCCAAGCTTATTTTTACTCGCTAAATATGGCAAAAGTGCGGAGAGATTGGCATAAAAACTCACAGCAAGCAGATTGAGATTCTGCTTCTCTTGACTATAAATACGCGTATCACTCAAGCTATCAAGCTCAAGGCATAGTGTAGAATCTAATAGGGTATCATCTAGCCTATGGACTAAGGGTAGAGATTTAAGGGGCTTTTTGTCTTTAATATAAGCATTGGCATTATTGATTGGCTCTTCAATCTTGCCAAAGCTATCCCAAAAATCAGGCTCACTACAAGCAATACAGCCGTGTCCCGCCCGCACAGGCCAACTTGTCTTAGCATTAAACTTCACTTTTGGGCAGTTATTTGCTACATAAGGTCCTTTGCAACCCACTTTATATAAGCAATAACCATCTTGCAAACGCTCATCATCAAAAGATTCTACAAAATTCCCAGATTCAAATTTTGCCTTGCGTTCGCACATCTCGTGCAGGTTCTTACCATAGCTCCATAAAGGGCGATTTAGACTATCACAAGGCGGAATCTCTTGGAGCAAAATATAATACATTAGTGAGCCTATCATATTGGCTTCACTAGGCGGACAGCCCGGGATATTCACAATGGGTTGAGCCAAAAGCGTGCTAATGCCTTGAGATTGCGTAGGATTAGGATATGCAGCTTGCACCCCGCCAAAGCTAGAGCAAGTGCCAATGGCAAAAATGGCTTGTGCGTATTTGGCGACTTCTTGAAGTTCGCTTGAGCCAGAAAGAGAATCTGCTCCTGATGTGAGGAAATACTCCCATTCTCCAGATGATACACCTCCCTCCACAACAAGTATAAACTCTTCTTTTAGCGTATCGTGCAGAGATTTTTTCGCACTAAAGCCCACAGCCCCCATAATAGTCTCGTGGTATTCAAGTGAGATATATTCTAAAAGCAAAGATTCTACCCCGGGCTTATCAAGTCGCAAAAAGCTTTCACTACACCCTGTGCATTCTGCCATATGCAGCCATACAAGGCGTGTGGGTGGCTTATAAGAGAGAATCTGCTCACAAAGTGGTACATAATCTTTTGGGATTCCAATAAGATTACATATTTGTGTAACCCACTCTATGCTAACTTCATTGCGTGGGTGCTTGTGAGAGGTTTTGAGTTGTTGTAAATGCGTTTCTAACCGCTCTAGAATCCGTGCTGTGTCCATTTGGTATTCCTTGGAATGTGATCTTGAGAGTAATCAAATGTGATTATAACTTGTTAAACGCCGTTTTTATCCAACAAAATTATGTTACCTATCTTTACATTGATTTTACTTTTTCAATCATTTTGCATTGATTTTAATGCAAAATGGGGGGGGGGGGGGGGGGCGGGCGGCGGGGGGGGGTTTTTTAAAAAACCAAAATTTACAAACGGGGCAAAAACAAAGAAAAAAAGGTTTTGGGGTAGGGTGTTAGGGTATGGGAGGGCAAGGTGGGGGGT
>NZ_QXJF01000011.1:60877-93465 GCF_003670275.1 Helicobacter labetoulli
CCCCCCCCCCCCCCCCCCCCCCCCCCCCCCCCCCCCCCCCCCCCCCCCCCCCCCCCCTGCTACAATCACTCCGCTATGTTTTTTTAAACAAGCAAAAATTACAACAAGGAGAATAACAATGAAAAAATTGTTAGTGAGTTCAGTTGTAGCTCTTGCTATGGCAAGTAGTGCGGTAGTTGCAGAAGAAAGCGGTGCATTTGTGGGACTTGGGTTGAATATGTCAAGTTTTCAAACAAAAATGACAGGTCTTCTTAATACCAAAACAACTGCTTCTGGTTTTGAATATGAGATTGTGGCTGGGTATAAGTATTTTATGACACAAGATTTTGGTGTGAGAGGATATGCACATTTGAATCATAATCAGCAAACTACTAAAATTGGTACTGGTACTACAGAAACTCTTATTTTCAATTATGGTGTGAATGTTGATGCGCTATACAACTTTGTTAGTCAAGAAAATGTTGATTTTGGTGCGTTTGCAGGGGTGAGACTTGGTATGAATACGGTTGGCGGTGATGCAGCAAAACCAGCCGGTGTTGAGAAGAACGCTTTCTTTGCTGGTATCAATCTTGGTTTGCGTGGAAACTTTGCTAAAGCTCACGGTGTGGAACTCGCATTTCTTGTTCCTGTAACAGATCATACCCTAATGGATACAGCAGGTGTGAAGATGACACAAGGCTACGATTATAAGGGAACTTTACGCTATACTTACAGCTTCTAAAACTCGCTTGTTTGCCCTAGGATAAGCTAGAGCATTTTTCATCAAAACTTCTTTGCCTTGTAGCTTTTTGGCTATGGGGCTTTGCTTCTTTATTATTTATAACTCCTTCGTGCCGCAGTGCTTTTCTTGGTAGCTTAAAAGGCGGAGATTCTTTTTATCTAATTGATAGTCTTTATCAAACTTTTTCCGCACGATTTGTTCAATCAAATCAAGGCTATCAGGATTTTTAGTGCTATCAACCATATCAAGCACAATCGCATATAGCTGGATATTTTCAGCCAAACACTCAAAAGCCTTTTGTCTCTCTTGGATAAAAAGCTGCTCATTTTTGGTATATTCTTTAAGCTTTAGCACGATATGGGCAAAGACCCGTTGCACGAGATGGGGTTTAAGATAAGAGCTTAGAATCTTTGGCAGCTCATCAAGGAGTGCTTCAAGCTGCTCTTTTTGCATAAAAAGCAAAACAGGTAGGAGTACTACAATACATTCAGTATTTTTATCCATTGATCGTGCTTCAAGCTTTAGCCATAGACGCTCCAAAAGGCTGTATTGATAAGATTCTAGCTTCATTTGCCCTCTTGTGTGGTAGGGTGGTTGCAAATCTCTGTGCCAATACCTTGTGTAGTGAAAAGCTCTAAAAGCAGAGAATGTTCCACCCTACCATCAATGATATGGGCTTTTTCTACACCATTTTGCACACAATCCACACAGGCTTCTAGCTTGGGTATCATACCGCCACTAATAACTCCTCTAGATTCAAGCTCTTTAATCTCATTGGGCGTGAGTGAAGAGATAAGCTCTTTATTGTCATCTAGCACACCCGGAATGTCGCTTAGAAAAATGACTTTTTTCGCATTCAAGGCTTTGGCAATGTGGCAGGCACATAAATCAGCATTGATGTTATAGCCTAGATGTCTTGCGTTTTCACCATTGGCAATAGGTGCGATAATAGGCACAAAACCTTCATCAATAACTTTTAGTAAAAACTCTGGATTCACCTTTGTAATCTCGCCCGTATAGCCCAATGTGCCATTATCCTTTGCCCTTGCTTGAAGCAGGTTTGCGTCTTTGCCATTTATGCCCACAGCCTTAGCGCCGTGAAAGTTTAAAAAAGCAGTCAATTCTTTATTAATCTCCCCACTTAGCACCATTTCCACCACACGCATAGAATCTTCGCAAGTTACGCGGTAGCCATTGACAAATTGACTTGGAATCTTTAGGCGTTCAAGCACTTCATTAATGCGTTTCCCTCCGCCGTGTATGATAACAGGCTTTAGCCCTAGCATATACATCATTACAATATCAAGGGTAAATTTTTCTTTCAAATCTAGGCTGCTTTGGGCTGCACCGCCATATTTAATGACGATAATCTCTCCCCTAAAGATTCTAATAAATGGGAGAGAATCTAGCAATATCTTCACAACCTTTGCATTTTTTTGCATTTATTTTGCCCCTTATTCAAAGATGAGATGTATTATATCTCAAAATGCACAAAAAAGGAGATGTGAATGAAAATAGTTTTACTTGATGGCAACACTTTGGGCGATTGTGATTTGAGTAGATTCAAGGCTTTAGGAGAGTTTGTAAGCTATGGTATTACATTGCCACACGAGCGGGTAGAGCGATGTGCTGGGGCAGATGTGGTGCTTACAAATAAAGTTGTGCTTGATGAAAATGTGCTTTCAAAATTGCCAGATTTAAAGCTTATTTGCATTACCGCTACGGGTATGAATAATGTGGATTTAGACTTTGCTAAAAAGAGAGGGATTGTAGTAAAAAATGTCGCTGGATACTCTACAACCGCTGTTGCACAGCATACTTTTAGCATAGCTTTGCATCTTTTGGCACGACTAGGGTATTATGATGCGTATTGCAAAAGTGGGGCTTGGTGTGAGAGTGATACTTTTGTGCATATTAATGGCGGATTAAGGGAGTTAGAAAATTTACAATGGGGGATTATCGGCTTTGGGAGTATTGGGCAGAGAGTAGGGAATCTTGCACGGGCTTTTGGGGCGGAAGTTAGCTATTATTCCACAAGTGGCAAAAATACGCAAAGTGATTTTACTCGCAAAGAGCTAGATGAGATTCTCTCACAAAGTGATATTATCTCTATTCACGCTCCGCTAAATCCCCAAACGCAAAATCTGCTTAATCATAAGAATCTCCCTTTGATAAAAGATAAGGCGATTTTAATCAATGTCGGTCGCGGTGGGATTGTCAATGAAGATGATATGGCAGCTTTTTTGAAAAATAAGGATATGTACTTTGGCACAGATGTGCTTGAGATTGAACCGATGAAGCCAAATCACCCATTTTTGGATAAAAAAATAGCTGATAAGATTCTTATCACTCCACACGTAGCGTGGGCGTATGACAAAGCAAGAGAGAGATTATTAGAGCTAACTTTGCAAAATATTAAAACTTTTTAGATTTTACTACTTGGCTTGGAGCTTTTTTTGCATTTCGTGCAAGCGTTGCTTTGCAATTTTTGGATTTGTTATTTTGGAATAGAATCTGCGGTGAGTTTGCAAAAAAATGCGTTGGGCGAAGAATAGAAAAAAATGACAGAATATTATGAATATGGCTTGATTGGGTTGTTTGTGGTGTGTTTTGTGGCAAGCACACTTTATCCGCTTGGCTCGGAAGCTTTTGTTGTGGGTTTTATGGCGATGGGGTTTGAGCCTTTGGCTGTGTGGAGTGTGGCAAGTCTTGGCAATACGCTTGGGAGTTTAAGCACATATTATTTAGCCTATTTTGGTGGATATGCTGTGATTATGCGGTTTTTCCCAAAGGCGAGAGAGAAAATCACACATCTTGCTCCTAAGATTCAAAAATATGGGTTTTTGTATGCGTTTTTTGTATTTTTACCTTTTGTGGGTGATGTTTTTGCTCTCGCTCTTGGGCTTGTGCGGTATAATCAAATTCTTAGCATTTTAGGCATTGCACTTGGCAAAATGGCACGATATGCTTTGCTTGTTGTGCCTTTTGTGTTGTAGCATTTTTACAAACTTGCTACAATGTCGGCTCTAAAATCAAAAATCAAAGGAGAGAATATGCCATTACTAGATAGTTTTAAGGTAGATCATACGCGTATGCCAGCACCTGCGGTGCGATTAGCAAAGACTATGGAGACGCCAAAAGGAGATGTGATAAGTGTGTTTGACTTGCGTTTTACGCGTCCAAATTGTGAGCTTTTAAGTGAAAAGGGTATCCATACAATGGAGCATCTTATCGCTGGTTTTATGCGGGAGCATTTAAATGATTCAAAAGTTGAGATTATTGATATTTCGCCAATGGGTTGTCGCACGGGGTTTTATATGAGTGTGGTGGGTAAGCCAGATTCTTATGCGGTCAAAGATGCGTGGGAAGCAAGTATGCGAGATGTATTGCGTATCCAAGATGAAAAGCAGATTCCCGAGCTTAATATCTATCAATGCGGAACGGCAAAAATGCACTCACTCAAAGAGGCTCAAGAGATAGCTCAAGCGGTGCTTGATAAGGGTGTGGGTGTGATGAATACAGAAGAATTGCTTTTAAAAGATTTTGCCTAATTATAAATCTATCCCTAAATTCTAGGGATAGAATCTAAGACTACATTTGATGTGTGAATGAGTTTTCACATTTATTTCACAAAGTTTTTATACAATATACGAGCTTACTTTGTTGTATATGCAACTAATTTGACTTAACAACAAATGACTTTTAGCACGAAAATACAAAAAGTTTCTAATTGATTAGCTATGATTCTAAGGAGTAATGAAAATGCGTTATAGTGTGAGAATATGGAGTGTAGTTTTATTAAGTTGTGTGAGTGTGCTATTTATAGGCTGTTTTGATTCTGAAAAAAATAAGGCTCAAGCCCCCACACTCAAGGTAGAAACACAAAAAATCACCCATCAAAATGTGGCTTTAAACTTTGAATATGCTGCAAGATTAAAGAGTATCCAAAGCGTTAAGGTGTATGCGAGAGTGCAGGGCGTGCTTTTGTCAAAGAATTTTAATGAGGGCGATATTGTCAAAGAGGGGCAGTTGCTTTTCAAAATAGACCCAACGCGTTATCTTACAAAGGTTAATCAAGCCAAAGCTCAATATCAGTCTGCAGAAGCAAGTTTTATCAAGGCTAATCGCGATTGGAAACGCGTGGAAAAGCTCTATAAGCAAGGGGTTTATACGATTGATCAATATGACACTTCGCGTTCAAACTACCTCTCCGCTCAAGCAAATCTAGCAAATGCCAAGGCGACCCTTGATGATGTGAATATTGATCTAGGCTATACAGATGTGGTAGCTGGTATCAGTGGTAAAACCGGTATGCGAAGCTATGATGTGGGGAATCTTGTAGGCAGCAGTGGGCAAGATGTTTTAACGACAATTACGCAGCTTAGTCCCATTTACGCGGAATTTTCTATCCCAAATACGGATTATTACTTTATGCGAGGGCTAGAAAATAGCCGCATACAAGTAGAATATGTGCTTGGTAATGGCAAAGTGTATGAAAAGCAGGGCAAACTTGATTTTGTAGATTCTGTGCTAGACTCACAAACGGCGACTATTAAGGCAAGGGCGATTGTGGATAATGATGAGCAAAAGCTTTTGCCTAATGAATTTGTGCGTGTGCGTTTGAAGGGCTTTGAGGCACAAAATGCTATTACGATTCCCCAAACTGCCCTTTTACAAGACAATCAAGGAAGCTATGTTTATACGCTTAAAGATGGCAAAGCTCACATTTCACGCGTAAGCCTTGGGCAGAATCTCCGTAATAATCAGGTGCTTATCACAGGCGGTTTGCAAGATGGCGATATACTCGTGCTTAATCAGCTTTCAAAAATTCTTGAATCTATGCCCTTGCAACAGCTAGATTCCAAACCACAGGATTCTAAAGCACAAGATGTGAAGCCACAAGAGGCAAAGCCCCAAGATTCAAAAAAATAGGAGCGATATATGTCAAAATTTTGTATCAATCGTCCAATTTTTGCTATGGTGCTATCCATTGTGATTACACTTGTTGGTGTAATTTGTATGAAGATTCTCCCTGTTGAGGAGTATCCGCAAGTTGTGCCAAATGAAATTGTTGTGAGTGCGACTTATAGTGGGGCGAGCGCGGAAGTAATGGCAAATACCGTGGCAAGTATCATTGAGGATAGTATTAATGGGGTTGAGGGAATGCTATATATGAAGTCTTCTTCAACTTCGAGTGGGGTGATGAATCTTAATGTGTTTTTTAGCAATGATGCTAATGCGGATATGGCACTTGTCAATGTAACTAATCGCGTTCAGTCCGCCCTAGCCCAACTTCCCACAGAGGTACAAAGAGTGGGAGTTACCACACGCAAAAGATCTTCTACACTTTTAGCAGTATATGCAATGTATTCGGATAACCCTGCACATAGCAGCACTTTTGTGGCAAACTATGGAATCTTAAATGTCATTAACGAGCTTAAACGCGTTCCGGGAGTGGGTGATGTAACGCCATTTGGTTCTAAAGACTATTCTATGAGAATCTGGCTTGATATTGATAAGCTTTCACAAAATAATCTCACTCCCTCCGAAGTAGCTAAAGTCGTTTCAGAGCAAAACTCACAATTTGCCGTTGGCTCATTTGGAAAAGAGCCTATGCGAAGTGATATTGCTTTTACCTACTCAGTTACGACACAGGGGCGATTTGTGAGTGCTGAAGAGTTTGGCAATATTATCATTCGCTCAAATGCTGATGGCTCGGCGTTGCGTCTTAAAGATGTGGCAAAGGTTGAGCTTGGAGCAAAAGATTATAGTGTTAGTCCATTGCTTGATGGCAAGAATGCTTCAGCTTTTGGTATTGCCTTGCAGCCCGGAGCAAATGCCCTTGATGTGGCTGATGCAGTAGAAAAAAGAATGCAAGAACTCTCTTTGAGTTTCCCAAATGGATTGCATTATAAAAATGTCTATAACACGACAGAATTTGTGAAAATCTCCATTGATGAAGTGATTAAAACCTTTATTGAAGCCATTGTGCTTGTTATCATTATTATGTATTTTTTCTTACAAAATTTCCGTGCGACTATCATTCCTGTAATTGCCATTCCTGTGTCAATCATTGGGACATTTGCAGGTATGTATGCGTTGGGATTTTCAATCAATCTTCTCACACTCTTTGGGCTTATTTTGGCTATTGGAATCGTTGTTGATGATGCGATTATTGTGATTGAAAATGTGGAGAGAATCTTACATACTGAAACAAATGAGCTTGGAGAAAAATACTCTGTCAAAGAAGCGACACTTAAGGCTATGAGTGAGATTCAAGGTCCGGTTGTTGCCATTGTGCTAGTGCTTTGCTCGGTTTTTATCCCTGTGGCATTTATTGGCGGATTTAGTGGAGCAATTTATAAACAATTTGCCATAACAATCGTTATTTCCGTGGTGATTTCGGGCTTTGTAGCATTGAGCTTAACTCCGGCACTTTGCGTTTCCATTTTAAAAGCAAAAGAGCCTAAGCCTTTTTATCTTGTGAGGCGGTTTAATGACTTTTTTGATTGGCTGACACATAAATTTGGTGAGCAAATAGGCAAGGCATTACGGCGTGGAATGTTGCTTGTAGCGTTATTTGTAGCTATTCTTATAACAACTTGGGGGCTGTTTTCTAAACTGCCCACAGGGCTTGTGCCTAGCGAAGACAAGGGGAGTATGATGAGCTTCATTCAGCTGCCTCCAGCAGCTTCACTTTCACGCACAATTACTGAAGGCAAGAAGGGTTTGGCAATTTTAGGGCAACAAGAAAGTGTAGATTCTGCTTTTTTGATTGCTGGGTTTGATATGTTGGCAAGTGCGGCACGATCAAGTGGAGCGGTGATTTTTGTAACGCTAAAAGATTGGAGTGAGCGTAAAGAGAGTGCGTTTGCTATCGCACAAAAGATGATGGGTGCGTTTAATGCAAGTCTTGATGCCTTTAGTCTTGTAACAACGCCACCGGCAATTATGGGCTTATCAACCGTTGGAGGCTTTGAGCTGTATATTCAAGATAGAAGTGGTGGGAGTATTAAGGATTTAGAAAAGTATGCCAACCTCCTTGTAGCAGAGGCAAATAAACGCGAAGAGCTTGTGGGTGTGAGAAGTCTATTTAGTGCAAATATTCCGCAATATCATTTGAATCTTGATAGAGAGCGGGCAAAAGCGATGAATGTGAATGTTGATGATGTATTCACTACAATGCAAAGCACCTTTGGGCAGCATTATGTCAATGATTTTAATCTCTATGGCAAAACATATCAAGTCAATATCCAAGCTCAAAGTGAGTTTAGAGAATCTCCGGAAGATTTAAGCCGCATTTTTGTGAAGTCTAGCAATGGAGATTTAATCCCCATAAGCACGCTTGTAAGCTTTGAACGCGTTATAGGGGCGGATATTGTGGATAGATTCAATCTTTTTACAAGTGCAAAAATTATCGGCAATGCCAACGAAGCAAAGGGCTATTCAAGTGGTGATGCACTGCGAGTGATTGAAGGGGTAGCAAAGGAAATTCTGCCGGAGGGCTACACAATAGCTTATTCTGGGACAAGCTATCAAGAGAAAAATGCAAGTGGCACAGGAAAATTGGCATTTATTTTTGGGCTTATTTTTGTATTCTTGATTCTATGTGCGCAATATGAGCGATGGCTTATGCCTTTATCTGTGCTTACTGCTGTGCCTTTTGCGGTATTTGGTGCGTGTGTGGCAACTATGCTAAGGGGGTTAAGCAATGATATATATTTTCAAATTGGACTTGTGATGCTTATTGCCTTGTCTGCTAAAAATGCAATTTTGATTGTGGAATTTGCCCAGCATTTGCACGAAAAAGAGGGTAAAGGGATTTTAGAATCTGCTATAGGTGCAGCAAAGCTCCGATTCCGCCCAATCATTATGACTTCACTTGCATTTAGTATTGGTGTATTGCCTTTAGCTTTATCAAGTGGAGCAGGAAGTGCTAGCCGACACGCTATCGGCACGGGTGTGATTGGCGGAATGCTTGCAGCAACATTTATTGCTATCTTTTTTATTCCACTTTTTTGGAGCTATGTGGCGAGATTTAATGAGTGGCTAAAGCAAAGACACTCATCATAAGAATCGGTTTTGCATTTAAGGCAAGTCAAAAATCAGCACTTCATTGCTAGAATCTAAGCCTTTAAGATTAAAGCTAGATTAGCACATTATCCCATCGCTTGTTTCTATGATAAAAGGTTGCGTTTGACTAGATTCTATCTCTAGTTTGCCACGCACCACTTGGATATAAGCTTTTCTGCCACTTTCAAAGCTAAAAGTTTCATTTGCAATATCTCTATATAACCACAATCGCATATCTTGATACACCTTTAGAGAATCTTGCTGTGCATCTGGGGATAAAATAAGTGTTTTGTTTTTACTCTTGTCAAAAGCTTTTTGCTTATATCGTGGAGTAATGCCTAGCTCATTTGGCTTAATCCAAATTTGATAAAAATGCAAACGGCTCACTTAAAAGATTAAACTCTGAATGCGTGATACCACTGCCTGCACTCATTATTTGAAACTCCCCACTTGGCACACGCTCTTCATTTCCCATACTATCTTTATGTGCGATTGTCCCGCTTAGCACATAAGTTAAGATCTCCATATCCTTATGCGAATGAGTCCCAAAACCCTGACTTGGCTCTACCCTGTCTTCATTGATGATACGCAATGCACTAAAACCCATAAACCTCTCATCATAATATCCTGCAAATGAAAAGCTATGATAGGTATCAAGCCAACCGTGATTGAAATGCCCGCGTTGCTCTGCTTTGCGTAGTGTAAGCATATTAAATTCTTTGTGTAAAATAAATGGAGATATTGTATCAAAAATAAAGACAATGCTTTAGGGTGCAGTTTTGTCAAAATGGTGGTGCAAATCTTTGGAGAGTGTGCTTATAAAAAGTGGGCTATAAGGTGTCTTATCTGCTATCATTGTGCAAAAGTGTAACATATCTTTTTGCTGTGTAATACATTCTAGGCAGAGCTTTAGAATCTGTGGAGCATAGTCTTTTGGAATATGCTTTGGAGCGTGGCTAGGAGAGGTGAAATGCTTGTGGATTCTATGCACGAGTGTTTTGTTTGTAATCTCTAGAATCATAGAATCTATAGGCATTTTTACAAACATTAAATCATCTTGAGGTTGAAGCGAAATATATGTGCTATCAACACCAAAAATTTTAGTGCTATATGAATCAAAAAGATACAAACTTTTATTGTAATTATCCTCTAAACTTTCAAGCATAAGCTCTAAAACGGCTATTTTTTGTGTATTTGTATAAAGGTTACCAATAGGAGAGAAAGCAAAGCGAAGCAAAGATTCTATACTATACCATTCAATGCTTTCAAATCCGTGTTCAAGCATAAGCTCATAGCGTTTTTTGCGAAGCTGTGCAGCGTGAGGAGAAAGCCCAAATTTGTAGGGAAAAGTAACAATTTTATCGCGATATGCGGGTGAAGGAAACCGAGGGTGAATTACAAAGCGTCTTTTAGATTCTTTGTCTAAAATATAGGCTAGTCCCCCCTCATAGCCTCTATCTATAATTTTTATTTCACTTTGTGGTAGGGCTTTTAATAGGGAGAAAAACTCATCTTCCTTGCAGTCTTGCTCCCAGATTCTGCTTGGATAGCGAAAAAAGGCATTGATAGATTCAAAAACTTCAGCCTGTGGTGTTTTTGTAACACTTTTATCAATCCACGAAGTGAGTGTGCGTCTATCTTTACCGATGATTTTGGCAAATTTTGACATGCTTAAGCCTGATTTTTGATAAATAATAATGAGTTTTTCTAATGCTCCAAATGCCATAACAATCCTTGAATGTCTTTTTGGGTTAAGATTTTGTGAAAAATGCACATTTTTTGTTCAATTATAGCATTTATGTTCAAAACTTGCATTTAAAAAGCAAAAATTGTTCATAGCAAATCTATCCTTTCAAGTTAGAATAAACCCCTAGTCAAATTTTCAAGGAGGTAGAAATGCCCACATATCAAGAAGTGTATAAACAATCCATTGAGAATCCAGAAGCCTTTTGGGCAGAAGCTGCTAAAAAGGTGCATTGGTATCACGAATGGGATAAGGTGCTTGATGTTGTTAATGATCATTATCGGTGGTTTGTCGGTGGGTGTATGAATACCTGCTATAACGCACTTGATTTGCATATAGAAAATGGCAGAGGCGATCAAGTAGCATTACATTATGACTCGCCTGTAACGGATACAAAAAGATCCTACACCTATAAAGAACTCCGCAAAAGAGTGGCAAAAACTGCTGGAATCTTAGTCAATAAAGGCGTAGTAAAAGGCGATAGGGTGCTTATTTATATGCCTATGATTCCAGAAGCAGTGATTGCAATGCTTGCTTGTGCTAGGATTGGGGCGATTCATAGTGTGGTCTTTGGTGGATTTGCCGCACACGAGCTTGCTTCACGCATAGAAGATGCAAAGCCGCGGGTGATTATGAGTGCTTCTTGTGGGATAGAGATCTCTCGTGTGGTGAAGTATAAGCCTATCTTAGATGAAGCCATTAAAAGCTCTAGCCATAAGCCCACCACCTGCCTTGTTTGGCAACGCCCACAAGAAAGGGCGAATATGCTGCCTTGGCGAGATGTGGATTGGGAGAGTGAAGAGGAAAAAACAGATCCGGTAGAATGTGTGCCTGTAGATGCGACTGATCCGCTCTATGTGCTTTATACCTCTGGTACGACTGGTAAGCCAAAGGGTGTTATCCGCAGTAATGGTGGGCATTCTGTGGCGATGAAGTGGTCTATGGATAATATTTATAACGCAAAGCCCGGCGATGTATTTTGGGCAGCAAGTGATGTAGGTTGGGTTGTGGGGCATAGCTATATTGTGTATGCGACATTGATGAATGGCTGCACGACAATTCTCTATGAGGGCAAACCTGTCAAAACGCCAAATCCGGGGGCGTTTTGGCGTGTGGTGCAAGAGTATAAAGTAAATATCCTATTTTCTGCTCCAACGGCATTTAGAGCGATTAAAAAAGAAGATTCCAAAGGCGAATGGCTTAAGAAATATGATATTAGCTCACTTAGGGCGGTATTTGTCGCAGGGGAGCGATGCGATAGCGATACATTGCAATGGATTGAAAAGCTTGTCAAAAAGCCTGTAATTGACCACTGGTGGCAGACAGAAACAGGCTGGGCGATAGCGGCAAATCCACTAGGACTAGAGCAAATGCCTGTAAAGCCCGGCTCCCCCACAAAGCCAATGCCCGGATTTAATGTCAAGGTGCTTGATGAAGATGGCAAAGAGTGCAAGGCTGGGAAGCTAGGCAATCTTGTCATCAAGCTCCCTCTGCCCCCTGCGTGTCTAATGGGAATCTGGGGCGATGATGCAAGATATAAGAGAGCATATCTCAATCACTATCCGGGCTATTATCTCACAGGTGATAGTGGCTATATTGATAAAGATGGCTATGTGTTTGTAATGGGGCGAATGGATGGCGTCATCAATGTCGCAGGACATAGACTATCAACCGGCGGTATGGAAGAGGCAATTTCTAAGCACCCAGACATCGCGGAGTGCGCGGTCATTGGTGTCAATGATGAGTTAAAGGGCGAGATCCCGCTCGCCTTTGTCGTGCTAAAAGATGGACTAGAGCGAGATGTGCAAAGCTTGTGTGAAGGTGTCGTGCAGCTTGTGAGAGAAGAGATCGGTGCGGTGGCTTCACTACACATTGTCGCAGTAGTTAAACGACTGCCAAAAACTAGAAGTGGCAAAATCTTGCGAGGCACAATGCGTGATATTGCTGATGGCAATGAATGGAAAATGCCTAGCACGATTGAAGATTCTAGCGTTATGCCCGAGATTGAGGCAGCATTGCAGAATCTTGGCTATCCAAAATCCAAAACCACAAAGGAGGCAAAATGAAAACAGCAGGACAGAAATTTAGAGAGGCATTAAAGGACAATAATCCTTTGCAAATTATCGGTGTGATTAACGCGTATTCTGCCATACAAGCACAAAAAAGCGGTGCAAAAGCCCTTTATCTAAGCGGTGGGGCATTAGCAGCGATGAGCTTAGGTGTGCCTGATCTTGGCATTAGCTCATTAGAAGATGTGTGTATTGATGTGCGCCGCATCACGGCGGTAAGTGATTTACCCTTGCTTGTAGATGCCGATACGGGCTGGGGTGGGGCATTTAATATCGCTCGCACGATTAAGGATTTAACACGAAGTGGTGCGGCAGGCTGCCATATAGAAGACCAAGTCGCGCAAAAACGTTGCGGACATCGCCCAAATAAAGAGCTTGTCAGCAAAGAGGAAATGTGCGATAGGATCAAAGCGGCAATGGATGCGAAAATAGATTCTAGCTTTGTGGTAATGGCACGCACTGATGCCCACGCAAGTGATGGGCAACAAGCAGCGATTGAGCGGGCATTAGCCTATGTAGAAGCAGGAGCGGATATGATCTTTGCTGAAGCAATCCATACGCTAGAAGAGTATAAGCAATTTACCGATGTGATAAAAGTGCCGGTGCTGGCAAATATCACAGAGTTTGGTAAAACGCCTTACTTCACCAAAGATGAGCTAAAAAATGTAGGAATCTCTATGGTGCTTTATCCGCTATCTGCGGCAAGGGCGATGAATAAGGCGGCATTAGCGGTGTTTAAGGATATTATCAATAATGGCTCACAAAAAAATAGCATAGATTCTATGCAAACACGCGATGAACTCTATGAAATGCTTGGCTATCACGAGTATGAGCAAAAGCTCGACACACTCTTTAAAAGCAAAAAATAATCTACAAGAAAAGGAGAGAAAATGGCAGCACCAACAGAAAAAGTCGCAAAAAAAGTAGGTGGCTTAGCAGGGATAAGCGCAGGAGAATCAGCAATCTGCACTTGTGGCACAGGACACGGGCTAAATTATAGAGGCTATGATATTTATGATTTAGCAGAGCATTGTGAGTTTGAGGAAGTGGCATATTTGCTTTTGAGAGAAAAACTGCCAAATAAGGCAGAGCTAGAATCTTTTAAAAAAGAGCTAATAGCCGCACGAAGCTTACCAAAAGAGCTAAAAGAAGTGCTAAAACTTTTGCCAAAAGATGCGCACCCTATGGATGTTATGCGAAGTGCGTGTTCTGCTCTTGGCTGTTTGGAGAAAGAAGAATATGATGTGTTTAAAGCATCTTTTCCAAATCAGCAAAAAATTGGCACAAGGCTTTTAGGCGTTTTCCCAAGTGTGCTAACTTTTTGGCATCATTATCATACAAGTGGTAAGGAGATAAGCACAGAATCTAAGCAAGATTCTATTGCTGGGTATTTCCTAGAATCCTTGCACCAAAAAGAGCCAAAAGAGCTATGGGTAAAGGCAATGCACGCAAGTTTGATTCTGTATGCAGAGCACGAGTTTAATGCCTCTACATTTACTGCAAGGGTGATTACGGCAACAATGTCTGATGTGTATGCAGGCATTACTGGGGCGATTGGGGCATTAAGAGGACCGCTGCACGGCGGAGCAAATGAAGCGGCAATGGAGCTAATAGAAGAGTTTTCTAGCCCAGAGCAAGCCACGCAAGGAATCTTAGATAAACTTGCTAGAAAAGATAAGATTATGGGCTTTGGGCATCGCGTATATGTGGAAAAAGATCCACGCAATGTAGTGATAAAAGCGTGGAGTAAAAAATTGAGTGAAGATGTGAAAGATACAAAAGGGCTATATCCCATAAGTGAAGCCATAGAAAAGGCAATGTGGGATCAAAAAAAGCTTTTCCCTAATCTTGATTTTTATAGTGCGAGTGCCTATCACTTTATGGGGATTCCAACGCCTTATTTCACGCCGATTTTTATCTTTTCGCGCACGGCAGGGTGGTTGGCACATATCTTTGAGCAAAGGAGTAATAATAAGCTTATCCGTCCTAGTTCGGAATATACGGGACCGGAGAACAAGGCATTTGTGCCACTAAGTGAGCGTTAGTCTTTTGTGTGCTTTTGCGCGTTGTCTTTGCGGTTAAAATCGCGGATTCTGCGTTTGCCAACTTCGGCACTACCACTTAAGGTAGCTTCTCGTTGGCTCACTTGGTGCAGACGAAGTCAAACCCGTCTAACGCAAAAACCACGATTTTTCCTCGCAAATACTTTCGCTTAGGCGACTTGAGTCTTGCCGAGCGGGAATCTAAATATTTAGCTTGGCAATCAGCGGCGGTGAATCTAGAATCTAGATTCTGCAACTTTACGAATTTATGTAGATTTGTGAAGTATAAATTCTAGCCATTGCTCTGTTGCTTTGTGAGTTTTTAGGGATTTTTACAATAGGAGTTACCTTTAAGGGTAATGACTATTGTAAAAATCCCTAAATCTTGCAAATGGATAGACAAGGGTGAATTTCAACTATACTTTAATTACAAGGAGAATGTAATGAGTGCCGATATGGGAACACTGGATACCAAACGACCAGAATTTGATGAGCTGCTAACAAAAATTGCGCGTTATGCGTTGGAGTATAAGATTAACTCCCCTTTAGCGTATGAGACAGCGAGATACTGCCTTATGGATACGATAGGTTGTGGGCTTTTGGCTTTAAACTTTCCGGCTTGCACTAAGCTTTTAGGACCTGTTGTAGAAGGTGCGGAGTTTCGCCCTTTGGGAGCGAAAATCCCGGGGACTAGCTATCAATTAGAGCCAGAGAGAGCGGCGTTTAATGTGGGAGCTATGGTAAGATGGCTTGATTTTAACGATACTTGGTTAGCAGCAGAGTGGGGACACCCTAGCGATAACCTAGGGGCGATTTGGGCGGTAGCTGACTATCTAAGCCGCAAAAATATTGCTGAAGGTAAAGAGCCTTTGAAAGTCAAAGATGTGCTTAGTGCTATGATTAAAGCACACGAGATTCAAGGTGTGCTTGCGTTAGATAATTGCTTCAATAAAGTGGGGCTAGACCACGTGCTACTTGTTAGAATCGCTTCTACCGCCGTAGCGTGTGCTATGCTTGGCGGGAGCTTTGAAGAGGTGAGAAATGCGGTGAGCCACGCATTCATTGATGGCGGGGCTTTGCGGACATATCGCCACGCACCAAACACAGGCTCACGCAAAAGCTGGGCAGCAGGGGATGCAAGCTCAAGGGGTGTAAATCTAGCCTTGAAAGCAATAAGTGGAGAAATGGGCTATCCAAGTGCGTTAAGTGCGGAATTCTGGGGATTTGAAGATGTGAAAATGCGGGGCAAAAAGCTCACTATCCCGCAAGAATTTGGCAGCTATGTAATGGAAAATGTGCTGTTTAAAATCAGCTTCCCAGCGGAGTTCCACGCGCAAACTGCCGTAGAATGTGCGTTGAAACTGCATAATGAAGTAAAAGACAAATTAGATTCTATTGAAAAAATTGTGATTACCACGCAAGAATCTGGACATAGAATCATCAACAAAGTCGGCGAGCTTGCAAACCCTGCTGATAGGGATCACTGCATTCAGTATATGGTGGCTGTGCCGCTTGTGTTTGGGCGATTGACCGCAGAAGATTATGAAGACTCTGTGGCGAGTGATAGACGCATTGACGCCCTGCGTGATAAAATGGTAGTAGAAGTAGATGACTGCTATACGCGTGAGTATTTAGAAGCCGATAAACGCTCAATCGCTAATGCGGTGCAGATTTTCTACAAAGATGGCAGCAAGAGTGAAAAGGTAGAGGTAGAATATCCTATCGGACATAAACGCAGAAGAGCAGAGGGAATCCCTGTGCTTGTAGCTAAGTTTGAGCGCAATATCGCCCTAAAACTTAGCCCGAAAAAATGCGGGCAGATTAAGGCAGTTTGCAGTGATCAAGCCAAACTAGAATCTATGGCGTTTAATGAATTTAGTGATTTATTTGCGTTGTAGAAGTTGTGCCATAAGGCAGATTCTGCAAAAGCGGAATCTGCCTTGAAGATGGGCTAGGACAATGCCCTTTCCCACTCATACGCACTTTGGATAATTTTTCTCAAGTCATTAAATTGTGGTCGCCAATGTGTGAGTGAGAGAATCTTTTCATTTTTCGCACTAAGCTCAATGGGGTCGCCCTCTCGCCTAGATTCTGCAATGACTTTAAAATCCACCCCACTCACTTCTTTGACAATCTCTATAACTTCCTTAACGCTATACCCTTGAGAGTAGCCGACATTAAAGACATTTGATTGCTCTGTCTGTTGCAAATATTTTAACGCTTCAAGATGAGCATTTGCCAAGTCATCAATATGGATATAATCGCGAATGCAAGTGCCATCTTTTGTGGGATAATCTGTTCCAAAAATCCCCATACTTTCCCGCTTTCCACACGCACATTCACACGCGACTTTGATAAGATGTGTGGCATTTTTACTTCTTTGTCCTAAGCCCTTGTGTTGTGAGAGCAGCTCTTGCGTGTTATCCATACTCGCCCCAGCGACATTAAAATACCGCAACGCCACATAGTTAAAATTCTCAATCACTTTTGCAGTATCGCTTAAAATCCGCTCACTCATCATCTTTGAAGCCCCATAGGGATTAATGGGTAAAAGCGGGGCATTCTCATCAATGGGGATAAGCGATATATCTGGCTCCCCATATACAGCAGCTGTGGAGCTAAAGATAAAGTGCTTCACCCCGCATTCTACACAAAGATTGACAAGATGTGTTGTATTGATTGTGTTATTTATATAGTATTGCAATGGTTTAAGCACAGATTCTCCAACAATCAAAGACGCCGCAAAGTGAATCACCGCCTCAAATTGATATTGCATAAGCAAGGAACGCATTTTTTGCAAGTCATTGATATTGCTTTGAATGAATGTGATTCTATCCTTGAAAGTTTCTTGCAAATAGGTAATATTTTCTATAAAACCTGTGCTTAAATCATCGAGAATAACAAGCTGATAATCTGTATTTTTCAAAAACGCATAAGCAGTATGTGAGCCAATATAGCCACTTGCCCCTGTTAGCAAAAGATAAGCCATAATAATCCTTTATAAACAAAAAAAAGTAGAATCTCACAAATGTGAGATTCTATCATAGATTATAAATATCCAGCTGCTAGAGCTATCACATATCCAGCTACACAAGAGCTGCATACACCAATTAAGCCCGGCAAAATAAAGCTATGATTAATAACAAACTTTCCAATATGCGTTGTGCCGCTTCTATCAAACTGAATCGTCGCCAAGTCGCTTGGGTAAGTTGGCAAAATGTAATAGCCATAGCACGCCGCTGCAAAAGCTATAACAATTCCGGGTTCAACTCCAATGCCAAGAGCTAAAGGCACAAATGCTGCAATTGCTGCTGCTTGAGAATTAACAAATTTTGAGATTAAAAGAAGCATAATCGCATAAGTCCAAGGTTGTGCTTTAACAATATCTCCCAAAGCTTCTTTCATCATCGGCGTATGCACAGCAAACATTGTATCCGCCATCCACGAGATTCCAAATACTGCTACAAGAGCTATCATACCAGAGCGGAAAATCTCATTCTTGCCAATTTTACCCGCATCTACATTTGTAAAAATCAGCAACGCAGAACCAGCTAAAAGCATAAACATTTGAATCGTATCCACCATACTCATAGGTTTTAATGCACCTTTAACTTCAAAAGAAGGACGCAACTCTGGGAATGCTCCAAGCACAGCCACAACAACGATTGCACCTAGGAAAATCCACATAGCTAACCAATCTTTGAAAGGAAGCTTGACACCTAGAAGCGTTTTAGAATCACCATAAACATATTTTTTGAACTCTGGATCTTTGATTTTTTCTTGAAACTCTTCATCTTTATCCAAATCCTTGCCTCTAAACCACGAGAAGATTCCAATACACAAAACGCCAAAAAGTGTGCTTGGGATTGTAATTTGCAATAGATTGACATAGCCATCAAATCCTGCGAGTTTATTGTCTGCCTCCAAAAGTAATGCTGTAAGGCTTACAACCGCAACAGATACAGGTGAAGCGATAATGCCCATTTGTGAGCTAATGGAGCTTGCTGCCATAGGACGCTCTGGGCGGATATTGTTTTTAATCGCAATGTCGTAAATGATTGGCATCATTGTATAAACTACATGTCCTGTCCCGCATAGGATTGTAAGGAAGCAGGTAACAAAAGGTGCTAAAATCGTTAAAAATTTTGGATTTTTTCTTAGCACACGCTCTGCAATCTGCAACATCACATCTAGCCCACCACTTGCTTGAAGCGTCGCACTTGCTACAACAACAGCTAGAATTGTGAGCATAACAGAAATAGCTGGTTTGCCCGGGGCAACATTAAATCCAAATGCAAGGACCAAAAGCCCAATTCCACCGAGCAAACCTAAGGCAATGCCGCCCTTTCTCGCACCATAAAAAAGACAAACAAGCACGACAAAGAGCTGAATGCCAAACTGCCAACCTTCACTAAGATTTGTGAGAAAATCCATAAGAAGCCCTCCTAGAGTAAAATATGCTAAAAAAAGCCCTGCGATTGTATCTAAAATCGCACATAGATAGCTTAAAGACAATGTATTTAGGTGTTTTTATTATGCTCAGTGTGTTAAAGTGTGGCTTTTACTTTGAATGAGCATTTAAAAGGTTAAGAGAATGGATACTTTTCATATCGTGCTTGTTGAGCCACAGATTCCACAAAATACAGGTAATATAGGGCGGTTGTGTGTAGCCACAGATTCTATTTTGCATTTAATCCACCCATTGGGTTTTAGAGTGGAGCAAAAAGAGCTTAAACGCGCAGGGCTTGATTATTGGCAGAATCTGCAAGTGTATGAATGGCAGAATCTAAAGGAGTTTTGGGAGAAGCACCCCATAAATGAGCGACATTTTTTCTTTAGCACAAAGGCAAAAAAGCTGTATTATCAGGCGGATTTTTCACAAGGGGGATTTTTGTATTTTGGGCGAGAGGATAGGGGACTAGATTCTAGCTTGGCAGAATCTGCTAGGGCGTATAGGCTACCTATGGTAAAAGGCATTAGAAGTGTGAATCTCGCCACAAGTGTGGGTGCAGCTCTGTATGAGGGATTGCGTCAATTTGGGAACTATAAGCAATGGGAATGCTAATGTGGTGATGAAAAGTTTTAAGGTTTGCCAAAAAAAGATAAATCTTAAAGACATAATTACAAAGTGAGTCAAAAACTAGCAAATGCATTTATTTGATAGGCTTTGTTTGTGGCGGTGTTAGTGAAAAGATAGAAACTTAGATTCTAAAAATTGCTATACCTTGCCTAAAGGCAGAGTATCTAGCATAGAATCTAGCAAAGATTGTCGTGCTTACATACCCAATATGAAGAAAAGATAAGATTCTGGAATCTAGATTCTACATTGAGATTCTAATAACCCTGTTGTTGCAGTTTTTTGTAAGAATCACAGCCAAGCTGTTCGCCTAAATCACAAGCTTTACCATACAGCTCTTTTGCCTTTGTAAAGTCTTGACGCACACCCTTTCCATTTTCATATTGCTCTCCTAACGAAGCACAGCCAAACTTATCATTTTTTTCACATAGGCTTTCAAAAATCTCTTTTGATTTCGTCAAGTCTTGTTTCACACCTTTGCCCTCATAATAAGCAATACCCACCTTAAAACACAACAAATTATTTTCTTGCTCATAGCCTTTTTGATAATACTCAAATGCTTTGATGTAATCCTGCTTTGCCCTTTTGCCTTCCGTATATAATTTTGCAAGAAAAACATATCCCAAACTTTCACCAAGTTCTATGGTTTTATTATAAAACTCTATAGCTTTTTGTGTATTCTGCTCTACACCTTTGCCATTTTCATAGGCATCTCCCAAACCGATACAGCCCCTTCCATAGCCACCATTACACGATTTTTCAAACAATTCAAGAGATTTTGATATGTTTGTATGTTTTACCCCTGCTCTATGACAAGCCTTTAAGTCATTATTTTCACATAAAGATTCTAGCTCTTGCACACTTTTATTCTCATAGTAAGAATCTGGCTGAAACTTTTGCTACCCTGCCTTTTTATCATCACCGCAACCTATAAGTGCCAAGATAAGCGATGGGATTGCTACAACTCCAACTGCTATGTTTTGTATTGCATTTTTCATTTTTGCCCTTTCAATTAGAATCTAAAGCCCACACAATACAAAAAAAACACATTTTAAATTTTGGCAAGTTTATTCTAAGATTCACGCAAAATTTATACAGGATTTACAAAAATGCAGAATCTTAGCGTTTAAGATTGAGTGCTTCTTTGACTAAATCATCGCCTGTGGTAAAGGCTTTGGCATTCATAGAATAGCCTCTTTGCATAACAATCAGCTCCGTTAAGGCATTTCCCACATCAACATTACTTGTTTCTAAATGTTTATACAGCACCGAGCCAAACTTAAGATTAAGCCCTTCCCAGCCTAAAATGGGCTTCCCACTAATGGTGCTTGCATCGCCATTTACAATCATTTCTGTCATCTCAAAAAGATTCCCACCTACTTTCCTTAAGCCCTGATCATTAACAAATGCCGCAATACCCACGCGTCCCATAGGCTCATACGCTCCATTATCAAAAGCAAGGAATATAATGCCATCTTTATCAATCCTTACATCACGCAAATGCCCTTCAGAGCGTCCATCTTGGTCTTTTCCTAAGATTGCAGAATCTCTATATACAAAGTTTGAGCTTTGCATATCCTTTGCTCCTGCGATATTATATGTCAAGCTCTTATCGCCAAAACTTAGTTCAACGGGCTGTGCAGTTGGCTTACCATCGCTATCAAATTCAATATTATGCACCACATAATCGGGGCTTATCATAATCTCTCCGTGCTGGTCAAACACGGCTGAATGCACCTCCCATTTTTCCTTGATTGGCGGCTCGGATTCAGGATTGCCCGATTGCACCATAAAGTAATGGCTTTGGACTAGGAATTTCTTGCCACTTTCATCATAGATTTCTACATTGGTTTGATAGCTTGGCATTTGAATAAACTCGCTAAAGAAGCTATCCCCTCTAATCTCCTGCCAACCGACATTATCAAGCTTAGGATCGCTTGAGCCACTATCTACGATTTTGCGATAGAGTTTGCCATCACGGCTTACAATATCATCAACCTGATAAGTGCTGCCTTTAGCATAGCTTGGGGGCAAGGCAGATTCTACACTGCCTAGCTCTTCCCAATTCCCTTCATTGATTGGATTATTTCCTGCGGAGTTTATGCGTTGAAAGATTTTACCCTCACTCTGCACAACATCTCCCTCAAGATAAGTAGTATTATCACTCCATTGACTTAATGCACTGCTATCTAGAATCTTCCAATTTTCCTTATCCATAAATGGATCTTCGCTTGTTCCCAACTCACCTGTGCGGATAAATGAAACTCCCTTATATTGCACGATAGCATTTTTTTCATAGGCTTTATTTGTATTAAAGTTTGCTCCAACGCCACTACTAAAATTTTCATTCTTGCCCTTGAATCCTAGCTTTTCAAAAAGACTCCCTCCAAGCTCAAGGTTAAGATTCTTATAAGAGTTATTTTTTAGCTCTAGGCTTACTTTCTCACCAACTTTTCCATCAACCCCTTTACTCACTTCCAAATCTAGCCCGACTTTTTCACGCAGGAGATTTTTTAAATCATTAAAAGTGCGGAATTCTCCCGCTTCCGCTCCACCATCACCATATTTAAAGCTCAAAGTCTCCTTTTTGTCATCTTTATCTATAGTAAGACGCACTTCATTGTAGCTTGGGGCATTAAGTGGCGTATCATCAGTGGCAAAGGCATTAATATCCGTATCCATAAATCGTTCAACATCAAACTCACCATCTTTATTTTTAAAAAAAGATGACACAGAAGTGGCATTTTCATTTTTATTAAGATTTGCACTTACATCAAGCTTTGTGGTAAGCACGGGGCGATAGTAAAGATTCTGCGGGACTTGCATAGGCTGAAGTTTGCCTGAAGCAAGGGCTGCAAAATCAACTTCTTCGCTCTTATTTGAAGTGTAGATTCCATCTTTAATTTTACCCAAATCCACACCATACATATAGTATCCGCTTGTATTGACGATGTAGCCCTCTCCATCGCGTAGGAATGAGCCATCGCGTGTGAAGTAGTTTTTTTGCTTTTTTTCATAACCATCATCTTTTATCTCAAAACTCCCGCTTTTTTGCTCCCCTACGACAAACCAGCCCTTTCCCTCATAGGCGACATTAAACTCCCCATCACTCGCCTTGTAGCCCCCACTACGCGTAGAGATAGCGTTGCTTGATTTTGTCGCACCATAGTTCATATCATTATTGATAGGGGAATCTGCATTAAGAGAATCCATATTGGTGCTAAAAAGGCTTTCAAATTGTGGAATATTCTCACGATAGCCGATAGTATTGACATTGGCAATATTATTTGAGATAGAATCTAGCCCAAATTGATGCGTTTTAATCCCGCTGTAAGAGTTAATAAGAGTGCTATTCATAGCCCGTGGTCCTTATTGTAAAACTCAATAGCACTATCAAGTGGCAAAATCATATCGCCCATTCTTAGCATAGGTGAGCCCTTATCAAAGATAATGCTTTGCACCTCTCCACGCCCTACACGAGCAGTATGGTATTGTTTGCTTGTGTCATCAAGGTTGTATTCCGCACGAATATTATATGTGCCATCATCTACTTGTTTGCCATTATTATCTAGTGTATCCCAAGTAAATTCCAAATATCCGCTTTGGTTATTTTTATCTTTAAGCGAAATGCTTTTTACCATCTCATTATTGCTATTGAAAATATAAATTGTTGGCTCACCCTTTTGTATATCAATCTTTTGATCAAAATAGATTGAAAATTTAACCGCTTTGCCCTTTTGCACATTAACACCAAAGACATCAGTCTCAGCCACCTTGCCAATCATTGAAACGGTGTTGAGTGCATTGAGCTGTGCGGTGGCAACATTTGACTTAGCTGTATCTTGCATACCAAGATTAAGTGCTTCTAAAGATTCTTTCATTTGTGCTTGAAACTCTTTTAGCTCTTTATTTGTCTCTTGTGTGCTTTTCATAGCCTCTGCTACTTCTACCATTGTCTTTTTGTTTTGCTCTTGCATTTCTACTTGCGTGAGTTGGGCAGTTTGCGTGATAATCTTATCAGTTTCCATTGGTGCGGTTGGGTCTTGATTTTTAAGCTGTTCTAAAAAGAGACGCATAAAAGCATCATTATCAAGCTCGTTAATATTGCGAACTTTTTCTTTTTCTTTTGCTATTTTTGCCGCACTTCCTGTTACTTCTGCCAAGTCAATCGCCATTGCTAAACTCCCTTTTTTAAGCGTATTTGGGCAGCGTAATATTCATTACATTTAACCCTTTTTGCATTTCATTTTGTGAATCTTCTAAGCTATTTTTGTTCCCTTCCTCTCTTTGCTCTTGTGGTGTATTATCTCCGCCATTGTGTCCCTTATTGCCACTGCTACCATCATTTGAGCTAAAGTTTAAATCTACATTTTCAAAGCCCACCTGTGCGAGATTGTTTTTAAAATCCACTTGATTTTGTAAAAATAATCCAACCGCTGTGGCGTTTGATACCACCTGAATATGTAAATCCTTGCCTTTTTTAGTGATGGTAAGCTCTAGTGTGCCAAGATTCTGTGGATTAAGCTCTAAGGATAGCTTTGTGATAGGGGGCTTGTAGTTTAGCACCTCTTCACGCAAAGCTTGAGCAAAATTCCTTACGCTCTCTCTTGCGAGGGCAGAGCGATAGAGAATCTGTGTGCGGCTATTTTCTTTTGCACTTAGGACTTCCGCACTTTGCTTAGATTGAGTTTTGCCCTTACTTTCTTCTACCGCTTCAGTTTCTTTTGTTTTTGTTTTCTTTTTGCCCCCTGCTAGAAGCATTTCCGCAAAGCTTTTTTCCTCTTCTTGAATCTGACTTTGCTCATTAAAAAGCGGTGATTCCTCTAGTTGCGTATCTTGAATCTTGCTTGTTTGCGATGGATTTTGTGAATCTATTTTATTAGATTCTTTACTTTGTGTATCCCTTTTTGGATTTTTCTCACTATCTTTTTTGTCCCCACTTTTAGATTTGCCCTTCAACGCTCCAGATTCTAAGGCAGCAATACTTTGGGCTAACGCATTAGGCTTTTGAGAAGCGTTTGCTTGAGGTTTTGAAGTGTGCTTTTGTAGCTCTTCAATGCTTGGCTCATCAAGCTTTAGTGCTTCTTCAAAGCTTTTTAGCTCCGCACTTTTGGCATCTGTAAGCATTTGGGTTTGAATCTCTTGCCGTGTCTCTTGCTTTGTATATTTAGATTCTACTTGAGCGGGGCTAGATTCTAACTTTTTATCCTGTGTAGCATTTTTAGGTGCTTTATTTTTTGTCTTTTTAGAATCTTCGCTTATAAGCTCACTTCCCTCCGCCTTCTTTTTGGCTTTTTTACTTGTTTTTTTGGCTTTGGGCTGGGATTGCAAATTTTCTATAGAATCCTTACTCTCTTGCTCTAGGGACACATTGTTGAGAGGATTAAGAATCTTATTTGCCTCATTCTCAGCTGCTAAAGGTGTAGTTTTTGCCTTAAGGGCTTTTTGCAGCACATTATCCTTTATATCTTGCTTATCCGAGCTGGGGTGTGTCCTTTAGAGAAAATATGCCGCCTTTATTGTCATCATCAGCCTTTTTTGTTGGATACTCATTTGAGATTTTGCTTGTAATGTTTTTTGGCTTTTTTGTTCCGCGTTGCACGATGGCGATTTTATCCACATTATTTTCATACTCATAGCTAATCGTCTCTTTCGCCGATGCGGGAATGCTTTTTGGTTTTGCAGACTTGGTTTCTTTTGCTCCTAATCCCGCTTGTGTTTCTAGTGCCTCTTGAATGAGAGATTGAGCATTTGTGCCTTGTGTTTCTAGGCTCATTTTACTAGGATTCAAACCCTTTGTTTGAGCAAGATTCTGCACATCAGCTAGAGTCTTTGTGGCTTGGGTTTCTTCTTTTGGAGCTTGAGGCATTGGCATAGTAGCAATGCGTGGGGCTTGAGCTTTTGTATCTTTTATAGAATCTTTGCCCTCTGCTATTTTGTCCGTAGCTGCTGCTGTGCTTAAAGGAGTGCTTAGAGCTTCTACAAGAGGATTAGCTTCTTTTGGCTTGTTTTCTTTAGATGATTTAGCAATTTTTTCTTGCAAACCGATTTTTGAATCTTCACTCACGCTATCCTTAAAATCAAAAGGCACAGCAGTATTAGAGGCTTGAGCCTTTGGGCTTGTGGCTTTTAAGTCTTCAGTCTTTTTTGCGTGTGATGTAAGATTCTTATCAAGCAAATCATCTTTTTTATCTATTTGCATAGGTGTTTTACTCTCTGTTTTACTCATCTTACCCTGTAAGGCTTTGCTAAGCGGATTTTTATTGTCTATGGTTTGAGCTACATTTGCTTCTTGAGATTCCTTTTGAGCTTTTGCTTTAGCCTGTTTGGCAAACATACTTTCAAATTTACTCTCTAGCTTATTTACATCTGCTGAAGGTGAATGAGGGCGTTTATCTAGGATAGAATCAGGCTTATTGAGAATAGAATTTTGCATTGCATCTAACATATTGCACTCCTTACAAGAAAATATACCAACACTCAAGCAAATTGCATTCCTAAAATAACAATGCGTTTTTAGTATTTTTTATGAAAAAAAGCGTATAATCCCACACTTTTTATAAAGCAAATATTTTTAGAGGTGTATTGTGTATAAAAAAATATTTATGGGCTTAGTTTTGTGTGTAAGTATGCAAAAGGGCTTTTGTGCTGAAAAAAGCGGCTTTGAGATTTATGGTGATGTGATGCAGATTCTGCCTTTTGCAATGATGGCATATAGCTATGCTATTTGATGATATACAAGGGGTAAAAGAACAAGCCATAGGTGCTGGAGCGACTTTTCTTACCACCCACGCTATCAAAGAAGGCTTTGTGATTCTCTCTCGCTCAAATGAATCATATGCGAGAATCTCACAACGCCCAAATAATGGCAGTTTTAATGGTTTTCCAAGCGGACATACTTCATTTGTTTTTTCCGCAGCTGGATTTGCACAAAAGCGTTATGGTTGGAAGTGGGGAGTGCCACTTAGCCTTATTGCAAGTTCAGTAGGTGTAAGTAGAGTGTATGCGGAGAGACATACGACTACGCAAGTCATTGCTGGGGCGATTTTGGGCTTTTCTCTTTCATATTTTTTGGCGAGTAAGCAAAGTAAAGATTCACAGCTTACAGCGTGGGTGGATAATGCTGAAAATGGCACACAAAGCTATCATTTAGCATATATCAAGCGATTTTAGATTCTGTGGATTTGGTGCTTTTGGGTGATTTTAGTATTATCCCTATGCTTAAGGCACGATATTGAGCTGACTTTGTGTGTAGATGAAGTCAAACCTGCAAACAGCATATTCAAACCTCTTCTCTTAATTTAGTATAAGATAGCAAAATTATAGAGATACTTCAGCTCAAAGCCCTTGTTATAACAATATAAATAGAATCTTTATTTCAATACTTTAGGCAGTGTAATGCCCTTTTGTCCTTGATATTTGCCCTTTTTGTCTTTGTAGCTAATCTCGCAAGGCTCATCACCTTCTAAAAATAATACTTGGGCTATGCCCTCGTTAGCATAAATCTTTGCTGGAAGCGGCGTTGTATTGGAAATCTCAATAGTGATATGCCCTTCAAACTCTGGCTCAAAAGGCGTAACATTCACAATAATCCCGCACCTTGCGTAAGTGCTTTTACCAAGACAGATAGCAAGCACATTGCGTGGCATTCTAAAATACTCTATTGTTCTAGCTAGGGCAAAAGAGTTTGGTGGCACAAGACAATAGCCCTTCTCACTCGCATCAACTTCTACAACATTGCGTTCATCAAAGCTTTTGGGATCAACCAAAGTCGCACCGATATTTGTAAAAATCATAAATTCACTTCCCACGCGAATATCATACCCATAGCTTGAAAGCCCATAACTTACGATATTTTGCCCCACTTGCTTTTCGTAAAATGGCTCAATCATACCCTTTTTACTCATCTCTTTAATCCACAAATCAGACTTTAAACCCATTTTACACCTCGCTTTTTGCAAAAATTTGCGTATCTTTAAAAAATCGTGTTATTATAGCAGATTAAATTTCACGACAAGAAAGGTGCAAGATGAATCTACAAGAAATCAAAAAGATTATGGAGCTATTTGATAATAGTGATATTGCGAAGTTCAGTATTAAGCAAGATGGCTTTGAACTCAAACTCCAAAAAGCTGGTGCTAATGCTAGTGCATATGGGGCGGTTACAGCCGTTGCTCCAGCTCCCGCTGCGGCTATCCCTCAAGCCATAGCAGCGGCAGAATCTACCCCTGTGGTAGCCACACCTAGCACACCAAAGGATACAGGCGGACATTTTATCACTTCTCCAATGGTAGGGACATTTTACCGCTCTCCAAGCCCGGGTGCTGCTCCGTATGTTAATGTCGGTGATACAATCAAAAAAGGGCAGACTGTTGCGATTATTGAGGCAATGAAGATTATGAATGAAATTGAGGCTGAATTTGACTGCAAGGTTGTTTCTATTGAAGTGAGCGATGGGCAGACTGTGGAATTTAGCACTAATCTTATTAAAGTTGAAAAACTCTAAGGCAAAACAATGAGCGTAAAACAAAAAAAGATTCAAAAGATTCTCATAGCTAATCGCGGCGAGATTACACTTCGTGCTATTAGGACAATCCAAGAAATGGGTAAAGAGGCTGTTGCGATTTACTCAACGGCTGACAAAGATGCCTATTATCTTGATGTGGCGGATAGTAAAATTTGTGTAGGTGGGGACAAGTCAAGTGAAAGCTATCTCAATATTCCTGCGATTATGAGTGCAGCGGAATTGCTCAAGGTTGATGCGATTTTCCCCGGCTATGGCTTTTTGAGTGAGAATCAAAATTTCGTGGAGATTTGCTCTCATCACAATATAGAGTTTATTGGACCAAGTGCTGAAGTTATGGTGCTTATGAGCGATAAGTCTAAGGCAAAAGATGTGATGAAGGAAGCGGGTGTGCCTGTAATTTTAGGAAGCGATGGGGCATTAAAAGACTACAAGGAAGCGGAAAAGGTGGCAAATGAGATAGGCTACCCTGTGATTTTAAAAGCTGCTGCGGGTGGTGGCGGACGCGGTATGCGTGTGGTTGAAAAGCCTGAAATGCTTAAAAATCTCTACCTTGCTGCTGAATCTGAAGCAGTAAGTGCCTTTGGTGATGGCACAATCTATATGGAGAAGTTTATCCGCAATCCCAAACATATTGAAGTGCAGATTCTAGCTGATAAGCACGGCAATGTGTTGCATATTGGAGAGCGTGATTGCTCTGCTCAAAGGCGACAACAAAAGCTTATAGAAGAATCTCCTGCTGTAGTTTTAAAACCTGAAGTGCGTCAAAGACTGCTAGATACTGCTGTAAAAGCCGCACAATACATTAAATATGTGGGGGCTGGAACATTTGAATTTTTGCTCGATGCAAATTATGAAGATTTTTATTTTATGGAGATGAATACGCGTTTGCAGGTTGAACATACTGTGAGCGAAATGGTAAGCGGACTTGATCTAGTAGAATGGATGATACGCATTGCCGAAGGACAGAAGCTCCCGAGCCAAGATTCTATAATTTTCAAAGGACATTCTATTGAGTGCAGAATCACCGCTGAAGACCCTGAAAAATTCTATCCTTGTCCGGGCAAAATTACAAAATGGGTGGCTCCGGGTGGAGCAAATGTACGGCTTGATACTCACGCTTATGGTGGCTACACCGTGCCTATGCATTATGATTCTATGATTGGCAAGCTTATCGTATGGGGCGAGGATAGGAATCAGGCTATTATCCGTATGTATAGGGCTTTGAATGAGTTTTGCATTGAAGGTATTAAGACGACTATTCCATTCCATATTAAGATGATGAAAAACAAGGATTTTCACGCTTCAAATATTCACACAAAATATTTGGAACAAAATATGCTTGATATGGAGTAGTGTGGGGATTTTGAGCTATTTTTAAGGAGTAAAAATGAAGATTAATACGAGCACGAGTCAAACACTCAAACAAGAGGAGCTCAAGGCTAAAGGGGCAAAAACACCACAACAAACCAAAGATTCTAAAGATACTTCTAAGGTTGATAAGGCAAAAAGTGTTGATGTAAGCGGTATCAAAGACTCTCGATTAGCTCAAAATCTCAAAAATACTAATAGCGACATTGGGCGTTTGCAGGTGGCACAAAAATCGCTTAAAAGTATAGAATCTGATGTAAAGAAGCTTGTTGAGCTATTAGAAGAGGAGCAAGAAAGTCTTGACAAAGGTGAGAAAGATGAGATTCATACTCAAATACAAGCATTGAAAAAAAATATAGAATCTGCCATTAAAAAGGCGACTTTTGAGGGTGTTAGCGTTTTTACCAAAAATATCAAAGATGATGGCGGAAGTGTGATTTTTGAAGCAACAAAGCTTAAGCTAGGTTTGCTTAGCACAGATGCAAAGAAGTTTTATGATATCTTAAAAGAGCAGCAAAGTGAAATTAAAGATGCCATTGACACATTAAAAGAACAAGCAGATAATGACGCAGAGAAGCTAAACGCAAAAGATGGTGTTAAAGTCGCTAAGCAAGATGCAAAAGAGACAGATGGCTCATTTTTAAGAAAGCTAGACTCACTTTTCCGTGTTTCACACGATACGGATAAATTAAACAATCAGCGTGTGCAAGAGCTTTTAGCGTAGTTTGGTTTGTAGTGATACCTTATAGCACACAACTTATTGATGAAGGTGATGCAAAGGCTTTGAATCTGGCCTTGCATTCTCCGCACCTTACACAAGGCGAACTTATCAAAGAATTTGAATCTGCTTTGTGCCAAAGGGCAAATGCTAAATACGCCATTGCTTTTAACTCTGCTACTTCAGCCCTTTATGTGCTCTATGGAGCATTTATCTATAAATATTTCCCCCATATTGCTAAATCACGGATAAATCCACTACGACAGGCAGATGTTCAACAAGAGATTTATTTTGTTACTACGCCTATAAGCTTTGTGGCTACGACGAATATGATGTTAGTTTGGGGTATCACGCCCATTTTTTGCGATGTGAAAGATGATGGCAACATTGATGAAAAAGCCCTTGCTAAGATTCTGGTCGCTCACCCAAAAAGAGAGTATATCAAGGCGATTGTGAGTGTGGATTATGCGGGGAAAAGTGTGGAATATGAAGTCTTGCAGAATCTTGCAAAGGAGCATAATCTTTTGTTGTTTGCGGATAGCTCCCACGCTTTTGGTGGAAGCTACCACAATAAGCCCATTGGCTCTTTGGCAAATGCAAGTGTTTTTAGCTTTCACGCTTTAAAGCCTATTACTACCGCAGAGGGTGGGGCTTTGGTAACTGATGATGAAGAGTTGGCCCATTACGCAAGGCTTTTGCTTTCACACGGCGTGGAGAAAAGAACGCTGTGGAATTATGATTGTTTATTGGCAGGTATGAATTTTCGCTTGAGTGAGCTAGGAGCTGCCCTTGGGCTAAGTCAGCTCAAAAAACTTGAATCTTTTATAGAATCTCGCCATAAAATCGCAGGATTTTATGATGATTTTTTTGCTAACAATCCACATTTTGGGACAATTGCCATTCCAAAAAGCATACAAAGCACACATCATTTATATCCTATTTTGCTTTATCCGCATTTGTGGTGTAAAAAGGAGCAGATTTTTGAATCTATGCAGGAACAGGGCTTGGGTGTGCAGGTGCATTATAAGCCTATTTATCAATTTAGCTTATACAGGTGGCTTTTTGGCGAAGTGCGATATGAAAATGCTGAAAAGTTTTATCTCGCAGAGATTTCTATCCCTTGTCATCAGGGTTTAAGTCTCAAAGAAGTGGAGCGTATAGCTAGGATTGTAACGCAAATATGTGATAGTCATACATAAATTGCTCTTTACTTTGATTTTACTTTCTTAGGATATGTCGTTTTTTTTTTTTTTATATAATTGCCAAGGCCGAAAAAATACTCATTCAATCATAAAGGACGAGAATGTTTACATATCTTTCAGTTAAATATAAAATTTCTATTCTTATTTTTGGATCATTTTTAAGTTTTGCTGTGCTTGTAGGACTTGTTTTTATTGGTGAAAAAGAAATAGCAGAACAGAGTGTAGAGCGACTGCACGATCTGATACAAGAGGAAGTTGAGCAAAAGCTTAAGCTTTCCACAGATTCTGTGGCACAATCTCTTGGGGCTTTGATAAAAGGGCTTGATGAAAAGCAACAAATTGCTGTTATCGCCAAGGCTATTGAGGATTTTCGTTTTGAAGATGACAAATCGGGCTATTATTTTACCTATAAGGAATATGTGCCGGTGGCTCACCCTACGCGTAAAGATTTACTTGGTAAATCTCTAGTAGAAGCAAAAGATGTCAATGGTGTGTATTATGTGCGGGAGTTGTTTGATACGGCAAAAAGCCAAAGTGCAAAGGGCAAATTTGTGCATTTTGTCTTTTCGAAACCTTTGCCTGATGGCACACTTGGCAATGCTCCTAAGATTGCCTATGCAGCGATGATTCCAAATACGGATAATATTTGGATTTCCACAGGTGTATATGCTGATACTTTTGAACAATACGCACAAAATAGCTCAACATCTATTCTTTCTATTATTCGTTCTATTTTGAGTAATGCTCTCATCATTGCTTCTGTATGTTTTGTGGTTATTTTTGTGCCTTTGATGTTTATGTTTTATCGTTCATTGCTAAAGAGTATTGGTGTGTTGCAGCATAATATGATGTTGTTTTTCAAGTATCTTAATCGTGAAAGCAAAGAAATTAAGCTTACTCCGCTTCATAATAAAGACGAATTTGGAGCGATGGCAAAGAGTATTGAGCAAAATGTTGAGCATATCGCTAAAGGCTTAGAATCCGACCAAGCCCTTGTGGCACAATCTCTCCAAGTCATAGATAGAGCTAAACAAGGTTATACTGGTA
>NZ_QXJF01000012.1 GCF_003670275.1 Helicobacter labetoulli
GCTAAAAAGCAAAGACATATTTAAAAAGGGTTAAAAATATGGAGTGTGATATGCCAACTTTAGATTTAATTGAGAATTTTCGCGACAAAGATGTGATTGAGGGTTTTGCTAAAAAAATTGCCATTCTTTCACAAGGATTGAGAGAAAAGCTTGTGATTATGGAGGTGTGTGGCGGACACACGCATACAATTATGCGTTATGGTTTAAACCAACTTATGCCAAAAAATATTGAGTTTATCCACGGACCGGGCTGTCCTGTGTGTGTAATGCCTAAAAATCGTATTAATCAAGCCTATGACATTGCTATGCAAAAAGACACAATTTTATTAAGTCTTGGCGATATGATTAAGATTCCGGGTTCTTTTGGGAGTTTAGCAGATGCAAGAGCAAGGGGGGCTAGCGTGCAGTTTTTGTATTCACCCCTTCAAGCCCTAGAGATTGCAAAAGAAAATCCGCACAAAAAGGTTGTGTTTTTTGCCATAGGCTTTGAGACAACAACACCTATGAGTGCTGCTTTGATAGAAAAAGCCCTGCAGGAGAATGTAAAAAATTTATTTTTTCATATCAATCACGTGCTTGTTCCCCCGCCATTATGTGCGATTTTAGATTCTAAAAACTCACGCATTAATGCCCTAATCGCCCCATCTCACGTGAGCGTGATAAGTGGAGCAAAGATTTATGAAGATATTGTAGAGAAATATCGTATTCCTGCGGTGGTGAGTGGTTTTGAGCCGGTGGATATGATGGAGAGTGTGTATAAGCTTGTGAAACAAAAGGTAGAAAATCAAGCTAGGCTTGAGATTCAATATAAACGCGTGGTAAGTTATCAGGGCAACCTCAAAGCTCAAGCGTTGGTGGAGAAATATTTTACCAAGCGTGAATCTTTTCAATGGCGTGGGCTTGGCAACATTGCAGATTCTGCATTAAGGCTAAAAACGCAATACGCACATATGGACGCTGAAGTGGTGTTTGATGAGATTTTGAGTAAAGATTCTGTGGCGGATAATAAGGCTTGTCGCTGTGGTGATATACTGCGTGGAGTGGCAAAGCCTTTTGATTGTAAGGTTTTTGCTAAAGCCTGCACGCCAAGCAACCCTCTAGGGAGCTGTATGGTAAGCAGTGAGGGAGCGTGTGCGGCATATTATAAATATGGTGCATTGCAATAAGGCTAGGCTATGAGTGAGCTAAAAGAGCGGCTGTGTAATGGGGCAAAAGAGTATTATGCCTATCTTTCATCTCACAATCTTGGCTTGAGTGAAGTTCCCATTAGTTCATCTACATTGCAAGAATCTGTGCTTGTCTTATCGCTTAGAGGGAATGTGGCGGATATGGATTTAAAGCTAAGTGCGGCTTTGATTTTAGAGGTGGATTCTACGCATTATATGATAGCAGAGGGAGAGGGCATTGAGCTGCAATTTTATGATGAGCGTCAAAAAGTCATCTATCTTGCCCTAGATTCCACGCTCATAGGGCATATTAACAAGAATCTAAAAAAGCTTAGACTTTTTAGTGATTTGAAGTTTTTGGTAAAAAATGTGGAGGAATTTTTTGAAAATTTTGGCGATAGGCTCAGGCTACCTACACAACTGCAATCCCCGCATACCAAATCTAGTGTCATAAGCCCTATTCCAACTTTGAGTGATGAGCAAAATAATGCTCTAAAAATGGTGCTAAGTGAGCCTTTAAGCTATGTGTGGGGACCACCGGGAACGGGCAAAACACAAAAGGTGCTATTTGAGGCGTTGCTGCATTATATGAGGCAGGGTAAAAAGGTAGCTGTTGTAACCACAACAAACAATGCCCTAGAGCAGGTGCTTGTTACGCTTATTAGGCAGTTTGATGAGCTAGGGTTAGAGCGGAGCAGTATTTTACGGCTTGGCACACCTACTATGGGCTATATGAATGCGTATTGGCAGACTTGTGATCCTAGCCTTTTGCAACAAAAGGGTTCTACTAATCTTTTTAATTTTCAAGATACGCTGAAAACGCGTTTGAAAACCGCGTGTGTAGTGGGAGTAACACTTGATGGTTTTATTAAACGATATGAGAGTTTGGAGCTAAGTTTTAGCCATGTTTTTTTAGATGAATGTGCGTATGCACCGCTTATTAAGACTTGTGCGTTATGCGTGGAGGGCACACCACTAGCACTTTTTGGTGATCATAAGCAGCTCTCTCCGGTGTGTGAAATGCCTAAAAATGCTCTTTTGCAAAAAGAGAATGAAAATGCTTTTGCGTGGAATCTCTCTGCTTTGTTTTTAGAATCTTTTTTTAACGGAGATATGCCTAAAAAATTAGCACAAGAATATGAAAGGAGTGGCAATATCCCATCTTTTAAGCAGATGTGTTGTGTGGGCTTAAGTCGCACACATCGCTATGGGGACAATCTCGCACAGATTCTAGATAAATATGTATATCATATGGGGCTAAGGGGCAAAGATGAGCCTATGGAGATTTTTGCTATTGATAGTGGGGCAAAGCAAGAGGGAGAGACACAAATAAGTCAAAGTGAAGTAATGGTATGTGAGATTTTAAGCACAAAGCTTAAGGCAAGTGAGTATGCTATAATCACACCTTTTGTCAAACAGAGACAAAAACTTGGATTTAAGATTCCACGAGATAGGATTTTTACCATTCACGGTTCGCAAGGGCAGGAGTTTGATAATGTCGTGTTTTCTCCGGTGAGTTTGCACTATCATTTGACAAACTCACATCAAACTCACGCGCTTTATGCGTTGAATGTGGCTATTTCGCGTGTAAAAAAGCGACTTTTTATTGTATGTGATTATGCGTTTTGGAGTAGGCAAAAAGGACAGCTACTTTATGCGATATTGCAACAAGCTAAACTTATTACTTTAGAGGATATATTATGAAACAAACACAAATTATGCTTTCTCACGGCAGCGGAGGATTGGAATCTAACTCGCTTATAGAGGGGATTATATATGAGATTTTGGGTGAAGTGCTTGTGCATAATGGTGAAGATGCTGGTGTGTTTGAAAGCAAAATGCCTTTAGCTATTAGCACGGATAGCTATGTGATTAGCCCGATTTTTTTCCCCGGTGGCGATATTGGCAAACTCTGTGTATGTGGCTCAAGCAATGATGTGGCAATGCGTGGGGCAAAGCCTATGTATCTTACACTAGGCTTCATACTTGAAGAGGGCTTTAGTATAGAATCTTTAAAAAAGATTTTGTATTCCATTAAGCAAGAAGCCCTTATAGGTGGGCTAAAGATTCTATCTGGGGATACAAAAGTCGTGCCAAAGGGAAGTGCAGATAAAATCTTTATTAATACCACAGCAGTGGGGCAGATTCACAATGCGGAATATAGTGTGAAAAATCTAGCACTAGGCGATGAGATTATCGTAAGTGGAGCTATTGGCACACACGGCGCGGTGATTTTTTGCCAAAGAAATGAGATAAATTTGCAAAGCGATTTGCAAAGCGATTGCGTTCAGCTTTACCCAATGCTTGAGGGGTTGAAGGAATGCAAGATTCATAGTATGCGTGATGCGACAAGAGGGGGATTAGCAGCGGTGCTGAATGAATGGGCAAACACTGCGTGTGTGGAGATAGAAATCAATGAGCCAAGCATTCCTATCTTGCCACAAGTGAAGGGTGTGTGTGAGATACTAGGACTAGAGGCATTAAGCCTTGCAAATGAAGGTGTGTGTGTGATAGCTACACCACAAGGGGAGAGCCAAAAAATTTTGCAAATCCTGCGTTCTCATAGTCTTGGTAAAAATGCTTGTGTGATAGGGCGGGTTACCAAAAAGGCGGATAATGCCAAAAATGCTCGTGTGATTCTCTCTAATGCGTGGGGAGCGAGGCGATATGTGGAATATCCACAAGGGGAGCTGCTACCTAGAATCTGCTAAAGCAATTCAGCTTTTTGCAATAAATGGGGAAGCTACGAAAAATCACTGCGGTCATTTATGTTTAATAAACTCCCTTGCACTTTTTCTTACAACCCCCATTTATCATCAAAAATCTTAGAATTGCCAGAGCGGTGTCTCTTGGGTGCTTTTCAGGGAGTTTGCTTTTTGTTTTGCAGGTTTGGACTAAGTGCTTACGCACGAGCAGTGTTCTTAAGTGAGCTTTTTGTAGCAAAACATAGACACTTAATTCTGCTTAAACTCGTAATGACAAAAGCGTTATAGATTTAAGAAAGGTAAAGTCCTTTTATTCTCTGGGTCGTGCTTCATTTACCCGCAAATTGCGTCCGAGAAAATCCTTTTCATTAAGTACTTCAATGGCTTTTAACGCATCGGCATCTTCCATTTCAACAAAACCAAAACCTTTTGGTTTTCCACTTTCTCTATCATTAATAAGCTTTACAGAAAAAACCTCGCCAAATTGAGAAAATAACTCTTTGAGTTCATCGCGTGTAACAGCATAGACCAAATTTCCTACATAAAGTGTTTTCAAAGGAACTCCTAAAATAAAGTGATACCCGCATTTCTTGGGCGTGTGCTATGCTAAGATTTATTTACTTACAAATCTCTTAAAAAGCACACTTTACATCATTCATTGCGTAAAACTTGCAAGGTATCCACCATAGATGCTTTTTTTGCAGGATAATATGATGAGAGGCAGACGATGATTATTGCTCCAAGAATGGTGAGTGAAAAATCTAGCAATGATAAGTCAAGTGGAAGTTTTGAGCTACCATACACATCAGCGGGTAGGGAAATGATAGGAAAAGTATCTAGCACATATAATGCTACACCAGCAAGCACTATTCCCAGCACTATTCCGCTTAAGCCAATAGTGTTGCCAACCCAGAAAAACACTCCTTTAATCTCCTGCTTACTTGCACCAAGCGAGAGAAGCAGGGCGATTTCTTTTCTACGATTCATCACAACCATAAGTAATGAGCTAATAATATTTAAACTAGCCATTACAATAATGAGCATAAGCACAATAAAAAGAGCGCGTTTTTCAAGCTCCATAGCAGAGAAAAAATTGCCATTTTGCTGCCACCAGCCCTCAATCCCAGCCCTTTGTGGAAACTCTATCTCTAAAAAGTTGCGGATAGGCGTAATATCCTCCATAGGTTTTGGCGTGTGGATATGGATACCATCATAAATGCCCGGTGGCAGTCTGCGGATTTTCTGCAAAGCACTTAGATTTGTATAAGTATAGGCTTCATCATACGCCCTAAGCCCAGATTCAAAGAATCCAGCAACATTAAATCGTTTTGTAATAGGTGTATAGCCAAAGCCGGAAGGCTCAAGTTGTGTGAAAAATAAATCAAGCTTATCATTAACTTCTAAGCCAAAATTTTCTTCAAAGCCCTTGCCAATAAGGATTGAAAACTCTTTTTGACTAAAAGCAAGGATATTTTGCTCCCTTATATGTTGCGGTGTGTTTTTAAGCGTTTGGCTAGAATCTTGCGTGTTATTTGTTTTTTGAGAAACATTGAAGCTTTGAGATTCTGCAGAATCTTGCAAAATCTCTTGTGATTCTAGAGCCTTTCTTACCACTTCATTGATTTGAGATTCTGCATTCATATCTACGCCAAAGACCATTGCCGCATTCATTGTGTTGCCCACCTTGCCAACAGCTTGATAACGCAAATATGGGCTAAAGAGAAATTGCGGAAACTGCTTCTTTAAAGCTTGCAAAATCTCATCATCAACACCCGCATAAGTCATAGAATACACGCTCAAAGGGTAATTCATCACAAAAAGTTTGCGTTCAAACTCCTTTGTCATTCCATTCATTATAGCCATCGCCACGCACAGCACCATTACACCAATGCCAACGCCAAAAAACGCTAAAAGTGCCGTGATAGAGATAAAAGGCTGTGTCTTATCAAAGCGTAAATATCGTGGCAGTAAATAGAGAATCAAAGCTTTCATTAAGCAAGTAGCCCTTTTTTTGGTCCGCTCTTGCCGTGGCATAGTTTGTATTTTTTGCCACTACCACAAGGGCAAGGGTCGTTGCGAGAGATTTTTGCTTTTTGGGGCTTTGAACTTGAATCTTGTGCTTCAAAAGTTTGTAAATCTTCATTGAGTTCTTCTTGCATATCTTGGAGCATTTTATCAGCAACTTTCTCCTCTTGCTCTCGCAACTGAATAATATGAAGCATTCTTGTTGTCTCGGTTTTTAGATTCTCTATAAATTCCAAAAAGAGATTATAGCTTTCTTTTTTGTATTCCACCAATGGATCTTTTTGATTATAGCCCCTTAAGCCTATGCCGGTTTTGAGATTATCCATTGTGTAGAGATGCTCTCGCCAAGAGCTATCAAGCACCTGTAAATAGATTATACGCTCAATCTGTGCGCGTTGGGCAGATTCTAGCTTTGACATTTTCTCTTCATAGCTTTGGCTCATTTGCGTAATAATTTTTTCCAAAAGCTCATCATAGCTTAGGTTTTCACAAGATTCTAGTTTCAGTCCTAGCTCTTCACTCAGCTGTGCTTGGAGAGAAGATAAATCAAAATTAGCACTATCATCACCGGGTAATATCTGTGCTTTATAGAGCAGGGTTTGTGCGGTGAGTTCGCGGTTTGTTTTGATACGCTCTTCAAGGGAAAAATCTTCACTTAGTAGCTCATTTCTTAGCTTATACACCGCCTTTCTTTGCTCATTTGCCACATCATCATATTCAAGCAAATGCTTTCTAGATTCAAAATGGAGATTTTCCACCTTTTTTTGCGCACTCTCCACCGAGCGTGTAACAAGTCCAGATTCTATATGTTCGCCTTCTTTCAAGCCTAGCCGCTCCATAATGCCTTTAATCTTATCGCTCCCAAAGATTCTAAGCAGTGAATCTTCTAGGCTTAAATAAAATTGGCTCACTCCCGGATCGCCCTGTCTTCCAGCCCTACCGCGTAGCTGATTGTCAATGCGGCGACTCTCGTGTCGCTCTGTGCCGATGATATATAGCCCTCCAAGCTCCCTAATCTCGTCTGTGATTTTTATATCAACACCGCGTCCTGCCATATTTGTAGCAATGGTTACTGCTCCTTTAACCCCTGCATCTTTAATGATTTCTGCTTCTTTGCTGTGCTGTTTAGCATTTAAAATTGTATGTGGGATTCTGCATTTTTTTAGGAGTTCGTGGAGAATCTCACTCTTTTCAATACTTGCTGTCCCTACAAGCACGGGTTGCCCTTTTTTGTGTAACTCTTCAATCTTGCTTATAACAGCATTAAACTTCTCTCTTTCGCTTTTATAAATTAAATCATTTAAATCCTTGCGTTGCACAGGGACATTTGTAGGGATACTCACCACTTCAAGATTATAGATTTGTAAAAATTCAGTAGCTTCGGTTTGTGCTGTTCCTGTCATACCGGAGAGTTTTTCATAGAGACGGAAATAATTTTGGAATGTAATATCAGCTAAGGTTTGGCTTTCTTCTTTAATATCCACTTTTTCCTTTGCTTCAATGGCTTGGTGTAGCCCCTCGCTAAAGCGTCTGCCCTCACTTAGTCTCCCGGTAAATTCATCAACAATCACCACTTCATTATCCTGCACCACATAGTCTTTATCTTTAATAAAAAGATAGTTTGCTTTCAAAGCTTGGTCTAGGTGGTGGGATAAGGTAGCATTTTCTATGCTATAAAGATTATCTACTTTAAATAAAGATTCAGCATTTTTAATCCCCTCTTCAGTGAGTAAAATCACGCGATTTTTCTCATCTATGGTAAAGTCTGTTTCATTTTTGAGCTTTTGGGCTACGCTATTGGCGATTTGATAATGCTCTAGTGTGCGATTAACAGGACCGGAGATGATAAGGGGTGTTCTTGCCTCATCAATAAGAATAGAATCTACTTCATCAATAATGGCAAAATAATGCTCCCTTTGGACTTTTTGGCTAAGGTCATATTTCATATTATCACGCAAATAATCAAAGCCAAATTCATTATTTGTGCCATAGACAATATCAGCCCTGTAAGCTTCAAGTCGTGCATTATCATCACGCAAATCATTTGTAATAATCCCCACACTAAAACCAAGAAAGTTATACAATGGCTCTAGCTCCCTAGCATCGCGGTTGGCAAGGTAGTCATTCACAGTTACTACATGAACCCCTCGCCCACAAAGTGCATTTAAGCACACTGCAAGGGTAGCAACAAGCGTTTTTCCTTCTCCTGTTTTCATTTCCGCTATGCGTCCATCATTAAGCGTCATACCGCCGATAAGCTGCACATCAAAATGCCGCATACCAAGTGTGCGTTTGCTCGCCTCACGCGTGATAGCAAAGCTTTTATGTAAAACATCTTGGAGTGAAGATTCGCCATTTTGCACAAGCGTTTTGAGTTCATTAAAAGCATTTTGTAGCTCTACATCACTCAGCGAAGCGTAGCTAGATTCTAAAGCGTTGATTTTTTGCACCTCTTTGGTGTAGAGTTTGATAAGTTTATTATTGCGTGAGCCAAGTATTTTTGAAACGAGAGATTTTAGCATTGAAAAGCCTTTGGTATGAAAAGTTTTTGGTTTAAAATTTAGCAAACCTTAAAAATTGGGAAGTATTCTAGCATACTTTTAACATACTTTGGGTAAAATCCCAGCCCTAAAACAAAGATTAAAGGACAAAAAGATGAAAGTTTTTAGAATCTGCGTGTTGATGTTGTTGGGTTTTAGCTTTAGTTTTGCTTTGGGGGAAAATCTCCAAAGTATTGAGGCAGATTTTGAGCAGTTTATTGTCAGTGAAGAAGGGATTCCAGCACATTATGAGGGTAAAATCTATGGAAAAGCTCCTAATAAAGTCAAATGGGATTATACAAATCCGCTTAAAAAAGAAATCTATATGAAAGATAACGCCGTGCTTATTTATGAGCCTAGTCTTGAGCAGGTGAGTCGCTCACATTTAAGAGAGAAGACGGATTTTATCTCTATTATCAAATCCGCCAAAAAACAGCCCGATGGCACATATCACACAAAAATTGAAGGCACACAATATGTGCTTTTTGTGGATAAAAATAACATACCAGAACGCATTGAATTTGTAGATTCTATGGGGTCAAAGACGATTTTAAAACTTACAAAAGTAAAGATAAATCCAAAGATTCAAGATAAAATTTTTGAGTTTAGCATTCCCAAAGGCGTTGAGGTTGTAGATATAAAAACGCGATAATTGCGATAAAAAAAGGAAAAGTGATGTTTGATTTTCACGCACAAAATAAGCCACAAATCGCACATAAAGAAGTGCTGTGTGATAGTCTCACGCCTTTATCTGTGCTTTTTGCACTTAAAGCAAAGGTGCTTTTAGAATCTGCGTATAATGAAACGGGTAAGGATAGATATTCGCTTGTGATTTTAAATGAAGCCTTTAGGGTGTGTAAGGAAGAGGGTGAGCATTATCTTATCGCAAATGGTAACAAAACGCTTTTGCAAGAAGCGATGCAAGAGTATATGTGTAATGAAGATGTAAAAAAATCTTTAGGTATAAAGGCGGATTTTGCAGATTCTAAAAGCGTAGATTCTAAGCAAGATTTTTTAGAGGATTTGGCTATTGTAAGAAGCCTTGCCCCAAAGCCAAATGCCGAGCAAAGTCCGCATTTGCCGCTAGATTTACCCTTGCCGCTTGGTGGAGCAGGATATATTGGTTATGAGTTTTTTGCCGAGATTGAGGAGGTGAGATTTACAAATCCTGTGCTGTATAATGCACCTGAATGTGGCTTTATCTTTGGGAGAGATTTTCTTATTTTTGACCATCTTTTTGATAGATTGCATATTGTGAGCGTGAGCTATGCATATGAAAAAGAAAGCATTGATGTGGCACAAAGGATTACTCAAGTTGCCGCAAAGCTTAAATCATTAGCATATTCATCTTTAGATTCATTATTAGAATCTTTAGAGCAAGATTCACAGACACAAAATTATGAGATACAAGATGCCACTTCCCAGCAAGAATATGAATCTATGGTAGAAAAAATTAAAGATTCAATCTATAAAGGGGATTTGCTCCAGTGTGTGCCAAGCCAATATATGAAAATCCGCTCTTCTCTCTCTCCGCTTCAAGCGTATAGAAATTTGCGTCATCAAAATCCTAGTCCGTATATGTTTTATTATGATTTTGATGATTTTGTGATTTTGGGGGCAAGCCCTGAGATTATGATTCGCCTAAAAACAAGTGATGATATGAGTCATTTTATCCTGCGACCAATTGCTGGGACACGCCCAAGAGGGAAAAGTGTAGCTGAGGATTTGGAGCTTGAAAAAGAGCTTTTAGGTGATGAAAAGGAAAATGCCGAGCATTTAATGCTCTTAGATTTGGCAAGAAATGATGCAGGAAAAGTGAGTGTGGGCGGAGGTGTGAGCGTTGTAGCAAGGAATAAGATTGAGCGGTATTCTCGCGTTATGCATATTGTCTCATCTGTGCAAGGAGAGCTAGATTCTAAACATTTTGCAAAAAGAGATGCATTCAAGGCTGTCTTTCCCGCTGGGACATTAAGCGGTGCGCCAAAGATTACAGCCATAGAGCTTATAGAATCTTTAGAATCTACGCGTAGAGGTATATATGGCGGAGCGATAGGGTATTTTACGCATAATGAAGATATGGATTTTGCCATTGCTATACGCACTGCTGTGTATCAAAATGGTGTATATTATGTGCGTTCGGGGGCTGGTGTGGTGCAAGATTCAAATCCTAGGGCAGAATACCTTGAGACACAAAATAAGATTCAATCTTTGCTAGATATGCTTATGCCAAAGGGGCAAAATCAAGGAGGGATAGAATGATTTTACTTATTGATAATTATGATTCTTTTACCTTTAATATTTATCAAGCTTTTTATCGCTTTGGTTTTCCTATTCAAGTCGCAAGGAGCGATAAGATAAGCATTCAAGATATAAAAGATATGAATCCGCAGTATATCATCATTGGTCCGGGTCCCAAAAGCCCAAAGGAAGCGGGTATTTCCATTGAGATTGTCAAAGAGTTTCAAGGTATTATCCCCATTCTTGGAATCTGTCTAGGACATCAGGCGATTATGGCGGCTTTTGGTATGGAGATAATCAATGCTAAAAATATCATTCACGGCAAGGTTGAGCCACTCAAACATAATCAAAAAGGGCTTTTTCGCAATATCACGCCAAACACGCCTATTGTGCGGTATCATTCGCTTGTAGGAAAAGTGCAGGATTTGCCTGATTGCTTAGAAGTGAGTGCGTGGAGTGAAGATGGCGAGATTATGGCGATTGCCCATAAATCTTATCATCTTGTAGGTGTGCAGTTTCACCCAGAATCTATTGGCACATTAGAGGGTGAGAAAATGCTGCTGAATTTCTTGCATTATAGAAATGAGATTATCCCCATAAAAGATTATCTCAAAAGCACATTGCAAGGTAAAAATCTTAGCTTCAAACAAGCTTATGATGTGATGGATGAGATTACAGAGGGGAATTTGAGTGATGCTCAAATTGGGAGTATTCTCACAAGTCTTGAGATAAAAGGTGTCAATGAGGAGGAGTTGGCTGGATTTGCAAGTGTGCTAAAGAAAAAGGCAATTTCTTTTACTTTGCCTAAAAGCGATGAGGTGCGACTTGATATGGTTGGCACAGGTGGCAGTCCCAATAAGACTTTTAATGTCTCAACAACAAGTGCCTTGCTCCTTGCAGCTGGTGGGGTAAAAATCATCAAGCACGGCAACAAGGCTATTACCTCAAAATCTGGCTCGGCTGACTTGCTTCAAGCTTTGGGTGTAAATATCAATATGGAGATTCACACTTGCCAAAATGTTTATAATGAGCTAGGCATTACATTTTTATTTGCTCAAAAATTTCACGCTGCTATGCGTTTTGCCGCTCCAGCAAGGGCAAGTTTGGGCTTTAAGACAGCCTTTAACCTTATCGGTCCTTTGGCAAATCCTGCGAGTGTAACCCATCAATTCATTGGTGTGTTTGATAAGTCTTATACGGAGATTATGGCTAGGGCTTTGGCGATTTTGGGGATAAAAAGGGCTATTGTGGTGAGTGGATTTGATAGCTATGATGAGATTTCACTCTCCGCCCCCACACAAATAACAGAGTTAGATAATGGTAAGATTCACAGTTATGTGTTTAATCCAGCTGTTGTGGGGCTAGATTTTGTCCCTTATAGCGTGCTAAAAGGCGGCACTTGTGAGGAAAATAAGCAAATCACGCTTGATATTTTTAGTCTAAAAGCCCCTGTGGGTTCTTCTCCAAAAGCTCAGCTTGTCGCATTGAATACTGGTGCTGGATTATACCTTGCAGGAAAGGCAGAGAGTATAAAGGAGGGCTATTTTTTAGCACAAAAGATTCTAGAATCTAGGCGTGTTTTTGAAATTTTAGATGAATTTGTTAGGCTATCACATCAATAAATGAAACTTATAAAGAAAGCCTTTGCATTAAGGCAGGGTAGAATCTCGCTTGTTTGCGTAAGGCTTTGCGATAAATTTTGGCATTTGGGCAAAATCTCTCTACAAGATTCCAAAAACTTTGTGAATGATTTTTATGCACGATATGGCTTAACTCGTGGATAATCACATAATCAATGAGTTTTTTATCCGCAAAAATAAGCATAAATGAGAATCTTAAGCGATTATCAAAAGTGCAGCTACCAAAGCGACTAAGGGCATTTGTGATTTTTATATCCTTATATGCTAGCTCCATTTTTGCAGCATAAAAAGCACAACTTTGTGTGATGTATTCTAAAAGCAAAGTGTGTAGGGTATTTTTAAGACTGTGTTGCAAAGATTGCAAATGTGCTTGTGAAAGAATCTTGTCATATTCTAGCCACTCTCCAAAGACAAGGATTTGTCCTGTGTGGGATTGTAAAAAAATATCAATATCTTGCTTGTGTGCTTGAAGTTTAGCAAGTGTGGTATGAATCCAGCTCTTATGCGTATTGATAAAATCTAGAATCTGCTCTTGGCTAAAGGCTTTAGGCACACGCACATATAGAGATAAATCCGCCTTAATCACAATGCGTGGATAAGCGATTGCTTTAGATTCAATATGAATGGATTTTGCGTTGGGATAGGAATTTTGTAAAGCTTTTATCATAATATTGCCACTTTTAGTTATAATTTTTCCTTTTCATTATAACGAAATGGAGAATATTATGAAAGTTTTACTTATAGAGAATGTGCAAGGGCTTGGTAAGAAAGGCGAGATTGTGGAAGTCAAAGATGGCTATGGACAAAACTTCCTTATTGCTAAGGGCAAGGCAAAGCACGCTACAAATGAAGTGATTAATAAATATAAGGCAGAGCAAAGAAAACTAGCTGAGATTGAAGCACTTGAGATTGCCGAACTCAAGCAGTTAAAGCAAAGCCTAGAATCTTTGCATCTTATTTTAGAGAAAAAAGTCGGTGCAAATGATACGCTTTTTGGCTCTATTACAAAAGATGAGATTGCTCAAGCACTCCTAAGTCATAAGATAAGCATTGACAAAAAGCATATTGAGATTGATAAGGCAATAAAACATATTGGCGATTTTTCCGCTCTTGTAAAGCTTGGTCATAGCATAAATGCTACGCTTAAACTCACTATCAAAGCACAAAAGGATTAATAATGTTTGAAGCGACAACCATACTTGGCTATAAGGGCGAATTTGAAGGGAAGAAATGTGCTATTATCGGCGGCGATGGGCAGGTAACCTTTGGGAATTGTGTATTGAAAAATAATGCCACAAAAATCCGCACTTTGTATAATGGGCAGATTCTAAGTGGCTTTGCGGGAAGCACGGCTGATGCGTTTTCTTTATTTGATATGTTTGAGAGAATCTTAGAGGGACGCAAGGGCGATTTGGTGCGGAGTGTGCTTGAGTTTAGCAAGGAATGGCGTAAGGACAAGTATTTGCGAAAGCTTGAAGCGATGATGGTTGTTCTTAATACCGAACATATTTATATTTTAAGTGGCACAGGTGATGTGGTAGAGCCAGAAGATGGCAGAATTGCTGCGATTGGCAGTGGGGGGAACTATGCTCTAAGTGCGGCTAGGGCGTTAGATAGATACGCGCAGATTCCGCCAAAGGAGCTTGTGGAGAAGTCTTTGCATATCGCAGGGGAGCTATGTATCTACACAAATACAAATATTAGAATCTTAGAACTTTAATGGAGCAAAAATGAAAGAAAATATGACACCAAAGCAGATTGTAGAATATCTTGATGGCTATATTATAGGGCAAAATGATGCTAAAAAGGCTGTGGCGATTGCGTTAAGAAACCGCTATCGTAGAATGAAGCTTGATAAGGAAGTGCAAGATGAGATAACGCCTAAAAATATTTTGATGATTGGCTCAACAGGTGTGGGAAAAACGGAAATTGCACGGAGAATGGCAAAAATGATGGGATTGCCCTTTGTCAAAGTAGAAGCGAGTAAATACACGGAAGTGGGCTTTGTAGGGCGTGATGTAGAATCTATGGTGCGAGATTTGGTTTTAGCGAGTGTGAATCTTGTGGAAAATGAGCATAGACAAAAAGCACAAGCGGAGATTAATGACTACATTATTGAAAAAATTACCAAAAAGCTTTTGCCACCATTGCCGCAAGGGGCGAGTGAATCTAAGCAAAATGAATATGACATAAGCTTTGCTAAAATGAAGCAAAGGGTGCTTAAAGGTGAGGTTGATGAGCTAAAGATTGAAATAGAGATAAGCAAAAAGACACAGGTGGGCGATGATAATCTGCCACCAGATATGATAAAAGTCCAAGAGTCCATTTTTAAGGTGCTAAATGTTACAAATGATAAGGTTAAAAAGGAAGTGAGTGTCAAAGAGGCAAAAGAAGCTTTGATGTATGAAGCCACAGAATCTGTGTTAGATTCAGAAGCTATACGAGCAGAGGGGCTAAAAAGGGCAGAATCTAATGGTGTAATTTTTATTGATGAGATTGATAAGGTCGCCGTGGGGAGCAAAGATAGCTCAAGGCAGGATCCTAGTAAAGAGGGCGTACAAAGGGATTTGTTGCCTATTGTTGAGGGCAGTGTGGTCAATACAAAATATGGGCAGATAAAGACAGATTATATTTTATTTATCGCCGCAGGGGCGTTTCACTTTAGCAAACCAAGTGATTTGATACCAGAATTGCAGGGGCGATTTCCCTTGCGTGTGGAGCTAGATTCACTCAACGAAGAGAGTTTGTACAAGATTCTCACCCAAACTAAAAGCTCACTTTTGCGGCAGTATCAACTCTTACTTGATACAGAAAATATTAGGCTTGAATTTAGCGATGAAGCTATACGCGAGATAGCAAAGCTCTCTCATAGTGCAAATGAACGCACAGAAGATATTGGTGCAAGGCGGTTGCATACGACTATTGAACGAGTGCTAGAAGAGATTAGCTTTGATATTGATACCTATCAGGGCAAGGAAGTTACCATTACCGCGGAGATGGTGAAAGAGCGATTAGGAGATGTGGTAGAAAATGTGGATTTGGCACGATATATTCTCTAGGCGTTTCTGTGGCTCTAGGCAGGGATTAACAAGGGGATTATATGTCTAAATCTTGTTTAGAATCTTATGAAAATATAGAATCTCAAGTGAGTTTAGAATCTAGTGTGAATCTGCCTACCCGTTCTGGGTTTGTGGCTACACTTGGCAGACCAAATGCTGGGAAATCAACGCTTTTAAATCATCTTCTAGGGGAAAATCTAGCCCTTGTTTCACATAAAGCAAACGCCACGCGTAAGCAACTCCAAATCATTGTGCCTTATGCCCCGCTTAACACACAAATAGTGTTTGTAGATACACCCGGGATTCATCATCAAGAAAAACTGCTTAATCAATATATGCTTTCACAGGCTTTGAAGGCTATGGGCGATTGTGATTTGGCACTCTATCTTGCACCGATTACCGATGATGTGAAGCATTATCAGCTTTTTTTAGAACTCTATCAGGGCAAACATATTTTACTTTTAAGTAAAAGTGATACTTGCAGCAATGAAGCGATACTCGCAAAAATGGCAGAATATCAAAAATTTGATGAGCATTTTTTAGCCCTTTTGCCTTTTAGTGTAAAAAAGGGTTTTGATAGGGATTTGCTTTTAAAGAGCATTGCGAGTTTTCTGCCACAATCGCCCTTTTATTATGATAATGAGTTGCTAACACCATCTTCAATTAAAGAAATTTATAAAGAAATGATACGGGAAAGTTTATTTGAGAATCTCAGTGATGAGATTCCTTATGAAGCAGATGTGATGTTAAAGCGATTTGAGGAGGGGGAAAAGCTAGATAGAATTTTTGCGGAAATTATTGTGGAGAAGCAAAGTCAAAAGGGCGTTGTGATAGGCAAGGGTGGTTCTAGTATTAAACGCATTAGCAAATGTGCGAGAGAAAAAATTTTAGCTTTAAGCCCAAAGTCTGTGTATCTCAAGCTTGATGTGAGCGTGTATAAAGGCTGGAGTAAGCAAAAAGACCTATTGAAAAAAATAGGGTATGATTTTACTTTATAAATAAAGGAGTGAAAAGTATGGGATTTGTGAAAAAAGTGCTTATATGTATGGCGATGTGTGTGGGGTGTGTATATGCCCTAGATCCACAGCTTGTAGCATTAGTCAATGAATATAAAAAAAATGGCATAGGCAGTATAGAATCTAAGCTTGAAGGGTATTTGACAAGCAAAGAATATTGGGCAGAGTATCTTAAAGGAAACGCGACAGAATATGGGTATTTTGAGGATTTGAAATTTTTATTTGTATCAAACAAATCTGCTCCATCACTGCATTTGTATCAATTTAAAGATTCTGTATTGCACGAGCTTGGCAGCTCTTCAGCTCTTGTGGCAAAAGGTAAGGGCAATAAGAAAAAAGAGGGTGATTTGACAACGCCCATTGGTTCGTATGATTTAAATGCACGATTAACCGGGCTTGATCAATACTATGGACCTTTGGCATTTTCTACAAGCTACCCAAATGTGTACGATCAATCACTCAAAAAAACAGGCGGCGGAATCTGGATTCACGGATTACCTTTAAATGGCAATAGGGAAGAGCTGAATACGCGGGGCTGTATTGCCATTGACAATGAGTTGTTGAAAAAGTATGATAGGCTCATTGATTGGAAAAAAACAATGCTTATCACTTATGAGGGGGAGTTAAAACCTGCTGATGTTGATGAACTCGCCCTTGTGCTTTCAAGCTTGTATCAGTGGAAAAATGCGTGGCAAAAAAGTGATTTGACAAGCTATCTTGCCTTTTATGATGAAAAGGACTTCTATCGCCCCGATGGTATGAGCTTTAAATCTTTTAGGGAGCATAAGAAAAATATTTTTGCTAAAAATGAAGATAAGGTGATTAGAATCTCACTTGTAAATGTCTTAATCTATCCAAATGAAGCCCATAGAAATATGTATCGCATTAGCTTTATGCAGGATTACAAAGCCACACTTAAAGGTAAGCCAAGCTTTAGCTCTGTGGGCAAGAAAGATATGTATGTTGTGGTGGAGAATGGTAAAATGAAGATTCTAAGTGAAAGGTAGAATCTGCCTATCCTGCGTTGTTTTTTGTTTAATTCAGGTAGAGTCTAACTGCAATGAAACTATATCATATTAAGGAGCGAAGTGCTATGAATAAACTATGGAAAATTGCTGGATTTACACCATTTGTTTTAGTGGCTTTCATTAATGCTTTTGTGGATTTGGGGCATAAAATCACTATCCAAAATACGCTGTATAAAGTCTATGATGGCAGTGAATTGACATTGCTTACAAGTATTATTAACGCCCTTATTTTACTGCCTTTTATTCTGCTTTTTACGCCTTCTGGATTCTTGGCTGATAAATTTCCTAAAAATATCGTTATGCGTGTGAGTGCGTGGTTTTCTGTGGGGATTGTGAGCTTTATTACGCTGTGTTATTTTATGGGCTGGTTTTGGCTTGCATTTATTGCTACATTGCTTATGGCGGTGCAATCAGCGATTTACTCTCCTGCGAAGTATGGTTTTATTAAAGATTTGGCAGGCAAAGATATGCTTGCTTGGGGAAATGGAGCTATGCAGGCAACGGCTATCGTGGCGATTTTGGCAGGTATGAGTGTGTTTTCACTCTTTTTTGAGACAATGTATAGTGCAAGTGGCTTGGGATTTTTAGCGACAAAAGGTGAGATTTTACAAAGCATTGCTCCACTTGGTTTTGTTCTTATGGCGTGTGCTGTGGCGGAGCTATATTTATGCTATCGTTTGCCTACAATGACACAAGGTAGCAGTGAAAGCTTTGATAAAGAAGCATATTTAAGCGGTAAATCGCTGAAGAGGAATCTTGCCCTTTTACAATCTCATCGCAATATTTGGCTTTCTGTCGTTGGCATAGCCGTATTTTGGTCAATCTCACAGCTTTTACTCGCCTCATTTCCAACCTATGTGAAAGCCGAGTTTAATGAACTCAATACTTTCAAGGTGCAAATGATTATAGGTTTTTCTGGGCTTGGGATTATTGTTGGCTCAATTATTGCGGGGCGATTTTCTAAGCAATATATTGAAACGGGTCTTATCCCCTTAGGAGCTTTGCTTGTGTGTCTAATGATACTTTTGCTTTTAAGTTTTTCTTCACTCACACCTTATGCGATTGTGTTTTTTCTTTTTGGTATGGGTGGGGCGTTGTTTGTGATACCGCTTAATGCACTCATTCAGTTTCACGCAAAAGAGGGTGAGCTAGGTAAGGTTTTGGCAGGGAATAACTTTATTCAAAATATTGGAATGCTGGGATTCTTAGCCATTGGGACAATCGCGTCATTAGCACAAATTGAAGTGAGCTATTTATTTTATCTTTGTATGGTTGTAGCCATTGGCGGAATGATTTATGTTGTGAGACTTCTGCCTTTTTCTTTGGTTAGAATGCTTGTTACTCTCGCTTTTTTTCAACGCTATCGCTTGAATGTTGAAGGCTTTGAGAATATACCCGAACAGGGCGGTGTGTTTTTGCTAGGTAATCATATTTCTTTTGTGGATTGGGCGATGGTGCAGCTTGCTTTGCCTAGAAAAGTGTATTTTGTAATGGAGCGAAGCTATTATGATAGATGGTATATACGCATTTTCCTTGATTTTTTTGGGGTGATTCCTGTCTCAAATGCGGGGAGTAAAAGGGCATTAGAATCTATCGCACAAAAACTGCAAGAGGGGCATATGGTCTGCCTTTTCCCTGAAGGGTCAATTTCTCGGCACGGACATTTGAATGAGTTTAAAAGTGGCTTTGAGTTAGCAGCCAAACACCTAGAATCTCATCAAGCAGTGATTTTGCCCTTTTATATCCGCGGTTTGTGGGGGAGTGCGTTTTCGCGTAGCCACACAGGATTCCAAGAGAGACGCAAAAGCTTTGCTAAACGCAATATTACCATTGCCTTTGGAGAATCTTTAGATATTCACTCAAACGCCCAGCAGGTTAAGGCTAAGGTTTTTGAGCTTTCTTTTAGTGCGTGGAAGTCTCAGTGTGAATCCTTACCAACGCTTGGCAAGGCGTGGATAGATTCTGCAAAAAAATGGGGAAGTGAAGTGGCGATTGTAGATAGTATGAGCGGCTCTATGAGCTATACAAGAATGCTTAGCCTTACGCTTATTCTCTCCAAACTTTTTGCCAATCAAACAAAGGGAGAGCAAAATGTGGGGATTATACTTCCAGCTTCACTTGCAAGCTCGTTGTGTAATCTCTCTTTGCTTATGGCGACAAAAACTATTGTGAATCTAAATTTCACCGCAGGACAAAAAGCCATTGATGCTGCCATTGCTTCAGCACAGATTAGGACTATTTATACTTCGCAAAAGTTTATGGATAAGCTTGAGGGTAAGGGGGTGGCTTTAAGCTTTCCACAAAATGTGAAAGTGCTGTATATGGAGGATTTAATCGGCATTGTTAAATCAAACAAGACAGATTTTATCTGCAAGATGATTCAGGCAATTTTGCTTCCTTCATTTATGCTTAAATGGCTGTATGCTAAGGGGGTGCAAAATACCGATGTGGCGGCAATTCTTTTTAGTAGCGGAAGTGAGGGGAAGCCAAAGGGGGTTATGCTCTCTCATCTTAATATTATGAGCAATATTTTGCAAATTTCAGATGTGATTCACGCTAGAAGCGAAGATTCTATGCTTTCATCTTTGCCACCTTTTCACGCTTTTGGACTCACCGTTACAATGCTTATGCCTTTGCTTGAGGGAATGCTTTCAGTTACCCACGCAGACCCAACTGATGCAGTGGGTATTGCCAAAGCGGTAGCAAAAAATAAAGTGAGTGTAATGTGTGGGACATCTACATTTTTGGGGATTTATGCAAGAAACAGTAAGGTGGATAAGATGATGTTTGATTCTTTAAGGCTTGTTGTGGCTGGGGCAGAAAAGCTTAAAAAAGATGTCAAAGAAGCCTTTGTGATGAAGTTTAATAAGGAAATTTATGAGGGCTATGGGGCGACAGAGACTACACCTGTGGCAAGTGTGAATCTGCCAAGTGAGTTTGATGCAGATAATTGGGAGCTACATAAGGCAAGTAAAGATGGAAGTGTGGGTATGCCATTGCCCGGAAGTGCCATTAGGATTGTTGATCCAAATACAATGCAGGAGCTTCCTGTGGGAGAAGATGGCTTAATTCTCATTGGCGGACATCAAGTAATGGTAGGCTATCTTAATGATGAAGAGAAAACGCGCGAAGTGATTGTGGAGCTTGATGGGATTCGGTGGTATAAGAGCGGAGATAAGGGGCATTTGGATAGCAATGGCTTTATTCATATTGTGGATAGGTATTCGCGTTTTGCTAAGATTGGCGGAGAGATGGTGAGCCTTGGGGGGATTGAAGAAGAGATTGCTAAGATTATTAAAAAAGAAGAGATTGATGAGAGCGTAAAATATGTCGCTGTGGCACTTGAAGATAGCAAAAAGGGTGAGAGTGTAGTGCTGCTTGTGAGTGGGGAGCAAGAGCAATGCCAAAAGCTAGAATCTGCGTTAAAAGATTCTGCCCTGCCTACACTCTTTAAGCCCTCAAAGATTTTGTATGTAGAGACAATTCCTGTGCTGGGCTCGGGTAAGGTCGATTTAAAGGGAGCAAAGGATTTAGCAAAAGGGCTTTGCGGGTAGCGAAAATTGAAGATAGAGGTATTATTGAACATATTGGATAGATTTTGAATTTTGCAAAATTATCCTTATAAAAAGGAAGATAAAAAATTGAAAAATGTCTAAAAATAGGCAAAGTGCTTGACATTTTTTCTCAAAATTGATTATAATCACGAGCCAAAAACATCAAATTATTTTGGTGAGTTCTTTAGATAAGGAAAAAGTATGGAAAGAATACGACTTAGGCTCAAAGCTTATGATCATAGGGTTCTTGATAGGTCCGTTGCATCTATCATAGAAGCAGTTAAGAGGACAGGTTCAGAGATAAGAGGTCCAGTGCCACTTCCTACCAAAAAGAAGAGATATACGGTTCTTCGTTCGCCACATATCAACAAAGATTCTCGTGAGCAGTTTGAAATCAGAGTGCATCATCGTATTATTGACATTATGTCAGCTACTCCTGATACCGTGGATAGCCTTATGAAGCTTGATTTGGCACCTGAAGTGGATGTCGAAGTTATGTCTATGAGTAAGTAATACCAAAGCATTAAGGATTTTGAGAATGGAATTTATAGTTGAAAAAATCGGTATGAGTCGCACAATTGGCACAAAGAGCGAGGCAGTAACATTACTTCGTGTGCTTGGTGCAAAGGTGTGCGAGGTGTATGAAAATGGCAAAGGGCTTGTGGCATATTCACAAGGAAAGGCTACAAACAAGGCTGTTGCAGGGCAACAAAAGAAGTATAACTTAAGTAAAGAGTTTAATCGCTTTGCCACTTTGAAGCTTAGTAACAAGGAAATAGGTGAGCTTGATACGGGTGTTTTGGGTGAAGCAAAACGCGTTCAAGTGAGCTTTAGAACTAAGGGACGCGGTTTTAGCGGTGCGATGAAGCGATGGAATTTTCAAGGTGGTCCAGCAGCACACGGAAGTAGATTTCATAGACGATTAGGGTCTATTGGTAATCGTGAGTGGCCAGGACGCGTTCAGCCGGGTAAAAAAATGGCTGGGCATTATGGAAATGAACAAGTGAGTGCAAAAAATGATGTAATGTCATTTGACAAAGAGAGTGCTATTTTAGTGCTAAAGGGTTCAGTAGCCGGATTCAATGGTGCATTTGGCAGAATACAAATCATAAAATAAGGTAAGACAGAATGAGTAAAGCAATTTTGTTAGATAAAAAGCTTCAGCAAAGCAGTGAAATCGCATTGCCTGAGAGATATACGCAAATCAAAGAACACAATCTTTATTTGTATGTAAAATCTTATCTTGCTTCACTTAGAGCAAACAATGCTCGTGCAAAGAAGCGTGGCGAAGTGAGCGGCGGTGGTAAAAAGCCTTGGAATCAAAAAGGTGGCGGTAGAGCACGCGCGGGAAGTATTACTTCACCAGTTTTTGTTGGTGGTGGTGTGTCTCACGGACCAAGCAATGATAGAAACTATAACCTTAAGATTAATAAAAAACAAAAGCGGCTTGCTCTTGAGTGTGCTTTGTATCAAAAAACACAAGAAGGTAAGCTGTTTGTGGTGGATTCAGTGGCGATGCCAAGTGGTAAAACTAAAGATGCGTATGCGATGTTTAAGGCATTAAAACAACGAAGCACTCTATTTGTGGCACAGATGAGTGATGAGCCAACTTTCTTGGCATTTAGGAATTTGCAACAATGCTATTTGGCTGATGCTAATGAGCTGAATGCGTATTTGGTGGCGGCTTTCCGTTCAGTTGTGATTGAAAAAGCAGTGTTTGATGAAATCATTGCAGATAAGAAGGGGGAATAGATGGCAGACATTACAGATATTAAATCAATCCTCTATACAGAAAAATCTCTTTCTCTCCAAGAAAGTGGCGTTTTGGTGGTGCAAACAGCTACAAGTGTAAGCAAAAACCAGCTTAAAGAGATTTTTAAAGAGTATTTTGGGATTACACCTGTAAGAATCAATTCTTTGCGTCAAGAAGGCAAAGTGAAGAGATTCAGAGGAAAAATCGGTCAGCGTACATCTTTTAAGAAATTTTATGTAAAAGTTCCAGAGGGCGCAAAACTTGATGCGCTATCAGTATAAGGAGTAGGATATGGCAGTAAAAACATATAAGCCTTATACTCCAAGCCGAAGATTTATGAGCAATCTTAGCTCAAAGGATATTACCGGCAAGGCGAGTGTGAGAGGGTTGCTTATTAAATTACCCGTAAGTGCGGGAAGAAATAATAATGGGCGTATTACAAGTCGTCATAAAGAGGGTGGAGCCAAAAAGCTATACCGAATCATTGACTTTAAGCGTAATAAGTTTAATATTAAAGGAAAGGTTGCTGCGATTGAGTATGATCCTTATAGAAATTGTCGTATCGCGCTTATTCATTATGTTGATGGTGAGAAAAGATATATTATTCAGCCAAGTGGGTTAAAGGTTGGCGATGTAGTGTTTGCAGCTGAATCTGGCTTAGATATCAAAACAGGTTTTGCAATGAAGCTTAAAAGCATACCTATTGGGACAATTGTGCATAATATAGAAATGCATCCGGGTGCTGGTGGGCAACTTGCTAGAAGTGCAGGTGCGAGTACGCAGATTATGGGGCGTGAGGGGAAATACATTATCCTTAGAATGCCAAGTGGTGAGATGAGATACATTTTAGAGGAATGTATGGCAACTATTGGTGTTGTTGGTAATGAGGATTTTGCCAACATCTCTATTGGTAAGGCTGGACGCAATCGTCATCGTGGTATCCGCCCACAAACTCGTGGTAGTGCGATGAACCCCGTTGATCACCCACATGGTGGTGGTGAGGGTAAAACCGGCTCAAGCGGACATCCTGTTTCTCCGTGGGGAACCCCAGCTAAAGGCTTTAAAACTCGCAAGAAAAAAGCGAGTGATAGACTAATCATCTCAAGAAAGAAAAAATAAGGTAGGGAAGTATGGCAAGATCAATTAAGAAAGGTCCTTTTGTTGATGATTATCTCATCAAAAAAGTTGAGAAAGCAAAAGAAGGCAAGGACAATAAACCTATCAAAACTTGGTCAAGACGAAGCACAATTTTACCAGATATGATAGGACTGACTTTTAATGTCCATAATGGTAGAGCATTTGTGCCTGTTTATATTACTGAAAATCACGTTGGCTATAAGCTTGGCGAGTTTGCACCTACGCGGACATTTAAGGGACATAAAGGCAGTGTCCAAAAGAAAATTGGTAAGTAAGGGGATAAGATGAGTAAAGCATTATTAAGATACATTCGGTTATCTCCAACAAAGGCACGGCTCATTGCAAGAGAGGTGCAAGGTATGAATGCAGAGCTTGCAATTGCAAGTTTAGAATTTACACCAAACAAGGCAGCTAAGTTGATCTCAAAGGTGATTGCTTCTGCGGTGGCAAATGGTGGTTATGATGCTCAAGATGTGATTGTAACTTCTTGCCGTGTTGATGCTGGTCCTGTATTGAGAAGGTTTATGCCACGAGCTAAGGGTAGAGCCACTCCTATTAGAAAGCCAACAGCACACATTTTGGTTGAAGTAGGCACACAAAAAGTCCAAGCTAAGAAAGTAGAATCTAAGAGCAAGGATTCAAAAGTGGCAGATTCTAAAAATACGGAAGCTAAAAGTGCCAAAAAACCAGCTCCAAAGGCAAAAGCAACACAAAAAGCCCCAGCTGCTAAAGTAGAATCTAAAGAAGATAAGCCAAAGACTGCTCCAAAGGCTTCTGCGGCAAAAAATACGACAGCGAAGAAAAAAACTGAAGGTGAGGAAAAATAACAATGGGTCAAAAAGTTAATCCAATAGGTTTAAGATTAGGTATCAATCGCAACTGGTCTTCTCGATGGTTTTCTGTGTCCCAAGCGACACCTTCAAATATTCTCGAGGATCACAGGATTCGTAAATTTTTAAAGCGTGAAATGTATTATGCGGGTGTGAGTGAGATTATTATTGAGCGAGCCGCAAACAAGATTCGTGTAACTGTGGTGGCTTCTCGTCCGGGCTTGATTATCGGTAAGAAGGGTGTAGATATTGATAAGCATAAAGAAGCTTTAAAGAAGATTCTTCACAAAGAAGTGTTTATTAATATCAAAGAGGCTAAACGCCCTCAAGCAAACGCACAGCTTGCGGCTGAAAATATTGCAACACAGCTTGAAAAGCGTGTAGCTTTTAGGCGTGCTATGAAAAAGGTAATGCAAGCGGCGATGAAGGCTGGTGCAAAAGGAATTAAGGTTAAGGTTTCTGGTCGTTTGGCTGGGGCTGAAATGGCAAGAACAGAATGGTATATGGAAGGGCGTGTGCCTTTGCATACATTGCGTGCTAAGATAGATTATGGTTTTGCTGAAGCGATGACGACATATGGAATCATTGGTGTTAAAGTGTGGATTTTCAAGGGTGAAGTATTGCATAAGGGCATTGTGCCTGAGAAGCGAGAAGAGAGCAAGGGCGGAGATAAAGAGCGTCCTAAATCAAGAAGAGGGAGGCAGTAATTATGTTAATGCCAAAACGAACTAAATATAGAAAGCAGATGAAAGGTCGCAATCGCGGAAAGTCTTTCCGTGGAGTGTCTTTGGCATTTGGTGATATTGGAATTAAGGCAGTAGAACACGGACGCATAGATTCAAGACAAATAGAATCTGCTCGTATTGCAATGACGCGTCATATTAAAAGGGCAGGAAAGGTGTGGATACGCGTTTTCCCAGATAAACCTTTAACAGCAAAGCCACTTGAAACAAGAATGGGTAAAGGTAAAGGTGGTGTAGAAAAGTGGGTTATGAACATAAAGCCCGGTCGTATGATTTATGAAATGGCTGGGATTGATGAAGCTTTGGCAAGAGAGGCTTTGGCTTTAGCCCAAAGCAAACTTCCCTTTAAAACCAAAATCATAACGAGTGAGAGTGAAAATGAAATTTACTGAATTACAAGATAAGGACATTGCGGAATTGCAAAAAATGTTGAAAGAAAAGAAGTCGTTGCTTTTTGAAAAAAGATTGCAACTCAAAACTATGCAACTCACCAATCCAAGCGAAATCAAAACAATTCGCAAGGATATTGCTAGAATTAACACAGCCTTGAGTGCCAAAAAAAATTAATGGAAAGATTAAGGATTGACAATGAGTGAAAAGCAAGCACATAAGAGAGTAATTCAGGGTAAGGTTGTCAGTAAGGCTGGTAACAAAAGCGTGGTGATTTTGGTGGAACGCAAAGTTGTTCATTCAAAGTATCGTAAGATTGTTAAGCGTTTCAAGAAATACACTATTCACGATGAGAATCACGAAACAAAGATTGGTGATGTGGTGAGTGCAATTGAATGTAAGCCTATTTCAAAAACAAAAGCGTTTAGATTCAAAGAAATTATTACCGCAGGAGTAGAGCTATGATACAAAGTTTTACAAGATTGAGCGTTGCTGATAATAGCGGTGCAAAAGAGATTATGTGTATTAAGATTCTAGGTGGAAGCCATAGACGATATGCGCGTGTGGGCGATGTGATTGTTGCATCGGTGAAGAAGGCTATTCCTAATGGAAAGGTGAAAAAAGGACAGGTTGTTAAAGCGGTTGTTGTAAGGACAAAAAAAGAGATTCATCGTGAAAATGGCTCTTTGATGCGTTTTGATGATAATGCGGCGGTGATTCTTGATGCTAAGCGTGAGCCTATTGGCACGAGAATCTTTGGACCAGTAAGTAGAGAAGTGCGATACGCCAACTTTATGAAAATAGTATCGTTAGCTCCGGAGGTGTTATAGTGGCAAAGTTTAAAATTAAAAAAGGCGATATGGTGCAAGTTATCACAGGAGATGATAAGGGCAAGAAAGCAAAAGTATTGCAGGTTTTGCCTAAGAGTGCGCAAGTTATTGTAGAGGGTTGCAAACTTGCAAAAAAATCAATAAAAGCAAGTGAAAAAAATCCAAAAGGTGGTTTTGTGTCAAAAGAAATGCCGATGAGCATTTCAAATGTCAAAAAAGCGGAAGGAGATAATTAATGTTTGCTTTAAGAGATAAGTATAAAAATGAGATTATCCCTCAGCTTAAAAGTGAGCTTAATATAAGCAACACTATGTTGTTGCCAAAGCTTGAAAAAATTGTCATCAGTGTGGGAGCGGGTGATCACGCAAAAGATTCTAAGATTATGCAAAATATCGCCGATACAATCTCACTTATAGCAGGACAAAAAGCAGTCATTACTTTAGCTAAAAAGTCTGTTGCAGGATTCAAGATGCGTGAGGGTATGCCTATGGGCGTGAAAGTAACCTTGCGTGGTAAAATGATGTATAACTTTCTTGAAAAACTGATTGTCATTGCGTTGCCTCGTGTGAAAGACTTTAGAGGTGTAAAACGCAATGGCTTTGATGGGCGTGGAAATTATAGCTTTGGTTTGAATGAGCAGCTTATGTTCCCAGAAGTCGTATATGATGACATTATGGTAACACACGGAATGAATATTACACTTGTAACTTCTACTCAAAGTGATAAAGAGGCGTTTAAGTTGCTTGAGCTGCTTGGTATGCCTTTTACGAAAGGACGATAAATATGGCAAAGAAATCAATTATTGCAAAAGCAAAGAGAAAAGCAAAATTTAGTGCAAGAGCATATACAAGGTGTCAGGTATGCGGGAGACCTCATTCTGTGTATAGGGATTTTGGATTATGTAGAGTATGTTTGCGAAAAATGGGCAATGAGGGCTTAATACCCGGATTGCGTAAAGCAAGTTGGTAAGGAGAGAGTAATGGTAAATGATATTATTGCAGATTCTTTAACAAGGATTCGTAATGCCTCTATGAGACGCTTGGAAGTTACGACTTTGTATTATGCAAAAATTGTTGTTTCAATTTTGGAAGTCTTTAAGAGCAGAGGTTTTATTAAGGATTACAAAGTTAATGATAAAGATGGTAAGCAGTCTATTATGGTGCAACTTGCTTATGATGAGCGAGGTAGGAGTGCAATCAATGAGATTAAGCGTATCAGTAAGCCCGGACGCCGTGTTTATAAAGCAAGGAGTGAATTGAAACGCTTTAAAAATGGCTATGGCACGATAGTGGTAAGCACAAGTAAGGGTGTAATCGGCAACGATGAAGCTTATAAGGCAAATGTCGGTGGCGAAGCACTTTGTAGCATATGGTAGGAGAGAATTATGTCAAGAGTTGGAAAAAAACCTATTAGTATCCCAAAGGGTGTTGAAGTATCTTTGCAGGGAAGCAAGATTCTGTTTAAGGGTGCAAAAGAGCAAAAAGAGCTAGAAACTCACGGACGCGTTAAGATTGATTTGCAAGGCGATGCGTTGAGCTTTTCTTGTCTTGATTCTCAAGCGCAGTCTCGTGCGTATTGGGGGACATATCGTGCATTAGCAAATAATATCGTTGTGGGTTTAAGTCAGGGCTTTAGCAAGGCGCTTGAAATTAATGGTGTTGGTTATAAGGCAAGCATTAATGGTAAGAATCTAGAAATGGCATTGGGTTTTTCTCATCCAGTTGTGTATCCTATTCCTGCTGGAATCGAAATGAGTGTGGAAAAAAACACAATTACTATTAAGGGTGCTGATAAACAGCAAGTAGGGCAGATTGCCGCTGAAATTCGTGAGTTTAGACCACCTGAGCCATATAAGGGTAAGGGCATCAAGTATAGCGATGAGACGATTGTCCGCAAAGCTGGTAAAACTTCTAAAAAATAGCGTGAGGGTGTAAAATGACAGAAAAAGTGTTAAAACAAAAGTTGCTTCTCAAAGCAAAAAGGAAGCTACGCACAAGAGGTAAGATTTTTGGTGTGGCAGATAAGCCACGCATAAGTATGTTTAAGTCAAATAAATATCTTTACGCACAGGCTATTAATGATGAAGCGGGTGTAACATTGGCAAGTGTGGATGGAAAAAAGCTTGGCTTGGGCAATAATAAAGAGAACGCAAAGCAAATTGCAAGTGAGTTTGCAGCAGCACTCAAAAAGGCTAAGATTACAGAGGCAGTATTTGACAGAAATGGATACCTTTATCACGGCGTTGTAGCAGCTTTTGCTGATACTTTGCGTGAAAACGGCATAAAGCTATAAAAGGAAGCGTATGGAAATCAACAGAGAAGAATTCAGTGAAGTTGTTGTGAATATTGGCAGAGTAACAAAAGTCGTGAAGGGTGGTCGTAGATTCCGCTTTAATGCACTTGTTGTTGTAGGTAATAAAAATGGACTTGTTGGTTTTGGACTTGGCAAGGCTAAGGAAGTTCCAGATGCGATAAAAAAAGCCATTGATGATGCGTTTAAGAATATTATTAAGGTCAATATCAAAGGCACAACAATCGCTCACGATATTGAGCATAAATACAATGCAAGCAAGATTCTACTCAAACCAGCAAGTGAGGGAACGGGTGTTATTGCTGGTGGTTCTACGCGACCAGTGATTGAGCTTGCAGGTATTAAGGACATTTTGACAAAATCACTTGGCTCAAATAATCCTTATAATGTAGTGCGTGCGACTATTGATGCGCTTGCACGAATTAAAGCCTAAGGAGTAACCTATGCTAGAGAAAATTAAACCAGCGCAAGGAAGCACAAAAGACATTAAGCGTGTAGGTAGAGGACAAGGTAGCGGTATGGGTAAGACATCTACGCGTGGTGGTAAGGGACAAACTGCTAGAAGTGGCTACAAAGCAAAAAGAGGATTTGAAGGTGGACAACAACCATTGCAAAGGCGTTTGCCAAAAATTGGCTTCACTTCTCGCGTGGAAAAACCTATCGTCATTAATGTGGATAAATCACAAATCTTTGACTCATTGGCACGAATTGATATGGAGACTTTACGCAAACATTTTAGTATCCCTAAAAATGCGACAAGCGTAAAGCTTATTGGCACAAAAGCCAAAGCTTTGGTATCTAAAATTAAAGATGAGTGCATTAAAACAAGTGGAAGTAAGTAATGACAAAAGGCATTATAAATAAGATTCTCATCACACTTGCTTTTTTATTTGCATACAGAATCTTGGCGTATATAACAGTTCCGGGTGTTGATGTGGCTATTATCAAGTCTTTTATTGATGATAATGCCAATAACGCCTTGGGCTTGTTTAATATGTTTAGTGGTAATGCAGTAGAGCGTTTTAGTATTATCTCTTTGGGTATTATGCCTTATATCACAGCTTCTATCATTATGGAGCTTCTCGCAGCAACTTTCCCCAATCTTGCAAAAATGAAAAAAGAACGCGATGGTATGCAAAAGTATATGCAAATTGTGCGTTATGCTACTATTGGAATTACAATTATCCAAGCAGTGAGTGTGAGTATTGGGCTAAATAGTATGAGTAATGGAGCGGTTAAGATTGATTTGAATCTGTTCATTGTTGTGGCTGTATTTTCTATGCTAACAGGGACAATGTTGCTTATGTGGATTGGTGAGCAAATCACTCAACGAGGCGTTGGCAATGGGATAAGTCTTATTATTTTTGCTGGTATTGTTTCGGCAATTCCTTCGGATATTGGCAAGACTTTCAATCTCGTAAATACGGGTCAAATTAATGTCTTTATGCTTCTTATTTTGCTTGTGGTAATTCTTGCGACCATTGGGGTGATCATTTTCATTGAACTTGCTGAAAGACGCATACCTGTCTCATATGCTCGCAAGGTGGTTATGCAAAATCAAAATAAACGCATTATGAATTATATTCCGGTAAAGATGAACTTAAGTGGAGTTATTCCTCCTATTTTTGCCTCTGCGTTGCTTGTGTTTCCATCTACGATTTTACAAGCATCTTCAAATAGCGTGATTCAAGCTGTGGCTGATATTTTGAGACCCGATGGTTATGTGTATAATCTTTTGATGTTTATTTTTGTAATTTTCTTTGCGTATTTTTATGCTTCTATTGTATTTAATGCAAAGGATATTGCGGATAATCTTAAAAGACAAGGTGGCTTTATACCCGGTTTGCGTCCGGGGGAAGGAACGACAAATTTCCTTAATAATGTCGCGAGTAACCTTACCTTTTGGGGTTCATTGTATTTGGCTCTTGTCTCTACACTTCCTTGGGTGCTTGTCAAATTTACAGGTGTGCCTTTCTATTTTGGTGGGACAGCTGTGCTGATTGTTGTGCAGGTTGCCATTGATACAATGAGGCGTATTGAGGCTCAAATCTATATGAGCAAATATCAAACACTAAGTGCCGTAGGGCTCTAGAGTATGGCAATCAGTATCAAGAGTAAAAAAGATATAGAATCTTTGCGGATACCAAATAGGATTGTCGCTCAAACCTTACAACTTTTAGCTTCTCAAGCAAAAGAGGGAGTCTCTCTCCTTGAGCTTGATAGTATGGCAAAAGACTTTATCGCTTCACAAGGTGGCAGGGCTGCTTTTTATAAACTTTATGGATTCCCACAATCAATCTGCACATCACTGAATCAAGTCATTATCCACGGCATTCCCAATGAGTATCGTTTACAAAATGGCGATATTTTAGGGATTGATATTGGCGTGGAATATGGTGGTTGGTATGGTGATGCCGCAATTAGCATAGGGATTGGTGAGATAAGCACGATGGATAAGAAACTTATTGCGTGTGCAAAAGATGTGCTGTATGAGGCTATTTCTCAAATTAAGGTGGGTATGCGGTTTAAGGAACTGAGCTTTTTTTTGCAAGATTCTATTGTTAAGAGAGGTTTTGTGCCATTGCGTGGTTTTTGCGGACACGGGATAGGGAGAGTGCCTCACGAAGAGCCAGAGATTCCAAACTATATAGAATCCCCTAATATCAAGCAGGGTCCAAAGATTAAGGAAGGTATGGTGTTTTGTATAGAGCCTATGATTGCTCAAAGAGATGGTGAGCCTGTGATTTTAGGTGATAAATGGTCTGTGGTGGCTAAAGATGGATTAAATGGTAGTCATTATGAGCATACAATTGCCATTGTGGGTGGCAAGGCAGAGATTTTAACGGAGGTATAAAATGGCAAAAGATGATGTGATTGAGGTTGATGGAAAGGTGATTGAGGCATTGCCGAATGCAACCTTTCGTGTTCAGCTTGAAAATGGACATATAGTGTTGTGTCATATTGCTGGAAAAATGCGTATGCACTATATTAAGATTCTGCCCGGTGATATGGTAAAAATTGAGCTTACACCTTATAGTTTAGATAAGGGTAGGATTACTTATAGACACAAATAATATATGTGTAAGTAGTTTTTAAATATTTTTTCTGTAGAATCCGCGGTTTTAACTCAAAAAAGTTAAAAAATGAAAAAGGAGTAGGTATGAAAGTTCGACCTTCAGTCAAAAAGATGTGTGACAAATGCAAGGTTATTAAGCGTAAAGGCGTGGTGAGAGTGATTTGCTCAACCCCAAAACATAAACAAAGACAAGGATAAACAATGGCTAGAATTGCTGGTGTAGATTTGCCAAAAAAGAAAAGAGTAGAGTATGCTCTCACTTATATTTACGGCATTGGACTTAAAAGTTCAAGAGATATTCTTAAGGCTGTAAATATTTCTTTTGATAAGCGAGTTTTTGATCTCAGCGAAGATGAAGTTTCATCAATTGCGAAAAAGATTCAAGAGAGTTATATGGTGGAGGGCGACCTTCGTAAAAAGGTAACAATGGATATTAAAGCCTTAATGGATTTAGGAAGCTATCGTGGTTTAAGACATAGAAAAGGGTTACCTGTTCGCGGACAGACAACTAAAAATAATGCCCGCACACGCAAGGGTAAGAAAAAAACAGTTGGTAGCAAGTAAGGAGTAGTCAAATGGCAAAAAAAAGTGTAACAAAAAAGAAAGGTGCTAAAAAGAATATCGCACGAGGCATAGTGTGTATTTCTGCGTCATTTAACAATACAAATGTAACTGTTACTGATGAAATGGGTAATGTATTGTGCTGGGCTACTGCTGGTGGTTTGGGATTCAAAGGGAGTAAAAAATCCACTCCTTATGCAGCGCAACAAGCTGTAGAATCTGCTATGGAAAAAGCAAAAGAATGCGGTATTAAAGAAGTCGGCATTAAGGTGCAAGGACCAGGAAGCGGACGCGAGACGGCTGTAAAAAGCGTTGGTGCAATTGAAGGTATTAAGGTGTTGTGGCTTAAAGATGTTACGCCATTGCCACACAATGGGTGCAGACCACCAAAAAGAAGAAGAGTGTAAGGGAGTAGTAAATGGCACGATATAGAGGACCGGTTGAAAAATTAGAAAGACGCTTTGGTGTCTCTCTTGCATTGAAGGGTGAGAGGAGACTAGCAGGTAAAAGTGCGCTTGATAAGCGTCCTTATGGACCTGGGCAACACGGACAAAAGCGAGGCAAGATTTCTGAATATGGCTTGCAACTTCGTGAAAAGCAAAAAGCTAAAATTATGTATGGTGTGAGTGAAAAGCAGTTCCGTGCGTTGTTTAGAGAAGCAAATAGGCAGGAAGGTAATACGGGTGAAAACCTTGTGCGTATTATTGAGCAGAGACTTGATAATGTTGTGTATCGTATGGGATTTGCTACAACTCGTCGTTTTGCGCGTCAGCTTGTTACTCACGGGCATATTCTTGTTAATGGTAAGCGTGTGGATATTCCCTCATATATGGTAAAACCCGGACAAAAAATTGAAGTTAAGGAAAAGAGCAAGAATAATCCTCAAGTTGTTCGTGCTATTGACTTGACTGCACAGACAGGGATTGTTCCTTGGGTAGATGTGGATAAAGAGAAGAAATTTGGTATTTTCACGCGTTTTCCACAACGAGAAGAGGTGGTGATACCTATTGAAGAGAGATTGATCGTCGAGCTCTACTCTAAGTAATAAATAAAACATAAGGATGGTCGCAGAATGAATATGATTAAAATTGAGCCTTATATCCCCACGGATATAAGTATTGAAGAAGTTTCAAGCAATAGAATCAAGATAAGTGCCTATCCCTTTGAATCTGGTTATGCTGTTACTTTGGCACACCCGTTGCGTCGCTTATTGCTTTCAAGCTCCGTGGGATATGCTCCTACAGCATTGAAGATTCAGGGTGTAACACACGAGTTTGATTCTATTAGAGGGATTGTTGAGGATGTATCTCATTTCATAAGTAATCTTAAGAATATTCGCTTTATGATTAAAGACAGTACGCTTGATAATGTCCAGCTTCATTATGAGTTTAAAGGACCTATGGTGTTGAGTGCAAATGAGCTTGCCAATGAGAGTGTTGATGTCGTAAATTCTGATGCGTATCTTGCCACAATTAATGAGAATGCTTCAATGAGTTTTTCGCTTGTAGTGCAAAAAGGTATTGGTTATGTGCCAAGTGAAAGTATTCGTGGGACAATCGCAGAGGATTATATTCCACTTGATGCATATTTCACACCTGTAAAAAAGGCTGTGTATGAGATTGAAAATGTCCTTGTTGAGGATAATCCAAACTATGAGAAGATTATCTTTGACATTGAGACAGATGGACAGATTGAGCCGCTCACTGCTTTTAGAGAAGCGATAGCGGTAATGCACAAGCAAATGAGTATTTTTGGCGTTGATTTAAGTGCTACTCCAAATGGCAGCAAAAGCATTGCTGAAGATTCTGGTGAGCTTAAGACATTAATGATTAAGATTGATACACTTAATCTTAGCGCAAGGTGCTTTAACTGCCTTGATAGGTCGGGATTGAAGTATGTTGGAGAGCTTGTCATTATGAGTGAGAATGAGCTTAAAAACATCAAAAATATGGGTAAAAAATCGTATGATGAGATAGCTGAGAAGTTAGAGGAGCTTGGATACCCTGTTGGCGGGGAGATTGCTGAAGATATTTTACAGCTTCTTAATCGTAAATTGGCGAAAATTAGAAATAGTTAGGGAGTAGGATATGAGACATAGACACGGATATAGGAAGTTAGGGCGGACTTCATCGCATCGCAAAGCATTGCTTAAGAATCTTGCAATTGCCCTTGTTACACACGGCAAGATAGAAACAGGTGTGTTTAAGGCAAAAGAGTTACAAAGCTATATTGAAAAACTCATTACGGCTGCACGAGCTAATGATTTGAATGCACATCGCTATGTGTTTGCATATTTGCAAGATAAGACAGCGACAAAAAAACTTGTTACAGAGATTGCTCCTAGGTATGCAGATCGCAATGGTGGTTACACGAGAATCCAACGCACAAGATTGCGAAGAGGCGATGCTTCGCAAATGGCGATTATCGAGCTTGTGTAAGCTTTGAGTGATAGGTTTATTGCCTATCACCTAGTGTTTCCCCCACCTTTTTTGATAGCTCTTTTTAGGGTTAGTTATTTTACTGCGATAAGCTTCTGTAAGACATTTACTTTTTATATTACTTATTTGTCTTATTGTGTTTGATGTTTTTTGCTATGTGATTTTAGAATCTAGGCTATACTTTACATTTTTATATTAAAAATTCGGGTTTTGACAAGCAAGGGGAGCGTAGAAATGAAAGCAGTTTATGGAGATTATAGCTACACCCATTGTGTGCGAAAAATCTATGCTTTTGATATAAATGGAGTGCTTCAAGGACTGCAGATTCTAGATGCTTTTATAAACACAAAGCAAAAGGGCTACTTTGTGGGCTATATGACTTATGAGGCTGGAGTTTTGCTGCAGGCACATCTTGCAAGTGCTTATTCTGCCCTGTCTGCAACAGCCTACAAGGATAAAAAGCAACCTCTATTGTATTTTGCCCTGTATCACAAACGAAAAAAAATCAAATTAAAACAAAGCCAAGAAAAGTTCCCTCTAAGCATTGCTTGTGGCTTAAGGCAAAAGAGCTATGAGAAAGATTTTCTTGCAATCAAAGAAAACATCAAAAATGGACATACCTATCAGCTTAACTACACGCAAGAGATTTTGCTTCATTCTACAATCCCATCAAAACAACTCTTCAAGCACCTTGCTTTAAATCAAAACACCCCATACAAGGCATACATTAGCAATGCTTTTCTTAAAGTTCTGTGCTTTTCACCGGAACTATTCTTTAAAATAAAAAATAATATTATTACCACCCAGCCTATGAAAGGCACGATAAAAAGGGCATTGCACGATGAAAATCTAAGCATAAAGGAGCAAAAGGCAAAAGATAAGGCTTTAAAACTTACTTTGCAAAGAGATAGTAAGAATCGCAGTGAAAATTTGATGATTGTTGATTTGTTGCGTAATGATTTAAGCAAAGTGATTATGCCAGATTCACTGCAAGTCAAAGAGCTGTGTGTCATTCATTCTTATCCCTCTGTGCATCAAATGGTTTCTACAATTAAAGGGCGTTTGAAAAACAACTTTTTGCTTTCACACATTTTTCAAGCACTTTTTCCGTGTGGCTCAATCACAGGTGCGCCAAAACTCAAAACAATGGAGATTATCTCTCGGCTAGAATCTCACCCAAGAGGCGTGTATTGCGGGGCATTGGGGCTGATTACACATAAGGAAGTTTCTTTTTGCGTGCCTATCCGCACTTTGAGTAAGATTCATACAGAAAAGGTATATCGCTATGGTGTGGGGAGTGGTGTAGTGTGGGATTCTGTGTGTGAAGATGAATTTGCTGAATTAAATCTAAAAAGCAAGTTTTTGAACGCTAAAACTCAGCAGTATGATTTATTTGAAACAATGCTTTACAAAAATGGCTGTGTTTTTTTGCTTGATGCACATATGAAGCGATTGCAGAGCAGTGCATTGACATTGGGCTTTAATATAGAGCAGCTGACAAAGCTTACTTCATCGCTAAATACGCCAAAGACAAATGGGCTAAAGTTGGCTCATTTTAATGATTTTTTACTGCAATATAAAGATTTACCTTATGCAAAGAATGAAATGTGGCAGGATTTGGGGCGATTGCGTGAGCTATTAAAGATGGAGCTTGCAGGAGAGTGTATATTGCGACTTGTTTTGTGGCACAATGGAAGCTTAGAAATAGAATCTTTGCCTTTGCTTCCAGTGTCTAATCAACGCGTTACTTTGTCTCCAAAAGCATTAGATTCTACACATTTGCTAACTTCGCATAAAACAACTCATCGCCCACACTTTGCAATAGCACAAAAGATGATTGAACGAGGTGAAGTTTTTGATATGATTTTTTATAATCAAAAGGGTGAGATTACAGAAGGTAGTAGAAGCAATATTGTATGCGAGATTGATGGGAGATTCTACACGCCACACTCACAAAGTGGGCTTTTGCAAGGCACATTGCGTAATGTGCTTTTACACTATGGGTTAATTGCTCAAAAAAAACTTACAATCAAGCATTTGAAAAAGGCGGATAGAATCTTTTGTCTTAATTCCGTTCGTGGCGTGGTGCAGGTGAATCTGCAACCTTTTTAAGAAAAATATTCATCCAGTGTTTTTTGGGAGCGTAGCCACGGCCGATATACCATTTTTTTTGTCTTGCAATAACGACAAAAAGGTACGGGTCTTGCAAGAAAATCTAAAATTTTCTCATATGTAATACCATCTTGATAAATGTCAATATAATCCTCCGGTGTTTGCTTAAGATTTTGAGAAAACTTCTCATTGAAGATATTAATATACGCCAATGGTGGACAAGGATATATCTTTCCGTTATAGAGTTGAGTGCAAGCATTTGCCCTATGGCAATTCACAAAGCTTTCAAATGGTATAGATTTGCCTTCTGGGTCAAGAGAAGTTTTGAAGCTGAGCTTCTCTACCTTTTCATCATTAAAAAATTCAAGCGCAACACCCTCTTCCTTACACTTATTCTTGATGGTTTCCCAATCAATGTCTATTGGATATTTTGTTGGGCGAATGTGTACTTTATTTACGCGAGCTGAATCCCAAAAATGCTGATTTTGTTTAGGGAGCAGAATGGCATTTGTAATCATATGTATTTCAGTATGGTGAAAATATTTTCTAACAATATTGAAATATGAGGAACATTGTTTATTGAGCAATGGTTCTCCACCAAGAAGGTAAAATTCTCGTATCATTCCATTTGTAATGGATTGAAGTCTTTCTAAATCACGCTCAAAAACCTCTATATCGTAATATCCGGGCTTGGAGAGTTGGGAAAAATTATCACAACTATAACAATGGAGATTGCAATGATGTGCTAAATGCACACCTATGCTTTCTAAAAATGCCTGGGGTGTTATACGCTTGGCCTGATCAATAGTTAAATAACGGTCAAAATACTTCTGCTTGATGCGTGTTTTTAAATTGTTAAGTATGTTCATAGGGATAAAAAGCTCCTTTCTGTAGGCAAATTTGTTGGATGGAAGCAAAAGACACTTTTTTTGTTGCACTTTTGCATTCCTCAATATGACCTTACAAAAAAAAAAAAACGCATTGTTAACCGATGATATATAGCATTGTTGTTTGAAAAAGGCGGATAGAATCTTTTGTCTTAATTCCGTTCGTGGCGTGGTGCAGGTGAATCTGGAGCAATGAGACAAGATGGTAATAAGCGAGAGAATAAGATGAAAAACAACATAGCAAAAGGCAGGTTTTCACACAAAAAGGTGTTAATCATTGATAACTACGACTCTTTTACTTACAATATCGTGTATTTGCTCTCAACCCTTGGGATTAAGCCTCAAATTGTGCCAAATGACACGCCGCTCTCACATCTTAAAAAACTTATCTTTTCTCATCTTATCATCTCACCCGGTCCTAGCCACCCACTAGATTCTGGTGTGTGCTTGGAGGCGATTAAAACCTTTGCTCAAACGCATAAGATTCTAGGGATTTGCTTGGGACATCAATGTATCGCTCAAGCCTTTGGCGGAGAAGTTATCTCAATGCCAAATCCAACTCACGCAAAGAGTGCAGGGCTACATTTTGTGCCAAATCCTTTGTTTGAGGGTATTCCTCAAGGCATACAAGTAGCACTCTATCATTCACTTTATGTAAGCAAACTTGGGGAGTGTGAAGCATTGGGGTATAGTGAGCATAATGTGCTTATGGTTCTTAAGGCAAAGGGCTATGACTGCTATGGTGTGCAGTTTCACCCCGAATCTATCTTGCAGCAAAAGGGTAAAAGGCTTATGAAAAATTTTCTAGCTCTAGATTGATAAGCAAAAAAAAGTGTGGCAAATGAGTATTGTGATTGCAAGGGTTTATGATGCTTTTTAAATGTTTGTTACCAAAAAGGATATGTTAAAAAATATACAAAGATACAATGGGTAAAATAATATTTTCATTTTTGCAAAGATAGTGTATCATTTCGCCTTAGAAAACAGCAAACAAACAACTTACAACAAATAAGCTCAGGATAAGGATAATGACACAACACACAGAAATGGCTTTGAACGCACAAGAAGTGGAGATTCTGCACGAGTGTGATGAGCTGACCCTTGATTTTACCTCACTCAATAAAGATTCTATAAGCGTTATTGCTCCGCAATGTGTGGTGATAGGCTATGGGGATTTATGCGATGCGTTTTTGTCTCTTTGCGTGGAAAAAGAGCATTCTTATGTTTTGGAAGTCTCACAGCTTTTACCGCAGGATTTTGTGAGTTTAAAGGGGCATTTGGGAGCTTTTAGCTTACGATTTAAAAATGCTAATGGCGAGATAGAAAGTCTTCAAACCGCACAGGTTGTATGTTTTGCTCCGCTTGATTTGCCTGAATGCAAGGGTGTGCATAAGCCAAATATGTATGAGAGTGCCGAGCAAATGCTACAAGCTCTTTTGGGATTTTGTGGAGAGCAGGGCTATGAGAGGAATATTATTTTTAACCCTACACATTGTCAATTTCAGCTAAGACGCCCTTTGGCAAATGGGGAGAGCGTATGTCATAGTTGCGTGGATGTATGCCCAACTATTGGTATCACAAGTGATAAAAACGCTAGAATCTTAGAGCTTTCAGCGATTGATTGTATCGCGTGTGGGCGATGTGTGAGTGTCTGCCCCACAGGGAGTGTGCAGCGGCAGGGCGATGGGCTAGAGGCTTTTACTTATAAGGCGAGATTGTATAAGGGCTATATTCCGCTTGTGGTGGGAAGAGAAGTCTTTGAGAGTAGTGAGTTTATAGAGAATCTTAAGATTCTAAAAGAGCAAAATCCCCTTATCCTGCCTTTTGTATTGAGTGTGCCAGATATGCTAAATAGTGTGTATTTTTTGACATTGTTGCAAGAGAGTGGCTCTCCTATCATTCTATACACTCCACTTGGCGAACACACAAATGCCGATAAAGATTCTATAAATGAAATATATCAAAGAATTTTTTCTTCAATAGCCATTATGGAGCTTAGCGAGATAGATGATATATCTATATTAAAGCCCCTGCCACAAAGCCACTATATCTATACGCCAAGGGAAAATGAGAATAGCAAAGACATATTTGCCGAGAGAATGCGATTTTGGGTAAAGCAAGAGAGCTATGGTAAGGTTAAGATTCAAGGCTTTGGGATTTTGGGGATTAATGCCGAGCAATGCACTTTATGTCTTAGCTGTGTGGAGGCGTGTAATACAAAGGCATTAGTCAATAATCAAAGTCGTTTTGAGCTTTTGTATAAACCTGCCCTTTGCACGGATTGCGGATATTGTGTAGCAAGCTGTGCGGAGCAGGTGCTAAGTTTAGAATCTTCTAGTCTAGTATTAGAAGAGAAAAGTTTTGCTTACACACCTATTGCGAGTGATGAGCCTTTTAGATGTGTGGAGTGTGATAAGGTATTTGCCACACAAAAAAGTATCAATAAGATTAAGCAGATTCTAATGCCTAGCTTTGGCAATGATAGCTTAAAGCTTAGGACTTTAGAATGCTGTGCTGATTGCAAAGTGAAAGTTATGTTTGAAGGATAAAAATGACACAAGGTAGCGTAGAATCTTTGGCAAAAGCAAGGGCGTTGTATTATGACTTTTTTGCAGGTTTATTTTTGTATGAGTTGTTGAGTGAGCGTGGTAGTGTGCTTTTAGAACAGCTAAGAATCTTAAAGGAAAATCCGCTCAATGAAAGTGATAAAGTGCATTTTGAGCTTTTAGAAAGTGAAATAACACACAAAGGCATAAAAGGGCTACTTGATGAATATACACGAACTTTTATTTTGCCCTTTGATGTTCCTTTGCCAAACACACCTTTGCCTCAAAGAAAAAGGCGAGATTCTAACGAGCTAGAATCTAATATACATTCCCAGAGTGTAGGGCGTGTAATGCTTTATCTCTCACATTATACTGAGGGCTGTTTAAATGGTAAATCCCTGCTAAAGGCACGAGGACTAACTAAGCAAAGCACCTTTAGACTTAATAGCAAAGAGTGTAAAGAGAGCGAGGAGCATTTGGGATTTTTACTCTTGCTTATGCGACATCTTTTGTTGTCAAATGATGAGAATGATAAAAGTTTAAGCATAGAAGTGGCAAATGAGCTTGTGTTGCCTTTGGGCGAGTATGTAAGCAAAGCATTACAACAAAGGGAGGATTTGAGCTATTATTCTAGTGTAGGAGAGTTGCTAAAAAGCTTTTTGCAGGTAGAATCTGCCTTGCTCTAAAGTGGGGTAGTGCCAAGTCGCAATGGAATATGTATAAGTGGTAGGCTGATTTGAGCTTTTAGTCTTAAAAGTTCAAATGGGTTTATCCCAAAAGTCAAAAAGCAAAGGAGGCTCTATGAGTAAAACGCAAGAAGACAATCAATCAAGGCGTAAGTTTTTAAAAACTGCCGGGATTGGTGGTGCTGTGGTTGCGATAGGCTCCCTTAGTTTGAATGGATGTTCTGGAGAACATAAACAAAAAGAAGTCATCAAGGGCAAAAGCAAAAAGCAAGAGATTCTGTATCGCAGTGATACGCAGTATTGGCAGACATATTTTTCCGTTGCCAAATAACACATAAGGAGTGAAAATGAGTGAAGTGAATGAAAGACGCAACGCAAGACGCTCGTTCCTTAAGCTTTCCGCATTGGCTTCTGTGGCTGGTGTGAGTAGTGCTTTTGGGAATGAGAGTGAGCGTGTTATTAGAAAGGCAAGTGAGGCGGAGCTAAAGGAGCGTTATCCTAATGCAAAACGCGTAAAGACAATATGCACACACTGCTCTGTGGGCTGTGGGATTATCGCTGAAGTGCAAGATGGCGTGTGGGTGCGTCAAGAAGTCGCCCAAGATCACCCCATTTCACTTGGCGGACACTGCTGCAAGGGTGCGGATTTGATTGATAGGGCAAGAAGTGAGACGCGTTTGCGTTATCCACTTGAAAAAGTCAATGGTAAATGGGAACGCACAAATTGGGATAGTGCGATGGATAAAATCGCTTCAAAATTAAGCAAGATTCGTGAAGAGAGCGGACCTGATGCGGTAATGTGGATAGGAAGTGCGAAGCTCTCAAACGAACAAGCTTATTATTTGCGTAAGTTTTCTGCGTTTTTTGGGACAAATAACCTAGATCACTGCAATCGCGTTTGACACTCCCCAACAGTCGCCGGTGTGGCGAATACATTTGGATTTGGTGGAATGTCAAACCATATTGCTGATATGATGTTTTCAAAATACATCTTTATTATCGGTGCAAATCCTGCAGTGAATCACCCTGTGTCTATGGTGCATATTTTGCGTGCCAAAGAGGCTGGAGCGAAAATTGTTGTTGTAGATCCGCATTTTAGTAAGACTGCGGCAAAGGCTGATGAGTATCATAGAATCCGAAGTGGGACTGATATTGCCCTTGTGTATGGTATGCTTCATCATATTATTAAAAATGACTTGCACGATAAGAAATTCTTGCAAGAGCGGATTTATGGCTATGAGGAAATCATCAAGGAAGCGATGAAAATGACGCCTGAAGAGGCAAGTAATATTACTGGGATTCCCGCTGATACAATCCGTCATATTGCTGAAGATATGGCAAAGGCAAAGCCTGCAAGCCTTATTTGGAATCAAGGGCTAACACAGCACACAGTTGGCACAAGCAATACGCGGATTATGCCGATTTTACAGATGTTCTTAGGCAATATGGGTAAAAATGGCGGGGGTGTGAATATCCTACGCGGACACGATAATGTGCAAGGAAGTTCAGATATGGCAGCAAACCCTGATGTCTTGCCCGGATATTATGCGTTAAATGAAGCCTCTTGGCGACATTTTGCAAAGCATTGGTATGTTGAATATGAATGGCTACTCTCACGCTTTAAAGATAAAAAGATGATGGAATCTAGCGGTTATGCACATTCTACTTGGAAGTTTGGTGTGCTAGAACCTGAAAATGCGGCAAACAATGGCGATACAATGTTGCGTGCATTGGTGGTTATTGGCACGGGTATGACTTCTGTATCCTTGCTTGATTTGCAAAAAAAAGCGATGGATAAGCTAGAGCTTGTGGTGTTTATTGATCCATATGTGAATGACTTAGCAATTTATAGTGATAGAGATAATGATTTATTCTTACTCCCTGCGGCTAGTCAAATGGAAAGCTCTGGTTCAGTAGCGGCAACAAATAGAAGCTATCAATGGCGTTCTAAGGTGATGGAGCCACTTTTTGAATGCAAGGAAGATCAAGAGATTCTCTTTGAGTTTGCTAAGCGGTTTGGATTCTTAGAAGAGTATCAAAGAAGCTTGTATGAGATTGCTAAAAAAGATGGGCGAAGTGAATTTATATGGCCAGAAGATGCAACAACAGAGCTAACGCAAAGTATCCGCAGTATCGGTTTGCAAGGTATGAGTCCCAAAAGGCTAAAAGCACACCAAGAAAATTGGCATATGTTTGATAAGGTAACACTGGAAGGTAAGGGTCCATTTAAGGGCGAGTATTATGGGTTGCCTTGGCCTTGCTGGAGTGATAAACACCCCGGAACACCGGTATTTTATAATGATACCATTCCTGTTATGCGTGGTGGTATGGGCTTTAGGGTGAATTGGGGCGATACCTCTCCAGATGGGAAAAGTATGTTTTCAGCGCGTTCATTGCCCAGCTCTAAAATCGCCGGACATCCGCCTGTGAGTGCAGCAAATGCTGAATCTTTAGGCTTAAAATTAAGTGCCGAAGAGAAAAAGGCGGTTGAAGGTAGCACTTATGCTCTTGGCTTTGGTAATAATATTTTAGCTGAAAAGGCACTTGAAGCAGGACTTTGTCCTTATGGTAATGGAAGAGCTAGGGCGGTTGTGTGGAATTGGTATGATAAGATTCCATTACATCGTGAGCCTATCCACTCTGTGCGTGGGGATTTGGTGGATAAATATCCTAACTTCCCAGATAAGCCAAATCATTTTAGGGCAAATATCAAATACCGCTCACGACAGATTGAAAAAGATTGGGTAAAAGAATTCCCTATCAATATGCTAAGTGGGCGTTTAGTCTCACATATGGGAACAGGGACAGAAACGCGAAGTGCAAAGTATTTGGCTGAAGTGCATAGTGAAATGTTTGTTGAGATTCACCCCGATAAAGCTTTTGAGCTAGGTATTAAAGATGGTGATATGGTGTGGGTGTATGGCACAATGGATACTCGTGCATTGATTAAGGCTAAACTCTCATATCGTGTTGATGTCAATAGTGTGTGGATGCCTCAAAACTTCTCTGGGCTTGATCAAGGGCAAAGTCGCCTTGATAAATATCCAGAAGGCACGGCTGCTTATGCAATCGGTGAATCTGCAAATATGATTTCAAGCTATGGATTTGACTATAACACAGCTTGTCCGGAGACAAAATGCGGATTATGCCGCATTGAGAAAGCGTAGGGAGGTAGGCGATGAGTGATACTTTATTAAAAACGGGCTTAAATGATCTTGGACACGCAAGAATCAAGTTTTATTGCGATGATAATCGCTGTATTGACTGCCACGGCTGTGATGTAGCGTGTAAGGAAGCTCACCACTTGCCTGTGGGGATTAATAGAAGACGCGTTGTAACGCTCAATGATGGGATTGAAGGTGCGGAAAAATCTATATCAATTGCTTGTATGCATTGTGCTGATGCACCTTGTGCAAAAGTCTGCCCTGTGGATTGCTTCTATATCCGTGCAGATGGCATTGTGTTGCACGATAAGAAAACTTGCATTGGCTGTGGATATTGCCTTTATGCTTGTCCTTTTGGTGCGCCGCAATTCCCCAAATCTGATGTATTTGGCTCACGCGGCTCAATGGATAAATGCACATTCTGTGCTGGTGGTCCTGAAGAGACAAATAGCGAAGAAGAATATCGCCTATATGGGCAAAATCGCATTGCTGAGGGCAAAGTCCCTGCGTGTGCGGCGATGTGTTCTACAAAGGCACTTTTAGCAGGTGGAAGTGATGATGTAAGTGCCATTATCCGTGAGCGTGCTTTGAAAAAAGGGCTAGATCCTGCAAGGACACCGCATACTTGGCAAAAAGCCTATGGTGATTAATCTATAAGGAGTGATGAATGAAACATATCTTTATAGTATTGCTTGGGTGTGTGTTAAGTCTGCTTAATGCGTATGGTGCGGGAGATTCAGTGAGTGTGAGTGAGCCAAAGGGTGCGATTGAGTTTAAGACAAATACCGATATTTATGGCACGGCACAAATTGAGGCAATTAAGAATTGGGGCTTAGGCACAAACACAGCTGGGGTTATAGAATCTAGCGTTGTTGTAGGCAAGGGTGGGAGTATAGAGCCTCTCACTCACGGCAAAGATATTGGCGGGATTCGTGGCTGGAATGGTTTGGGAGAGCTTTTTACAATTTTGCAAGAGCAGTATTTTGCCCTTATCTTTTTGTTGATTGTGATTTTTGTGCCAATGGCGTTTTATGGGCATTATAAAATTGTTGGAAAGAGACATTATTCGCACGATAGCTTTTTGGTTGTTTTTACAAAATATAACATTATCGTGCATTGGTGTGCAGCAGTGCCTTTTGTAATGCTCTGTCTCACTGGGCTTATGATGGTTTTTGGTGATAAGCTTGGTGGGGGTGCATTGATACGATTTGCAAGAGATGTGCATGGGTTTGCCACATTGTTTTTTGCTGTGTTTGGGACACTAATGTTTTTGATGTGGGCAAAAGATTGTCTGTTTAAATCCTATGATATTAAGTGGATGATGATTTTAGGCGGTTATTTAGATAAGGTTAATCGCGAAGTCCCCGCACATAAATTTAATGCCGGGCAAAAGATGTGGTTTTGGGTGGCTACACTTGGTGGAGGCGTGATGGTTTTTACCGGTGCGGTTATGTTTTTCCAATGCACAGATATTAATACCTTGCGACTTATGGCGATTTTGCATAATGTGCTTGGTTTTGCTGTCATTGCTCTTTTGATAACGCATATTTATATGGCAGTCTTTGCCATTGAAGGTGCTATGGAATCTATCATCAATGGCAAAATGGGTGAGGAAGAACTCTCTATGCTTCATAGCCTTTATTACAAAGATTTAAAGGCTCAAGGTAAGCTAGATTCTATGCGGTTTAAACATTAAGGGCTTGTGCCACAAAAAGAGTGTATGTTGCAAAAGGGCTTGTGTTGAAAAAAGTCGTGCATAAAATGCGTATGTTAAGAATCCATAGAGATGGCAGGGCGGAGACATTACAAGATGATGTCATTGAGGAGCAACGCATAGCCTTTTATCTTAATGGCACAAAGCTTTTGTCGGTGATGAGTTTGCCTTATCACCAAGACGCTCATTTGGTAGGTTTTTTACTCAATGAGGGCGTGTTAGAATCTGTAAATGATATTATCTCGCTTGAAATTGCTAAAGATGGCTTAAGCGTGTATATGCAAGCTAAGATTAAAGAATCTAAACTCGCTCATCTCCATAAGGAAAAAACTTTAACAACAGGTTGCTGTGTGGGGGTGAGTGCGAATTTTGATGGTGAGATTACGCAAAAATTTATCGCTTCAACAATGCGAGTGAGTGCGGATAGAATCTTTGAGTTGATTGATGAGTTTAATGCCCCAAGTGAGCTTTTTTCGCAGACAGGCTGTGTGCATAAGGCTATGCTTGTGTGTAAAAAAACGCTTATATGCGAAGATGTGGGGCGACATAATGCTATTGATAAAGTCATCGGTATGGCAAGGCTAAGTCATTTGAGTTTGCAAGATTCTATTCTCATAGTAAGTGGAAGGCTTTCGATGGAAATGGTTATAAAAGCGGCAATGAGTGATATTCCTATGGTGATTTCTCGTGCAGCGACAACACACCTTGGTATTAAATCCGCACAGCTTTTGGGGGTAAGTCTTGTGGGTTTTGCTCGTGGCGATACGCTTAATCTTTACACACATACTTCACGCATTGTATGTTAGAATATTCAGTGTTTTTTACCTATTTTGTAAATAGTTGCATATACAACTATTTACAAAATTTGGTTAGAATCCCACTCCAAATTTTCACAATCATTATTTAGGAGCTATATGATGAGAAAAGGTATTTTATGTATGGTGTTTTTCTTTGCTTCGCAGATGTTTGCGGAGATTCAAGATGATAATTTTGAGCCAGAACAAGTATATCAGTTTGAGGAGGTGAGTGAATCTGCAAAGGAGGATTCCAAAGCTCAAGGAGACACTCAAATCTCAACTGATGAACGCGAGACAAACAAGACTTCAGGGCGACTTTTTACCTTGATAGAATTGTTAGAGGGAGCAAAGAAAAATTACAATCTTGAGGCTAAGGAGTTAGCGATTCTACAAGCTCAAGCGGTGAATCGTGCAGCGTATGGTGAGTTTTTGCCCACACTTGATGGCGCATATCAATACCAAGATACGGATAATCCAAGTATGCGGCTCAAAGCCCACACAAGCAGTGCAAAGGCGAATTGGGAGATTTTTAGCGGATTTAAGACTTATAATAAAGTGCGTGAAAAAGGCTTGTTGTATCGTGCAAGTATTGAGGATAAGGAGCATACAAAAGATCAATTATTTTTAAATATCATTGAGCAGTATTATGGATATTTTACTAATCGCGCACAGCTTTTAAGCCTTGAGCAGAAACGCACACAACTTGAATCTAGTATTAAACGCGTGGAGCGTTTGTATAATGCAGGGCTTACAACCATTGATGATGTAGAATCTTTGCGTGCAGAAGTCCTTGCCACAGAACACGAACTTGCTAATATTAAAATGGAGATTGAAAAAAATAAATTTATGCTTTCACTTTTATCAAACACGGAAGTAGAAGCGTTAGAACGCAAGAGTATCAAAACACCACTTTTCAAGCTTGATGAGAATAGGCACGATTTGAATATGCTTAATTTCCAAGCCCAAAGTGCTAAATATCAAGCAAGACAGATTAATTATTTACCGATTGTAAGCGTGAGTGATACCTATGTGATTAATAGTGATATTACTAAAAATGGCTCTCTTGCATTCAAGGACTTGCCACCGGGTATGAATGCAAATGATATGCTTCCTATGATTCAGCGTTCATTCCCACTCAATCAAAATCAAATTATGATAAGTGCAACCATTCGTCTTGATGCCCTAACAATCTATCGTCAAAATGAAGCAGCACGACTTGGCTATATGAAATCACTTAAAGAGCTTGCCTATAAAAAAGAAGAGCAGAAAAAAGATGAAAGAATGTATCGTAAAAGCCTAGAGATTGCCGTAGCAAAGATTAAGGCAAGTGAGGCAGCACTGCGTTCAGCAAATATTGCTTTTGACAATGTGGCTAAAAAATATGACGCACAGATTCTAAACTTTACGGATTATTTGCAGTCTTTGACAAAAAAGGTAGAGGCGGAGGCGACTTATAATCAGGCGTTAAATAACTATGAAATGCAAAAAGCATATTATATTTATTATAGCGGACAAGATTTGGCTCAACACATTGAATAAAATTGAGTAGTAAGCAACAAAAAAAAGGAGAAAAGATGAGAAAGATTCTATTGGTGGGATTAATGTTATTATCGCATATGTATGCGGGCGAAGATGTGTATGCGATTTTTAATGCTGAAGCGATAAAAGATGCGAATTTGAATCTCGCAACGAGCGGGATTGTATCAAATATTTTAGTTGATGTGGGGAGTGAAGTAAAAAAAGGAGATTTACTTCTCACACTTTTTAACCAAGATATAGAATCTCAAGCGCGTTCAACAGAGCAGCAATATATCTTTGCTAAAAAACAATATGAACGATATCAAAGAAGTGGTGGAGCTGTGGATAGAAACACACTTGATAGGTATAAATCAGAATATAAAAAGCTTGAGGCGGACTATTCTTACCAAATGGCGATGTTAAGCAAAACGCAGCTTAAAGCCCCTTTTGATGGTGTAATCGCTTCTAAAGAGATTGAGCTAGGCGATGGTGTGAGTGCCAATAGCACAAAGCTTTTTAGGCTGATAACTAAAGATGTAAAGCTTGTGCTTGAATTTGATTTTAAATACATCAGTAAGGTTAAGGTAGGTGATAGATTTGACTTCCGCATTGATGGGAGAAAAGAGGATTTGCACACAACTATTAGCAAAATTTATCCAACTGCCAGCACAAACACACGCAAAGTCAAAGCTGAAGCCATAGTCCAAGGTGTGATTCCCGGGACATTTGGTGATGGCTATATAAGGACAAAATAATGTATAAGTTTGCCATTACTCGCCCAATTACAACCTTGATGTTTGCTTTGGCTATTTTGTTTTTTGGGTTTTTGGGTGTGAAAAAAATGCCAACTTCACTTTTTCCGGATATTGATTTTCCTGTGGCTGTGGTGATTACAAGCTATCCGGGGGCAAGTGCGGAGATTGTGGAGACAAAGGTAACTGATAAGATTGAAGAAGCAGTTATGGGGATTGATGGGATAAAAAAAGTAACTTCTAGTTCAGCACGAAATGTGAGTATGGTTATTGTGCAGTTTGAGCTAGAAAAGCCCCTTGATAGTGCAGTCAATGATGTGCGGGATAAGGTAGGGTCTTTGCAGCTAGATTCTGGAGTAAAGACACCAAGTATCAATAAATTTGATAGTTCTTCTATGCCGATAGTTTCAATTTTTCTTACAAGCGATAAGGTGAGTTCGGCTGAGCTTATGCGACACGCTAAGGATAATATTAAGCCTTTATTGCAAAAAATATCTGGCGTTGGTGGCGTTGAGATGAGGGGGCATAGAGAGCGTCAAATTAGAATCTTTGTAAGCCCTAGTATGCTTAATAAATATGGTTTAACCTATACGGATATTTCTAATAAAATTGGGCTAGAAAATCTTGAAATAGATGGCGGTAGGCTTATTGGCACACTGCAAGAGTGGGCGATTACCACAGACGCACAAAGCACGGATTTAAGTGATGTGGGGAATATTCGCGTAGCTGAAGGCATTAGATTAGGGGATATTGCGACTATTGAAGATGGGATTGAAGAAGATAAGACTTTTGCGTCCTTAGATAAAACACCCGGCGTTATCTTTGAAGTGCAAAAAATTTCTGGAGCAAATGATATTTCTATTGCTGATGGGGTGATGAAAGTGCTTCCGCAGATTCAGGCAATTAGCCCTGATTATGAGGTGAGGGCATTTAAAGATACAACACAAAATGTCCGTTCGGCTATCTCTTCTGTGGAATTTGATGTGTTGTTGGGCGTATTTTTGGCAGTGTTTGTTGTGTTTATGTTCCTAAGGAGTGCGACTATTACGCTTGTGTCAGCTATGAGTATTCCTATTTCTATTTTTGGGACTTTTGCTTTAATGAATTTCTTTGGATTTTCGCTTAATATGCTAACACTTCTTGCTGTGGCTCTTGCTATTGGGATTATTATTGATGATGCCATTGTTGTGATTGAGAATATTCACAAAAAGTTAGAATCTGGTATGCGTAAGCGTGAGGCAGCCTATGAGGGTGTGCGTGAGATTGGTTTTGCGTTGATTGCTATCTCGGCTATGTTGCTTTCGGTATTTATCCCTGTGGGAAGTATGAGTGGGATTGTTGGGAGATTCTTCCAAAGCTTTGGGATAACCGTGGCAGCAGCTATTGGAATCTCATATATTGTTGTTATCACTATTATCCCTATGGTTTCTTCAATCGTGGTAAATCCCAAGCACTCAAGATTCTATTATCGCACAGAGCCATTTTTTAAAGCACTTGATAGCTATTATGTCAAAACCCTTGCCCTTGTATTGCGGAATAAGGTTAAGGTGATTGTGGGCATTGTGGGGGTGTTTTTTCTCTCCATTATGCTTTTGACTAAGATTGGTATGGAGTTTATTATCCCTGATGATAAGAGTGAGTTTCAAGTCTTTTTGGAGACAAAGCCCGGCATTAGTATGAGTGCAATGAAAGAAAAAACGGGAATCTTACAAGATATTGTTATGGCAAATGAGAATGTTGAATTTACTTCATTGCAGATTGGCTATACAAATGAGAAAAATATCTTTAAGGCTCAAATTTATGCGCAATTAAAACCGATTAAGGAGCGGAAACTTTCGCAGTTTGAGATTATGGCTGAGGTGGGTGAAAAGCTTAAAAATAGTGAGTTGGCTAATGAGTTTGTCATTTCACTATCAGAAGTCTCCGATATAGGCGGAGGGGATAATTCCCCTTATCAGGTGGCGATTCTTGCACCAAATGATGAGGCATTGCATAAGTCAAAAGACAATCTCATTGCATTGCTTAAAAATGACCCCATTCTTGCAGGAAAGGTAGATAATATCCATATCAATGCTGCGGATAATCTGCCTGAATATCGCTTAAAGGTGCTAAAACAAAATGCAAGTCGCTATGGCGTGAGTGCAAAAGAGATTGGGAATGTAGTGCGAGGGGCATTCTCTGGGGAAGCTGCTATTGGGTATTATAAAGAGCGTGGAAAAGAGTATGATATTACCATACGCGTGCCTGATACGGATAGAATCTCCATTAATGATATTAAAAAGCTTCAAGTGAAAAATGGCAATGGCGAGTTGATGTTTGTAGAAGGGCTTGTAGAGATAGAATCTACAACTGCACCATCAGTTATTACGCGTCTTGATAGGCAAAGATCACTTACCGTGTATGCCTACCCGATAAAGGATTCTGGAATCTCTTTGGGGGATATGATGAAAATTACTGCTCAAAAGCAGGGCGAGTGGCTTGAATCTGGAGCGACTTTTAGGCTTCAAGGTGAAGCAGAAAACGCACAAGAGATGATGGTAGCTTTTCTTGTAGCGGTTTTAACGGCTATTGTGCTTATTTATCTTATCCTTGCGGCGTTGTATGAGAGCTTCTTGCAGCCCATTGTTATTATGATGACCTTGCCTTTTAGCTTTTCTGGTGCATTTATCGCACTCTTTGTTGTGGGGCAGCCTTTCAGTATGTTCTCACTTATGGGGCTTATGATTCTTATGGGGCTTGTTGGGAAAAATGCGACTTTGCTTATTGATGTGGCAAATGAGAAAAGAAAAGAGGGGTATAGCACCGATGAAGCACTTATACTCGCTGGAGAATCTCGGCTGCGTCCAATTCTTATGACAACAATTGCTATGGTGTTTGGTATGATACCTTTGGCTATTTCTGTTGGCTCGGGTGCTGGTATGAAATCGCCTATGGGGATTTGTATTATTGGAGGGCTACTTTTCTCTATGTTTTTGAGTTTGCTTATTGTGCCTGCGTTGTATCGGTTGCTTGTGCCAATTGATGATTGGTTGCAGAGATTCTACAAACCTAAGGCGGAGGATAAGTTTTAACAAAGAGGTGCGATACAATATACAAAAACAAGCTATAATTGCGATATGAGCTAGATTCTAGGGCGAGGATATGAAGCAAATAGTATGTTTATGTATGTTTGTATGGCTTGGCGCACACGAGATAGATGATGCCCTAGCCCAAGAGTGCATTAAGCGGTATTATCCGCAGGTGGAGAGGATTGCCGATAATGAGGTGGTGCTTGAATCTGGGGCAAGATTTGTATGGAATGATGGCAGGGAGAAGGACTATGATGAGAAGATTCTATCCCCTGATATGAATGATGCTTTTAGCTATCCTTATCCACTTCAAGGCAATGTGCTGGATCGCAATAAAGATACTTCAAGGGTAAGGCATTTAGGATTCTATAAAGAGATTTATGGACACTCAGCAGATGAAGTGAAAACTCATCTTGTGAAGTTGCCGTGGTTTCCACATCGTTTTGAAAAGGGATTTGTGGTTGTTACAACGCTCAATGGCGTGAGCGAAGCCTTTGCTCGTGTAATGCAGAGGTTAGAGAATATACCCCAAGCATACCATCAGTTTTTGAGCGACCAAGATGCTTTTTATTGGCGTAATATTGCAGATTCTCCAAACCTCTCTCCACATAGTTTTGGGATTGCTCTGGATATTAATACGCAGTTTTCAAAGTATTGGCTTTGGGATAGAAAAGAACGCAATGAGTATCAATATGAAAATCAAATCCCCTTAGAGATTGTTCAGGCATTTGAGGCGGAGGGTTTTGTGTGGGGTGGGCGATGGTGGCATTATGACACAATGCACTTTGAGTATCGCCCAGAGATTATTTGCTATGCGAGGAATTTTAAGCCATTGCGGTAGAATCTGTTGTGTGTTTGTGTGGTGCAAAATAATATGATCACTTCAAGATTCTTATTTCACTTTGATTTGTGTGATTGATTATTGGTTTAAGGGTAGGTTTGCTATTTTTGGGTTTTTGAGAAATATTAACTTTTGATTGCCCCCCCCCCTGTTAGAATAACTCTTTATTTTGTAAAAAAGGAGTTAAGAATGGATTTTATTGCAAGATTATTTATTGGGTGGTCATCTATTGTTGAAGATAGAGCAAGTAGGGAGTTTTTTTCTATTATAGTGTTTATCTTAAGTTGGATAGCTTTTGTTTATGTTGTTAATATTCTATGCGAGATTCGCGATAGTCTTAAGATTATCCGTGATAATAGTAAAAAATAGAATCTACAATACAAATCGCATAAGTAAATAGCTACCCCATACAAATGCCACAAACAAACACGCCATAAGCTGAATAGCACTGCCCATATCTTTTGCTTTCTTGGCGAGTGGGTGAATCTCAAGGCTTGTAAAGTCAATAGCATTTTCAATCGCAGAATTGATAAGCTCTACAATCACGGAAAGCATACAAGGCAGAATCAACAAGATAAGCTCCTGCCAATTTTGTGCGAGAAAGAAAGCGGCGATACTTAGCACAAGCCCAACGATGAAAACCTGCCTAAAGCCCTCTTCTTCCTTCCACGCAGCCTTAATGCCATCAAGCGAGAAAAAAAAGGCATTATACAAACGCTTAAAGCCTTTCTTGCCTTTTTTGTCGTTGCGTTGATAGTTGTTCGTATTTTCCATTTTGCACCTATTGTGAGATGATGTCAAAAACAAAGTTATCTGCAAGGTAAGAGGTATAAGGATTGAGCAAAAACTCTTTAAGAGAGATAAACTCTTCTTGTGAATCTGCTTTGTGTTGAAATAAGAAACCAATCTGCTTACTCTTACCTAATATAAGGCTTTCAAGGGCATTGCCAAGCTCTATAATTTCATTATGATACATATCGCCCATCATTAAACTTAGCCCGATTGTTGCTAACATATTCACATTTTTGGCACTTTGCTCAAATCCCTCTTGGCTAACAGGCAGCCCTTTGGCATTGCTTTGTAGCTCATAATACTTATATATATCCTTGCTAAAGCCATTGTCTTTAAGCTTAAATGCAACATTGTTAAGGGCATATTTGTATTCTTCAAAATGCACAGAACTCTCCTCATTGATAAACGCATCAAAATAGAAATCTTGTAGAATCTTAGCGATATTTTGTGTTTTGAAGCTCTCGTGCTGATAGGTATCAACGCCTTGTATTTGGTAGGTTGCATTCTTGGCAGTAATGGTGCAGTCAAGATCTTCAGTCAGTTTGTCATCATTTTGTTTAAGTGAGATGGCACATTTTACATTATTGGGAAAAAAAGATGAAAAAAGAACAAGATTCTCTTTAGAACCCTTATCATCTGCATCAATATCTTTCACTTCAAATACTATGTCTTTGATATTTAATGACGCTTGAAGTGAAGTATTATCTATTGAATCTATATCAAATCCCATATTTTTAAGTGTTAAAACACCCTCTCCATCTGTGGCGACAATCTTTGGACTATAACAGCCTATACTTACAAGCCCACTACAAGAGAAAGGCTCCCACTCCGCAATATAACCACTCTCTTGGGCAAAAGATTCAAATTTTTCATTGAGCGTTTTTTCTATATGTGATTTTGTATCCTTTGTTTTGAATGAGAGAAACACTCCCAAACTTAATGCAATCAATGCACCTAAACCCAAAATAAGAGCAACTAGCTTTTTATTCATTGTTTTTCCTTTTGGTATGAAGTAATGGAATTTGCAGATTATAACATATAATCGTAATGAAAAAAAGAAAGAGATTCTAGCCCAAGCCCTATGTCAAGGCTAGGCTAGAGATTAAAGAAAGGCTATTTTGTGCTTATAGCACTAGCAGAAGTTTTATCAATTTCACTGAAATTATAAGGCTTTGTATTTTTGTCAAGCTCTAAAAGTTCCTTTGGAGCTTCGCCATTAACTTCGTGATGTTTGTAGTATCGCTCACCCGCTGTGTGTCCATTGAGATCAATCTTATACACAATCTCGCCGGGATTAAACTTCTGAATCTCCTCAAAGCCAAGATTTGAAGTTTTAAAGTTTTTAATGCCATTTTGATTAGCAATTTCAACAAGCTTTGTTTGTCCCATACGAGCCATTTCTACCGCTTGAAGTAGCATACGACTCGCTTCCCTTGGATTGTGGAATCCTGTGGAGTTTTCCGCTCCAACAAAATCCCCTCGCATTTGCCCTCTTCTATGAAGTTCAAGTGGCTCGGCTAGTGCTTTTGAAATTTTTGCATCATCTGGCTTGCCATCAGTTTGATATGCAGGAAGTTTGCCTAGCTCCTCACGCATTTTCTTAATATCAAAGATAAGGCTCACAGTTGCATACTCTGCACTTCTTAAATCAAAGGCAACAGATTTTTGAATATCAGCAATTTGCTTTTTGAGATATTCTTCACTTTGAGTATGGCAAGTTTTACACGCGGAGTTAATATCAAAGAGTGGCGATGTAACATTGTGCTGCGTAACTTTCTTGCCACCTGCACCTTTAACATAAGGCATATGGCAATCCGCACAGCTCACGCCATTGGCTGCGTGCACCCCACCGCTAAACATCTCATACTCTGGGTGTTGAATCTTGATCATAGAGGCTTTAGTTTCTTTATGTGTCCAATCCTCTTTAAATATCGGTCGCACTGCATCATAGTGAGCATCAAACATCTCAATTCTAAAAGGCTCATCTTTTTTCCATGCACTCCAAGGGAATGTGAGATTAATGCCATCTACCTCTATTTCAGTAGCTTTATTACCATTTCTCCAATGCTCATACTCATCGTAAGTCTTTTGTGTGCCATTCCACCATTTTTGACTACTATCACTTGCGATGCTTTCTCCCATAACTTTAACCTTTTCGCCTGTGGGCTTAAAGTAGTATTCCACATGGCATTGCGCACAAACAAGTGTTCTCATCTCTTTTCTATCTGCTTTGATACCTTGAACAGGATCTGTTTGATAGCCCCTATCCACAAGTGAATTAATAAGAGCTGGACGCACCACTCTTAGGCTCATATCATCAGGATTATGGCAGTCTGCACAGGTTACACCCATTCTCTTGCCTCCGTGTGGTCCGCCGTGTTCAGCAGAGCCTTCCTCTATACCATTGCGTGTAGGGACATTTTTAATCATTGTCCAGTATTTTGTGCTATTAAATGCGGTAAAGTCACCTTTAGCTACATTGTTGATAAGCCAAGGTGTCCAGCCGCTATGGCAGTTCATACACGCAGCAGGTTGTCCGCCAAATTTTGCAAATCCGTGTGCGTTTAAGAAATCTTTATTATTTCTTGCCGTATCCATTTGATCTACTTGAATCCAAAAATGCCCTCTCTCTTCATTCGCATCAAGGCTGAATGGATACCCTGCCCACAAAATTGTTAATTGCGGATAGCGGATAAGCTTTGAGTAGGCAAGATTCCCACCAAAATTTGTATATTTTGGTGCTTCTGTCTCTACTTTGAGATACATATCAAGGTATTCTGGGAAGTTTTTACCCCAAAAGTCAAAAGTTGGATTCTCATCAGTTAGCTCTACAAGCTGCTTTGAGATAACCCCCGTATTTCCCGCCTGTTTTGATGAAATGTCTTGATTGAGCCATAAAAGCCCAACAATCACAACAACAGCTACAACAACAAGTATAGGTAGCATTCCTTTCTTTTTCTGCATTTTTTCCTCCTTTAGTAAGTTTATTTAAAATCCGCGCTTATGCCCAACGCCTTCGTGGCAAGATACACAGCTTAAAGCACTGCTATCGTGTCCGGGTATGGTTGTGGGATTGACCGCATTTTGGACATATTCAATATGACATCGCACACAATTATCCTGCACCATTTGCTTACTTGCCTCGTTTGCACTAAGATTGGTTGGTAGAGATTCAAGCTCAAAAGTGAAAGCATAAGCGTGTCCTACACCACTTTTTGCTTTAGCAATCCATTTAGAAACAAATCCGTGTGGCAGGTGGCAGTCATTGCAAGTAGCCCTTGGTTGCCCTGCAATCTTTTGCGAGTGGGGCGCACTAAGATAGTCGCTATACACCTCATTCATAATGTGGCAGTTATTGCACGCTTCTGAATCGTTGCTAAGATAGGACATTCCCTTTGCGTTGTAGAAAGTATAACACGCTAGGATAAGTATCACAACAAGCAGAATGGCAAAAATGCTTGAGATGAGAGAGAAGGACTTTTTTTGTTGGCTTTGTTTCAATAGACCCTCCTTAAGTTGTTGCCTTATTTGTGTTGTTGAGTGAGAATTTAAGAAAATACTCGCTAGAATTTTATTATTATCATATTGAAAATGATTTGATTTACATCAAAAATAAAGGAATAGGTGTTATGTTTTTTTATACAAGTTTAGAATCTCCACTTTTTAAGAATGAAAATGTATGTTTTGCTTTGAGTGATAGGTATGGTGGAGTGAGTAAAGGGGTGTTTGATGGGCTAAATCTTGGCTATGGCGTGGGGGATTGCCAGCAAAGTGTAGATACAAATCATAGGCGTGTGAAAGAAGCGTTTGTAAAAACTTTTGGCAAGGCAGATTCTAGGGTTGGGCTTGGGGTTTGTGCAGCTGGTGAGAATGGAATGGATAGAGATTTTACTAAAAATGTCCCTATGTTTTATTGTCAGCAGATTCATAGCACAAAAAGTGTGGTTGTAGATGAGAATCTTGTTTCAAAATATGGGCGGTGTGATGGGAGGAGTATGTGTCTTGGGGAGGCAGATGCGATTATTACGCATTTGTCAAATGTGCTCATTTTTGTTATGGTGGCAGATTGCAACCCTATTTTGCTTTATGATAGGAAAAATGGGGTTGTGAGTGTGATACACGCTGGGCGTAAGGGTGTGTTTGATGGGATTTTGCCCTTTGTTTTTAAGCGTATGAGTGAAGTGTATGGCACGATGGTGGAGGATTGCTTGATGTATGTAGGGGCTTCTATTCGTTCTTGTTGTTATGAAGTGGGTGATGAGATACATAAACAAGCGGAGATTCTAGGATTTAATGATGTGTTTAGGGGGAAAAATCTTGACTTGATTGCGTGTCTCAAGCAGCAAAGTGAGAATCTGGGCTTAAATCCCAAACATATAGAGATAAGCCCCTTTTGCTCAAGTTGCGAAGAGGGGCTATACTCGTATAGGAGAGAGCATTCCACAGGGCGATTTGGGCTTTTAGTGATGCTAGCAGATAAAGATGGACACTAAAAGATTAAATCCAATCTAAAAATACATTTTTTGCAGACTTATCTTGTATGTTTTGTTTAAGTTTTGCTAGTTTTTTTGTCCCATCACTAAAGAATCTTTCGTGTGTCTCACAAGCAATATAGTCTATATGTTTATGCAAGTCTTGCTCTAATAAAGATTCCATAATATCAAATTCACTTCCTTCCACATCAAGCTTTAAAAAACCTATCTTGTTGTGCTTTGGCAAGATATGCTCTTTAATATATTGACTTAAGTCAATGACTTCTACTTCATAGGATTTTTGTGTATTATCCGCACTTTCTACAATGCGATTTCCCTGCGATAGCTCACCACACTCATCAATTAAAAATTGCGTTTGGTAATTTCTATTTGAAACTGCTTGATTATGTAATATCACATTTGGATTATCTTTATATTTGTTTTGTAAAAAGGCAAAAAGATATTTATTTGGCTCAAAGACATACACAATTGCACCGCAATGCAGGGCAACATCTGTAAATACGCCAATATGCCCGCCACAATCAATGCAGATTTCCCTTTGTATTTTCTCATTATTACCATAAGCATTACCATACACATACATTTGATGAAAAATCTTCCAATAATGCCTTGGCATATAGGCATTATGCATCATAATATCAAGTTTTCCTAAGCCATTTGGATCAGCTATCGCCCCAATAAGAAGTGTATTGAAATCTGTAATCCTTAACATATCTTTTTTGTTTACTGGTCTATTAAGTTTAAGTTTGTCCCAAAACCCCATATAAAATCTCCTATGAAAAATTTTACAATCCTACAAAAAAAAAAAAAATGATTGGATAATTTTTAACCAATAACATATATATCATCTTTGCACTTTGTGGAGGCAAAAAAATTGCAAACTCAAGTGTTTTTGAGCGTAAAGGTTGATTGTTCTTCGTGAGATAAGAGAGATATCTTGTAAAAAGAAAAGCAAGATAAACTCTTTTGTTAAACTTGGTAAGTATTTAGAATCTTATAACTGGGTTACCATTATTGGTGTTAAGTTTGTTTATTCTTTGGTTTCAAAATCCTTGCAAGTATGCAAGGGCAAATGCTTTATGGCTTTAAGTCTTTCATCTCCTTGCAAAAATGAAAGATTGCCAAATATGTCGCGACTTTGCCTTGCGTGGTGCGTGAAGCAATACTCTTGCAAAGGGGCAGTGGTAAATGCAAGTTTAGATTCTAGGCTTTCGTGGATAAAAAATACATTTGTCCCGCTAGAATCCGCCCCCACAAACACATATCCTTTCTTTTTGCCAAGTGCGATTAAAGCCTTTATACTTGCACCAAAATATAACCCACTATGATGCACACTAAATCGCTCAAAATCCGCCCTGTATGGCACACTGACACTAAGATTTTCCCCAAATATCGCATTATACTCCACCACCACGATAGCAGGTTTTACACACTCTATGGCTTCCCATACAAAATAATCCACCCCGTCAATATCAATGCTTAAAATAGCGATATTATCTAGCTTTCTAGAATCTAACCATTGCTTGATTAGAGTGTTTATATTATCCTTTGTGATAAAAGCACATTGTGCCTCTAAATCGTGCTTCCAATATATATCATCTTGTTTGATAGATTCAATATGTATCGCACTTCCATCCATAATAAATCCCATAAAATTCCGCTTTTTCAAAAGATAGCGAGTGTTGGATTCTGTATAATCTTGCACTCCAAATTCTACAAAAGCACGAGGATATGAAGAGTGTGGAACATCTAGCTCTAAAGCTTCAATCAGTAAATCCAAGATTCCATCCTCTCCATTTTGCGAATATGCACTAAACTCAAAATCACGAATATCTACTTGCCCCCCCCCCCCTATTATTTGCTGTCTATAAAGCTGTTTATGTTGGGTTGATAGGAGATTTGCGTGTAGCATAGTTGATTTATCAAGCTTAGAATCTAGCCCACTGGTGAAGTAGATTCTCAACTTTTTTAATATTTTTTTAAGAATTTTTTTCATTGCTGCTCCTTTTTGGTTGGTAGGCTAGGGCTTTTATCTCATAGCTGAAAATCTGCGGACTTGGTGCGTGGAAAGCACTATTTGTTATACGATTCCAAAAGGCAAAGTTAAGTTTGTAGAGTTGTAAAAAGATCTTGCGGATAATTCTTTTTACACCTTTTGTCCCTGCAAGAGCATCTTGATCTATGATGTCTATGTGGGTAAAGCCTGCCATTTTTAGCACATATATCAAGCTTCCAGCGGTAAAGAGTGTATTGTGAGTAAAATCTTCATACGCCCAGTAGCAGCCTGTATGGCTTTGGGCATTTGGCACTGCTATAAACATTTTTCCGCCTTCTTTCAAAATATGCTTCCTAAAATGAGCTAGGATCTCTACCACGCGCTCCTTTGGTAAATGCTCTAAAATATGTGTCGCAATCACTAGGTCAAACTTCTCCTGTGGTCTAAAATCTATAATATTTTCACACACCATAGATTCTATCCCTAAGCTTTGCACATAGGCAATGGCGTGTGGGTTGATGTCAATCCCAAGCAAGTAGGGCTTACTAGAGTTATTTCGCCCCCCCCCGCTAGAATCTATAAAGTTATAATTATGCTCTTTGATTGCTAAAAGATTTTGCCCAAAGCCACAGCCAAAATCTAAGATTCTAGCGTTTTTTGGTAGTTGGCAAATCGCTTCCTTAAAATACGCAGGCAACTTTGCTTCCTTGTAGGTCTCTGGGCTCACGCCCCTTGCTTCAAAATATTCACTCATTGTTGCTCCTTTGTGTAGATTTGCTCTATGACATCAATAACCTGCTTAGGCTGTATGTCGTTAATATCAAGTGTGCTTTTGTAGGCAAAGGCATTGCTTAACTCCTTGTATCTGGCGTAATTTGCCGTGATAAAGGGGTGCAACACAGGGTAGTATTTATCCCTTATCTCTTTAGGATAGGGGATAAATCTACCCAAATGGTTGCCGTTAGACACGACGACAATTATCGTCGTGTCTAACAAGGCACATAAATGCACCACGCTTGTTTCATTCGAAACAAGCAGGTTGCCGTTATACACGAGAAATGCCAAATCCACCAAAGTAGTTTTCCCCGCTAAATTACATAGGGATTGCCCACACCCTTTTGCTATGGGTTGTAAAATTTGCGTGAGTTTTGCTCCAGATTCCCTATCCGCACTCCCTCCGCATATAAGGATATTGTGCTTGTAGTTTTGCATAAGATATGCTCCAACTTCTGCAAAATGCTCTATGCTCCATTGGCGATATTTTGCACTTGCCCCTATGAATAACACGCTATAAGGCTTTTTGGTGGGTATTGCTCGTGTGGGTGGGTAGTGGAGATGAAGCTTTGGAGAAGTCTCAAGGGGCTTTTGTAATACATACTCAAAAAACTCTTTATTACGATAAAACTCAAATATAATATCCTTGGTGCTTGGTGTTAGGGTTGTGTAGATTCTATCGTGGCGTGTTTTTTTGCGTGGAGAGAGATTGACATCATCGCCTTGTGGAGCGATTTTGTTTAGGGCATTGATATGTGAAGCAAGGGTGGTATTGAGCTTGTCGCGAGAATGCACGGGGTTTATGAGTAGCTCATAGCCTATTTGCTTGATTTGGCGTAGGATTGTAATTTTCTTATAAATATGTTTTGTTTGAAAATGTGCTGTGTTAATCCAAATGCAATTATCACAATATGATGAGTCAAAATACTCATACAAGGGCTTCCACGCACTATTGCCAATAAGTGTGATGTGGTAGTTAGGATAGGCTTTTCTCACTTCACTTAAAAAGGCACGAAAAAGCAGGTAATCCCCTATGGCATCAGTGCGGAGAATGACAAGTGATTGTGGCGTGCAGATGCGTTTGGGTGTGAAAGTTAAGATTTTGATAGATAGCTCTATAATGGGTGACAAAACCGAACGCAGAATGAGTTTTAGCATTGTGCCATAAGTCTCAATAAGAGATTGATTAATAATTTTTGTATGATTTTGAAAGAGTTTATGAAATATGGAGCATAGCTGAATCCTCGTGCAATTTAGACATAGAGTTTGTATCACAAAACTTGCACATGCTTTTGGTAATATTTTGTGTAGTCTAATACAAGCTCTACCAGCTCCACCATCATCTTGACTAACAAGGTGTATAATTCTCACTTGCGTAGCTCCCAAATAAAGTTTAGTTTCAATTCAGATCAATCATAAAACAGCACAATCTACAATAATTTTCTAAATTTGTCTTTGTGAAGTGGTACGCCCAAGAGGATTCGAACCTCTGACCTACGGCTTAGAAGGCCGTTGCTCTATCCAGCTGAGCTATGAGCGCACATCTATTCTCGTGTTGCTTCAAAAGGCTTAGACATTAAAAAAGCCAAATGCTTAAGACAAACCTTGGTTGCGGGAGAGGGATTTGAACCCCCGACCTTTGGGTTATGAGCCCAACGAGCTACCGGACTGCTCTATCCCGCGTCAAACTAACACCACTATTGCAAAAGTGCTAGAAAATATGTGAAAACCCTGTGAGTTAAATTAAAGAAGTGGCTGGGGTAAAAGGATTCGAACCTCTGAATGCCTGGACCAAAACCAGGTGCCTTACCGCTTGGCGATACCCCAATGAAAAACGAGGTGCAATTCTAGCGAGTTTGTTGCGATTTGTCAAGAGATGGAAATCACTCATAATAAACGCGGAGATTTTTGATGTTTTTTGTGAAGTTTGATGAGTGCTACCTTGAGTGCTACCTTGGTAACTTGATTTTATATTTACCATAGGTTAGCCCCATTATTTTACAATCAATTCTATTCCTTGGAGAAACAATAGTGGTGATTTTAGCCATCATTTGTGTCAAGGAAAATTTAATTAAAAAAAGGAAAGTAACTATGAGTAAAGTGGTGGAACTTCTAAAACAGATTCAAGCAGATGCATCGGTATTTTATGTCAAGGTGCATAATTTTCATTGGAATGTGAAGGGTATGGATTTTCACCCTACACATAAGGCAACGCAAGAGATTTATGAGCAGTTTGCTGATGTTTTTGATGATGTAGCAGAGCGTGTATTGCAGCTTGGCGGAATGCCTTATGTAACGGTTAGCGATATGCTGAAAGCAGCAAAAATTAAAGAGGAGAGCAAAACAAGCTTTAATTCAAAGGAAATTGCTCAGGCAGTTTTGGCTGATTATGAGTATTTTCTCAAGCTTTTTGTGGAGCTTTCAGCCCAAGCAGATAGCCAAGGGGATAAGGTCAGTGCAGCGTATGCTGATGATAAAACAGGAGAGCTACAAAAAGCAATTTGGATGCTAAAATCTCAACTTGCATAGGTTTGATACCTCTTTAGAATTGTGTAAATTAGATTCTAAAGAGGGCTTAGGCTATAAACTAGAATCTAACTTTAATCTCAATAAATGTCTAGTAATTTGTTTTATTTTTATACAATCACAACATTTTAAAAAACTTAAAAATCCTAAGGATAGTTTAATGTATCAAACGCGTATGAAAGAAGCTATAGAAGCGATTAAAAAAGGTGAAATGATTATCATAATGGACGATGAAGATAGGGAGAATGAGGGCGATTTGGTAATGGCTGGAATCTTTTCTGCACCAGAGAAAATAAACTTTATGGCACAAGAGGCAAGGGGGCTAATCTGTGTATCTATCACACAAGAGCTAGCTCATAAGCTAGACCTACCCCCAATGGTGCAAAGAAATGATAGCAACCACGAAACCGCCTTTACCATATCCATTGACGCTAAGGAAGCAAAGACAGGGATTTCCGCATACGAGCGGGATTTAACAATCCGTCTAATGTGTGATAGCAACGCAAAGCCTAGCGATTTTGTGCGTCCGGGGCATATTTTCCCCCTTATTGCAAAAAGTGGTGGCACACTTATTCGCACAGGGCATACAGAAGCGAGTGTGGATATTTGTAGGCTTGCTGGTCTTGCACCCATTAGCGTGATATGTGAGATTATGAAAAAAGATGGCACAATGGCTGGACGGGGGGATAAATTCCTTCTTGATTTTGCCAAGATTCATAATTTAAAGATTCTCTATGTTAGCGACATTATTCAATATCGCTTAAATTTTGAGAATCTTGTGCGTGAAATCCGCCGCGAAAAAGTGGTATTTATGGATAAAGAATGCGAGAAAATCACCTTTTTAGACCATTTAGACAATGAACACATCGCCTTTAGCTTTAGTCCGCAGGCGACAACACCGCTTATTAGATTCCACAGCACAAGCAGTGATATTGCTCTTTTGACAGATTCTAGCGAGTGGCAAGCCTTGCAAAAAAGCATAGAGCTACTTTCACAGCAAGGTGGCTATCTCATCTGCCTTGATACTACTGCAAAGAATGTTGCAAGTGGGAGTATCGCAAAAAATTGCGGTGATATTAAAGACTTTGGAATCGGCGCACAGATTCTAAAAACACTTGGTGTGAAAGACTTTGTCCTATTAAGCTCTACTTATGCTAATAATAACTATAATGCCTTAAGTGGCTTTGACTTGCATTTGCAAAAGAGTGTTGAGGTGTAGGAGGAAATGAATATGTGTAAAAAAAGTGAAATTTGTCTCTTGAATATGGACATCGGGGTTTTTATGGAATCTTTGCAGTTTGCACAAAAGATCAATATAGTTAGCATTCTTACACCTAGCATTTTGTTTATCGTAAGTATCATTTTCCCACGAAGTGTGCGTATGTTAGTTAGTGTTGCGGGGGGGGGGGGCTTTATAGCTTAGAATCTCATAGTGTTGTATCTTGGGCTTCTTTATTCTCTTTTTCTATCAAAAATTCATTTCCACAAGCTTGTCATTCTATAAAGGTCGTGGCAAATAATTCTTTCTATACAATTTCTTTTTGTTTGTTTTCTTTTGTATGTTCAGTCTCCTTTTTATAAATTATGGTTTATCAAAATTATGATGGAAAAAGGAGAATGATAATGAAGTGTCGGATACTCGTGTGTTACCACAAGCCAAGCATTGTTTTTGCTAATGAATGTCTATTGCCTATTTTGGTTGGGGCATCAAGTGTGAAAGAAGAGAGTGTTAGCGAACTAGAGAATCTTTGCAAGCAAAAAGGAGTAAGTTTATGGCGTGATGATAGTGGAGATAATATTTCCTCACTTTTGTGAGCTGACGGCGATGTATTGGGCTTGGAAAAACTTGGATTCTGACTATTATGGATTGTTTCATTATCGTAGAATCTTTGATTTCAAAGATTCTTATGCGTCGCAAATGCCAAGAAAAGAAACTATAAGCGACAAAACAAATATCATAGGGCAATATAAGCTAGATTCTCAAGACATTATAGATGTCTGCAGGGATTGTGATATTGTCTTGCCAAAAAAGGTGATTGACCACGGACAGAGAAAAAGAGCAGAAAATTTGTCGCTATATGAGCTGTATGATGTTGTTCATTATATTAAAGATTTAGATGTTTGTTTGGAGTATATTGCTTCAAAGTATCCTGATATGCATACAATTGCTATGCAAACAATTCACCATAAACCATTGTATTGGCATATTGCGAATATGTGTATTATGAAAAAAGAATTGTATTTTGAGTATTGTGAGTGGATTTTTGATATTTTATTCGGAGTGCAAGGTAAGATTCCTTATCACTCTTATGACACTCATCAAGCAAGAGTTTTTGGCTTTTTGTCCGAACGACTTTTGAATATATGGATAGAGTATAAAAGGCAAACACAAACAAACTTGGTTATTAAAGAGTTGCCGCTAGTAGTTTTTAGGTTAAAATCTAAAAGAAGATGGCTAGGTTGGGTGCAAGATGGCAATGTAAAGCGGTTTTTTGTTTGTAAGATTCGGATTTTAAAAAAGCGATTGTAAAAGATTTGGTATGAATAGGCGATTGAAGAATTTTAAACAATATAGTACGCATCCTTCTTTTGTTAGAGTGGTAAGTTTGATTTGTTCTATGCTTATGGCGGTGGCCATAGCACTTTTACCTTTGAGTTATAGTGTTGTTTCTATAAGGCTTCCGCTCAATCTTTTGTATCTTGCCCTGATTTTATTTGTTGTGCTGTGTTATAAGCAATTTAAGCTTAAGGATATAAAAAATATAACCTTTCCCTTGGTGTGTTATGTTGTTGTGATATGTATGGCATTTGTCTCCTTATTGTTTGCTACTGATAGCAATTCAACATTTCTTGTTATAAGGCAGTATTTGTTGGAGCCATTTCTTTTTATGTTATTAGCGTATTATGTGGTAAAAGGGCTTGATAGAAAGAGTTTTTTCTATTTTATTTGTGCTATTTTTTTGGCATTGTCTTATCACCCCATAGTAACAATTTATGATTTTTTATCTCACAATGGAAGTTTTGGAGATTATCGTGCTATGTTACCTGCTTATCATACTCCAGCCACAGTGTATGCTTTTTATCTTATTGTATCTTTTAGTTTTGTGCTTGGTATCTTTTTGCAAACAAGGGGGATATTGAAAATTGTATTTTTCATATTAAGCATAATATGTGTTTTTGCTTTTTTCTGTAATGGTGGACGCTTCGCTCTTTTGGCGTGTGTGGTTATGTGTCTTAGTCCTTTTGTGTTATGTGTTTATAAAACAAAAGTAAGAGTGTTATTTGGCATAAGTTTGCTTTGTGTAATTGCTGTGTTTGGTGTATATAAGCTTAGTCAATCTTGGCAGATGAGATTTAATTTTTACAATATGGCACAAAATTTTCATCAAGTGTGGAAGAGTGATCCTGCTGAAATGGGAAAATTTAGCTATGGTTGTGGTAAATGGCTGGTATGTTCTATTCATTCTACAAATGAATATTCATCTGTTAGATGGGAAGATTCAAGCCTTATTAGAATCTCTTTGTTAAAATCTACACTTCTTGCCATAGCGGACAATCCTTGGCGTCCAAATGGTTATCATTTTCAGCAATTTCCTTACAATATTCAAAATATATTTGCTATCAATTCTCCTAATCACCCTTTTCCGTTCAAATATACCAATGACAATAAAATCATATTAGCTCACGCTCACAATCATAATTATATTATGTCTATATGGTTTGAGCTTGGGGTGATTGGTTTTATAGCGAGTATGTTATTTTTCTCTTATTTCGTTTGGAGTGGATATAGGGCAAAGATTAGGTGTGATGCATATGGCAAAGGAGATTCAAAAAATGTCATTATTATAAGCGTGAGCATTATGCTTATCGCTTTATTTGTGAGTAATCTATTTGATTGTATCCCCGTGCGTGATGGAGAAATTGTGTTGTTTATATTGCTTGGTGTATTTTTGGGGATAAGATATGCGAGATAAAGCACTTGTATCCATAATTATCCCTTTTTATAATACTGCTGCTTATCTACCAGAGTGCTTAGATTCTATTTTGGCACAAAGCTACAAGAGGCTTGAGATTATTCTTGTTGATGATGGGAGCAATGATGAGAGCACGAGTATAGCTCAAAGATATGTAGATCAAGATAGTAGAATTTGTCTTATTAGACAGGATAATATGGGTGCTGGGGCAGCAAGAAACAAAGGCTTAGAATCTGCCCGTGGCAAGTATGTTTTATTTTTTGATTCTGATGACTATATGAATGAAAATGCAATCTATAAGCTTGTGGAGAGGGCGGAGGATACGCAAGCACAAATTGTAATTGCTAGGAGTAAAGAATATAGACTGCAGGATACCACTTTGGTAGATATGAATTGGGCATTGCGATTTGAACTTTTGCCTGAAAAGCTAGTGTTTAATTATAAAGATATGGGGGGATTATATTTTTGGTTTTTGTGTTGACTGGGCGTGGGATAAACTCTATAAAAGAGAGTTTACCTATACTCGTGGGCTGAAGTTTCAAGAGATTAGATCAAGTAATGATTTGTATTTTGTCTTTTCTTCGCTAGTAGAGGCAGATTCTATAAGTGTTATAGATAGTGTGCTTTTTTATCATCGCACACAAAATCCATATTCTTTGGAAAATAGTAGAGACAAGAATCCGCTTGTATTTTTTGAAGCATTATATGCCTTGCGCACAAGGCTTATTAAAAATGGCACTTTTGATAATGTAGAGAGAAGCTTTGTAAATTGGAGCTTGGATTTTTGTTTTTGGCATTTACAAACACTTGGTGAAAAGGGGCATTGCATATTGTTCAAGGCACTTAAAAGGGAGCTTTACCAGTTGGGAATAGCCTCAAAACCGCGTGATTTTTTTATTCACCCAGCAAACCACAACAAACTACACTACATTCTCTCCATACCGCTTTGGCTACACAAGCTAAACCGCACAAAGCCTTTTGACACAAGAGGCATATTTTGGATACACCTAAGAGGTAAAAAGACAATTATTAGAATCTTTGGCTTTACTCTCTATAAAAGGAATTGCGATGAAGACTATTTGGTATGATAAGCTCTTTAAAGAGCGTTATATCCGCCGTAACAAGGCTGCTTTGCTCTATGTGCTTGATTATATGGGGGGGGGGGACCTCTTTGTTTTATAGGTTCATCAAGCGATTTGGTGGCACATATTTTAGATTAAGGGTATTGTTCGGTATGGTTGATATTCCACAGCTCACAATTATTCTCACAACAAAATGCACTCTCAAATGCGAATCGTGCAGCAATTTAATGCAATATTTTTTGCCAAATGAGCATTTTGACACAAGCTTTATGCGTCTTCAAAACGATATGGAAGCACTTTTGAGTGCTGTCTCAAGCATTGGATTTGTGCATGTTATCGGTGGGGAGCCACTACTTTTTAAAGAGCTACCGCAAGTTATGAGCTATCTTGCCAAACAACCTCAAATCAAAGGCGTTGAGCTTATCACAAATGGTACAAAAAGCTTTAGTGATGAACTGCTTGATTCTTTATGTTATGACAAAACTCGTGTTATCATTTCAGACTATAGCACAAATCCCGCGTTGATAAAACGATTAAAACACGATGAAATACTACACTTGCTCAAGGAAAGAAATATTAAATATTTATTTTATCATAGCAATTCTCTCTGGCGCGATGTGGGCAAAATATTTAAACGCAATCGACCCAAAGAGTTGATTGTCAAGAATTACCACGCATGCAAAATGCCATGCATTAGCCTCATAGGTGGTAACAACAACACTCTTGGTGGCATATTTGTATGTCCCATTGCCGCTGGATTAAGTAAGCTAAGAAACAAGGAAGAATTTGATGGAGATTTTGTATCTCTGCATTCTAAAACTCTGCGTAAAGATATTATTAGCTTCTATCGGCAAGATTTTTACAAAGCTTGTGATTATTGCCCAAATCTTTGGGAGGGGGTAGGCGAGATACCTGTCGCATTACAAACTACAAGAACATTAAGGCTTGAATAAAACTTTCAAAGGAGAAAATATGCATTATCAAAATGTAATAGTGGGAGCAGGATTAGCTGGTTTAACCATAGCAGAAAGACTAGCAAATGATTTAAACGAGCAAGTTTTAATTATAGATAAAAGGGAGCATATAGGCGGCAATGTGTATGATTACAGCTATAACGATATTATGGTGCATAAATATGGCAGTCATATATTCCACACTAACAACAGAGAAGTGTGGAATTACCTTAATACTTTTACTAGTTTTTATCCATACCAACACAAAATAAAAGGATTTGTAGATGGGCAGTTTATACCTATACCTTTTAACCTTAACTCACTTTATATGCTATTCCCTATTCGTATGGCACAAGAGTTAGAATCTATACTTTTAAAGCATTACGCATATGGGAGCAGAGTATCAATAATAGATATTCAAAAAATCACAGAACTTACCTTTTTAAGTCAATATATTTATGAAAAGATTTTTTTGCATTATACCCTTAAGCAATGGCAATGTGAGCCAAATAAGCTAGATTCTAGCGTCCTTAATCGTGTGCCTATTATTATAAGTAAAGATGATAGATATTTTTACGATAGATTTCAAGGGATTCCTATGCAGGGTTATACAAAAATGTGTGAAAATATGATTGATAGCAAGTATATTAGCGTGCAATATAATACAAAATGGCACGAAGTGAAAAATGATATAAAGTATAATCGTTTGTTTTTTTGTGGGGCAATTGATGAATTTTTTGACTATGAGTTTGGAGCGCTACCTTATAGAAGTTTAGAGTTTGATTTTGTATGTTTTGAGAAAGAGTATTTTCAGGGTAGTGCCGTGGTGAATTATCCAAATAATTACGACTATACGCGTATTGGCGAGTATAAATACTTTTTAGATTCAAAAAGCAAACATAGTGTTGTGAGTTTTGAATATCCAAAAGCATATTCTCAAGGAGATGAGCGTTATTATCCTATACCCAATCAAGAATCGCAAGTGTTGTATCAGTCCTATAAAGCAAAGGCAGAAAAGCTTAAAAATGTGTATTTTGTCGGCAGACTTGGGGAATATCGCTATTATGATATGGATAAAGTCATCTCTCGTGCCCTCTCACTTTTTGATGAGATATATAGAGATTCTAAGAAAAAGTGAGGGCTATAATCTATGTGACATTATGTAAATGTTTTTCAATGTCATTTTAAACTTTTTAGTTGTTTTGCAGATTTTTATTGTTGGTAACACTCTTATAATCCACATTCCCTTTGTGCGTAGCTTTGGAGTTGTGTAATACCATTTTCCCCGCACACACGACATTGTGGATTCCTTTTTAAGCTAATCTTGCGAAAAGCCATAGTGAGTGAATCAAAGCTCAAAAGTTGATTGTAGAGCGGCCCTCCTATGTTTGTAATCATTTTTAGCACCTCTGTGGCTTGAATCGTGCCTAGAATCCCAGCAATAGAGCCAAATACCCCAGCTTCCGCACAGTTTGGCACACTGCCTTGTGGTGGTGGGCTATCAAAAATACACGCATAGCACGCACTCTGCTTTGGTTTAATGCTCATACTCTGCCCACTAAAGCGTAAGATTCCCCCGTGTGAATAAGGCTTGTCTAGCAGCACACAAGCATCATTTATGAGAAATTTTGTTGCAAAATTATCGCATCCATCAACAATAATATCAAATTGAGACAGCACCTCAAGGGCATTGCTAGAATCTAGCATATACGAAAATGGTGTGATTTTCACATCAGGATTAATGGCTTGAAGCTTTTTGAGTGCAGATTCTACCTTTGGTATGCCAATATCTTCAGTGGAGTGCAGAATCTGTCTTTGCAGATTGCTTAAATCAACATTATCGCCATCAATAATGCCAATCTCCCCCACACCAGCTGCGGCAAGATAATACGCAATAGGAGAGCCAAGCCCACCAGCACCGACAACAAGCACCTTTGCTTTGAGAATTTTCTCCTGCCCCTTGAATCCGCACTCTCTTAGACTAAAGTGCCTTGCATAGCGTCTTAGCTGCTCTTGGGTAAAATTATACATCAACTAATTGCCTTTAAGAATATTGAGAGCTTGAGCGCATAGGCTTTTCCACGCACCTTCATAATTAATAAGCATACATTGCTCAAAAGCTGCTCGAGAATCTTGCCCGCTTGTTTTCAGCACAGAGCCTTTAAGATAGAGCGTTTTTTGCTTGTTGTCATCATTTATATCTTTTTTTAAGAGATTATCTAGCACATTGAGAGCTTCATTTAATCGTTGTGTGCGGATATAGCTCTGCGTTAGGGCAAAATCTACATAAGGAGAATCTGCAGTATTATTGAGAAGATTCTGCAAACGCAAAATATCTTTTGCATAAATCTCAATCCCTAGCTCATCTTTTTGAGATTCTGCTTTTTTAAGCAGTGTGAGATTGACCTGAAGCATTTTTGGATTATTAGCTTGAAATTCCTTTAAAAATGCGTATGTCTCAAGCATACCTTCCTTGTCTTCAAGGCTTGAAAGGGCATTGAAAAGCTCAAAGCCTACATCATAATATTGTGGATTTTTTAGATTTTTAGCTAAAGTGAGCGTGTCTCTCCCTGCACGAGCTGTGCTTTTCTCATCGCCGAGTTTAGCAAAATTAAGCGTATCTCTATAAAGCCACGCGAGTTTTTGCCCTACATCTTGGCTTGATTGTGCCATATTCTGCGAGATTTGAGCGGCTTGTTTGTTTAATGCTAGGGCATAAAGGCAGTCAAAAAGTGGCATTTTTTGACTTTCTTGCAAAGTGGCATTTGGATATTGTAAATAGTAGTTTGAAGCCTGTTTGCAGTCATTATTCTCTAGGCTTTGGTGTAATAAAACACTATATGATTTGCCAACGATAGGATCATTTTTGAGCATATCTTTTAAATCTAGTACTTCTTGGTATTTGCCCTCATCAAAAAGCGTTTGGGCTTTAAGTGAAAGGGCTTTTTCTTGCTCTGGTGAATTGGCGTAATTTTCAATGATATAATCATATTTTTCAATTTTAGAATCCGCACTCTCATCTTGTGCTAGGGCAAAAAGCAGTTTATCATCTCTATCTTTTACCTCTTCGGCTTTTGGACGATGCTCAAATTCTTGCAAAAACATTTTGTTGATTCTGTGTGCATCTTGTGTGGCATTAGCCCCTTGATACCAAAGGCTAATATTATTGAGTAAATCTTCTGCGGAGATATCATCATTTGGGAGATTGTCATAGAGATATTCCCCAAGTTTTGCAGCAATGAGATAGAGCTGCTCTTCAGCTAGGAATTTTAAAAATTCATACGATTTCATTGGATATTTTGCAATATAGCTTGGATTGACTTTAAGCATAGTTTCTAAGAGCTTTTGGGCTTGTTCTTTGTCGTGGTTTTGCAGACGAAATTTGCTCCATTCAATAGCCACAGCACTTGCACTATCAAGGTCTTTTGCCTCTTGGTAGGCTTGAGCAAAAAGCTTTGAAGCAGCAGTAGAATCAGATCCGCTATTAAAATGCTTTGCTAAAGCCATTTTAGATAAAGGCATATAGCGAGATTCTGGGTATTCGCTTATAGTGCGTTCAAAGTAGTATTTTGCCTCATTTGGAATCTTCATATCCGCATAGGCATTGCCAAGGTAGTATAGCACTTCTGGGACATTAGAATCTGTGGGATATTTTTTAATCCATTTTGTCCCCATATCCACAATCATATCGCTGTTTTCAACAGAATCAAAATGCTCTAATGCCCTTAAACGATACAGGAGTAAGTCTTTTGTGAAAATTGTTTTGGGATAGGTAATGAGTGTTTCATCTATGGCTTTGACAGCCTCAATATGGTTGTGGTTGTTAATGAGTGTTTTAATGTGATTGTAAGCCTCAAAGTCTTCGCCCTCATCATAATGTAAGGGACCTCTATTGATATCTAAATCTTTGAAATAAAGCTCTTTGTTTTTCACTATTTTAATAGGGAAATTAAGCCCTTTTGGTTTGGCTTGATTGGCATAGTCATTGAGAAAAGGGATTGTTTGTTTGTAGCCGATAATTTGCCAAGATGTGCTGAGTTGGGGTTGCTCTTTTGTGATTGGAGTTTGTTTTTTTAAATCACTTGGGGAGGCAAAAAGCTTGATTTTGTGTTTTGGTTCAACATAGAGATAGAATCTCCCATCTACTACGCGACTCCAAAAGCGGAAGAATAGTGTTTCTGTTGGAGAAAAACTCGCAATAGGCATTCTATCAAGCGTGCAGATAATGTGCGTTACCTCGCCTTGTGTGTCGTATTTCTCTTGGCATTCTAGGGGTTCTTTATGGGCAATATTAAGGACAGAAAAATGCTCTTTTAATTCCTTGCCGTAGTTTATGGTAACATCTAAAGCAAATAAAGGCACACAGCATAATAAAGCCACCCATAATATCCGCACTTACACTCCTAAGGTGGCTTAGCTAAGCCACTAGATTCTAATATATTTTAAGATAGTATGAGATAATATCAAGCAAATTTTGGACCATAAATATACAGCCAACACTCATAATCGCACAAATACCGATAGCAATTTTGCTTGAAAGCTCAAGCGGAGGCTGATAATCCCCAATACCATTTGAATCTTTAGCAAAGATATAGACCACAAGTTTAAGGTAATAAAAACCTGCGATAGTGCTGTTTATCACCATCGCTAAAGCAAGGAAGATATAATCCGCACTTAGAACTTCTAAGATTAAATACATCTTGCCCCAAAAGACAGAAAAAGGTGGAATCCCAGCAAGGGCAAACATAAACAAGCTTAGAAAAATAGCAAGTGTTGGGTTTGTTTTTATCATTCCGCCAAAGCTTTTGAAAGAGTGATTATATTTGGAATCTGCACTAAGCCATAAGATTCCAAATGCCCCAACATTAGCAAAGAGAAATAAGATCCAATACAAAAACACAACTTCTAAGGCTTGCTGTGTGCCTACAAAAATCGCTGCTAGGACAAAGCCAGAGTGGGAAATAGAGCTATAAGCTAGCATTCTTTTGACATCTTTTTGAACTAGAGCTATGAGATTTGGTAGAGTAATGCTTAATATGATGAGCGTGTAGAGCGTGTATTCCACAAAGGTGTTATGAGATTTTAAAAATATATTAAATACGCTAATAATCACACTAAAAGCGGCAATCTTTGGCACAATGGCAATAAATGCTGCTAAAAGCGAGTTTGACCCCTCATAGACATCAGGCACCCAAGTGTGAAAAGGCACTATAGAGATTTTAAATCCAAATGCAGCGACTAAGAATGTGAATCCTGCAAAGACAAGGATTGATGGCTCATAATTATGCTCAAGCAAAAACTTCGCAATATTGACAAGATTCACACTGCCTGTTGTCGCATAAAGAAGCATTGCACCAAAGGCATAAAATGCCGTAGCCAACGCTCCCATAACAAAGTATTTGATTGAAGATTCAAAGGAGACTTGCTTATTGTGTAACGCAATAAGAGCATAGATTGATAAAGAGGCGGTTTCTAAGCCTAGCAAAATAAGGATAAGATTTTGACTTGAGACCATAAAGCTAAAGCCAACTAAAGCAAACAATAAAAGTGCGTAAAACTCTGCATTTTGTGTCTCTGCAAAAGAATTTTGACGCATAAAAAAGAGCAAAATAATCAAAGTGGTAACAAGCATAATCATTTGGGCAAGGAGTGAGATTCCATCAACGAGCAATAGACCAAAAAAGCCCGGTGCTAGAAGAGGATTTGCCTCAAGCACAAGGAAGCCTAGATTCACAATAATAAACAAAAGACTGATGGCAATATACAAATCACGCGATTTGATTTTATTAAACACACCAACACCAAGCAGCACAATGCCACCAAGCAAGGAGATGCTCATAGGGATTAGGAGCGATATATTGAGCTGGGTTAGTGAAAAACTCATAGATTCTGGCATATTACTCTCCTATTCTTGGGATAAATAGCACCCCATCATCATCAAAATCTCGTGGCACATTACCAAGTGGATATTCTAAACTTTCTATGTTTTCCATATCGTGCGTTTGGGTGAGTGTAAGAGATATTTTTGCACTGATAGTTCGGCTTAGGGTCTCTGCACTTGTGCTGATAGGCGTAAGCAGGGGCTTTGGATACACGCCTAGCCATATAATAAGCACAAGGATTGGCACAAAAACAATTTTTTCTCGTAAATTTAAATCTTTTAGAGTGGTGTATTTGGGTAGGGCAGAGCCAAAAAAGACTTTTTTAAACATTGTAAGCATATAGATTGCTCCTACAAAAAAGCTACTTCCCGCAAGGAAGGCAATGATTGGATTGAGCTGAAAAAATCCATATAAGCTTAAAACTTCCCCAACAAAGCCCATTGTCAGTGGTAAGCCAAGTGAGCACATCATCACAATACCAAAAACACTGCTATATTGAGGCATACTATGGGCTATGCCTTGCACATCTTGTAAGCTTTGCGTTTGTGTGCGTGTTTGCAATACGCCAATCAGCATAAATAATGCTCCAACAACCACGCCGTGAGCTATCATAAAAAACACAGCCCCACTTAGTCCTTCAGTGTTAAGAGAGAAGATTCCAAGCACAATGATTCCCATATGTGAAAGCGAGCTATATGCTAGGAATGTTTTTAAATCTTTTTGTGCAAGAGCTATAAATGCCCCATAGACTACCATAAACACACAAATCAGTCCAATAATCAAGGAAATATTACTGCTTGTAAAAGGAAAAAGTGGCAAAACAAGCCGCAATAGCCCATATGTCCCCATTTTGCTTAATACCGCAGAGAGCAGAACGGAGCCAACAATTGGGGCTTGAGTATAGGCGTGTGGCTGCCAAGAGTGGAGTGGAAAAATGGGAATCTTAACTGCCATACCAATCAAGAAGGCAAGAAAGAGCCATTTTTGTGTATCTGGGTCAAGCGAGATTTGATACCAGTCAATAAGATTGAAACTCCAAGTCCCCATAATGAGAAAATATTGATAGGCAAAATACAGGATTCCAACAAGCATAATTAAAGATGCCCCAAAAGTGTAGATAAAATATTTGATTGAAGCATAGATTCTTTTTTCTCCACCCCAGACACCGATGATATATAGCACAGGCAAAAGTGAAAGCTCCCAGAAAATATAAAACATCATCACATCAAGTGCGCTAAAAACACCCATAACAATACTTTCAAGGAATAAAATTGCAATAATAAGTGATGTTCTTAAGTATTTAAAAAAATAGAGTGCAAGGAGTGTGATAAAGGCGTTTAAAGCAAGGAGAAAAAGTGAAATGCCATCAATGCCAACAGAATAGCTGATGTTATAAGATGAGATAAGCTCATAGTGCGTAACAAACTGAATCCCGCCATAATTGGTATTAAATTCATTCCATAATAACACTACAAAAAGTAGCTCAAGTGAAGCAACAAGAATGGCAAAAATACGGCTATTTTCGCCCTTTAGCACATAGAGTAGAAGTGCTGCAAAGGCTGGAAAAAAGATAACAATATTTAAAAGATAATTCATCTCTTACCTCCACATAAAGTAAATACCACACGCAATGAGCATAGCACAAAGTCCCAAGCACATAAGCATAAGCATACGGGAAAGTGAGCCATTTTGCGTGAGCGAGAGTTTAGCGCCTAGGGCTTTAATCAATAAGGCTAGAGAATCTACAAATCTATCAATACATCTAATTTCCACTTTTTGCCACAAGAAGTGAGCGCATTTATAATATGGCTTAATGAGCAAAATCTCATAAAGTTTTGGGATATAGTAGTGATTGCTTAGAATCTTGTATAAAAAGTTAGATTCCCAAAAGGGTGAAAATCCACCACGAGCATATTTGATAATAGCAAATAGCACACTTAAGCACACAAGCCACAAAGTCCCGCCAATAAGCAATAAATGTGTATCGTGTGCAATAGTCAATGAGAAAGCAGGAAAGGCACTCTTAAGGAAAGATTCAAGCACTCCACCAAGCCCAGCAATGATAGCTAAAATCATCAAAGGCAGCATTGCAAGAAGCATATAAGAATACGCTTCGTGTGGGTGTTCGTGGTGATTTTGTTTGACAAAAAATACAAGCATAAGTAGTCTAAAACTATAAAATGCGGTGAAAATCGCACTCACAAGCAGGATTATCCAAATGGTGTTGTTTTGAGTAAAAGCAACCTCTAAGATTAAATCTTTTGAGAAGAATCCAGCAAATGGGTAGATTCCAGCTAAGGCAAGAGAGGCGATAACCATCATAATCATCGTATAACGCAGACTTTTATGCAACCCACCCATTTTTGTAATATTAAGTTTGTCGTTCATTGCGTGCATAACATTCCCAGCTCCCAAGAATAAAAGAGCCTTGAAAAAGGCGTGTGTGATAAGATGAAAAAGTGCTATAGCATACGCCCCAAGCCCAGCAGCGACAAACATATAACCAAGTTGAGAGAGAGTAGAGTAGGCAATAATACGCTTCAAATCTTTATTGACAAGTGCCATACTTGCCCCAAAAATTGCTACAAAAGCTCCAAGTGAGGCGATAAAAAAGCCAATATCAGGAATCATTTGATACAAAGGAAAGCAACGCACCACGAGATAGACCCCAGCAGTTACCATTGTAGCAGCGTGAATAAGTGCAGAAACTGGTGTAGGACCCTCCATCGCATCAGCAAGCCAAGTGTGAAAGGGGAATTGTGCGGATTTACCCATAGCTCCCACAAAGAGTAAAGCTCCAATCCACATTAATGTGCTTGTATCAAAATCATTTGATTTGAGTGCGAGAAAAACTTCATCATATTTTAAACTTTCACAAACATAAAAGATTAAAAAGATTCCCATAATCAACGCCAAATCAGCAATTCTATTTGCCACAAAGGCTTCGATGGAAGCAAAGTTTGCTCTCTCTCTTTCATACCAGAATCCAACAAGTAGATAGGAGCATAGCCCTACACCTTCCCAACCGGCAAAAAGCCCAAGGAAATTATCACTCATTACGAGCAATAGCATTGAAAACACAAAGCCGCTCAAGTAGCTAAAATAGCGATTAAAGCCAGAATCTTGCTTCATATATCCAATGGAATACACAAACACCATAGCGGACACAAGGCTTACCACTAGCATCATACTCGCACTCACACTATCAATCATAAAGCCAAATGAGCTATAAAAATCTCCTGCTTCAATCCAGTCTAAAAAATCAATATGAACGACAATGTTGTAATGGTAAATTTCCCAAAAGATAAGGATTGATGCACACAAAGAGCCAAAAAGGAGCAATGTAGGGATAATCCCAGCAAGCAACATTTTACCTCTATGTCCTAGGAGTGCGGCAAATACAGCACCAGTCAATGGGGCAAAAAGTGCGAGATAAATAAGCCAAATGAGTGTTTGGGTTTCAAGTTTCATCATCTATCCTTTAAGACTTGTGAGTGTGCTAATATCAAGCGTATGGTGCTTTTTATACCAAATGACAACAAGCCCAAGCCCTACAGCAATTTCAACTGCGGCAATGGCAATAATGAATAGGGCAAAAATCTCCCCATTTAAATCACGCAAGTATGAACCAATGGCGACAAAGCCAATATTGACGGCATTAAGGAGAATTTCGGTTGAGAAAAACAGCATAAGGATATTCTTTCGTCTTAGGATTCCAAAAAGCCCAATACAAAACAACAGGGCAGATAAAAGTAGATAATGATTGAGACTAATCATCTTTGCTCCTTTTTGACACTAAGGACTATGCCCGCAACCATTGCTACAAGCAACATAAGTGCGGCAAGTTCAAAGGGGATAAGGTATTGCGTGAAAAGCACATAGCCAATTTTTTGAATATTATTCATTTCCGCAAAATCAAGCAAATTTACTGAATCTGCGATAGTTTCAAGCTGATTGCCAAGTAAAGGCAGACCAAACATAGCCACAAGCACCACACATATCCCCACACACAGCACGGAGGCTATCCATTCATTTTTGCGAGATTCTATGACATCTTTTGAAGTGTCAAAAAACATCATTGCAAATGCATAGAGTGCCACCACAGAGCCGCCATAAACGACAATTTGCACCGCCCCTATAAACTCTGCTCCTAGTGTAAAGAATATCCCAGAGATAAAAATCATACCTCCTGCAAGGGCGGTCATTGCATAAATGATACGCGATGAGGTAACCACAATAAGAAAGCTCACAATACACAATGTGCTAAAAAGATAAAATGAAATTGTTTCAAACATTGCTACTCTCCTTTTGGGAGGGTTGTGTTTGGCTAGGTTGCGTAGAAGCTTGTGTAGATTCTTGTGTTTCTTGCTTTGTGGAATCTAGCACATAGCTTAGAGGTGTCTTTATCATACGCTCATTAGCATTGTAAGATACAGAGCCAAATCCACCATACTCTATAAGTGAAGATTGAGATTCTAAAAGTTCAGGTTTGAAGCCAAAATGCGCCCTTTGCACGCTTGCATTTTCAAAACGATTGCCGTGTATGATGGCAAGTTCAGGGCAGACCTCAGCACATAATCCACAATAAATACAACGCCCAAAGTTGATACTATAATCTAAGATTTTTTTACGCCCATCTTCGCCTCTATCGGTAATAATGCGTATGCAATTACTTGTGCAGATTTTTTCACATAGCCCACAGCCAATACATCGTTCATTTTCAGATTCTAAAAGTCTTTGTAGCTTATGAATGGCTCTATATCGTGGGCTTAAAGGGTTGGATTCTAGTGGATATTGCACGGTAACATTTGGTGCAAAAAACGCCCCAAGTGCAGTTTTTAGCCCACTTAACAAGTCAAGGCTAAAACTCATCTTTAAAGTGAGTGCCACGCGAGTAAGAAAAGGCTCTCTCTCGCGTTTGGTGCGAGGAGGCAAGATTCTGTATTCTGTTTTCATAAACTCTCCTAAAGAAGTAAAATGCAGCCAGTGATAAGCACATTTAAAAGTGCTAGAGGAAGCATAACCTTCCAACACATACGCATAAGCTGATCGGGTCGCACATGTGGGAATGAAGCTCTCACCCACATAAACAAAAAGATAAAAAAGCACACTTTAAGTAAAATAGCAATGCCACCGGGGATAAAGCCTAAATCATTGAATCCACCGCAGAAAATAAGGCTTAAAATAAAAGCGGTTGCGAACATATTGGCATATTCCCCAATAAAGAACATTCCCCATTTTAGCCCACTATACTCACTTGCAAATCCAGCTGTAAGCTCTGCTTCGTGTTCAAGCAAGTCAAAAGGTGTGCGGTTAAGCTCTACATAAGCAGCAATGAGAAAAAGCACAAAGGCAAGAGGCTGCTTAAACAAAAGCCAATCAAATATGCCGCCTTGCTGATAGTTGTTGATATCTACAAGCGATAGAGATTCAACAATCATTAAAGGTGCAAGGAGTGAAAGCATAGTGATAACTTCAAAGCTCAAAAATTGCAAAGCCGCCCTTGCCCCACCGATAAGCGACCATTTATTACCAGAGCTTAGTCCTGCAAGAAGCGGAGCATAAATCCCACAAGAGCCAACAGCTAGGATAAATAAAATCCCTACATTAATATCAGCAATAATAGGGCGGATAGTGTAGCCAAAAAGCTCAAATTCAGGAAAAAAAGGTATAGCTGCCATAGCGACAAAAGCCGTTATGGCGGCTATTGAGGGTGCAAGGATAAATATGGGCTTTATGGCATTTTGTGGGATAATGTCCTCTTTTGCAAAAAGTTTAATCCCATCAGCAATAACCTGCAACAAGCCATAGGGTCCTACATAGTTTGGTCCAATGCGTCTTTGAAAGAAGCCTAGCACCTTGCGTTCTAAATAAGTGCCAAATCCAGCTAATGCGGAAAAAATAAGCAAAACGACTAGAATCTTAAGAATAGTTTCAATAATACTACCGCTCAAATCACTCATAACGCACTCCTTATAGCTTCGGCTTTCATTAATTCCACTTTAGCCCATTGATTTTGAGCAAAGATTCTATCCGCTCCTTCAAGCATAGGATTGATAAGAAAATATGGCTCATTTAAGCGGTGGTCTATGTATAACGCTCCACTTACTTGTGATATAGAATCTGAAAGCGTGATAGTCTCTCCCTCTTTGATACCTAGCTCGGCAAAGAGAGCATTGCCCACATAAATGCCCATCTTATTTTGCAAATGCACACTTGAGGCGGTGTAGGTATTAAATTGTGAGGGTGAGTAAAGCTTGTAGGCATTATAAGTTTTATAATGTGGTAATTCTAGCACACTAGATTCAAGTTGTGGCAGTGGGGATAGGGCAATTGATTTGAAGCGATAACCTCTCATATCAGTGCCATTGTTGGCAAATTTATTTTCAAAGTCATCAAATTCGCAACCACAAATAAGGCTTGTATAATCAATGAGATATTCCCCTTTCATATCAAAAGCCTTGGCAATATCACTTAAATCATAGCCTTTAAACACAAGGGCGGGTTTGAGCGGTAAGATTCTACAATCAATGCTCGTATAAGTACCCTCCATTTGATTGATAGCGGGCAAAATAAAATCAGGTGTTTGCGTAGCATATTTTTGATTATCATCTATGCTGATACAATCAGATTCACATACAAAGTCCCCTCCTGTGCGGTATCCTATGCTGCAATGAGAATCTGCTTTTTTGGGAGTAAAATCACAAATCATCGCTAGTCCAAGTGCGTTGGCAAAAGGAGGAATGAGTAAAACCTTTAGCACTCCCTTATGCTCCAAGATTCCAAGAATGTGAGCTAGAATCTGTGCTTGTGGATTCTCATACACTTCCGCACCAAGCACAAGTAAAGGAGTGGTTTGAAGCATTTGTTTAAGTGTGTCAAATTCATTGATGTTTGCATCAAGTAAGGCTTGGAATTTTACCTCTTCTTTTACTTCTTTAACTCTCTCTATGATTTCTTGCTCAATCTCTTCTCCAGCTTCATTTGTAGTCTTTACCATTTTTTTTACTTCTTTTTCAACAGGTGCTGTAATGGTCGTTTTACTTTGGAGTAGTGGCTGTAAAATCTCGCGTAATGTATCAAATTCTACATCTTGCGTGTCATTATTGTCTAAATATGCAAGGGCAATCGCTCCAATAGCAATGCTTAGGGCGTCCTCACGATAGGCAATATGTGTGAGAGATTTGCTTAAGCTTGTCATTAGTGTATCATTAAGTGGGTGCATATAGATAGCGTTAGAGCCTTTTTGGAGTTTGAGTTTGTTGTTAAGCATATAGCGTAAAGTTGGCACTTGGTAGTTTATCGCACTGCCTAGAACAATGACATTTTGTGCATTCTTAAGCTCATCAAGATGATTGAGATTTGTTTTTTGAGCGTATGTCAAAAAGGCATTGATAAAGTTTTTAAAATCTAGAGCTTCTTGGTTGTGAAGTGTGAGATTCTGTATCTTAGCGATGTGATTTAGCACAAAGGCCTCTTCATTTGTTGTTTGATTGCCTACATTAATAGAATCTGCGTTCTTAAAGGCGTTAATAGCAGTTTGTAGATTCTGCTTAGGCTCCGGGCTTGAGCTGACATCATAGGCATAGCGTCCCGCCCCACAAATGGGATTAAAGTAGAAGTCATTTTTTACGCGGAAAATATGCGGTGTGCCAAGGCTATCATTATGACGGACATCATAGGTGATTTTACAGCCCATAGGGCAGTGCGGACAGGTGGAATCTATCTTTTTGAGTTCCCACGCATTGGCTTTGTATTTAAAGTCATTTGTGCTTAATGCCCCCACAGGACATACGCTAATGCACTCCCCGCAGTCAAAGCAAGGCGTTTCGCCCACAAATGCGATTAAAGCCTTCTGTTTTCTAGCCCACACGCTTAGGGCGTCCTTTGGCATTTTCTCTTTCCATACTGCTGTGTCAAGCACCTCTAAATCCGCCTTTTGTGCTTTTAAGTTATTCTCCCCTAAGTTGTCCTTACAGGTTGTGGCACATCGCTCACACATAATGCAAAGATTAGGGTCATAGACGACTTTTGCCCAAGTTTTATGGGGCTTGTCATTTTCTCTAATGTGATAATTTTGCGAAGTAACATTCATTTTAAGCGTGTAGTTTTGCAGCTCACATTCCCCACTTTTATCGCACACACCGCATTGCAGTGGGTGATTGACATCATAGCTTTGCATAATAGCATTGCGTTCTTCCATAATCTCGGGCGTATGGGTAAGGATATTCATACCATCTTTTGCCTTTGTGTTACAAGAATAGCTGCGTTTGCCTTCAATATCTATCATACAGAGCTTACACGCCATAGTAGGAGAGCAACCAGAGAGATAGCAAATCGCTGGAATCTCAATGCCCTCTTTACGAGCAATTTGTAAAATACTCTCTCCTTCATTACAGGAGATAGCCTGATCATTGATTGTAATGGTAATTTTACTCATAATATCACCTCTACTTTTTTGTAAGGATAGCCTAGATTCAGTTCCTGCTGTTTGATGGATTGACTAGGAAGATACAAAAGGGCAATTGTGCCTTTGAGCGAGTTATCATATTGGCATTGCGTTAGAATCTGCTGGGATTCAAAGCCTAGTGTAATGCTTGTTTTGTCTTGTAATTTTAATGCTTTGGCAAAAAGGGGCGGTGTTTTAAGCAAGGGTGAATTTATGGGTGAATCTAGGGCAATGTCAGCAACGCTGCGTTTAGGCATAATATAAATAAAATTGCCATTAGATTCTGGGAGTTGCTCACATACTGAAAGCTCGGCTTGCAAACTTTGATTTGGCTTAATAGAATCTGCAAGTTCAGGCATAATAATTTCTATATTTGTTATTTTGCTTAAAAGTCCAAGTATGTGAGCAATGTCTTTGGCATTTGGGTGCTGTGCTAATTCTGCACCTAAAACAAGGGCGAAACTTGAGGGGTTTATAAAAGTTTTGAGCTTGTCTAGCTCCTCTTCTGCAAGATTAGATTCTGATGCAAGAAAGCCTACATCAAGGTCATTAAGAAGTTTGTCAAGTTGAGCTATATTAGAATCTGCTGTGTTTGCTTGAAAGGTGGATGAAAGCGTATGGGCTAAAAGCCACGCTACACCAAACTCTGTGCCAACCTCATATCTAGCAAAATGTGCAATTTGTTTGTCATTCTCAAGCCCATCAAGTAACGGAAGTGGATGTAAGATAAAAAGTTGAGAAAAGAGCTTAGAATCTATGTGTATTTTCTCCCATAAATAGCCAAAGCTCAAAAGCGTTGCGTGTTGTGTCAAAGTGGTTTGTATAGGCTTATTTGAAATATTGCTCAAAGTCTGGGCAAATGCTTTCATTTTGCTCTCCTTACTACAATAGTCCAATCCACTTCGTTAAATCGCAAACTATTCAGTAGCTCATCACCGCGATTAAGCACACAATCAATGGCTTTTTGAACATTGTTAAAATCTCTTACTTCAAAGAGAAAAATCGCCACTTCACCTTGAGAAAGCTCATCACACAGCTCACTTAAGCGTTTTTCAAAATCATTTGCCAAGTGTCGCAAGTCGTATCTTTTCATATCTCTCCTTTTACCTATCCACTTCGCCAAAAACAATATTTGTTGAGCCAATGATAGTTGGAATATCCGCGACATAATGCCCTACTAAAAGTTCCTGTAACGCTCCTGTGTGATAGAAACTCGGTGTGCGTATTTTAAGCCTATGCGGGGAAGGCATTCCTTGAGAGTTGATAAAGAACCCTAATTCTCCTTTTGGAGATTCTGTTGGCACATAGACTTCACCAACAGGCGGACGCATACCTTGTGTAACAAGCACAAAATGCTGCATAAGAGAATAGTTTTGAGTCATAATATCTTCTTTTGGAGCGGAGATATAGCGAGCATCTTTTGCCATTATCTCACTTGGTGTGCTTGGATACATAGTCATAAGCTGCTTAAGAATCTTAATAGATTCATAAATCTCTTCAATATAGAGTTGATAACGCGCATAGCAATCGCCCTCATTTGCCACAGGCACTTCAAAATCAAGCTCATTATATAGCTCATAAGGGTTATGTTTGCGTATATCCCACTTAATCCCACTGCCTCGTGCCATAACTCCGCTTAGTCCCCATTGCTTGATAAAGTCTTGTGAGACATAGCCAACATTTTCAAGCCGAATACGCCAGATTCTATTTTTATCAAGTAGCCCACGCACAAGATCAAGCGTTTTAGGCACACTTTGGGTGAATCTCTCTACACTTTGTAAGAATCCTTGCGGTAAATCAAGTGGCACACCACCTATGCGGATAGCATTATGTGTAAGTCTTGCCCCGCAATAATCTTCCATCAAATCAAGCCCATATTCACGCTCAATAAAACAATATAAAAAGATGGATAATGCTCCAACATCCATACCATGCACACCAAGAAAGAAAATGTGTGAGATAATACGATTAATCTCTAAAAGCATAGTGCGAATGACTTTAGCACGCAGTGGCACTTCCACGCCAATAAGCTTTTCCACCCCTAGAGCAAAGGCGTAGTTATTGCTTGTTGCAGCAATATAATCAAGCCTGTCAGTTGTTGGCATAAACTCATTGTAAATCATATTTTCAGCCATTTTTTCAATACCACGATGAAGGTAGCCAATATCAGGTGTTGCTTTTATGATTTTTTCATTTTCTAGCTCAAGGATAAGGCGGAGTTGCCCGTGAGCCGAGGGGTGCTGTGGTCCAAAATTGACCACCATTTTATCATTTTCTTTTTCAAAAAATATGTTTTCAAAGTTTGGTTTGAGTTTGGTATAGTTTTGTCTCATCGGCGTTCCTTTAATTCTTTGCCGGATTTAAAAGTTTTAATAAGTAGTGGCGCATTGCTCTCTTGATAGCGAGATTCAAAGCTAATAGCAGAGAAATTTTTATCATCATTTCTATCAATTCTTGCACTATCGCGTTGCTCTGGTCCAATAATTTGGCGATACTCTTTTCCAAAGATTTTATCTACTTCATACCACGCAGCATATTCATCACCTTGTAAAGGATAGCTTTTAAGTAATGGGTGTCCTACCCAATCTTTTGGCATAAGCAATCGTTGCAAATAAGGGTGTCCATCAAAGATAATCCCAAACATATCAAAGCACTCTCTTTCACTCCAATTCGCACTTTTAAAAAGTGAAGTGAGTGAGGTGATATGCTCTCCTTTTTTAATTTTTGTTTTGATTTTAAGACGCTTTGAGCTTGTGTCCTCAAGCTTAAGAAGTAAGTAAAAAAGTTCAAATTCATTATTTTCCTCTAGCTTATCAATGGCACTCATCTCCGTCAAAAAGTCATAGCCCAAAACAAATAGCTCTTTGATAAGCGGTAAAATCTGCGTAGATTCTACCCAAAGTGTGGTGAGATCATTTTGAATATAGCTTTGTGTTATAGGCGTATGCAAGGCTTGAAGAAAAGATTGAGATTCACCCAAAGGAAGCATTGGCGAAGTGGGCATTACATCAAAGCGGTTTGTATAATACACACTTTTTTGTGCGTTGGCTTTAGGGGGATTTTGTCGTATCATTTTGCACCTCTTGTGTTTTGGGCTATATTTTTCATACAAGTCGCTTTGGTTTGATTTGTGGAATAGCTTTCTGTTTGCGAATCTTTTGTTGAAGCACCATAACCGCGTATTGTAAAGTCTCTGGGCGAGGTGCACAGCCGGGGAGATAAATATCAACAGGGATAATCCTATCTACCCCTTGAACAGTTGAATAAGTATTAAACATTCCGCCTGTATTAGCACAGCTCCCCATAGAGATAACCCATTTTGGCTCAGGCATTTGATCATAAAGTCGGCGAACAAATTCAGCGTGCTTTTTGGTAACCGTCCCTGATACAATCATCAAGTCCGCTTGTCTAGGTGAAGCACGAAAGATGGTCCCAAATCTATCAAGGTCAAAGCGAGAGCCACCTGTTGCCATCATTTCAATAGCACAACACGCCAAGCCATAGGTAAGCCCCCAAAGTGAGTTGCTCCTACTCCAATTTAATAGCTTATCTACACTGCTAAGAGCGATAGGAAGCCCCGCACTTTGCGTATAATTTACTTGATGCTCTGCCACGATAATGCTCCTTTCTTCCACGCGTAAATAAATCCTACAATCAAAAAGGCAATAAAGCTTAACATTTCAAAAAATACAAAGCCACCAAGCCCCATATATGTGAAAGACTTGAAATCTATCGCCCAAGGAATCATAAAAATCACTTCAATATCAAAAAGGATAAAAAGTAAAGCAAGGATAAAAAAATGCGTGGAGATTCTATTTTGCTGTTTGTTTGGTGTGGGACCGCACTCATAGGTTGAAAGCTTGAGCTTTTCTCTATCCTTTTTTGCCATTTTTCTTGAGATGATGCGTTGTAGTCTTAGGGTAAGTGTGAAAGCAACGCTTGTTAGCACAAATAGCACAAAAACGCCAAAATATGGATGCTCAAAAACAGAATGACTCATCTTTTCTCTTTGTTTGCTGATTTTTTTTGGGAGGATTGTAATGTATAGATTCTAAAAAACACCCTTTTTGGTTAAAAAATACTTTACAAATATCAAAAAAGAGTTACTTTTTTACCCTCAAACTATGCGTGATGTTGATTTAGGTAGATTCTACACAGCGTTATTTGATGACTTAAATGTATGGGTCTTGTTAGGTATATTAACAAAATTTGATATAATGTCGCCTTTGCTTCTTTTGGCGGAGTATAGCGCAGCCTGATTAGCGCGCACCCTTGGGGTGGGTGAGGTCGTGGGTTTGAATCCCGCTACTCCGACCATCTCTTTTGTAAATAAACAAAAATAGAGATAAATAAAAACAAATAGAATAAAACTTAAATAACCTTTTGTAAGCTTTCCTAAAGTTTGGAAAATCAAAAAATGATATTTTTTTCCTAAAGAGTGGATTCCTGACATTTTGAAAAAAATAGAAATTTTTGGTAACAAATTTGGAACAAAAAACTTAAAACAAAAAAAGGCATAAAATTTGTTCCAAAATTTATAGTTTAATTTTGATTATTGTTCTTGTTTATATTTGAAAAAAATAAGGATAAAAAAGAAAAACCTCATCCGAGGAAAAATACCAAAAATTATTTTTTAGGTATTTTTTATTTTTAGAGACTATTCTTAATCCCTTTTTCTGCAGTCGTGCTTCTGTGACCACTTCTACAGATTTTTCTTTCCTGCTTGGATACGCCGTTATAAATGTGGCGTGTCCAGCAGAATCACGAGAGGCAATAATCGTTGTCCGCTCATTGCCTCCTTTAATAACCTCTCCTATTTTGGCATTGTTGAGCTTTTTAGCTACATCAACAACCGCCGAGAGGTCAATGCCTCTTTCTTCTACTCTTTACCAGAAGTGTTTGCTACACTTCATATATATAGGCGACATTTTTACTCCTTTCGCCATTCTCATCTTGATTTATATCAAGAGACTTTAGTCCATTCAATGCCCTTGGCATCAACAGACACCTTGAAAAATACTTCCACACTTTCGTGTTCGTATTTTCCGCCTACATAGTGGCTGACTTTTTCCCACTTACTAAAAGTAAGTTCATCTGGGTAAAATCTAAAGCCACTATTCCCGCAGCCAAAAATCCCATTGCGTTTCCACATATTTTTTGGGTTATGCCCATAATATTGCAGAATCGCTGCAAATACTCTGTTGTAGAGTATTTTACTTTGTGGCACTTGGCTCATTTGCAAGCTCCAGTGGCTTGATTAAAACCACTTTGAAACAATACTTTCGCATTGTCTCCTTGGATTTTGCAAACCTTCTCTTTTTCCTGCGTAGTTGAAAATGCAACTGCACTTCCTATTCCACACAAGAAAAGTCCTATAATTAAAATTTGTTTCATCATTGTTGTCTCCTTTGGTGTTACCAAAAAAAAAGACAGCATTTATCGCCCAAAGAGGCAATAAAAATACTGCCTCTTTGGCTATCTCAGTGCTTATTCAGCACAACTTATTAGTAGAAATATTACTTCTCCAGTGGGCACTGTGGGTAATACTCCCAAGCAACTTGATCATCTGTTAGGGCAGAATCTATCAAATCGCAAAAGGAATATGTCCGCTTTGCAACTTCTACCCCATTAAGGTAGCTCGTGATACGAGCAAACCTTAATTCTGAATCTAGCTGATACGCAGCACACGTATAGCTATCTTCCTCCTCAGACAACTCGTGGTTGTCTGGATCTTGTAACTTAGCAGCAAGCTTCCTGAGGTGACTTTTCATCACACTCTTTAGCTCTTTTCCGCCTTTTGTAGGCAGGAATGGCTGTTAGAATAGCCATTAAATAGGCTATCTTTCCAGCCCATTGCAACATAGTGTTGCAAATTTTCTCCCTGCTTTTCTACAAGCACATTTTCAACGCGCTTGTATCTATAGGGCATATCGGCTATTGACTCGCAGAAGAAGCATTCCGCATCTTCCACGGTTTCGATGGGATCATTCCAATCCTCATCAAATTGTTGTCTGACACTATCTGCTATAACAACAAAATCTGCATCCCTTATTTCTCTATTCGTATAAATTGCAAATAGAGTGCTGTTATCAGAGACTTCAACAGCCTCTGAAACGATCCCATAGATAATTTTTTCGCTCATTTTTTTCTCCTTTGTGTTTTATTTTTTATTTCCTACAACCCCAACCTATAATGTTAAAGTTGTTTTTTAGGGCATTGTAAGCCCACTCAGCAGCAGTATCTACTGCTACTTCTTGCTCTAGTGAATCTACACTTATAACAGCATCTTCTGCTGTCATTTCGCCAAATTCGGCTATGAGCTCTCGTTTGTCTAACTGACAAACATTCGCGGAATACAACGAGGCATTCCATTTGAATCTGTCTCCCAAATTTGTTCTAGCAATCTCTATTACTATGAGACCGCTGAACAAACTAGCAACCTCCACAATGTTTGTATTGTTCCAAGTGCCATGATCGTAATAAGCCAATTCTCTTTCGAGCTTCTGGCTCATTTTTTCTTTAATTTTTTTGTTTTGTCATGTGTTCTCCTTTATTGTTTTAGACACAAATGAAGGGGACACAATATATCTCCTAGGGGAGAAAAAATGTACCCCTAGGGACTAAGAAAAAGAATTAATAAAGAATTAATTATGATTGAGAGTATAAAGAGGAGACCAAATCCTTACTGTTGCTTGGTGTATCTCGAACAAAAAAGCATCATCTACGATACCAATTTTCTCAATAAACCTTTCTATAGCACAAGATTTGATTTGGCTGCAGTTTGCAGTTGATGGCTTTGAAAGCCCAAGGCTTTCAAAATTTTGTATCTTTACCATATAGGGCAAAATACAGAGCCTATCTTGCCAAGCAGTAATTGGCACGACTTGCCCTACAAGTTGTCCAAAATCAGCATCCACCACTATTGCAGGGCGAATTTTCCTGATTTCATTTCCAACCTGTGGCTCAAATTTTACATACCATATTTCTCCGCGAGAAATGGTATTTTTATTCAATGCCATCGGCTATTCCAGCTTCTGCAAGCTCCAATTCCTCTTTTCTATTCTCTTCATCTGCTATATATATTGCGTATGCCACTCTATATTGTTGCAGAATGTTTTCTTCTTTTTCTTTTCTTTCTTGTTTTTGTTTTTCCAAATCAGTGCTAATTAACTCTGAAGTCATCGTAGCTCCTTTTGTAACTTGCACTAATTTTAGCACATTTTCACTCATTTTGCTCCTTTATTCCTAAACAACCTCTCAAACTCCTTTAAGAATCTATGCTCAACATATTGCATGTCTTGTAG
>NZ_QXJF01000013.1 GCF_003670275.1 Helicobacter labetoulli
CACAACACATTTAAACACAAACTTCTACACACTTTATAGAGAATGGCATTATAAAGATATAGAGCCTAGAATCTTTGCCGAAGAGATGCTGGGGGATCAGGAAGCGAGAGGTATAGATGGACAAACACTTTTATCAAACATTAACACTACATCAATCAGTATTGATGTGATAGTGTATAGATTTTTTAATTTTGGCGAGACAAAATACATACAAGCGAGCGATATGGATGTTTATGGCACAAGATATTTTTATGATAAGGACTGGAACTTTCAGTTATTTAGTTATAACAACAAGGTGCTATCAGATGAAATGCCAAAGCCAAAAATGCTAGAAAAGTCTGTAATGATAGCCAACGCATTATCACGCATATTTGGATTTGTTAGAGTTGATTTGTATATAATGTCAAAACAAGTAATCGTTGGGGAATTGACCTTTACACCAGAGAGTGGTGCAGGCAGATTTACCCCAAGTGAATGGGATAAAAAACTTGGCGATTTATGGGATATTAGCACTTTATTACCAAGGGTAGAATCCTAGCGTGTGCTTCCCACAGATGTAACGCGAGTTTTTGTCCTAAGGTCAGGGATTGAATTCCAAATAAAAGCAAGGAGAATACGCTGGGCATCTTCTACATTCATAAATTTATATTTAATTAGCACTTTGCAAGTAAGGAACTCAAAGTATGATTTACCCACGCCCTTATCATCAAGATAGGCTTTTTCAAAATCACCGCCAAAATATCGTGCAACATTGCTGATATTAATTTCTTTTTGAGCGAGAGTTTTAAGATAATTATCTGGGGAGGTGCTAGGGGGGAATTTGCTCACGCGTGAAACAAGAAATGTAAGGAGCTTTTCTTCAAGGCTTTTGATAAGCTCTAGGAATACGACACTATTTTTATCTACATTCTCTCTTATACGGATAGCTTTTTCAAGGGCTTCTGGCTTTGATCCTTTGAGTAATACGGAGGCAATTTGCGTGATTTTTGGCTCTGATAGGATACTGATGACATATTCCTTATTTGCCCTGCCACTTGTATAAGAACGCTTAATGCTATCAATACCTTTATCAAGGTTATCAGCTTCAAACATTGCACTAAAAATGGCAAACTCTTCTTTGCTAAGGAGATTTTGTAAATCATCGTTATAATTTTGATTTGCCACGAAACCTTCTTCCTTTAAGACATAAAACTTACGCACTAAAGTGTTTATCATATTAAACTGCATAAAATCCTCTAAGCTTTAAGATGAGATTCTAAGAGAGAACATCGGCAGAATCTATAAAAAAATTAAGTAATGTTTGTTTGTAAAAAGGGCGATGAGATTCAAAAAAATATCATTGATTTTATAAATTTGTATCAATACTTAGCATTTTCTCAAAAAAATCACTCAAATAAGTTGCAAATTTCAAAAAAAAAAAAAACGCTATACTAAAGCGAATAAAGCAAATTAACACAACAAGGAGAGCAAAAAATGAAAATTTCAAAAGCATTAGTGGCATTAAGTCTTGTAGGAAGTTTAGTAAGTTTTACATTTGCAGAGGATATAGATTCTGAAATCGCAAAGCTTAAAAAAGAAAATGAGCTTTTAGAGCTACAAAAGAAAAATCAAAATCTTAAAATAAGGTAGTGCTAACTCATCTAACTCACAAGATGGATTGGCAAGTGAATTGACAGGGTGGTTTGTAGGAGCGGAGCTTGGATATAGCCCGAGTGTTACAAATTATGTCAATCAAACAAATAATCCTGCATTCCCATTTCTAACAAACATAACCTATGCCTTACCGATTAATCTAGGCTTTGGGTATCAATGGTATCCTTGGGATAATGCAGGATTCAAATTTAGAGGCTATGTAGGTTGTGCAAGCTACAATTCTAAAGTGTCATTTGGCAATGAAAAAGGTAATCAAAACTCACAAGCTATCCATTATGGAGTTGAAGCAGAGTATCTGTATGACTTTATTGCAAGTCAAACACATACTTTTGGTTTAAACATAGGCACGGGATATGAGTTTGGGAGTTTCTTTGGACAAAATATACAAAGCAAGCTGAAAGAACGCACGGTAACTGATGAACTTAAATCCTACACTTCATCTAGCTGGACTTCAAGTATAGGAATCCATTACTTTTATAATGTCAATCATCAGTTTGAGCTGAAATACCGCTATCGCTCGGGTTATGGATATGATGATGGCGGAAAGGTAGATGTTGATTATGGCTCAACTAGCGGAACTTCAACATTTCAATACGCCTCTACGCCTAAAGGCTCAATTATCTTTGCTTACAATTATAAGTTTTAGAATCTAAGTAGGGGGCTTGGATAAGACTTACTCACGCCCCTTAGTCAAGCGTGAGTATTGGATAATCTAAAATCTTAGTAGCACTTGACTACTATAAAACATAGTAGTATAATGGCAGCTAAGATTTCTGTCAAAATCTTATCCATAGTAACCTCCTTTATAAAGAAGTAGGTTACACTTCAAGGGGATGGTCGCCCCTTGAGGCAACCCCTATCGCTATTATATCTCACTTTTTCTTAACTTCAAATTCCCTTATTTACTTGTCTTTGTGATTTTTATCTCTTATTTATACACATCTTTTTATCCCTTATATTTATGTAGTTTCTTATGATTACATACGGACAAGAGCTTTTTGTAAATATGTAATGCAGAATGCACAGGAGTATAAATTTTCTTTGCGTGTTTGCGAAGATTTTGGAGGCTAGAATCTAGCCCAAAATGATGGCTTTCTCTCGTTTTGGAACAACTTCGCCGATAATGTTTGCACAAGTTATTCCAGCCTTGCGTAAGTCATAGACAAAAGATTTTGCTTGACTAAAAGGAAGGGCAAAGAGTAAGCCACCGGAAGTTTGTGTATCATAATAAAAAATATCATCTTGTATTTGCGTTTCTATCCGCACTTGAAAGCAAAGGGCATTTTTATTCTCGTATGAGCCACCGGGCACAATACCCATTTGGGAAAGCTCCCTTGCATTTTCAAAAAGTGGAATCTGCATAGTATAGAAAAGTATGCTCTTATCATAGGGGGAATCTTCGGTAAAATCTCGCAAGTAAGAATGTGGTTTTTTTGCCTTGTTTGCACGACACATTTCAAGAGCGTGTCCTATAAGCCCAAAACCTGTAATGTCCGTGCAGGCGTGAATCTCATATTCTTGGGCGACTTGCATAGCATAAAGATTGAGCATCGCCATTGATTGAACTACTTCATCTTGATTTGAAAGCATTTTTGCTTTAATGGCAGTGGTGAGAATCCCGCTTCCAATGGGCTTTGTCAGCACTAAGACATCGCCTTCTTGTGCGGTATTATTTCGCCAGATTCTATCTTTATGCACAATACCATTGACGGAAAGCCCATATTTTTGCTCCATATCTTTAATCGTATGTCCGCCAAGGAGCAACGCCCCAGATTCTGCAATTTTATCTAACCCACCTTTTAAGATAGCGTTTGCTACCTTCACATCAAAATGTGTGCTATCCCACATTAGCAGATTTAAAGCACTTTTTGCAACACCACCCATAGCAAAAATATCACTTAACGCATTTGCCGCAGCAATTTGCCCATAAATATATGGGTCATCAACCACAGGCGTGATAAAATCTACACTTGAAAGCATAGCGTATTCATCGGTTTCATTATAGAGCATAGCTCCGCAGTCTTCGTTACCCTCAAAGCCTATCAGTAATAAGGGGTTTGGCTTTTGGGTGAGTTGGCTAGAGATTTGTGATAGGTCTTCCAGACCGACTTTAGCAGCTCACCCAGCACATTGAATGTATTGTGTTAAATCAGAATCTGCCATTTTGAATCCTAAAGAGAGATGAGGCTATCGCTTGTGAGCATATTTTGCACACCATCTATGGCATTGCCTATCATACCGACTTTGAGACGCTCTGTCAAAGCAAAGTAGCTTAAACACGAGCCACAAGAATAAATTTCAACCCCTTGTTTTTCAAGCTCTTTTAAGACTTCTACAATTTCTGTATTATCCACCTCTTTATTATCGGTTGTGAGTAGAACGCCGCGATTGATAAAGAGAATCTTGTGTGGCAAGACTTCAGTTTGTAAAAGTGATTTAATAAAGCCATTAATCAGCATACCGCCAAGCTCCCCTTCACCCACGCGGTCATTTTTGATAAGCATCATTTTAGGAATAATTTTATCCTTAGATTCCTTGCTTAGCTTACCTACCTTACCTTTGAGAAAAATGATAAATTGCTCATCTCGTCCTAGCCCAACTTCAAACTCAAACCCCTCAGTCTTAAGAAAACGACTAAGATTCTCTTTTGATGATGGAGAGTTGCCAATAATTTCATAGCTGTGGAGCTTTAAAGAATGTTCATTTACTCCAGCAAGTGCCTTTTTTGCCTTGACAACAGGCTCGGGGCAGGGCAGATCACGCACATCAATTTGGATAGTGTTATTCATAAAAATCCTTTAGGGTAGATACTCATTGAAGGTGTTATTATATATTAATTTTTCAAAAAATGAACATTTTTTGCGGCAAGAGAAGTGTATGTTTAGAATATCCGTTAAGGGATATTTGCGTTTTATAAGGGTGTAGAATCTAGCCCGAGATTCTACAAAGATTCTATCAAGGCTAGATTCTGTTTGATTAGAGGGCAAAATCTTGCATAAGGTGGAAGTTGAGATAAGTATAGATATTATCTTTCTTATCATCAATTTTTTGAGGAGCGATTTTAAGATATTCTTCAGCTGTTGGAAGCTTACCAAGCATAGCACATACCCCACCAAGCTCTGCACTACCAAGATATACTTGTGCGCCTTTACCCATTCTATTATCAAAGTTTCGTGTTGAAGTAGAGAAAACCACAGCATTATCTCGCACTCGTGCTTGATTTCCCATACATAGGCTACAACCAGGAGCTTCAAGCCTTGCCCCCGCTGCTCCAAAGAGTGAGAAATACCCTTCTTTTGTGAGTTGTTTTTCGTCCATTTTTGTTGGCGGAGCAATCCAAATTTGTGTTTTGCTTTGCCCTTCATTTTTAACAATCTCGCCAAAAGCTCTAAAATGCCCAATATTTGTCATACAGCTCCCAATAAAGACTTCATCAATATTCTTGGGTCGTTTTGGATTAGCGTGAATCTCGCTCAAAGTTGCCACATCATCTGGGTCATTTGGACAAGCTAGAATAGGCTCTTTTATATCAGCCAAATCAATTTCAATAATGGCTGCGTATTCCGCATCGCTATCTGGCTCTAAAAGCACAGGATTTTTAATCCATTCCTTCATCTTGTCCGCTCTGCGTTGCAAAGTCTGGGCATTTTGATAGCCATTTTTAATCATAGATTCTATAAGCTTAATATTTGAGCTTAGATATTCAATGATAGGTTCTTTATTTAGTCTTACACTACACGCTGCTGCACTTCGCTCCGCACTAGCATCGCTAAGTTCAAAGGCTTGTTCAACTTTTAAATCACCTAAACCTTCAATTTCTAGAATCCGTCCGCTAAAGATATTCTTTTTACCCTTCTTTTCAACGGTTAAAAGTCCTTGTTTGATGGCATAATAAGGGATAGCATTGACCAAATCACGCAGTGTAATGCCCGGATTAAGCTTACCTTTGAACCGCACAAGCACAGATTCTGGCATATCAAGAGGCATAGAGCCTGTAACAGCTGCAAATGCAATTAAACCACTTCCTGCTGGAAAACTAATCCCAATAGGGAAGCGTGTGTGAGAATCCCCACCTGTCCCAACCGTATCCGGCAGACACATACGATTAAGCCACGAGTGGATAACACCATCTTTTGGATGTAGGGCAACACCACCACGCTCGGAAATAAAGTTTGGTAAAGTTGCGTGCAAACTTACATCAGCTGGTTTTGGGTAAGCCGCAGTGTGGCAGAAGCTTTGCAAAACAAAGTCAGCCCCAAAGCTTAATGCAGCAAGTTCTTTAATCTCATCGCGTGTCATCGCACCTGTAGTATCTTGGCTGCCCACCGTTGTTGTTTTTGGCTCGCAATAGCTACCCGGACGCACACCTTCTACACCACAAGCACGACCTACCATTTTTTGTGCTAATGTGTAGCCCTTTGTGCTTGGAGCTGGTTGTTTAGCTTCTTTAAACACATCGGATTTAGGAAGCTTGAGATATTCTCTTGCTTTTGCGGTTAGTCCTCTGCCGATAATAAGTGGGATTCTACCACCAGAGCGAATCTCATCAGCTAGGGTTACAGGATTTAGCGTGAAAGTCGCTACAACCTTACCATCTTTTTCTATTTCGCCTTTAAGTGTGTTAATCTCAATAATATCGCCATCTTTTAACTCACTCACATCAGCGACAATCGGCAATGCACCGCTATCTTCACAAGTATTAAAGAAAATGGGTGCAATAACGCTACCAATCACAATACCTCCACTTTTTTTGTTTGGGATAAATGGAATCTCTTTTCCAAAATGCCACATAATAGAATTACACGCAGATTTTCTACTGCTTCCTGTTCCTACAACATCGCCCACATAAGCTACAATAGCGTTATTCTCTTGTGCTTTTTTCTTTGCAGATTTAATGCGAGATTCAAAGTTTTCTATACGACTTTTTAGCATTGCTTTGGCGTGAAGCGGAATATCACTTCTTGTAAAAGCATCACCTGCTGGACTTAAATCATCTGTATTTGTTTCACCATCAACTTTAAATACGCACACTTTAATTTTTTCTTGTAAGCCCTCTTTGCGTTTAAACCACTCCGCATCTGCCCAAGATTGAATAATTTCTTGTGAAAGTGGAGTATTGAGTGCGGCGATTTTTTCAAAATTATCATAAATCAAAAGTGTATGTTTTAGGGCTTCTGCACAGGCTTTTGCAAGGCTGCTATCATTGAGAGAAAGCCCTTTGATTAGGGGAGCGACATTGTAACCCCCAAGCATTGTGCCTAGATAAGTGATTGCTTCATTTTGGCTAAAGCCCCAATCCTGCTTGTTTTCAAGCAAAATTGCACCTAAGAACTCTGCCTTTAGCTGTGCTGAAGCATCAACACCCGGATTCACCCTATGGATAATCAATTCCTTAGCAAACGCTTTATGCTCTGCACTCACACTTGAATCTTTACACATATCAATGGCATTTTGTGTTTGGGCTAGACTTAATGGCAAAGGTGGAATACCTTGTGCTGCACGCTCTTTGCTGTGTGTCTCGTAGTCTTTGATGAATTGCTCAAATTCTTCTCTCATCGTTTTCTCCTCGCTTTTGTGATGTTGTTTTCTTGTGGAAATTAAAACCCTATTATAATGGTTTGGCTCAAATTGTATAACAAAAATACCAAACAAGCAGGAAAGTAAAGTGAAAGTTATCCAAAAGTGAGCTTCAAAACTTCCCAAAAATCTTTTAAGTGATTTGTTTTGTGTTGCGTTTGCAGTGGTTTTAAGCAGTGTTAAAGAGCGAGATTCTAGCTTGTTTCTATGTGTGCTAGGCTTTTGATATATGGTGTTTGGAATCTTGGTTTTGAAGCGATACATAAAGTAACATTGTGAGCTTTTATGAAGCTTTTGATAGAATCTTGCAAATGTGGGGTTAAAATATTTTGTGCTTTTGTGTGATGTCGCACAAAACACTATCCAAAAGAACAAGGAGCGGGAAATAATGCAGATTTATAGAAAGCAGCATTATGATAAGGTCTTAGAGCGTGTGTTTGCTCCCTTACTTGATGAGAGCGATTTGCTCACGCAGTTACGAGCCAATACGATACTTGCAAAAGGGGAGCGTTATTTTGATTTTACCGCTTCTGGCTTGGCGTATAAGAAGATTGAAAAGCGTTTAGATTCTATCTTGCCCTATTATGCCAATACACATTCGCGTTTTGCAACTCATTCGGCATTTATGAGTGCAGTTTATGAGAGGGCAAAAGAGAGGCTTAAAGAAATGTTGGGGCTAGGTGATGAGTTTGTGTTGATTGCCGGAGGGAGTGGGGCGAGCTTTGGGATTAAAAAATTTCAAGAACTTATGGGGATTTATGTGCCTCCGCAAAGCTTGGCTCATTTTAACTCATTTTTTCAAGGAATAAGTGATGTAAAAACTACGCAAGATTCTAGTTATACTTCACAAAATCCCTTGCTTGAAAGATTGCGGATATATGATAGACAAACAAAAGCTTTGAATCTCCCCTCTGTACTTCTTAGCGGATTTGAGCATCACTCAAATGAGATAAGCTATAAAGAGGGGCTTTGTCATACCTATAAGATAGGCTTTGATAAATCTGGGTTACCAGATTTGGAGCATTTACAAAAGATATTACAGAATCTTAAGGACAAAAAAATCATTGCATCTTTAAGTGTGGCTTCTAATGTAACAGGACTACTTGCACCCATAGAATCTTATCATCATTATTTGCGTCAAGCTCAAGCTGTGATTGCCTTTGATATGGCAAGTTCTTCGCCTTATTTGCAGGTAGATTCTGCGTTATATGATGTGGCATTTTTAGCACCACATAAGCTTTTGGGTGGGGTTGGCTCGTGTGGGCTTTTGGTGATAAGAAAAAGTCTATGTGATACGCAGATTCCACCAAGCTTTGCTGGAGGTGGGGTGATGGAGTATGCTAATGACAAAACACATTCTTTTATTGATGATGAGGCTTTACGAGAAGAGGCAGGAACACCACAGGTGCTAGGGCTGCTTCGTGCAGCTTTGGCGTATTCATTGCGAAATGAGATAGGTTTTGCGTGGATAAAGAGGCGAAAAAAAGTGCTTATGGAGATATTTTTACACGAACTCAAAAAGATTCCAGCAGTAAGTATTTATGGGGATTTAAAGGCGGAGAGACTAGGCATTATCAGCTTTAATGTTGGGCTTGTTTGTCCTCTTGATCTTTCAATGCTTTTAAGTAAGAAATATGGCATACAAACGCGTGCTGGTTGTAGTTGTGCTGGTCCGTATGGGCATTATCTTTTAGGTGAAGGAAGCAAAGAGAAAAAGCCCATGTGGCTAAGAGTGAGTATCCACTACACGCACACTTTGAGTGATATTGAATATCTTGTGAAATCTATAAAATCTTGTGTAAAAATCTTGCGTGGCTAGGGATCAAAAAATACTGATTTTTAACATAATATTTGATAATCATTAAGGTAATTTATAATAGAATGCCGCTTTTAATTTTTTGAATGAAAGTAGAGACACACAATGCAAAACATACGAAATATCGCTGTGATAGCACACGTAGATCACGGCAAAACCACACTTGTTGATGGGCTTTTGAGTCAATCTGGGACATTTGGCGAGAGAGAGCAGGTTGATGAAAGGGTAATGGATTCTAACGATTTGGAGCGAGAAAGGGGCATTACAATCCTTTCAAAAAACACAGCTATAAACTACAAAGGCACAAAGATAAATATTATTGACACGCCCGGACACGCTGATTTTGGCGGGGAAGTGGAGCGTGTGCTAAAAATGGTAGATGGCGTTTTATTGCTTGTAGATGCACAAGAAGGCGTTATGCCGCAAACTAAATTTGTTGTCAAAAAAGCCCTTAGCTTTGGAATCCGCCCCATTGTCGTGGTCAATAAGATTGATAAACCTGCCGCAGAGCCTGATCGCGTGGTAGATGAAGTATTTGATTTATTCGTATCAATGGACGCCACAGATTCTCAGCTTGACTTTCCCGTAATTTATGCTGCTGCACGCGATGGCTATGCGGTTAAGAATTTAAATGATGAAAAGAAGAATCTAGAGCCATTATTTGAAGCGATTTTAGAATATGTGCCACTGCCTAGTGGAAGTAGTGATAATCCATTGCAAATGCAGGTTTTCACGCTTGATTATGATAACTATGTGGGTAAAATCGGCATTGCACGGGTATTTAATGGACGCGTGAAAAAGGGCGAGAATGTAATGCTTGCAAAAAGCGATGGCGAGAAAGAAACAGGGCGTATAAGCAAACTCATTGGCTTTATGGGACTAGCAAGGACAGAGATAGAATCTGCTGAAGCAGGGGATATTGTAGCTATCGCTGGATTTAATGCTGTTGATGTGGGAGATTCTATTGTATGTCCTAATAATCCTATGCCGCTAGATCCTATGCACTTAGAAGAGCCCACAATGAGCGTGTATTTTGCCGTAAATGATAGTCCTTTGGCTGGGCTAGAGGGCAAACATGTAACAGCAAATAAAATCAAAGATAGGCTACTAAAAGAGATGCAAACAAATATCGCTATGCGATGTGAGGAAATGGGAGAGGGGAAGTTTAAAGTAAGCGGAAGAGGTGAGCTGCAAATCACAATCTTAGCGGAGAATCTAAGGCGTGAAGGCTTTGAGTTTAGTATCTCACGACCTGAAGTTATTGTCAAAGAAGAAAATGGCGTGAAAACTGAACCTTTTGAGCATTTAGTCATTGATACGCCACAGGATTTTAGCGGAGCAATCATTGAGAAGCTTGGTAAGAGAAAAGCAGAGATGAAAGCTATGAATCCTATGAGTGATGGCTACACAAGGCTAGAGTTTGAAATCCCTGCACGAGGGCTTATCGGCTATCGTAGCGAGTTTTTGACAGACACAAAGGGTGAAGGGGTAATGAATCATAGCTTTTTAGAGTTTAGGGCATTTAGCGGTGGGGTAGAATCGCGTAAAAATGGTGCATTAATCTCTATGGAAAATGGCGAGGCGACAGGATTCTCACTCTTTAATATACAAGAGCGGGGTGTGCTATTTGTAGCCCCACAGACTAAAGTGTATATCGGTATGGTTATCGGTGAGCATAGCCGCGATAATGACTTAGATGTCAATCCCATTAAGGCAAAGCATTTGACAAATATGCGTGCAAGTGGGAGTGATGATGCGATTAAGCTTGTGCCACCACGGGAGCTGACACTAGAGAGAGCATTAGAGTGGATAGAAGATGATGAGATTTTGGAGGTAACACCGCAAAATATACGCATTAGAAAAAAGATTCTAGAACCAAATATGCGTAAAAGAGCAAAGGCTAAATAGAAACTATGCTTTAGGCTTTCTATCTATATCTTAGGCTTTTGCGTGTTGGATTGATTTTAACAAAATTTTAACAAAGGAGTAAGTGATGAATAAGTTTTTAGATTCTATATATTTCCGCCATTCGTGCAAACTTTTTGATGAGAATAAAAAGATTCCAAAAGAAGTGTTTGATGAGATTTTAGAAGTGGGTAGATTGTCGCCTAGCTCTTTTGGGCTAGAGCCTACAAGACTGCTTGTCCTGCGTAGCGATGAGGCAAAGGCAGCACTTCGTCCATTATGCTGGAATCAAGCCCAAATCACAACAGCAAGTGAAGTTGTAATATTTAAAAGTTTGCAAAATGACTTAGTCCCACCAAGTGAATATACAAAGCAAAATACCTTTAGACGCAAGGCTGATTTAGGTGCATATCAAGCCTTTTGTGAGCGTTTGGGTGGATACTTGAAAGAGCGGGGACTAGATTCTGGAGAATCTCTAGCACACTGGAGTAGCAAACAGGCTTATATTATGGCAACTTATATGGTAGCCTATGCGAGTTTCTTAGAGATTGATACTTGCTATATTGAGGGCTATGAGAAAAGAGCGGTAGAAAAGTTGTATGGGCTTGATCCATTTAAAGAGCAAGTAAGCCTTATTGTGTGCTTTGGCTATCGCGGTAAGGAACAACAACCGCGATATAGAATCTCACTTGATGATTTGGTGGAATATAAGTAAGAAGGGGAAAGAATGCTAGATACAATCACAGTTGTTAAGAGAAATGGGCGTATAGAGCCACTTGATGTTTCAAAAATACAAAAACACACTTCTGCGGCAGTTGAGGGATTAGAGGGTGTAACGCAAAGTGAGCTTGAGGTTGATGCGAAAATTTTATTTAAAGATAAGATTACGACAGAAGAGATTCAGCAAACGCTTATTAAAACAGCAGTTGATAAAATAGATATAGATGCCCCCAATTGGAGCTTTGTAGCGGCTCGTTTGTTCTTGTATGATTTGTATCATAAGGTAACGGGCTGGACGGGTTATAAAAAGCTTGAAGATTACTTCATTCAAGGAGAAAATGAGGGGCGATTGCTTCGTGGGATTAAAGAAAAATATGACTTAGCATTTTTAGATTCTCATATTAAGCCTGAACGCGATTTGCAGTTTAATTATTTGGGTATTAAAACGCTATATGATAGGTATTTGCTTAAAGATTCTAATAATCAGCCCATTGAGTTGCCCCAGCATATGTTTATGGCGATTGCTATGTTTTTGGCTCAAAATGAAAAAGATTGCAATGCGTGGGCGGTGAAGTTTTATGATATGATTTCTCAATTTGAAGTGATTTGTGCGACACCAACTTTGGCAAATGCACGCACAACGCGACATCAGCTAAGTTCTTGCTTTATTGGTAGCACACCGGATAATATTGAGGGGATTTTTGATGCTTATAAGGAAATGGCACTTTTAAGCAAATATGGTGGTGGCATAGGCTGGGATTTTAGCCAAGTGCGTGGGCTTGGTAGCTATATTGATGGACATAAAAATGCCGCTGGTGGTGTTGTGCCATTTTTGAAGATTGCCAATGATGTCGCCATTGCTGTAGATCAGCTAGGAACACGCAAAGGAGCGATTGCGACATATTTAGAGATATGGCATAATGATGTATTTGAGTTTATTGACTTGCGTAAGAATAGTGGTGAAGAGCGTAGGAGAGCACACGATTTATTCCCTGCATTGTGGATTTGTGATTTGTTTATGAAGCGAGTTGAGGCAAATGAGTTTTGGACACTTTTTGATCCTTATCAATGCCCGGAGCTTACAGAGCTTTATGGTGAGGAGTTTGAAGCAAAATACCTTGAATATGAGCAAAATGAACATATTTTAAAACATCGTGTTATAGCAAAAGACTTGTGGAAAAAGATTTTAACGAATTATTTTGAATCTGGTTTGCCATTTTTATGTTTCAAAGATAATGCTAATCGTGCTAATCCAAATGGACACGCTGGAATTATCCGTAGCTCAAATCTCTGCACAGAGATTTTTCAAAATACAAATCCAAATCATTATGTTATGGAAGTTGAATTTGCTGATGGCTCAAAGACAATCTATAATGAAAAGCAAGAAGTAAAGCTTGATAGCGGTGTGCGTAAGGCGGCAAATAAAATTACAAGCGTGGATAGTATAGGTGGCAAAAAGGTCTTTATCACAACGCGTATCGCACAAGGTGGGGATACAGCAGTGTGTAATCTAGCAAGTGTGAATCTGAGTAAAATTAATACAAAAGAGGATATTGAACGCGTGCTGCCTATCGCGATTAGAATGCTTGATAATGTGATTGAACTTAATTTTTATCCTAATCGTAAGGTAAAGGTTACCAATATGCAAAATCGTGCCATTGGTCTTGGTGTGATGGGTGAGGCTGAAATGCTCGCTCACTCTAGGATTGAATGGGGGAGCGAAGAGCATTTGGCAAAGATTGATGAGATTATGGAGCTTATAAGCTTTTATACTATTGATTCTAGTGCGGATTTAGCACAAGAAAAAGGCAAATATTCGCAGTTTGAGGGGAGCAATTGGAGTAGGGGGATAATGCCTATTGATTTGGCAAATAAGGAAGCATTAAAGCTTGTTGATAGAGGTGGTCTTTTCTCGCAGCAGTGTGATTGGGAATCTTTGCGAAAAAAGGTAAAAACGCAAGGTATGAGAAATGGCTATCTTATGGCAATTGCTCCTACAAGTTCTATTAGTATTCTTGTTGGGACGACACAAACTATTGAGCCTGTGTATCGTAAAAAATGGTTGGAAGAGAATTTAAGCGGAATGATTCCTGTTGTTGTGCCACATTTGAGTGTGGATACTTGGAATTATTACACATCTGCGTATGATATTGATCAAACATTACTTATTAAAGCAGCGGCTGTCCGTCAAAAATGGATAGATCAAGGGCAAAGCACAAATGTATTTATGAGACTTGATAAGGCGAGTGGTAAGGTGCTAAATGACATTTATATGCTTGCTTGGAAACTAGGACTAAAAAGTACTTATTATCTACGCTCCCAAAGTCCTGAAGCTGAAGAGGTGATGGATAGAAGCGTGGAATGTGTAAATTGTCAATAGATAATTTATAAAGGGAGAATGTATGGCATTACAAGAAGAGCTAAAAGCACAGGGAGATTTTTTGTTTCGTTATAGGAGTTATCTGCCTTTTTGTATTTTACCACTTTTTATTTTGGTAATTTTTACTTCCGAGACTTATTTATATTGTGATGGAGTGTATAACACACCTTTGATTGTTGTTGCGGTTTTTGTGGGATTGCTTGGGCAGGGGATTAGAATCTGGGTAGCTGGATTTGTGCCGCGCGATACTTCAGGACGCAATACAAAAGAGCAAAAAGCAAATGTGCTTAATCATACTGGTCTATACTCTGTATGTCGCAATCCGCTCTATTTAGGGAATTTTTTGATGATGCTTGCACCTATTATTTTGCTTGGTAATTGGCTTTTTATTATTGTATTTGCTTTGAGTTTTTGGCTATATTATGAGAGAATCATTTTTGCAGAAGAGAGTTTTTTGCGTGCAAAATTTGGTCAAGAATATGTTGATTGGACATTAAAAACTCCGCCATTTTTTCCAAAATTAAGTGGTTATATTCCAAGCGATATGAGTTTTTCTTTGCGCTCAATGATAAGACGAGAGTATAATTCATTTTTTGGTCTCACTTCTTCGCTTTTTGTTTTTCACTACCTTATTGCGATAATTGTAAATTGGCAGAGGGGGGGGGGTATAGAGTTTATTGCACCAAATTCTATTTTGACATATTTGTTTATTGTCTCGGCTGTGTTTTACCTGTTTGTTCGCATTGTGGTAAAAACAACGAAAATTTTTGAAGTGCAGGGGAGATAGGCTAAGCTATTTTTTTTGGCGTGGTGTGAAGTCTTGCAAAGAAAGAGAAGTTTTAATGCACCATTTTTTAAATTTTTGAATAGGGGGTTTAAAAGTATTTGCAAAAAGATTTGCTAGTTTTCTTGCCTTTTGAAACTTCTTATATCTTCTTTCAAGATTGCATCGCCATTGCCCAAAACCCCTGCGATATGCTTTTTCAATGGGTTGATTAAAGATATGAAGTAAAAAGTCTTCAAGCTTTTTATCAAAAATTTCTTCTTGGTTGGAATCTAAAAAACTTGGCTCTTGTAGCACTGCAAGATAAGCTTCATCGTGTGTATCAAGGTGGTGAATTTGTTTGAGTGCTGTATCAAACTCATCAACACTTTTGATATGAATAAAAGCTTTAGGATTTACCCCCCCCCCCACCGCTAGAATCTAAAGGTTTGCTTACTTGTTCATCTCCCCAATAGATAGGCACGGTTTGTGAAGCAAGGGCTTGAATAAGTTTTTCTGTTGTGTAGCCATTAGTGCTTGAATTTTCAAAAGCAATGTTGAATTTCCCACTTGCAAGGAAGATTGATTTATTCTCTATGAGTTTGCCAATATTATTTTTATACTTTCCGCCACTATCTATATGTTTGTATTGACTTAGAAAGTCAAAGAATCGCGTGCGTAGCTCATCTGCCTTGCCATTGCTGACAACAAAAGTGCAGAATCTTTGCTTATTTTGCAGTGTTTGTGTATTTATTGTGAGATGCTTATTCTTTGCTTTTTGCATATCCTCTGTATAGTGGAGATAGAGTGGATAACGCAAATATCTATCCTCAAACTGCATATAATCAAACCCAATAGCATAATCACAAAAATTAAAATCAGCCCGCACATTCTCGCCCGTGCTAAAGATTCTAACTCCATCATACTCAATATGTTTTTCGCCCATAACAGAATAAAAAATATAATCCGGATCTTTATCTGTTAAGACAAGATCATAATGTTTTTCGAGAATCTTTACTATTTTTCCCTCAACTGCCCCATCGCAAAAATACACTTTTTTAATCGGCTTTTGCATTGTTACTCTGTTGCACCCATAGCCTGACTTTGAGCGTGGGCAATGAGAGGGTTAATGCACTCATCAAGCAAACCACCAAGCATAATCTCTTCAAGACTATAAAGCGTTAATCCAATGCGGTGGTCTGTAAGACGATTTTGAGGGTAATTATAAGTTCGGATTCTCTCGCTTCTATCACCACTTCCTACTTGTGTCTTACGCGCTTCTTTGTTTTGAGCATTTTGTGCTTCAAGTTCGGCTTCATAAAGCCTAGCTTTTAGAATCTTTAATGCTTTATCTTTATTTTTATGCTGGGATTTTTCATCTTGCATAGATACACTTATGCCTGTTGGGATATGTGTGATTCTCACTGCTGAATCTGTAGTATTGACACTTTGTCCGCCGTGCCCACCACTGCGGAAAACATCAATTTTTAAATCATTTGGATTGATATTGACTTCCACATCATCTACTTCGGGCATAATTGCCACTGTAATGGCTGAAGTGTGAATCCGCCCTTGCGATTCTGTCTCTGGGACGCGTTGGACACGATGTGTGCCACCTTCGTATTTGAGTTTAGAATATGCCCCTTGCCCCTTGATAAGAGCAATAACTTCTTTGTAACCACCGACATTATTTTCACTTGAGCTTATGATTTCAACCTTCCATTTTTGTAAATCCGCGTAGCGACAATACGCCTTGAATAAATCGCCCACAAATATTCCTGCCTCATCTCCGCCTGTCCCGGCACGGATTTCAAGATAAATATTTTTACTATCGTTTGGATCTTTTGGGATTAAAAGAAGTTTTATTTCCTCTTCAAGCTGAATCTTTTTAGATTCTAGTTCTTTTAGTTCTTCTTTGGCGAGTTCGCCAAGCTCTTTATCCTCAAGCAAAGCCTTGTTTTCAGCTATGCCTTCAAGCACGGAAAAATATTCCCTCGCACTTTGCACAATTGATTCTATATCACTTTGCTCTTTGCTTAGTTGAGTGAGTTGTTTGACATCAGCGAGAATATCTTGCGAGGTTAAGAGGTTTGAAATCTCATCATATCTCGCCACGATAGGCTTGAGTTTATCAATAAGCATTTAACCTCTTTAAAATTTTGTGGATAAAGATTAGGCAGATTGAGCAAGTTTTTTCACACTTGCATTAAGTCGTGAAACCTTGCGTGAAGCAGTATTTTTTTTCAAAATCCCTTTGCTTACATATTTGTGCAGTTCTCTATTTGCAACTTTCAATGCTTCTTGGGCTTTTGCTACATCTTTGCTTACAACAGCCTCTCTCAAGTCTCGCACAATATTTTTAATACGCGTTTTGTAGTAGCGATTGCGTTCAGTTCTTGTTTTGGTTTGACGAATGCGTTTTTCTGCAGATTTGTGATTTGCCATCTTTTATTAGTCCTTTTTAAAAAAAATTAAGGCAGAATTCTGCCAAAAGTTTAATTAAACGCAGTTTAAAAGCATAAAGGAGTTTTGATGAAAAAGGAAGTAAAGGCAACAAAAACAAAGCTTTTTGGCACTGATGGAGTGCGAGGCAGAGCAGGGGAGGTTATCACACCTTCAAGTGTCATTGCATTAGGCTCTAGTGCCGGGATTCACTTCCGCAAACATTCTTTGACAAATAAGATTCTCGTAGGCAAGGATACTCGCCGTAGTGGCTATATGATAGAAAATGCCCTTGTTTCAAGTCTCACTTCTGTGGGATATGATGTTATTCAAATTGGTCCTATGCCCACCCCAGCAGTAGCATTTCTTACAGAAGATATGCGTTGTGATGCGGGTGTGATGATAAGTGCAAGTCATAATCCTTATGATGATAATGGAATCAAATTTTTCAATCATTTTGGCTACAAGATTGCCCCAGAGGAGGAAGAAAGTATAGAATCTTTTTATCACAACCCCGCCTCTTTACAAGCTGCATTAAAGAGTGGCGAGGAGATTGGCAGCTCAAAGCGTATAGATGATGTCGTGGGACGCTACATTGTGCATATTAAAAACTCATTTCCAAAGCACCTTACTTTGCGTGGTTTGCGTATAGTGTGTGATTGTGCAAATGGAGCGGCATATCGTGTCGCCCCCATTGTATTGCGTGAGCTAGGTGCTGATGTCATTGCTATTAATGATGAGCCAAATGGCTTTAATATCAATAAACAATGTGGGGCTATGCACCCAGAGGGTTTGGCACAAGAGGTCAAAACTTATCGTGCTGATGTGGGCTTTGCCCTTGATGGTGATGCTGATAGGCTTGTGGTAGTGGATAATGAAGGCAATATTGTTAATGGCGATAAGCTCATCGGTGCTTTAGCATTGTATCAACAAAGTATCAAGGCTTTAAAAAACAATGCCATTGTCGCGACATTGATGAGCAATCTCGCTCTTGAAGAGACACTCAAAAATCATCATATCGCCTTGCACCGCTGCAATGTGGGGGATAAATATGTGTGGGATAAAATGCAAGAGCTGAATCTTAATTTTGGTGGCGAGAGTAGTGGGCATATTATCTTTAGTGATTATGCCAAAACAGGCGATGGCTTAGTGAGTGCGTTGCAAGTTTTAGCTCTTTTATTACAAAGTGGCAAGAGTGCTAAAGATGCCCTTAATCCTTTCAAACTTTATCCTAGTGAGCTTATCAATCTTCAAGTGTCCCAAAAGAAGCCACTTGAAAGCCTTGATGGTTTGCAAGAAAAGCTAGATTCTATTACCAAAAGTGGTAATCGCCATCTTGTGCGTTATTCTGGCACGGAAAATAAGCTTAGAATCTTGGTAGAAGGCAGAGATTCTAAAGTTGTAAGTGAGCAAATCAAAAGCCTTATAGAGTTTTTTCAAAAGCAACTCTAAGGGGTAGATATGCTTTCAATACGACACATTAAGTCTATTTCAAAAGTGCAGATTCTTACTTTTACATTGCTTTTTTGCCTAAGCCTTGGGTTGGATCAATGGGTAAAATATATTATGTTAAATGGTTTTGCGTGGGATAGTGAGGCGTTAAGCATTGGTGGTAGGGCGTTGGTATATAACACAGGCGTGGCTTTTTCTATGTTTAGCTTTTTGACTGAATCTTTAAAATACATTCAGATTCTATTTTTGCTTACTTTGCTACTTTTTGCTCTAATGAGTGATTTTTTTCTTAAACATTATATTCCACTTGGGATTTTGCTAGGTTCAGGGCTATCAAATATTCTTGATCGCTTTATGTATGGGGGCGTGGTGGATTATGTGTATTGGCATTATTGGTTTGATTTTGCGATTTTTAATCTTGCTGATGTATTGATTGATGTGGCTGTTGTGATGATCATTTGGCAAATGCTAAGAGAACGAAAAAAACATTAAAGCTTGAGAATGATTAGAATCTAAAGGTCTAAAGATGTATGGTGATCACGACTGGACTTGAACCAGCGACCACTACCATGTCAAGGTAGTGCTCTACCAACTGAGCTACGCGATCTTTTGAAAAAGATTATAGAGAAATGGAGTTTGAAAGTGCGGATTGTATCTCAAAATTATTTAAAATTTATTAAAGATTTTTGCAAAACGCCTTAAATTTGACTTATTTTAATGCTTTTTTCATCTCTTTTAGCGTAGAATCGGCATTTTTTATCACAATGGAATATCAAAGGAATCTAATGTCTCTTCTCACAAATGCAGTGGTGTTATCTGTGCTTGTTATGGCGGTGTTGTGCGTTTTGCGATTAAATGTTTTGCTATCTATTATTATAGCCGCACTTGTGGCTGGGTGGCTATCCCCATTGCCTTTGGAATCTTTTGCAGGGGAGGCTTCACAAACTTCGCTTTGGCAATATTTTCTGCTTAAAACTACTGCAACGGGTGAGATTTTCATCAAAGGTATGGCAAGTAATCTCAATATCGCATTAAGCTATATCTTGCTAGGTGGCATTGCGGTGGCGATTTCTCGCACACATTTAATGACTTTTTTGTTATCTGCCATTGCAAATGTGATAAGTAATAGAAAATTTATTTTTATCCTTAGCATTGCCCTTATTGCGTGTTTTTCGCAGAATCTTGTGCCTATCCATATTGCTTTTATCCCGATTTTAATCCCCCCACTTCTCAGCCTTATGAATCGCTTAAAAATTGATAGACGCGCTGTCGCTTGTGCGCTTACTTTTGGGTTACAAGCCCCTTATGTAACGCTTGGTGTGGGCTTTGGGCTGATTTTTCACACGACTATTAGTGAGCAGATGAAGGCAAATGGTATGCCTGTAAGTCTTAGCGAGATTGGCTCTGTTATGTGGATTGGCGGGGCGGCTATGCTGCTTGGCCTACTTTTTGCGGTGTTTGTACTGTATGCAAAACCGCGTGAATACGCACAAAAAGAGGAATGCTCTATAGGTGATGCGAGTATGGGTTGGCGTGAATATGCGACACTCTTAGGTATTATTGTGCTTTTTGTCGTGCAGCTTGTTACGCATTCTCTAGCGCTTGGGGCATTTGCTGGGCTTATGTGTATGATTGTGTTGCGTGGGGTAAAGTGGAATGAGATAGATTCTATTATGGAAGGTGGGCTAAAAATGATGGCATTTATTGCCTTTGTTATGCTTGTGGCGGCTGGATATGGGGAGGTGTTGCGTGCAAGTGGAGAGGTGCAAAATCTCGTGCAACTGGTAGCAGACTTTACTCACCAAAGTGCAAATACGGGGAATGCCTTAGGAAGTGTGGCAAATATTGAAGGCACTATAAATGCTATCGCTTCAAATGGGCTAGATTCTAATGCAGTTATGGCAAGTCAATCTCTATGGGCGAAGTTTATAGGGGCGAGTTTAATGCTACTTGTGGGGCTTTTAATCACTATAGGCATTGGCACAAGCTTTGGGACTATACCTATTATTGCAGCCATTTATGTGCCTTTTGGAATCTCACTTGGCTTTAGTGTCCCTGCGATAATTTTACTTATTGGCATAGCTGGGGCGTTGGGCGATGCGGGAAGTCCTGCGAGTGATAGCACTTTGGGTCCTACTTCTGGGCTCAATATGGACGGACAGCACAATCACATTTATGATACTTGTATTCCTACATTTTTTGTATATAATATCCCGCTTTTAGTCGCCGGCACTCTTGGAGCGATGATGCTTTAGGGATTAAATCCTAAACAAATTTAGAATAAAGGAGTAAAAAATGCAAATAAAAGAATCTGTCATTATAAATGGTATTACATATTTTGCCCCCCCCCTATAAATCTACGCTAAAAAGCCAAACTTCTCAATTTACACAGCAAACTTTAGAATCTAATGCGAACTTTCACTTCCCAAGTGAAGGTATGGATATGTTATATCTAGCTGAAAACAAGCATTTTTGGCATATTGCAAGGCGAGAGTTTATCTACCAAGAGATAAGCCGTATTCTTACTTCTTTATATCCGCAAGATAGTGGCAAAAACGCAAAGATTCTAGATGTAGGGGCTGGCACAGGAAGCGTTACGAGACATTTCTTATCGCAAGGTTTTAATAATATTGCATTAGGCGAAATCCACCCGCAAGGCTTAGAATATGCTAAAACCTATGGCATAAAGGATTTGTATTGTATGGATTTACTTGATGTGCCTTTTGCAAATGAGTTTGATTGTATTTTTGCCTTTGATGTGCTAGAGCATATTGATGATGACGCCCTAGCTTTAAAAAATATGAAAAATATGCTAAAAAATAATACAAAAAGTCTTTTGGCTCTAAGTGTCCCCGCACATAAATGGCTATGGAATGCCCACGATGTAAGCGTGCATCACAAGCGGCGATATACTAAAAATGAGCTTGTCGATCTTATGAAACAAAGCGGCTTTGAGGTTGTATGTGCGAAGTATTTTTTCATTGCCATTACACCATTGCTATGGGTTAGGGCATTATTGCATCACGCACCTTATCCAAAAGCTAAACAAGATTCTTGCTTTATAGAATCTAAAACAACTCGGCACACAAACACCTTGGCAAACACCCTTGCCTCGCAAAGCAGTGCAAAAGATTCTCATACAGAAACCAGCAAGGAAGAATTACGCGATATTCCACCGCCATCACTTATCAATAATGCATTGCTAGGACTTTGTCGGTTAGAAAACAAGATTCAACATTGCTTCCCGCAGAAGTTTAACGCACCATTTGGTGGCTCACTGCTTGTGGTGGGAAAAAATAATAATTAGCTATTAATTCAAAAAATATCGCTAGAATCTTAGCTTATTTGAGATTCTAAACAAAGGGGTGGATTTGAAAAAATATGTTGTTGGCGTTGTAGGTGCGAGTGGTGCGGTAGGTGAAGAGATATTTCGCGTTTTAGAGGAGAGAAAATTCTCTGTGAGTAGAATCGTGCCTTTGGCAAGTGAAAGAAGCGTGGGTAAAGAAGTGGAGTTTATGTCGCAAAATCATAAGATTCTACAAACCACACACGATGTCTTTGCTAAAGAAGGTGTAGAGATAGCCTTTTTTTCCGCTGGTGGGAGTGTGAGTGCGGAGTTTGCACCGAGTGCGGCAAAGGCTGGTGCGGTAGTGATTGATAACACAAGTCATTTTCGTATGGACAAGGACATTCCCCTTGTTGTTCCTGAAGTCAATCCTCAAGATATAGCACAATGGAGGCAAAAAGGGATTATCGCTAACCCAAATTGCTCAACGATTCAAATGGTGCAAGTGCTATCCCCTCTGCATAAAGTGTTTGGGATTAAACGCGTTGATGTTAGCACCTATCAAGCAGCAAGCGGGGCTGGTAAGCGTGGAATGGAGGAGCTTGTAATGCAAATGCAAGCTTTTTTTGCTTTTAAGCTTGATGAGGCAGAATCCGCTGTGTTTCCTCACCGCTTGGCACTCAATGTTATCCCGCATATTGATAGTTTTATGTCAAATGACTATACAAAAGAAGAGATGAAAATGATTAATGAAACAAACAAGATTATGCACTCAAACTTTGCTATAAGTGCGACTTGTGTGCGTGTGCCTGTCTTGCGTAGTCATAGCGAATCTATCAGTATTCATTTTGAAAATCCTATAAGCGCTAAAGAAGCAAAAGAGATTCTCTCTCACGCACCTAGTGTCGTGCTATGTGATGAGCCACAAGAAAAGCTTTATCCTATGCCAACTCTTGCCACGGAGACAGACCAAACTTATGTAGGGCGTGTGCGTGAGGATAACTTTGATAAGCATATTTTACATTTATGGTGTGTAGCAGATCAGATTCGTGTAGGTGCAGCAACAAATGCGGTGAGAATTGCACAAAAATGGATTGAAATGCAAAATGCTTGAGTTTTACCATTTTAGCAAAAAGTGGGATTTGTTACATAAAATAGATTCTATTATATAAAGCAGAATCTAACCAAGAAAGCAGGAGAAAAAGATGATTTTTGTTGATGCGTGTTTTAGGAAGCAAACGCCATATACGCCTATTTGGCTTATGCGACAAGCAGGGCGGTATCTAAGCGAATATAGGGCAACAAGGGCTAAGGCTGGTGGATTTTTGGATTTATGCAAAAATGTGAATCTTGCCACGGAAGTAACCTTGCAACCGGTGGAGATTCTAGATGTTGATGCGGCAATACTCTTTAGCGATATTTTAGTTGTGCCGCTGGAGATGGGGCTGCCGCTAGAGTTTTTGAGCGGTGAGGGTCCGCATTTTAACCGCACAATTGCCACGCTAGAAGATGTAAAAGCTCTAGGTAGTGCTGCTGACAAGCTAGGATATGTGTATGATGCGGTGAGTTCTATCCGCTCTAAACTTCCCAAAGATAAGGCACTCATTGGCTTTTGCGGCTCACCTTGGACATTAGCAACCTATATGATAGAAGGGCAGGGGAGTAAAACCTATGCCAAAAGTAAAGCAATGCTGTATAAGCAACCACAGATTCTAAGAGCGTTATTAGAGCGTTTGAGCGATGAACTCAAGGCATATTTGGAAGGGCAGATTCAAGCTGGGGCTAATGCGGTGCAGATTTTTGATAGCTGGGCTGGGGCATTGGAGCAGGAGGCGTATTTGGAGTTTAGCTGGAAGTATATGAAAGAGATTGCAAAATATATCAAGGGCAAATATCCGCATATCCCGGTTATGCTTTTTCCTAAGGGTATTGGTGCGTATTTGGATAAGATTACAGGAGAATTTGATGTCTTTGGCGTGGATTGGGGAACGCCGATGGGACTAGCAAAAGAGAAACTTGGTAGGCAATATGTTTTACAAGGGAATCTTGAGCCTTCGCGTTTGTATGATGCAAATTCTATGGAAAAAGGGGTAAGGGAGATTATAGATATTATGGGTAAGGAACCCGGACATATTTTCAACCTAGGACACGGAATGCTACCGGATTTACCAAGAGAAAATGCCATAGCATTAGTAAAAATGGTGCGTGAAAACACAAGGCGGTAAGATTTTTCAGGTTATAACTTAGTCAAAAAAGCAAGATTCTTTAGACTCTAAATGCTTTTCTTTTTCTGCTTGAGATAAAGTGGTGGCTCTAAGTTTTTTAATTCTCGCCCCATCCATTTCAAGCACTTCAAATTCAAAATATTCATCGCAAATCTTATCTTTTATCACCGGAAGTCGTCCAAGTAAGCCAAAAACATAGCCACCGATTGTAATATGATCGTTTGTATTGCTAAAAGTAATATGGAGCATTTCTTCAATGCTTTCCAAATCAAGTTTGCCATCAAACTCATATGTCTTTTCATCAATTTGCCGCATATCCTCTATTTTGAGATCGTGCTCATCAGAAATATCGCCAATAATCTCTTCAATAATATCTTCCATTGTTAAAAGTCCAGATGTCCCACCATATTCATCAACTACAAGGGCAGTGTGAATCTGCTGACGATTCATTGTGGTGAGAATCTCTGAAATATGAGCTGTTTCAGGCACGATAATCATATTTCTTACAAGCTTTGAGAGATTAGCTTCGCCGTTTTTGATAGTATTTTCAAATAAATCACGAATATGAATCATACCTAAAATATTATCCTTAGAATCTTGATAATAAGGGTAGCGTGTGTGATTGGTCTTTAGCACGATGGCAATATTATTTTCATAGCTCTCCTGTGCATCAAGGCAAATCATATCTTTTCGCGGTGTCATAATCTCCTTGGCAAGGGTATCCGAAAAATCCACAGCATTTTTGATAATCTCACCCTCAATTGAATCTATATACCCCTCTTTTAAACTTTCACCTACAATAATCTTTAGCTCCTCATCAGAATGTGCTACTTCTCCCTCTCTAGCGGGTTTAATTCCCATAAATTTAAGAAAAAATGCGGCGAGCAAATCAAAAAGTCTAATAAGTGGAGAAAAGACTATCCCAAAAAGATAAAGAGGTTTAGCGATAAGTAATACAACAGATTCAGTCTTAGCGATTGCTATAGATTTAGGCACAAGCTCCCCTAGCACAACATGCAAAAGTGTAACAAATATAAAGGCGACGACTGACGCAATAGAATGCACTAAAATAGGTGAAGATTCCATAAGAAAATAAAATGGGATTGAAATAAGCTTAACAAAAGCATTTTCACTAATCCACCCCAAAGCAAGAGAAGCAAAGGTTATCCCAAGCTGTGTAGCACTAAGGTAACTATCAAGCGAATTAGTTATTTTGAGGGCAAGAGAGGCGTTTTTAACTTCATTTTTAGCTAACTCTTCAAGCTTAGATTTTCGTATTTTAACAATCGCAAACTCCGAAACCACAAAAAAGGCATTGAGAAAAACTAGCAACAATGCCAACAAAAGCATCAAAACCGACGAATACGGGTCCAAAGATTCTCCTTAAATAAGAAAAGATAGACTTGAATTGTAGTCAATCTAATCTTTTAAAACTTTTAAAGTGTTAAATATCAAAGCCAACGCTAATAATAATAAAGTAAGTAAGCCCACCAAGCAAGGCTGAAACAGGCACTGTGATAAGCCAAGAAGCAATAATTTTATTTATCGCACTGCGTTTGACAAGCTCTTGCTTATAAGCTTTTTTGAGTGATTTACGCTCTTTTCTATCAAGTTTTGGTGTACCTTTAAGCTTATCGTTATTTTTTAAAGATTCAAGCATAAGTCCCTTTTTCTTAATACTTGCCTTATTGAAACGATCCAAAAATGCTTCCACTTCTTGTGCGTCTTTACCCTTATGGGCTTCAATGATGGTTTGCTGCATCTCATAATAGCGTTTTTTGAGATATTCTCTTAAGAATCCAACGCCAAAAATAGCTCCAAGTGCAATATGAGTTGAGCTTACAGGCAAACCAAGTTGTGAGGCAAGAAGCACGGTGAGAGCTGCACTCATCGCAATGCAAAAGGCTCTCATTTTATCAAGTTCTGTGATTTCACTGCCAACGGTGCGGATAAGTCTAGGACCATACAAGGCTAATCCTAGCGAAATACCTAGCCCACCGATCACCATAATCCATAGAGGCACACCCGCTTTGCTTGAGGGTAGAGATTCTCTAAGGCTGTTTAATGTCTCGTTGATTGCTGCAAGTGGTCCAATAGCGTTGGCAACATCGTTTGCTCCGTGAGCAAAGCTTAAAAGTGCTGCTGCAAAAACAAGTGGAATGGTAAAAAGAGAGTTAATATCTTCTTTTGTGTTAAGTAGTGTTTCTGCTTTTTTGGCAATTATGGGACGCACGATAAGATACACAGCAATGGCAATAAGGAGGCTAATACCAACTGACACGCCAAAATCAAGCTTTGGAAGGACTTTTTTAAGCCCCTTTAAAATGAGATAAAGACTAAAAGCCCAAGTCATAACAAATATAAGGATAGGCACCACTTTTTTTGCTGCTTGTCGCTTATCTTCTTTGTAAGTAATACTTTTTTTGATGATAAGAAGAAATATAACTGCGATAAACCCACCAAGCACAGGTGAGATAATCCAGCTTGAAGCAATACGCAAAAGCTCTATCCAATTTACTACTCCAAATCCCCCAGCGACTATTCCAGCTCCCAAGATTCCGCCAACAAGTGAGTGTGTTGTAGAAACAGGCGCACCAATGGCTGTTGCTAGATGTAGCCAAACTGCACCAGAGGCAAGAGCGGCAAGCATTAAAGCTACAAAAACGCGAGGTTCAGCAAGATGAGTAGAATCTATAATGCCAGATTTGATAGTCTCTACCACTTCTCCACCGGCGATTATTGCTCCCATTGCCTCACAAATAGCTGCGATGATAATTGCTCCAACAAGTGTAATAGCGTGAGAGCCAACAGCAGGACCCACATTATTGGCGACATCATTTGCACCAATATTCATTGCCATATAGCCACCAATAATTGTGGCAAAGACAAGCAATAATATATTGTGTCCAGTGTGAGCAAAAACTGCCACAAGTGAAATGACAAGGAAAAAGATAAGCACAATAAAAAGTTTTACACCATCTTTTTGATTAAAACTTTGCGCCTTTTCAATTTGCTTAATGTCTTTAAACTCCATAGATTCACCCTCCTTTAATTGATTTGATTAGGTAGCCATAGTGAAATATCTGGAATATAGGTTATAAGCAATAGCCCCACAAGCATTACACATAGCCAAGGAAGCACAGAAGTTGTTACATCTTTGAGGCTTAGCCCTGTGAGTGAGCTAGCAACAAAAAGATTAAGCCCCACAGGCGGAGTAAGCATACCTAGCTCCATATTCACTACCATTACAATGCCAAAATGTATAGGGTCAATCCCAAGGGCTAGGGCAATAGGTAGAAGCAAGGGTGTCATAATCATAATAACAGAGCTAGGCTCCATAAACTGCCCCATAATAAATAACACAACATTGACAAGAATAAGGAACATCCACCAGCTCATCTCTTGTGCTACAAGGAACTCCGCGATTAAATGTGGGATTCTCTCATTTGTTAGAAAATGTGCGAAAACAACAGTAAAGCCAATGATGAAAAATATCATTGCTGTTGTGATCGCTGCATCCAAGAATACAGCATAAAGATCTTTAAACTTAATATCCTTATAAACAAAAACAGAAATGATAAAAGCATATATAGCACTAATACCTGCAGCCTCTGTGGCAGTAAAGATTCCACCATAGATTCCACCAATGATAACAAAAATAATGAGTAATGCCCAAAATGCGTCTTTGAATTTTTTAAATCTTATCTTAAAGGATTCAGGCTTTGTGGCTTTGAATCCTAGGCGTTTTGCCCCAATATACGCATAAATCATCATCATAAGCCCAATCATCAAGCCCGGCACAACTCCCGCCATAAAAAGCTTTTCAATAGAGACTTCGGCTGTTACGCCATAGACAATCATTACAACAGAAGGCGGAATTAGAATCCCTAGGCTTCCTGCTGATGTGATTGCTCCAACAGCGTAGCTTTTTGGATAACCAGCATTTTTAATGGCTAGGAACATCACAGAGCCAACAGCTACCACCGTTGCAGGAGAGCTACCACTAACAGCGGCAAAAATAATACAAGCCAAAATCGCACTGATAGGCAAACCTCCGGGTAGATGTCCAACAAGTGATTTAGCAAATTCTACAATCCGCGTTGCCGAACTCCCCTTACTCATAAGAGAGCCGGCTAAAATAAACATAGGAATAGCCATAAGTGCAGGCTTTAAACCATTAAACATAATTTCGGCTGACCCGACTATATTATAAGATGTAAAGAAGAAAAGAGTACTTATAGCACTCACACCTAAAGCAATGGATACAGGAATACCCAAAAGAAGCAAACCAAATAAAACAAGTAATAAATACGCAACGCTCATTAATGCCTCGTTAATCTTTTACTACAGAATCGTGAATCATCTCAACTTCCGCATTTTTGACAACCTTATTTGCTTCAGTCCAAGAAACTTCATAGATTTTTTCAATTGAGCGATAAGTCGCACCAAAAAAAGCCAAAGGCAAACAAAGTAGAAAAATCCACAATGGCACATTATGTAATGCCTCACTCATATAGCCAAGCAAGTAATTATCATAGCATACCATTGCCCCAGCATACGCCATAAATGCAAGAAAAAATGAATTAAGCGTATGTATGCCGATGACACAAGCTTTTGCGATTTTGGGAGGAAAACGCTCTAAAAGCATAGTTACGCTAATATGCACACCCTTTCTAAAGCCGTATGCCGCACCAAAGAAAGCCGACCACAAAAAGCAATATCTCGCCATTTCTTCTGCCCAAGTAAGTGAAAGATGAAAGTAGTCTGGAAAAAGCCCAGTAAGGTAGCGACAAAACACATTCATAGCCGTGATAATAACCCCCGCAAGGAGTCCCACCACAGCCACATTTTTGTTGATAGAAGCAATAAAGGTATCTAAAGTAGCAAAAAGCTTATTGACCTTTGGGCTATGGTGAGCCCAAACAAAAGATTTAGCAATCCAAGAAAGCATTCAATCCCCTCGATTCTAGGTTATTGCACTTGTATGATTTTTTCAATCAAATCCTGCCTGACAATACCATAGAATTTTGGATAAATTGCTTGCATAGTTTCTTTCCATACTGCAATTTGATCTGGCGTGAGTGTGATAATCTCTGTCTTTGTTGCATTATCTTTTTGCAATTTTTCAAGAAGCACTTTTTCTTCTTTTTCACTTTCCTTACGCTCAAATTCTGTTGCTTCGTGGAGAGCTTGTTTAAAAATGTCTTTTAGATCATCAGGAAGTTGCTTCCAAAAGCCATCACTCACTACGACAAGATAGCCCAAGTATCCGTGATTTGAAAGCGTGATTGAGCTTTGCACTTCGTAGAATTTAGAGTTATAGAGATTGGAGAGAGGATTCTCAGCTGAATCAACAACACCCGTAGAAAGTGCTGAATATACCTCTCCAAATGGTAAAACTTGAGGGATTGCACCAATTGCTTTTGTTTGCTCTTCAAGCACTTTGGAACTCATAATTCTCATTTTTTGCCCTTTTGCATCTTCTGGGAGAATGATAGGCTTTTTGTTTGTGCTAAATTGTTTGAATCCTGCATCCCAATAATCAAGAGCGATAATGCCTTTTTGAGAGACGACATCTTTTAGGACTTGCCCAACTTCGCCGTCCATAACTTTGTGCAAATGTTCTGTATCACGGAATAAGAATGGCACATCCCATACATTAAATTCTTTTGCAATTGGTGTGAATTTTGAAAAACTTGGTGCAGCCATTTGCACATTATTGCGTGTTAGCTCTTGAAAAACTTTATCATCATCAACAAGTTGTGCGCTCGGGAAAACCTCTACTTTGATTTTTCCATTACTTAGCTCTTCAACGCGTTTAGCAAAAAAATCAGCAGCTTGCCCTTTTGGTGTATTGGCACTCACAACATGGGCAAACTTCACCTTATACGCCTCTTGAGCTTTATCCTCACCACAACCTAAAAATCCTAGGCTTACAGCACAAGCCAAAGCCATTACTGAAACTTTTCTTAATTTCATTCTTACTCCTTGCATAAATTTTGTTTCTTTCAATTCTATATAAGCTTTGAGTATAAAATAAAGTTTGGTGCGTTTTTTTGTGAGAAAAACTTTGCTTAATGTGTAATTTATAAACAATTTTCAGATTCTGTTATGACAACTTAATAAGAAGCTATGTAAGAGAATGTGCATTTGAAAAATTACGCTAGAATACGGGCTATTTTTGCATATTAATGTAGCAATGAGTAAAAGGAGTAAAATGTTTCCCTTTAGTGATGAAGAGCTTAGAATGCCCGTTGAAATGGTGATTGACAAAGTGCGTCCCACACTTACACTTGATGGAGGCGATATTACCTTGCTTGGCATTAGAGATGCTAAGGTGTATGTGCGTTTGGAAGGAGCGTGCAAAGGCTGTCCTAGCTCATCAAAAACTCTAAAATATGCGATTGAAAATCGTTTGAAAGAGGAGATTCACCCAGATATTGCAATAGTGCATATTCCGCACGGAGAATCTTTTTAAACACTCAAATACGGATAGATTTATGGAAGTTATCAAACTGACAGATACACGCACAAGGCAGATTATCAACAAGAACAACAAAAAAGCCTTTGAGCTTTTCAGTGCCAAGCAATACAAAAAAGCCTTTGAGCTTTTTACGCATAATCTCACGCTTGAACCAAGCAATACAGAATCTACAATCGGCGTTTTGCTTTCTGATATGGCAGAAGACTTTGAAGAGCAAGCTGTGAGCCTGTATGAATACTATCAGATTCTACTTTCTCAAGAGATTAGCAAAGCCAAAGCACGAGAGCAGATTCTAAAAACAATTAAAAGTTTTGATAAAAGCACGGATGATATTCTCTCAATGCTTAAACACCTTGAAAGCCTCCGTGCAGATAGTTTGAATGGAATCTTATATGAAGATTTTAAGCAAATTGCCAAAGAAAAGAAAAGTTTTAAAGAAGCTTTTGAAGATTTGATGTTTAGCTCAAAGATTATTTTTGTCAATAAGAGTGAGTTTTATGAGTTTTTAAATGAGCTTATAGACAATGACTATCAGGACATTTCAATGGAGTATATTGACTCTCTTAAAAAAAATGTCATTTATGATAACGAGCTTGAAAAAATCTTACAAAAGGTAGCAGATGATAATAGAAAAAAACATAAATCATAACGGCAAGATTTTTAAGATTCTTACAGATGATACGCGTGTGTGGGATAGTGCAGACAAGGTGGCAAGAGAGAATATTTTACTTGTGCGAAGCAAACAAAATGCGGCGTTTATCTCAAGTGATTTTCCACAAAATAATCTTACAGAGTCTTACAATTTAAGCAAAGTGCTTTTAGATTCTATTCCCGGGAAGAATCCACGCATTGTAGGCATTACAGGCACAAATGGTAAAACTACTACCGCAGCGATTATCTACTCTCTTTTGCTTGATTTGGGCTACAAGGTGGCTTTGCTTGGCACGAGAGGGTTTTTTATTAACGATAAGACAATCAAGCCAAAAGGGCTTACAACGCCTAGTGTGCTTGAGCTGTATGAGAATCTAAGTATGGCTAAAAGTGAGCAATGTGATTTTTTTGTAATGGAGGTAAGCTCACACGCGATTATTCAAGAGCGGATAGCAGGATTAGAGTTTGAGCTAAAAATATTAAGCAATATTACAAGCGATCATTTAGATTATCATAAAAGTGTAGAAGAGTATCGCCGCGTGAAAAATAGCTTTTTTGAGGGTGAGGGGCTAAAGCTTATTAATACTGATGAAAAGTATGCGATATGCAAAGATGTTGGGGCATTTTATTATGGTGTAGAAAAAAAGGGGCATTTAAGTGTTGGGGCTTATGCCTTAGAATCTGGCATTGATGCACATATTGCGTGGCAAGACAATAAAAAATGTAGTCAAGAATTTTGTGCGTTGCAAACCTATCTTTATGGTAAGCATAATCTTTACAATGCCCTTGCTGGTATCGCTGCGGTTAAGATTCTCACAAACAAACCTCTTAGTGATATTGCAAAAGCAATGGAGAATTTTGCTGGAGTGAGTGGGCGTATGGAAGTGGTGCATACTAAACCGCTTGTGATTGTGGATTTTGCACACACCCACGATGGTATGAAACAGATTTTTGAAAGTTTTAGACATCAAAAAATCGCCGTTGTTTTTGGAGCTGGTGGTGATAGGGATAAGAGCAAGCGTCCTAAAATGGGTTCTTGTGCCTTTGAATATGCGGATAAACTCTATATCACAAGCGATAACCCAAGGAGTGAGAATCCTGCCGAGATTCTGCGAGATATTGCAAATGGCTTGCCCAAAGACTATGGAGCTAAACTTGTGGTGATGGAGATTGATAGAAAAAAAGCTATTATTCAAGCTTTGAGTGATTTACAAGAAAATGAGGTGCTTTTGATTTTGGGTAAGGGTGATGAAGACTATCAAATCATAGGTGAAAATAAGATTCATTTTGATGATAGGGAAGTGGTGAGGGCGTATTACGCCAAAGAGTAGGCTAAGATTCTAATCTTAAATACTAATTTATTTGAGCGAGTTTAAATTCATTTTTCAACAAAAGCAAGAAAAAGGCAAGAAGGCTTATTTAACACAACTGAAAATATTTAAGACTGTGTGGATTTTTCATCATTTCCACTAAGCATCTCTTCCATAATCTTAAAGAATTTCGCACTTTCTTCTTCCATTTGCTTAAATGAATGAACGATTTCTTCAATGCTCTTGTTATCTTTAATGTTTTGTAAGCCCTCAACAGCCAATTTATGAATGTTGTTATGAGTGGATTTTACTTCATTGTAAATGGGCGATTTGGCGTATTTTATCTTGCCATTATCTTCAAACCACTTGGTAAAATTACACGCATTAAGCTCTATAATTTCGTCAGCATCTTTTTTAGTCGCATTTTTATAGGTGCCATCTTTAAAGATAATATGATCTACCATAAAGAGATTTCCCGTGATTCTCATAGCGATTTTGGATAAATTTGTATCAATGCTTTGTGTGGTATTTGTAAGTTCATTGAGCATTTGAGCAAAACACCTATGCTATCATTTACCATTTCCATTTTATTTGACATATCTTGAGAATTTATACTGATACTTCCGCTATTTTCTTGTAAGATAGAAATATTTGTGCGAATTTCATCAGTTGCCTTTTGTGTTTTTTCAGCAAGTATCCTCACCTCATCAGCCACCACTGCAAAGCCTCTACCATACTCGCCCGCACGGGCTGCTTCAATGGCAGCATTAAGAGCGAGCAAGTTTGTTTGAGCGGATATATCATTAATTAAATTAACAATAGAACTGATGTCATTACTTTGTCTGGCAAGATTATCACAAGCTTGTTGGTTGGATTCTATAAGCTCATTTAATTCTTCAAAGCTATGCAAGACATCTTGGGTTTGACCTGAGTAAGAAGCTGCTTCTTTGCTGGTGCTTGCGATTTGCGTAACGATTTGACCAAGTGCTTGTGTGGAGCTGGTAAAGCTGTTTTGCAAATATATAAGCTGGGATTTATTATCATCAATTTCTCCAAGAGTAACCGATAAATACTCTTTTTGTTGCAAGGATTTATTTTCATAAATAGCATCAATGGATTTGTTAATTTGCGCGCAAACATGAGCAATGTTAGAGTAAAAGCCCTCTGTTAAAATTTTGCGTTTAATCTCACTGCCTGTGGCGTAGTAAAATGCTGTATTTACTTCAATGGAAAAGGTTTCAATTTGGTCAATGAGTTTACTTATACCTCTTGCGATATTATCAATGCTATGTGTGCCTAAATGAGTAGCTCTTGCATTAAAATCACCTGTATTGAGCGTGTTTATATACTTTAACACATCTGATATTTTAGAATTTAAAGTATTTATCTTTACATAAAAGACAAACGCCAACACCGAACTTAACACAAATAACACAAAAAATACAACACTCATCACCTGCTCCTTAAACTCAGTTAGATTAAATTTTTATTTTACCGCACATACCTCGCTAAAGCACATATCAGCTACTTGAAGTCCTAGCATTGCTTCTGCAAAAGTTGTTTTATATGCACTAAAATATTCTTGTATATACGCTATGCCTTCATTTATATCTTTAGCTTCTATTTGTTTTAATTTAGGGTAGAGTTCTTTTACAAAGTTTAGTCCGTTTTCACTCGGACATCTTCGCACAGAATTATACGCTACAATTTGTCCATTTGCCGAAGAAGATGGGCAAACATTAGCAAATACCCAATAATACGAGCCATCTTTTGTCATATTTTTCACATAGGCATTGACTTCTTTGCGTTGAGCTAGTGTATCCCAAAGGTATTTAAAGATAGTGCGCGGCATATCAGGGTGTCGCACGATAGAGTGAGGCTTACCAAGTAATTCCCTTTCTGAATAGCCACTAATGGCGACAAATTCATCATTACAATACAAAATTTTACCCTTAGTGTTCGTTTTGCTTACCAAAAAGTTGCTTACTTTTCGTTCTATTTGATTTGGTATTGGCATATTCACTCCTTACAAGAAGATAAGGATTTTGTCCTTGAAATTTTATGTACTTAAAATACGATTTTTATTTATTTTTGCTTAAATAAAAATTTTTTTTAAAAAAATGATGAAATAAAAATTTAACAAATCTTAAGTTTAAATTCTTTTATAATTTTTTGGCAGTTTTTTGAAAAGGATATAAAATAAAAAAGCTATTTTTCTTACTCTTTAGTTTGTTTTGGGGTTTAAATTTAAGCTATGCTAGTGATTTAATCTCTAAAGCCTCAAATGGAGTTTTAAATGAAAACTCATTAGGTGTTAAAAAGCTTAGTGATGAGGAGATGAAAAGCGTTGTTGGAGGTTGGTTTGATTTTCAAAGAGGTCAAGCTGCCTTGTGGCTATTCCTTATAGGTGAGGATATTGCCGTTAAAATCTTGCAGTCTTGCACTGATATTTTCAAGGTAGAAAATCGCAAAATCTGGGTGATTAGGGTTATTATCAAATACTTTTGCTATGCGTTCATACTTTGCCATAAGGGCTTCTTTAGCATCAATATGATTTGCTACTCTTGCTTCTCCACGCACACGCAGAGCTAAAATGTCTGTCGTGCTGATACAAAGCTCAACACCGCTATATTGTGTAATATGTTTATAGAGATTTTTATTGAGCGTTGTGCCAAGATATAGTTTGCCATTATGCACGATATTTGAACGCATAGGACGCACTCGTGGGTTTCCACAAGTGCCCTTTGTCGCAAGATAAAATACCCCAAGATCTAGAATTTTGCCAATCTTTGCTAGTGTGAGATATTCCATTACGCCCTACTTAACACTAGCCAAAGCTTTTTGATAATCTGGCTCGTTTGTGATTTCTTCACACACTTCTACATAAGAAACCTTGCCTTCAGGATTCACCACAATCACCGCACGAGTGAGCAACCCTGCAAGTGGAGAAGATTCTAAAATTAGCCCATAGCTCTTGCCAAAATCTTTTGCTTTAAAATCACTAAGCGTTGTGAGATTAGTAATCCCTTCGGTGCTGCAGAATCTGCCTTGCGCAAAAGGTAAATCCAAAGATACAACATACACTTTTGCATTTGCTAGTTTTGCTGCCTCTTCATTAAATTTACGCGTTTGTGTCGCACATACGCCTGTATCAAGGCTTGGGACGACATTAATGATTTGATAGCTTCCACTTGCACCGCCCACTTCTACTTGTGATAAATCTTTAGCTACAAGAGCTACTTTTGGGGCATTATCACCTGACTTTATTGTATTGCTACTTAGTTTTGCTGGAGTGCCTTTAAATTTTACTTCCATCATTTTATCCTTTTATATTAGATTATTGTATCTTTTGATACAATAACGGGATTTTAGCCAAAGGAAGTTAATTGATTACAAAGTGTTATTTGCTTGATACTTCTATTATCTTAGATGATACGCAAAGTATCATTTTTTTATGGCAGGATTCACAAAATCAGCTTTTTATCTCTGATGTTGTCATTGAAGAGCTTGATAAGAAAAAAGATTTGCAAAATGAGACAGGGTATTTTGCACGGGAATTTTTTCGTTGTATTAATAGTGATAGCTTAAATGAGAGTATTCAAAACGCCAACATTGTGAGTATTGCTAAAAATCATAATGATTTTGTCCAAGAGATTTTATTCAAGTTTGAAGAATACAGCATTCCTTTGACGCTGATTTATCGCCCACATTACAAGATTCCACCACAAGAGCATAGCTACAATGATTCTAAGCTCATTGAAATTGCTAGGGATTACAATCTTATCCTGCTGACAAATGATATTTCACTCAAAGTCCGCACTCAAGCACAAGGTATTCTAGCTCAATCGCTTTTTAGAGATAGGGTTGAAAATCCAAGTGATATTGACTTCTGGCATTGCTTTGAAGTGCATAAGGATAGTGCTTTAAGCGATTTGGCTCAAGATGAGAGATTTTCTAAACTTAAGCAATGGAGTTTAATTCAAATTGATGAAATGGATAATACTGATAGTGCGTTGTATAAAACGGGTAAAAAAATCTTTGGCTTGAAGGTTGGCAGGGAGTTTGTGGAGCTAAATCTTGATGAGATTCTAAAAGTAAATCAGCCCTACATTACGCCTATTAATTTAGAACAAAAAATGCTCTATGCCTTGCTAACTCATTCACAAAACAATCTCACTATTGCCACAGGCTCAACAGGCAGTGGGAAAACGCTTATCGCCTTACAGGCTGGAATCACGCTTGTGAAAAATGGTGTTGTTGATGGCATAGTGTATATGCGTAATACCATTACGGCTAATGACAAAGAAGCCGAGCTGGGCTATCGCAAAGGCGATGAAAGTCAAAAGCTAGGCTATTTTATGTATCCATTGTATAGTGCGATTAATTTTACCATTGATAAGCTCCAAGAAAGCTCCCTAGCCAAACGCATTGAATATCGCGGGGAAGTCAATGGCATACAAAAACAAGCCGCAACGGAATATTTTATCCAAAAGCATAATATTGAGATTGTGGATATTGCTCACGCGAGAGGCATTAGCATAGGGAATAAATTTGTGATTTTTGATGAAGTGCAAAATGCTTCAAATGCGACTATAAAGCTCATAGGCACACGCATAGGGCAGGGGAGCAAGATTGTCTTTTTGGGCGATTGGGCGCAGATTGACCATCCGTATTTAAGCAAGTTTAGAAATGGTGCGTTAAGTCTTTTGAGCAAAGCATTAAAAGATGACTTTATTGCTGGGATTCAGCTACGGCAGACGATTCGCAGTGAGGTAGCAAGCTGGTTTGGGGAAAATTTTTAAATGAAGCATTGCTTTAAGAATCTTAAACGGACACAGAATCTAACACAAACAAGGGCAAAGCAAGTGCTTATCCTGCTTATTTTGTGTTGTTTTAGCTCACTTTATGCGGCACGACCGATGATAACAGATGATGCACGCGTGGTAGATAGGCATTCTTGTCAGCTTGAAACTTGGGGTGTATATGATGGCAAAATAGGTGAGTATTGGGCGATACCGGGCTGTAATTTGCTCTTTGATATTGAGATGAGCCTAGGAGGTATGTTGAGTAACGCTCCAATTGAGCAAGGTAATGAAGATAGGAGGTTTGGTGGGAGAGAGCTTATCATCGGGGCAAAAAAGATTTTCAATGATTTAGACAAAGATAGATTCAGCTATGGGCTAGTTTTGGGAAATGCCTATAATTTTAAACGCTCAAAATATCGCAACGACCATTATCTCTATATGCCTATTAGTGCGGCATTTTTTGACCATACTTTACTTTTGCATTCAAATTTTGGCTACAAGCTAGAGCGAATGCCACAAGATAGCCATATTTATAATGTAGGTTTAGGCTTAGAGCAGCAGCTCACTAATAGAGTGTGGATTCTAGGGGAGAGTTTTTATGAGCGATTTGATAGGGCGAAGTTTCAGCTAGGGCTTAGAATCTGGATCGTGCAGGATAAGATTCAGCTTGATGGCACTTATGGAAACGCTTTTAGAGGCGGGGAGGGTTGGGTGTCTGTGGGGCTAAGATTCCTTGGTCCTGTAATGTTTTAATATCAAGTTTTAGTTTTGAAGGAGCAAAATGCGAAAAATCATTATTTATGCGTGGATAAATGTAGTATTTTTATTTGTGGGTTGTGCGTCTTTGAACGCACAAAAGCCGTTTGCATATAGCGTGCAGGTGGGGAGTTTTAGTAATGTTGAAAATGCCGGAAAGCTAGTAGATTCTCTTAACAAAAAGGGACTTGATGCGTTTTTGTTTAAAGAAAAGGGTATGTATAAAGTGCGATTTGGAAACTACCAAAGCCTTGAGATTGCCAAAAGCAAAGCTCAAAAATACCAAAAGCAGGGTTTGATTGATGAGTTTTTTATCCTTTCTCCGCAAAAATATGCCATCAATAAAAGTAATATTCCCAAACAAAAAAAGTCAAAAAGCATACGCGATGATTTAGTAGAATCCGCTCACGACTACTTAGGAGTGCCTTATAAATGGGGTGGCACCTCTGAATCTGGCTTTGATTGCAGTGGATTAACCCGTGCGGTCTATCGTCTCAATGGTATCTCCCTGCCTCGCACTTCATTTGATCAATACGATGATGGCACTTCTATCAGTAAAAGCAAACTTCAAAAGGGTGATTTAGTATTTTTCATCACCAACAAAGGTAAGAGGATTAACCACGTTGGAATCTACATTGGCAATAATGAGTTTATCCACGCTCCTAGCAAAGGCAAAGTCGTAAGCAAAGCAAGGCTAGATTCTAACTATTGGAGCAAGGCTTACAAGGGAGCTAGAAGCTATTTGGAAAACTAGTTTGCAAAAACTAAAATATTTTTTTGTGTTTAAAATCATTTTTATTTTTTAAATAAACTGACGAGATTTGTTGCTTTCTATTTACAGCTTCGTGGAAGAAGCAAGCTGTCTTATTTTTTTGAGATGCGTTATGATGAATGATGATGAGATTATGAGTGCGGTAGTTGATTACTCTGTATCCACGGGAATGGATCCATTAGATTTGATGAGTAATATTAATGATAGTTATAGCTCATTTGATGACTTGAGCGTTAATCTTGATATGACAAAGGGACAAATGGACTATGAGAACGACTTTTTTAACAACAACAATGGAGGCTTCTAAGTCCTAGTTATTCCTCGTGTTTCTCTACAAGCCCCAACAATATGGGGCAAAAGCTACACTTAGTTTTACCTTTTGCTTATGCCAATGTCTAGATTTACGATAGCATAGGCACTTTAAAATGGCTACTAGATTGACTTTCCCGCTTTTTTCTCACTCAAAAATGCAAGAATGAAAACCTACATTGCTTTTTTTTGTGCTAGTTTTTATTAAACTTAAGATTGATTAAGGAGAGTGTATATCTCTACCTTTTTTGTAAAAAAAGGTAGAGTGGGGTTGTAAGCCTTTGATTAGCCTTTGAGCTTCTTTTCTATCTCTACGACTCTTTGCCAAGTCGCTACAACAGAATCTGGATTGAGTGAAACAGAGCTTATACCCTCTTTGACAAGGAATTCTGTAACTTCAGGATAATCACTTGGGGCTTGTCCGCAGATTCCACAATATTTATTATGTCGCTTACACGCTTCTATGGCTTTTTTAAACATCGCAAACATTGCTGGATTTCTTTCATCAAAGATATGGCTTACGAGCTGCCCATCTCTATCCACACCAAGTGTAAGCTGTGTCAAGTCATTTGAACCAATGGAGAATCCATCAAACATACTCAAAAACTCATCTGCCAAAATCACATTCACAGGCAATTCGCACATTACATAAATTTCTAAGCCATTTTTGCCAGATTCTAGCCCGTTTCTTCGCATAATCTCAAGCACCTTCTTGCCCTCTTCGGGTGTGCGTAAAAATGGAATCATTACTCTCATATTTGTTAGCCCCATCTCATCACGCACCATAGCCAAGGCTTGACATTCCCATTCAAACGCAGCACGATACTGCTCGGAATAATACCGACTAGCACCGCGATAGCCTAGCATAGGGTTTTCCTCGTGTGGCTCATAAGGTGTGCCGCCAAGCATACCGCGATACTCATTTGATTTAAAATCGCTCGTGCGGACAATCACAGGATTGGGATAAAAGGCTGCACAAATCATACCAATACCCTCGGCAATTTTCTTTGTAAAAAAGTCTTTTGGATTCTCATATCCGCTCATAATCTTTTCAATCTCCGCCTTTTCCTTCAAACCCTTTGTATTGCCATTTTGTATATCAAGAAGAGCTAGAGGGTGGGCTTTGATTTGATTGAGCACGATAAGCTCCATACGCGCCAATCCCACGCCGTGATTTGGAATCTGCGAAAACCCGAAAGCTTTTTCAGGGTTACCCACATTCATATAAATCTTTGTCTTTGGGTCGCCAAGATTATTGAGCTCAATGCTTTCAATCTCGTATTCATAAATGCCATCATAAATGTAGCCTTCCTCGCCCTCTGCACAAGAAACGGTTACTTCCATACCGCTATATAGTCTATCTGTTGCACCAATAGCCCCAACAATCGCAGGCACACCAATTTCTCGTGCTACAATCGCCGCGTGGCAGGTTCTCCCACCGCGATTTGTAATAACCGCAGCCGCCTTTTTCATCGCTGGTTCCCAATCAGGGTCGGTATTATCCGTTACTAGAATCTCACCCTCTTTAAAGCTATCCATATGCTCTATATCGTTAATAATCCGCACTTTACCCGTGCCGATTTTCCCACCGATAGCTTTTCCAGTAAGAATCACTTCTTTTTTAGCACTAGGATTCACAAATTTAAATTTTTCTAGCTTTTGTCCATCGCTTTTTTTGCTCTTTTGACTTTGCACCGTTTCTGGTCGTGCTTGAACGATGAAAATCTCCCCGCTCTCGCCATCTTTAGCCCATTCCATATCCATAGGGCGATATTCTCCAGCCTCTTTTGTGTAATGCTCCTCAATTTTTATAGCATATCTCGCAAGGGTTAAAATATCTGAATCTGTGATAGAAAAGTTTTTCATTTCGCGTTGAGTGGTTTTGATGTTTTTTGTAGGGTGTTCGCTACCGCGTGGGGCATAGACCATTTTTTGATGTTTATGTCCAAGCTGACGCTTGATAATAGGGCGTTTGCCCTCTTTGAGTGTGGGTTTAAAGACATAAAATTCATCAGGATTCACCGTTCCGCCCACGACATTTTCGCCTAGTCCCCAAGATGAAGTGATAAACACCGCGTCCTTAAAGCCTGTCTCTGTATCAATGCTAAACATAACCCCAGCACTGCCTTTATCGGCACGCACCATTTTTTGCACACCCACAGACAAAGCCACTTTAAAATGATCAAATCCACGAGATGCACGATAGCTTACCGCCCTGTCAGTAAAAAGCGAAGCAAGGCAAGACTTGATATAGTGAATAAGCTCGGTTTTTCCTTTGACATTCAGGTAAGTATCCTGCTGTCCGGCAAAACTCGCATCGGGTAAATCTTCCGCAGTAGCCGAGCTTCTTACCGCTACATCGGCTTCTTTCATACCGTATTCAGCACTTAAAATCTCATAGGCTTTAAAAATCTCTTCACGCAAATCCGCAGGAAAAGGTGTGCCAAAAATTAACTCACGAATCTTCTTAGAACGCGTTTTTAAAACATCAATTTCAGTTACATCAACGCCATCAAGCAAGTCAATGATCTTTTGGCGTATGCCACCAGAATCTAGCAAATACCAATACGCATCACTTGTGATTGCAAAGCCATTTGGCACTTTTATGCCTTCACTCACAAGCTCTTGAAACATCTCACCAATACTTGCATTTTTACCGCCAACAATAGGCACATCTCTGTTGTTAAGTTCCTTAAAAAACTTAATATACTTCATTTGCAGCTTCTCCTACTTATTCTTATGCTTTGTGTTACAAGTCGCACATTGTATTGAATGAAAGTTTATCGCAAACTTAAAAAATCCAACTTTTAGCTTAATCTTGCGTTAAAAAGAAAAAAAAGTTAATTTATGCTAAAATCCCAGATTTTTGAAGTTTAGCTTCAAGTGCTGACTTCAAGCTTAGATTCTACATTTATGAGGTAAAAATGGTAAATATTACACATCTTTTAGGCGAGATTGACAATCTTAGTGAGAGTTTAAAAGCCCATAAGCTTTCATCGCAGGACTATGAGGAGATTCTTAAGATTTTAAAACGCCCTCCAAATCTTATAGAGTTAGGAATTTTTTCGGCAATGTGGAGTGAGCATTGTAGCTATAAATCAAGCAAAAAATATCTTAAAGGTTTCCCTACCAAAGCCCCTTGGGTCGTGCAAGGACCGGGTGAGAATGCAGGGGTAATTGATATTGGTAATAATCTTTGTGCAGTGTTTAAAATAGAATCTCACAATCACCCAAGCTTTATTGAGCCACACGCTGGGGCAGCAACGGGTGTTGGCGGCATTATGCGGGATATTTTCACAATGGGTGCGCGTCCGGTGGCAAGTCTCAACTCTATCCATTTTGGCGATGTGGCAGATTCTAGCAGCCTTGGCAAAAAGCACCGCTATCTTTTGCGTGGCGTTGTAGAGGGCATAGGGAGCTATGGAAATTGTATGGGGGTGCCGACAATTGGCGGAGAGATGAGCTTTGAATCTTGCTATAACGGCAATATTTTAGTGAATGCCTTTTGCTTGGGGCTAGTCAAAAAAGATGAAATATTTTATGGTAAGGCACAAGGGGTTGGGAATCCTGTGATTTATGTAGGGAGTAAAACGGGGCGAGATGGCTTAGGCGGAGCGGTAATGAGCAGTGATAGCTTTAGCTCAAACTCAAAGGCTATGCGTTCAGCCGTGCAGGTGGGAGATCCATTTGCTGAAAAGCTTTTGCTAGAGGCGTGTTTGGAGCTTTTTAAGCAGGATTTGATTATTGGGATTCAGGATATGGGAGCAGCGGGGCTTACAAGTTCTAGCTTTGAAATGGCAGGGCGAAGCGGGAGTGGTATGATACTGCACCTAGATAAAGTCCCTATGCGTGAAACTGCTATGAATCCATATGAGCTAATGCTAAGTGAATCTCAAGAGCGAATGCTCATCTGTGCGAAAAAAGGCTGTGAAGAAAAAGTGCTAGAGATTTTTGAAAAATGGGAAGTTGATGCGAGTATTATCGGTGAGGTTACAAAAAGTGGCAATATGGAGCTTTTTTGGTATGGGGAGAAGTGTGCGGAGATTCCAATTTTGGAGCTAAGTGAAAACGCCCCTATGCTTGATATGCCTACTCGTGCCTTGCCACCGCAAAGCCATAAGGCAGACCGCCTTGAGACAGATTTAAGCACACAAGAGATTTTTACGACATTGCTAGGAAGCGTTGAAATTGCTAATAAAAAATGGGTATATGAGCAATATGATAGCAGTGTGCAGAGCAATACCATAACCCCCGCTGGAAGCGGCGATGCGAGTATGATACGCATAAAAGGCACAAATACGGCGTTGAGTATGAGTGTGGATTGCAATATGCGGTATTGTCAGCTTGACCCACAAAATGGAGCTAAAATCGCCGTGGCAACTTCTGGGCGAAACTCTATTGTCAATGGTGCAAAGCCCTTAGCCATAAGTGATTGTCTAAACTTTGGCTCTCCGCAGAATCCTGAAGTGATGTGGGCATTTAGCGAAGTGTGCGAGGGCATTAAACAAGCGTGTGAGATTCTAAACACACCTGTAGTAAGTGGCAATGTCTCTTTACACAATCAAAGCGATGGTGTGGATATTTACCCAACGCCTTCAATTGTAAGCGTAGCTTTGCTTAGCGATATACAAAAGGCAATCCCTTCACAATTCCAAACACAAGGCAATAGCATTGTGTTACTTGGTGAGATTAAGCCTGAATTTGGCGGGAGCTTGGCTCAAAAGATTCTAGAAAAACGCATTTATGGGCAGATACCTGCTATTGATTTGCAAAAAGAATTGAGCTTGTGGAATCTACTTTTAGAATCTGCTGAAAATTCCCTTATCAGCTCGGCTAAGGATATAGGCGAGGGTGGTTTGGCAATGACTTTGGCAAAGATGACGCTTGGCAATGGCGTGAGTAAGCCCATAGGCTGCAATATTCATACAAATCTCCCCTCCCAGCTGCTTTTCTCTCAATCACAAAGCTGTGTTGTGGCGGAAATCACAGCAGAAAATTTGCAGAGCTTTATGCAGTTAGCTAAAAAGCATAAAGTCCCTGTGTGTGAAATCGGCTGTGTGGGTGGGGAAATATTCTGCGTTGATGAGATTAATGTGAATCTTACTGAAATGGCGGAAGTATATTTTGAAAGTTTTGAAAAGCTTATCAATCAAGATTTGTAAGATTCTGTAATGCTACTTATAGTCTTGCAAAAAGCTTGTGTTTGTGTGTTTTGCCTGTGTGTGTTGTGTTTAGACATATATGCACTAGGCAATGCGGCAGTCAATGAGCCTCCAAATCCCTTTAGCTTCCCCAAAGATGGCAGTTATTATTTAAAGCAATATGCCCCTATGCTACGCTCTTATGTGGAGCAGGTTAAAAAACAATCGCTAGAGCAAGATTATCCTTATTATGATAGGCGTCCTGTGATTGAATATAGTGTATATCGCACTTATACAGATTCTCAAAAGCTTCAATGGCGTGGTGGGATTGTGCTGATAGGGGCGTATATGGCGGAGTTTATTAAGTATAGTCATTTGGGTGGAGTGGGTATTGGTGCTAGGCTTACACCAAATGATGAGAGTTTTTATCTTAGTTTTGATGGGCGATATTTGAGTGATTTAGAATCTTTTGGGCTAGGGCAGGAGATATTTGCTTATTGTGTTTTACCACGATTTGATAAGTGTATAATGCTAGGCATAGGCGAAGAGTGGTAAAGGTTAGGTGGAGTAATAAGCAAAGTGTTAAAATCCACTTGTCATATTGAAGGACTTAGTCCTGAAATATCTCTAACAAAATTTTCTTTCTTTTTTTATCTTTAAGGGGAGGGGCTTAAATTTGCAAGCGTGGGTTCGTAGCTTCGCTACTGCACGCGAAGTCGGTTCGCAGATATACCGCTTACTCCCCCTTAAAAATCGTTCGCAGTCGTGCCACTCACCCCCTACAACGCTTTATAAGGTCTGCACTTCGTGCGATTTATTTTCAACACGCTTAAGGTCGTGCCTTAAGCGTGAGTTAGACTGATTGTTTTGATAGTATAAATTTTTGCGTTGGCAGATTGTCTAACCCAAATGCAGTCTTTGTGATTGTGTTTTATCGCTTTTTGTCATTTACAATACTGTTGCAAGGCTTTTGCGTTGTGGGTAATAGAATCTAAGCGGTTTTGCAAGGTGGATTCTATATGGCTAGATTCTGTGTGGGTAGAGTTTGTATGCGTGGATTCTAAGGTGCTAGAATCTTGTATGTTATGAGACCATAGAGAGCTTATCACTGCGTGCATATCGGCATTTTTTAGCAGATGAATATTTTGAGTGCTAATGCCACCGATAGCACAGATGGGAATCTTAAGTGTTTGTTTAGCTTGGGTTAGAAGCTCAAGCGGTGCAGGTTTGGCGTTTGGCTTTGTAAGAGAAGGGAAAAACGCACCAAAAGCCACATAATCCGCCCCTAAAGATTCTAAAACCTTTGCCCTTTGTAAATCCCCGTAGCTTGAAGCACCCAAAATCCCGCTAAATCGCTCTCTCACACGCACAAACTCCCCATCATCTTTGCCGATATGTAGTGCTGGGGCATTAAGCCTAAGAGCAAGCTTTAGCCTGTCATTAAGGACAAAAAGGGCGTTATATCGCTCACACAGCTTTAAAAGCTCTTTGGCAATGGGGCAAAGCCACTCATCGCTATGGCTTTTATCACGGAGCTGAAAGATTCTTACTCCAGCTTTGAGAGCAGATTCCACACATTGAGGTAGAATCTCATAGGGAGTTAGAATCTCATCACTTATGGCATAAATGCCTTGTAGCTTTGTATTTACACTCATCTTAATCCTGCTTATCTCATATTAACTCTATTGTGGCAATGCGAGATTCTATCTCTAGGCTTTTATGCAAGGTTTGGATTATCTTTTGAAAATGCGTGAAGTCTATCTCTTCGCCTTTGTGGGATTTAAGGTATTTGTCTAAGACTTGATAGCCGCCGATTTTATACTCCCATACACTAGAATCCACTTTGTCAAAATACAAACTTTTGTTGATAAAAAGCTGTTTAGATTCTGCGTTGTAGCTGGGCTTTTCTATAATGAGATTTTTGTCATTTTTGTTGGTATAGAGTGGCTCACCGATAGAGCTATCTAGTGCATCATCTTGCAGTAAATGCAAAGATATAAGGCTACTGCCAAGATTGCTTAAGGCTAGAAATGTCTCTTTAGATTCTACAAAGGGGATTTTAGGAAAGTCAATTTTCAAAAAGTCTAAATATTTTTCTCTATAATCCTTATGAAATAGCACCGCATAGATATAGCCTAGAATCTGCTCTGGGCTAAAATGCTCTTTATATGTAGAATCTATAAATTCCCTAAACTCTTTGCTTAGGTTTTCATCGCGCATAGGATCTTGCAGATATAGGGGGAAGATACTGCTACCACTACCTACTAAATGCAAATCTATCAATCCATTTGCGATAAAAATATTATCTAGCCCATTGACGCCGCAAGTGCGATAACACACCAAACCGATATTATTTTGCAACATTAGATTTTGCACTGCTCCAGCAGGACGACCCAAAAAACCACTTGATTTGCCTGTATAGTAAGTATATTTAAAGTCAAAAGGTTTAAAATGCACTTTTTGGATAAGTTTTTCATCTAGCTTTGTTTCTAAAAGTTCTTGTTTTGCCCACCTTATAGACCAAGTCCCAGAATCTTCTAAGGCAAAATCAATTTTGCTTTGCTCATCTGTTTGTTTGCTAAAAGTTTCTATGCGTTTCATCATTTCATCTTTAGAATTTGCGTAACAAAAAAAATCTCTATAAGTGCAGATTCCAAGCCCTGCTTTAACAAAAATATCCTTGAGACTTCTACCTTTATCATAGATTTTTCTTAGCTTATCGTTTTGGATAAAAAATTCATAGCTTGGATTTTGTGGTTTAAGTTGTTGCCACTTTATAGAATCTAAGTTTTTACTATATAAGAAGTCATATTTAAACTTTCTACTACCATATAAATCATAATAAAATACTTCGCATTTTGGCGTGTTGCTTAGATTTTTTTTAGGCTTTGTCTTTACAAAAATACTTATACCAACGCCCTGTTTAATATCAAAAACATTTTCATCTTTATTGCCGTTAGGGCAAACTTCGTGTTTATTGCTATCGCCGTGTAAATTCAAAAGATAGATTTTATCAAAGGAATTTAGTAGATTCCAACGCATTCCATTCATCGTAACACCATCAAAAAAACTATTGTTAGTAATTAGAGCAATGATTCCGCTATCCTGATTGTCTATTTTATTTTGCGCGAAGCGAATAAATTTAATATAGTCATCATTAAGTCTATGTTTTTTTTCATTTATGGGAATTTTGCTTGTTTGCTTGTTTTCTCTAAGTCCGCAGTATTTGTAAGCAGAAATGTCGTATTTGTTTATAGATAGCGCGTTGTAAGGGGGATTGCCCGTGATGATTAAAATATCTTTGCTTTTAATCTCTTGTGCTTTTTCAAACTCCTTTGTAAGCTCTGCCATACCTACAAATAGATTGCTTTGCTTATTGATTTCATTTGCTTTACTACTCATATATAGCGTATTGGTAAGCGTGATATTTAGGCTTTCATTTTCATTTAGCTCGGCTTCAAACTCTTCTTTAAAAGCTTGGGATATTTTAAGATGTGTTATCGTGTAGGGTGCGATTAAAAACTCAAAGCCATAGAATCTTTGTATCAAGGCTTTTGGGTTGTATTTCACACTGTTTTTATTACTAGATTCTAGGGCTTTTCTAAAAGCTTCAAGCAGAAATGTCCCTGTGCCTGTGGCAAAGTCTAAAAGCGTGATATTATCATCAGTGATAGCGGATTGTAGCCCTTGCTTATTAAAGTCTTTTTGTAAGGTCAAATCAATAGAATCTATGATGAATTTCACCACTGGCGCAGGGGTGTAATATACACCTCGCACTTCTCTTAAACTCTCATCATATTCTTTGAGAAAGTCTTCATACAAATGCAAATATGGGTCTTTGTAGATATGCTCTCCTAGCAAGTCTTTTTGTGAGAGCTTGTTTAAATCTTTTATGATTTCGCTTATATCTATATGATTGATAATAGCGATGATTTCTTCTAAAAGCCACTTGATAGAATCTAGCTCTTTTAACTCGCGTAAAAATTTACTCATCGCTTGGATAAGTGAGAAAGACTTAGGGATAAAATTATAAGCATTGTCTAAAGTGATTTTTTCATTTGTATTGTTGTTTAGCTTTGCTAAAAATAGGCTATAAGTAAGCGTTTGTGCGAAGCTATCGGCAAAAGTGATAAATTCTAATTCTTTATAGAGCGATTCTTTAAAGGCGTTAAAAAGCCCTTGTATGTGTGTGTTACTCTGCTTTTCTATCATTTCATCTTTTAGGATTCTAGTCCGCTGCGCCAAGGCATTTGCAAACTCTTTTGCCGTGATTATGGGGCTTGGGCTTTGGGAAAAAAAGAGTGAAAAAAGCTCGGTTAGCTCTTTTGCTTTAGTCTCTAGGTTAAAAAGCTTGGGGTTTTTGACTAGGGCTTGAAGTTGTGAAAGCTCACAGATTCTGCATTCTCGCACAATCTCTGCATTGCCCTTGTCATTTTTACGCACAAGGCAAAATCGCAAATAGTCTGTAAGCATTAGGTTGTCGCTTAGTCGCAGGTATTTTTCAATCTGTGGGCTTTGAGATATGGAATCCAAATCCGTATTTACGCGTTTGTTTTCAATATAGCCAAGCGTTAGAGAATCTTTTGTGATTAAAAAGTCTGGTGCGCCTCTGCCTTCTTTGTCGTTGTTTGGCTCGTGCTTGATATGGATAGATTGCAAGACTTTATTTTGTAGGGTTAAATACTCCTTTAAGGCATTTAGCAGATTCTCTAAAGCAGTGCGATGAGTATGTTCCTTATCCTGTGTGGAAATATCCTGCAAAGCTTCAAGGTAGTTTTGTAAAAATTGCATTTTCACTCCTTAGTATAAAGCTCCCAAATGGGTAGCTCAAAAATATCGGGAGCATTTTTCAACATTTCAAAGGGGGTAAAACGCTCCTTGTAACCCATACAATAATGATCTTTAATCCAATATCCGGGGTAAAAATATTTCAGTCCAAATTCCTGCCCTATGCTGATTTGTTTGAGAATATTTAAAGTGCCAAGGCTATAGTGTGAAAAATTATGGTCATAGTAAAAATATACCGCTGTAATACTATCCAAAAGTGCATCAACAAGTCCAACGCCAATAAGCTCTGAATCTAGAAAATACAAAAATTCATAGCCAAAATCCTGATGTCCATCTACAAACATATCCATATAAGATTCTGGCGTTATGGGGGTGTATTCCCAACCTTTTTTATCACGCATAGCTTGATGATAGCGATTGTAAAGCTCTATGTGAGCTTGTGAAATAGTGGGCTTTTGTATGTGTATATCAATGTTTTGAGCCTTTTTTAGCACTCTTTTTTGATTCTTGCTAAATTTAAAATCATCAATCAAAGTGCGGATTGAGATACAATCATTACAGCCTTGACACATCGGCACAAAAAAGTAATTCCCAAAGCGTCTCCAACCACGCTCTAAAAGTCCGTGGTAAAAGTTAGGTGTTGTATGCTGAATGTGAAAATATCTAAAAATGCTTTTCTTAGAATCTATGTAGCTACAAGTTTTTTCTTCGGAGTAAAATTCTACCAATCTCATTCATACACTCATTTCATTTAATATGCTCGTAGTTTTTCTTATGTGTGGTTACTTTCACAAGGTAGCGTCTACCCTCGCTAGAGGGGAGTTTTGATTGAATCGTGTCATAGACTTTTTTAGCGGACATAGCGTTTATACGGTTAAAGGCTTGATTTTTATCATTAGCAAAAGTCCTTAGCACACTTCCTGCTCCGGCGTTATAAGCGGTGATGACGCAGTATTCTTGGCTTTGCTTGTCTTTAATATTGGGTAAGTAGCGATTAAAAAGAATGCTAAGATATGCTACGCCGTATTCAATATTTGTTTCAGGGTTAAAGAGCATTTCTTTTGTTGGCATACCTTTTTTACCATTAATTAGCTCATACGCATCAGCCCCTGCCGTGCTTGGCACAACCTGCATAAGCCCATAAGCTGGAGCATTGCTCACAGCATAGGGGTTAAAGTTAGATTCTGTTTGGATAATGCCTAGCACAAGGGCTGGAGAGATATTGTATTTGTGAGCGTATTTTCGCACAAGCTCTTCGTATTTATGCTCACTCTTGCTTTGATAATCCCCCACCATTTGCAAATCCACATAGCTTACAAGACTTCCCTTGCTGTCTTTGCGAGTTTTTAGCTCATTTTCCACAAGGTATTTAGCATATCGCTCCGCACGCCATTGTGTCAAAATGTCCTCTCCATCGTGGTCTTTAATCAGCCCAGCAAGAAAAGGTTTGCCATCAAATTTAAAATCATCACTAGAGTATAAATCTACTTTGCTTGGGTCTTGTGGTAAAAGAAGAGTGTTTGTAATGGCTTGTTCTAGGGACTTTGTGGGGTTTGAGGTGTCAATTGTTTCAATGCGTATTGCACCGGTATGGAAGTTGATACTTGCTTTGGATTTGTAGTGATTTGAGTATTTGACATAGGTTTCAGTGCTTGGCAAACTCACATCTTCCTTGCTCCACTGCTTGGCAACATTGCCGCTTAGGTCATTTGCGACTTTTGCGTATTGTCGCTTGGCTTCCTTAATATCTCGCATAAGGGCTTTACTATCTGTGGCGTAGATTCTAAATTGATTTCCTGCGATTTGTCGCATTGCGTAGCTTGGATCATCGGCTATGGCTATTTTTGCAGCATTTTCTGGCGTGAGTGCCGAGCAACCAAAAATGCCTAGAGTCAAAGTAAAGGCTATGCTAAATTGCGTGTATTGTTTGGTGTAATGTTTCATATTGTTGCATCTCATTATTGTTTTGGTGTGAAAAAATCAGAGCCTTGATTCTAGCGTAAAAAGTTAAGTGCAGTGTAACAAATTAGCGTTGCCCTAATGATAGAAAATGTGCTATACTTTTGAGTTGTGAGCTTAAAGTAATGTTTGAAGGTTGTAAAAAAAGTTTTTAAGGAAGAAGGCGTGGAAATTGTATTTGGTCCTGTGGATTCTCGGCGTTTTGGACGCTCACTTGGTGTTGATTTGTCCCCAAGCAAAAAGCAGTGTAATTTTGATTGTGTGTATTGTGAGCTACAAGGGGCAAAAACAATGGAGAGTATGCAAGAGATTGTGCTTGTGGATTCTATCTTACAGGCGGTGCAGACAGCTCTTAGAACACAAAAATGTGATGTTTTAACACTTACTGCAAATGGTGAGCCAACGCTCTATCCGTATTTGTATGAATTAATTAGCAATCTAAAAGATATTGTGCCAGAATCTATGAAAATTCTCGTTCTTACAAATGGGTCGCTTTTGTGGAAAAAGGAAGTGCAAGATTCTCTTATGCTTGTGGATATTGTAAAATTTTCTTGTGATAGTTTAGAATCTCAAGCCTTTAAACGCATAGACCGCCCACATACAAGCCTTAATCTAGCACAGATTGAGCAGGGTATAAGGGAATTTTGCCAAAGATTTAATGGAGAGATTGTGAGCGAAGTGCTATTTGTGAAAGGTATCAATGATACAAAAGAACAGGCTAGGCAAATTGCTAGATTCTTATCAACGCTTCAAGGTCTAAAACGCGTTGATATAGGGAGTATTGATCGCCCACCGGCTTATAAAGTAGAGGCAGTGAGTGATGAGAAGCTAAAAGAACTTGCCTCATATTTTTACGCTTATGATAATTTATGCATCTCTCTTCCAAGACGCTCACAAAACAAGGCAGAAGAGAATCTTAGCTTGCAAACCTATGATACAAATGGACTGATAGGGCTTATTAAACGCCGCCCATTAAGCACATTAGACGCACAAAAAATACTAGATTCTAAAACTTTAGCACTTTTAGATGAACTTTGCCAAAAAAAAATTGTAAAGCAGTGTAGTGTGGGAGAAAATATATTTTATCAAATTGTGGGATAAAAGTTAAAAGATTTTGATTATAATACCTTGCTTTTTGTATTAGAATTCTAGCTTTTTTGTTACTGCAGAATCCACCTACAAGGGCAAAACAACAATAACAAGGAGAGATTTTATGTTTGAATTACGCAAATTGCCTTATGGCACAAATGAATTTGGTAACTTTATCAGTGAGCAGGCTTTTGAATATCACTATGGTAAACATCATCAAACTTATGTGAATAATCTAAACAACCTTATCAAAGGCACAGAGTTTGAAAATGCCGAGCTTGGTGATATTATCCTTAAATCAAGTGGGGGCGTGTTTAATAACGCGGCTCAAGTGTATAATCACGATTTTTATTGGGATTGTATTAGCCCTAAGGCAAGTGAGCTAAGTGCTGAACTAAGTGCAGCGATTAATGCGGAGTTTGGCTCACTTGATGGCTTGAAAGAAAAATTCATCGCTTCAAGCACAACGCTTTTTGGTTCAGGCTGGAACTGGCTTGTGTATAACACACAAAACAAAAAGCTTGAAATCGTGCAAACAAGCAATGCAGCAACTCCTGCGACAGATTCTAAAGTGCCACTTTTGGTTGTTGATGTGTGGGAACACGCCTATTACATTGACCATAGGAATGCTCGTCCTGCGTATTTGGAAGCGTTTTGGAAGCATATTAATTGGGCTTTTGTCTCTGTGTCTTATAAATGGGCATTGGAAAGAGGCGTTGAATCTTTCAAATTTTATGCAAATGAGCTTCACCCTGTTAAATAAGGGCGTTAATGGCACTCACGCTTGTGGGTGTCGCTATGATATTTTCTCATTTTATAAAACTCATAAAACTAAGGGCATAAGATGACACAATATCATATTCAGCAATTTATCGTTCAAGCCTTACAAGAGGATTTAGGCAGGGGCGATCTCTATGCCTTAATCGCGCAGGACAAAAATGCAAAGGCATATATTTTAGCCAAACAAGATGGCGTGTTTTCGGGCTTTGTGTATTTGCAGGAGTTGGCAAGGCATTTTGATGTAAAGATTCTAGATTCACATAATGATGGAGATAGCTTTAAAAAAGGCACACATCTTTGTGTCTTGGGTGGAAGTCATATTGCACTTTTGCAAATGGAGCGAGTGCTGCTTAATATCCTAGCTCACAGCAGCGGTATAGCCACACTCACTTATGCCTATACTTCAAAAATTAGCAATTTACCTATAAAGTTGCTAGATACACGCAAGACTCGCCCTCTTTTACGAGAGCTAGAAAAATATTCCGTTGTTAATGGTGGCGGGAGTAATCACCGCTTTGGGCTAGATTCTATGCTGATGTTAAAGGACACGCATTTGGCTCATATTGCAGACTTGCAGAGAGTAATTAGCAATGCAAGGAATAGATTGCCATTTATGTGTCCTATTGAAGTGGAGTGTGAAAGTCTAGAATCTGCTATGAAGGCAATGGAGGCTGGAGCTGATGTTGTGATGTGTGATAATATGTCAATAGATGAGATTAAAGAAGTTGTGGCGTATCGCAATGTGTCTGCAAGACATATCAAGCTTGAAGCAAGTGGCAATATAAGCCTTGAAAATATTGTAGAATACGCACAAAGTGGTGTTGATGCTATCAGTGTAGGCTCACTCATTCATCAGGCAAGATGGCTTGATTTAAGCTTTAAAATCCACACTTGCTAGATTCTAGGCATAAAAATGGCTCATAAAATAGCATTTGATAAAGAAGCATTTTTTATTCATTTATTAGAGCAAAGTGGCGTTACAAAGGGCATTGGTGATGATTGTGTTATTTTGGGCAATATGAAAAATGCCTATCCACGCACACATAGGGCACAGATTCAGCATAGGCGACATATTTTTTTAAAATCCACTCGCATTACAGAATCTTTGCATAAATCCTTTAATGCCAAAAAACCTTTGGTTGTGGGTATGGATAGCTTTTGTGAAGGAGTGCATTTTTTGCAGGAGTGGTTTTCTCCTTATGCTCTTGCGTATAAGGCATTTTTGGTTAATTACTCCGATATTGTGGCGATGAATGCTACTGCAGCTTATGCTATGCTAAGCATTACTTTGCCGCGAGAGTGGGGAAAAAGCGAGATAAGACAAAGTGTGCAGGGCATAAGTGATTTTTGTAAAAAGTTTAAGATTTTTCTTATCGGTGGGGATACGATTAGCTCTAAAACTTTGGAATTTCACATCACTTTTTTTGGTTTTGCTAACAAGCACACGCTCTATCGTGATAGAATCCCGCGTAATTGCGTCCTATACGCAACTTGTGATAGATATCCAAGTAAAACTATCGCTCAAGGTATAAAAGTGCTAAAAAATCTATTAAAAAACGATAGACAAAGGATTTCAAAAGACAATCTTAAAGCAAAAGGGCGATTTTTAAAGCCACAGATTCGCGTAGAGTTTATAAGAAGCTGTGAGAGATTTTTGCAAGGGGGGCTAGATATATCTGATGGAATCTTACAAGAAATTAAACGGCTTTGCATTCTTAATCATTGTGGTTTCAAAAGCTCTGTGCCGCTTTTTGCTGATAGCTCAAAGGCATTGCTACAAAGCGGTGAAGTGTATGAAATGCTCCTAGCCATAAATCCAAAAGATACGCTAAGGCTTAAGCGACAAGCGGCACGACATAGGATTAAGCTTCTTAAGCTTGGCACTTTTAGGCAAAAACGCACACTTTTGCCTAAAAATACACTTTGGCATTAAATCTCATCAACATAACAAGGAGAAGTAGATGAATATTATCTTAGCCACGGGGAATCACAATAAAATCCGCGAGTTTAAAGCGATTTTGCAAGAGCAGCAGATTCAGGATTCTATCCAAAATTCTATCAATGTATATGCGTATAGCGATTTTCTCGCTCCTTTTGAGATTGAGGAAAATGGTATAAGTTTCAAAGAAAATGCTACTATTAAGCTCAAGGCTATTTATCAGGCATTTTGCAAAAAGGTGCAAAGTGATATAAAAGCTCAAGATTCTATGCAGCATTTGCTTCAAGCACCATTGGTTTTTATCGCTGAAGATAGTGGGCTATGTGTGCCTATGCTGGAGAATGAGCCGGGCATTTATAGTGCAAGGTATTGTGAGTATCTCAAACTACAAGGGCAAAATCTTAGCAATGTAACAAAGCTTTGTAATAGTGCTGATGAGGCAAATCTTATGTGTTTATGTGAAAAACTCTCACATCTTTTGAGTGCAGGGCAGATTCAAATACCTGCATTTTTTGTCGCTCACATTGCTTTGCTTATTGTGCCTATGCAATTTTATGTGGATTGTGGGCTAGATTCTACACTGCCATCTTTTGAAGTTTTGCAAGTGGAGCATTGTGAGGGGATTTTGCACGGAGAAGTGATTGATAAACCAAGGGGCAAAGAAGGCTTTGGCTATGATCCTATTTTTATCCCAAGTGAATCTAATCCACACAAGCAAACATTAGCAGAATTTTCATCAAGTGCTAAAAATACTATATCTCATCGTAAGAAAGCCTTTTTGCAATGTGCCACAAAGCTTATTCCTTGTAAAGATTTAGAATCTTTTAAGGTAAAAGCAAATCTTTTGTAGATACAATCCCAAGTTTTAAATTTCAAAAATAAAGGACTTCGTATGTTGAAAACAACAACTTCAAAAATCTCTCTAGCAGTATGTGGAGTGTTGTTTATGGCAGCTTGCACGACAAACCCATATACAGGTGAATCTCAAGTAAGCAAAACTGCTATCGGTGCGATTGGCACAGCGGCAGTTGGTGCGGGTATTGGTGCATTGGTAAAGAAAAAAGATAGAGCTAAAAGTGCAGCTATTGGTGCTGGTGTGGGTGCATTAGCTGGTGGTGCTGTGGGTGGATATATGGACTATCAGGATAAGCAACTCCAAAAAGAGCTTCAAGGCACAGGTGTGAGCGTAACAAGAGAGGGTGATGAGATTATTCTTAATATGCCTGGTGATATTACCTTTAAAAGTGGTAGTGATGATTTAAGCTCTGATTTTTACAAGGTGCTAAACTCTGTGGCAAAGGTGCTAAACAAATATGATAAAACAATTATAACCGTTGTAGGATTCATAGACAATACAGGTTCTAATAAAGTGAATCTTGATCTCTCTAAAAAACGCGCACAAAGTGTTGCAGCATACCTTCAAAGCCAAAAGGTTAAAGCTGAACGCTTTGTAGTTGATGGACTAGGTGAGAGTGAGCTAATTGCTTCAAACAAAACAGCTGAAGGTAGGCAAAAAATCGCCGTGTTGAAATCTCTCTTACTGCGATTACAAAATAAAACATTCCTAGCCTGAAGGCTAGGATTCTACAATAATGAAAAACACCATCTCACTTTCTTTTTTTATCTTAAGTCTTATTTGTATTGTGTCTGTTGGATATTCTCCGCAGTATTGTATTTTGCTCTATCCTGCATTTTGTATGCTATTTGTCGCACTTTTTGTGCAAACTTATGAAGTGTTGAGAGTAAAAAAACAAGCCACAATCAAGGCATATTACAAGCAAGATTCCTTGCTTTTTAAATATTTTGGACGCTTTTTGTTTGTAAAAGTTGTGAGTGCATTTTTCGCGTGTGTGGGGAGTGTTGCATTATTTTTTATGTTGCTTTTTCCTAGTGGGAGTGATATTTTTATTTTTTGTGTGCTAATACCTTGCTCCATATATGCTTTTAAGGTTATACACATTATTTGCAAAGCAAATATTAGTCTGGAGTTTGCCTCTATTTTAGCAAAAAAATATACAGCCTTTTTTTGTGCTTTTTGTGCCTGTGTGGGCGAGTTTGTGTTTAATGGCTTTATGCCCCACGAGGTGAATATTGCCAAACTACACGAACATTATCAATATCTTTTAGAATCGTATCACATCTCGCAAATGCCTTGTCAATGGTGGCAGGAGCTTTTTGGCTTTGTTTTGCTAAAAAAAGCTATTGTTGATATGCTCTATCTTAGTAATCATTCCTTGCATATTATTTTGAGTGTGCTTTTTGCTTTTGGCTATTTTAGCTCTTTTGTGAGCTTTTCTCTACTTGTTTTAAGTGGCTATTCCACAAAGCAAAATGTAGAATCTCACACGGATTTAAATAAAGATTCAAACCCCAAAGCTTTTCATACCAGCAAGGCTTTTAGACAATTTTTTGCTGTTGTGTTTTTCTTGATTTTTTTATATCTTGCCCTTTATCTTAGCTCACTACTTCAGCCACTTGCTAAAGTAAGCAAACCTATGCCCGAGATTCTAGCCACACAATTTTTAGCTCAAAATCAGCAATATATTGAAGTAAGTATTCAAGGGGTGCAAAGCTTTGTTGATACCAAAGATGTAGCCCATTTACAGAGTAAGATTAAAAGCACACTGAAAAATTTTGAAACAAATCTCAATGACGCTACACAAGCAAGTTTAGAAGATTATCTTGCCAAAAAGGAGGTGATTATTGATGAGTATTCTAAGTGGTATTTTAGCATCTATGGGGAATATACACGGCTTTTTTATGCGGCTCTTGGCAAGGGAGAGGACATTGCACAGGAGCAATTTGTTTTTTTGCTTAAAGCTTATACGCCAAATGATTTGCAAGAGCATCTTAATCGCGTATATGATGAGCAGTTTGAGAATCTTAAAAAGCGTTTAGAGCAGGACTTTAGCTTTTTTACAATAAGCAAAAAGCCAAGTCAAGCTTTTATCTCACATTCCCTTTCTTTTGATGACTTTACACAGAATCTTAATGTGCTTAACCCTAGGGCAACTGATGGTGTAGCAGCACTTTTGGGGGCAAGTGTAGTTGGAGCGATGATTCTAAAATCTTCTAGCAAGGCTTTTGGTAAAGCTGGAGCAAAACTTGTGGGAAAAAGTGTAGCTAAAAAGGGGGTGAGTGGTGCGGTTGGGGCAGGAGGGTCGCTTGTGTGCGGACCTTTTGCCCCATTATGTGCGATTGGATTTTTTGTCGCAACTGATGTGGTCATTAATAGCGTTGATGAAGCACTCAATCAAGAAGAGTTCAAAAATCAAATGCGTAAAGGTTTTGATATGTGGGAAATTCAGCTAAAAAACAGCCTTGTTGGCTATAATTCCCAACTTTCAAAACAAATTTATGAGAATCTTGGGCTAGATTCCCAGCCGTATCAACAAAAGGAGCAATAATTGCAAAGAGGCAGACAAGAGGAGATTAAGCAAGAAAGACAAATGAGTAATGTAGTATTTTTGGGGAGTTCGCTACTTTTTGCGTGTATTGTTGTTTTGGCAAATTACACTGTGCAGTATCCCATACTTAATACACCACTGACTTATGGAGCATTGACTTATCCTATTAGCTTTTTGCTTATGGATATTTTGAGTGAAAAATATAATAAATCTCAAGTGCTAAAAACACTTTGGGTAGGGCTACTTCTTGCCTTTGTTCCATCGCTTTTAGCCAGTGAGCCACGCATTGCCATTGCAAGTGTGTGTGCTTTTTTTGTCTCACAGAATCTTGATGTGCATATTTTCTTTTATCTTAAGAATCGCTTTCCCAAGCTGTGGTGGTTACGCAATAATGCAAGCACAATGGCTTCGCAGTTCATAGATACAATGATATTTTTTCACATTGCTTTTTTGTTTGTGTATCCTTGGGAACAGGTTGTTGCTATGTTGTTGGCTGATTTTTCTATCAAGGTGTTTCTTGCATTGTGTGATACGCCACTCTTTTATATCTTTGCCATTAAGAATAAGCCTAGAATCACAAAAATGAGGTGAAATATATGAATCTATCCAACAAATTTTCTCGGCTTTTTGGTCGTTTTGCGAATTATGAGTTTTTCTCTCCTTTTCAAAAGTTCATTAACACCACTTATGTAAAGATTTTTAAGATTGACTTAAGCGAGTTTGCCTCCGCTTCAAGCTATCCCTCTCTTAATGCTCTCTTTACTAGGGCTCTTGTGAATAAACGCCCTGTGAATGCTAATCCTATTGTGCTTATCTCTCCTTGCGATTCTCTTATCACACAGCTAGGCAAAAGCAGTGATAAAAATGCCTTGCAGATAAAGGGAATGGAGTATTCTGTTGAGGAACTTTTAGGACAAAAACTTGATAGAGAGCTATATTATATTAATTTTTATCTCTCACCAAAAGATTATCATCGCTATCACGCCCCTTGTGATTTAGAGATTTGTGAAGTGCGGTATTTTGGTGGGGAGCTTTTACCTGTGAATCTCCCATCACTTCGCAAGAATCAAAGCCTTTTTGTGAGGAATGAACGCGTTGTGGTTGTAGCAAAGACACCAAATAACAAATGGGTGTATTTTGTCGCGGTGGGGGCGTTAAATGTCGGCAGTATGGTAATGCACTTTGAGCCAAAAATCAAAACTAACGCCGGACGCCATAATACAAATTATGTGTATCTCACGCCCATTTCTATGAAAAAGGGGCAGGAGCTAGGAATGTTTCAAATGGGTTCTACAATCGTGCTATTTATGGAGCAGATGATTGCAGATGTGAATATGAACGATCAAGTCAAATTCGCCCAAGACATAGGCACTTACGCATAAAGGTAAGCATTAAAGGATAGGTAAAAACAATGCAGGAATTACAAAATAAAATTAAAGATTTATTACAAAAACTTGATGGACTTTTAGTAGCACATTATTATCAAAAAGATGAAGTGGTAGCCTTAGCGGATTTGTGCGGCGATAGTTTGGAGCTTTCACGCAAGGCTTCAATGAGTGAAAAAAACCTTATCGCGTTTTGTGGCGTGGCGTTTATGGGGCAGAGTGTGAAAGTCTTAGCACCGCATAAACGCGTGATTATGCCTCGTTTAGCGTGCTGCTCTATGGCAAGAATGATTGATAGTGAATATTTTGATGAAAGTATCGCCCTGTTAGAATCTTATGGTTTGAGCAGAGATCAGATTTTTCCCATTACCTACATTAACTCAAATGCCGATGTCAAGGCGAAAGTCGCTCAAATGGGAGGGCTTGTCTGCACAAGTGCCAATGCATCAAAAATCTTTGAATTTGCTAAAGCTCAAAATAAAAAAATCTTTTTTCTCCCGGATAGATGTTTAGGGGAGAATCTAGCCAAGGCGGATAATAAAAAATCAAGTCTCTTGCGGGTAGATTCTAAACAAAAAGTGCTAGATTCTGATGTGATTTGCTATGATGGATTCTGCTCCGTGCATCAGCTTTTCACACCTGAAGATGTTGCGTTTTATCGCAATAAGTTTGAGAATATTAAGATTGTCGTGCATCCAGAATGCGATCCTAGCGTGGTGGATTTGGCGGATTTTGTCGGCTCTACAAGCCAAATCATCAAATATGTGCAAGACTTGCCTTTAGAGCAAAAGGTTGCTGTTGGCACGGAATTTAATCTCGTCAATCGTTTGCGTCCTAAGTTTGAAGGCAAACAAACTACCTTTGTGCTAAGCTCTAGTAAGCCTCAATGCCCCACGATGAACGAGACAACACTGCAAGATGTGTATGATGTGCTTTTAGCCTATGAAGATAATAAGCCTATAAATGAAGTATTTTTAGATTCTGAAGTTCAAAAGTGGGCGAAAATTGCCCTTGATAGAATGTTAGAGCTATCTTAAAATGGGGCTTATCTTAAGGCTGTTTAGAGTAGGGCTAAATTTTAATGCTAGATTTTTAAGACTAAAAAGTCGCAGATTCCACAAAATCGCCTTTTAGGCTTTTTGGGGCGATTTGGGCTTCAAGCAATGGGGTAAATTCATCTCTCAAATAATGCTCCACGCCCACGCGTCCTATCATCGCAGCATTATCAGAGCAAAACTCCAAATCCGCTAAAAATAATTCCCTGCCATACTCATTGCAAAGATTGCTGATTTTTTGGCGTAAATGTGTATTGGCACTTGCCCCACCAACGATAGCAAAGTATTTACCCTCAAAGTGTTGAAAAAAGAGGCGAGTTTTTCTTAGGATATGCTCACACACTGCATTTTGAAACCCTGCACAAATCCTACTTATATCTTGCAAACTAAGTGGCTGTGGAAGCTCCTGTATAGCTAGTCTCACCGCATTTTTTAAGCCTGAAAAGCTAAATTGTAATTTTGGATTATGCACAAGCGGAATAGGAAACTCATAGGGCTTATATTGATGAGATTGACACATCTTAGCATAATGCTCCACTTGCGGACCGCCCGGATAGCCTAGATTCAAGTGTTTGGCAACCTTGTCAAAACTTTCCCCAAAACTATCATCAAGGCTTTGGGCGATAATGCTGATATGGTTAAAATTATTCACTTGTAAAATCTGCGTGTGTCCGCCAGATACAAGCAAAACCCCTAGAGAATCTTTGGCTTCAACTTTGATATGTGTGGGCAATTCAAGTGGAGGCGGAGCTTTTTTACTTTTGCTAGAATCTTTTGTAGAATCTTGACTGATACAAAGTGAATAAATATGCCCCTTGAGATGATTAACGCAAATAAGGGGGATTTGCAGCCCAAGGCACAAAGTCTTTGCCATCATCAAACCTTCAATAAGCGTTACACTAAGCCCTGGGCGAGTAGTAACAGCTACTGCTTTGATAGATGATAGGTCATTGTTAAGAAAAGTTTTAAGCTTTTTTAGAATCTCTGGAAGCCTTTTGGCGTGAAGTCTTGAAGCTATTTCTGGCACTATTCCACCATAAGTGCTATGTTCCTCATCTTGAGAGATTTTAATATGATATACAAGCTTTTTATCAGCAATACGCGTTAGAGCAAGTGAGCTATCATCACAGCTAGATTCTATGCTCAAAATCATAGCACCCCTTTAAAATAAAATGTTAGAATTATACACAAAATAATAAAGGAATTTTATGGCAGATTTGGCAACTAGGGTGAGATTAAAAGCGGAGTGGGAAAGGCAGAGTGCTATTTTTATGGCATTTCCTCATCAAAACAGCGATTGGGCAGAGCATATAGATAGGGCAAGGGAGTGTTTTTTAGACATTATAGAGCATATTGTGTGCTTTGAATCTGTGATTTTATGTATAGATACGCAAGATAATGATGGCTTTGAGATTGTAAAGAGACATTTTAGCCATTCCCAAAAGGCTTTAGATTCTGCAAATACACAAGATGATGAGTTTATAAAAAATCTTTTTGTTGAATCTGTGCCTCACACTCTTATACAAAATCCCAAAACAAAATACTTTGCGGATTTAGGAGCTAAAACAGCCTTTGGCTTACATATTGTGCGAGTGCCTACAAATGACACTTGGGCTAGGGACTTTGGAGCTATAAGCGTGGAATGTATGCAAAATCCAGCTCAAAATAGAGCAGGGGAGAATAATAGCCGTATAAGACTGCTTGATTTTACATTTAATGGTTGGGGGTTAAAATACCCTGCTTTTTATGACAACAAAATAACAAGGTCTCTATTTAAGGCTGATTGTGTTACCCAAATGGATATGGTGCTTGAGGGTGGAAGCATTGATAGTAATGGAGCAGGGGTGCTTTTGACAAATACACAATGTTTATTAGAATCTAATCGCAATCCGCACCTTTGCCAAGCTCAAATAGAATCTAAATTGAAGCAATATTTTGGGCTAGATTCTATGCTGTGGCTTACACAAGGCTATCTTGCAGGAGATGATACTGATAGTCATATTGACACATTGGCACGATTTATTTCAAAAGATACTATTGCGTATGTCAAATGTGAAGATAAAAAAGATGAGCATTTTCAGTCCTTAGCACTTATGGAGAGTGAGCTTCAAGCGTTGAAACAAGCAAATGGAGAGCCATATAAGCTTGTAGCCTTGCCTTTTACACAGGCTATTTTTGATGAACAGGGGCAAAGGCTACCATCAAGCTATGCAAATTTTTTGTTTGTGAATGGGGCGTTGCTCGTGCCAACTTATGGCGATATAAATGATGAAAAAGCCATTAAGATTCTTGCTCAAGCTTTGCCTAGCCATAGGGTAGTGGGCATAGACTGCCGCTCACTCATTCTATGGCACGGAAGTTTGCATTGTGTAACTATGCAGATGTATGGAGAAACTCCTTTAAAATGGCATTTTTAGCTCATCATATAATTCTTTTACCTTTATCTCACCACAAAGCTCTTTAACTAACTCAAGAGCAAATACAACCGCCGTAGCAGGACCGGTGGAAGTGATAATATTGCCATTTTTAACAACAGCATTTGACTTTTTGTTTTTGTGTTCCATATTGATTTGAGATTCACAGCCCGGATAGCAGGTAAAGTCCCCCTTTAACACACCTGCTTTATCAAGCACGATAGGGGAGGCACAAATAGCAGCAACTAGCTTTTGTGAGCTTTCAAGCTGTTTGAGCCAAAGCATTACAAGCTCATTGTTAGCAAGATTCTGCATACCATTATAGCCACCAGCTAGGACAATAGCGTCAAAATCTTCACTATCAAACTCTGGCAAAGCATTGTCTGCTTCAATAACAATATTATGTGCCCCAAGCACACGCTTATGAGAATCTAAGCTCGCCAAAACAACACGCACCCCAGCACGGCGTAAAATATCCACCACGCTCACAAGCTCTATTTCCTCAAAACCCCTAGCAATAGGCACCATCACATTTTTCATATATCCTCCTTGAAGTTTAGTCTTAAACGCATATATTCTAGCATTAATAGAGTAATATAAAAAAGTTTGAAAAGTATAGTTGTAATTACTAACTACACTTTATTTTTGATTCTGCTTTCCACTCTGTTTTTTTAACTCTAAGCCCTTGTCCTTTTGTGAGCGACATAATAGCTTTACGCCTTTTTTTACGAGCTTCACAAATAGAACTACGATTAAAATTAAAATCGCCAAAAGGACGATTAATTGCCATATGCTTGGAGGCGTCATTTTTCAATCCTTGCAAAATATAGGCTTCTTTTGCCTTTTTTCTTACTTGTGATTTTATAGATTTTAAAGGGGAAAAGTCAAGCCGCGAAAAAGTCCTTTTTCTGTTTTGAGGGATTAAAACGCGTTTGACTTTAAAGGGCGAAAACCCTTTAAAACTATTTTTAAACCTATGAAATGCCCTTATGCGTTTCATTGTGTCAGTTAGCGTATATCACATCAAGTAGGATATACGCTATTCCTTTGCCACATCGTCTTTAGTCGGCTCAATGTCCGCTGGTATGGGAATCTCAGCGTCTTTTGGTTCGCCGACTTGCGAAATGTTACCTTTGGTAACATTTCGCCCAAGCTCTACATCGGGGTATTCATATTTTGATTGAAAATCATCGTCATCAAAATCATCATCTAAAACCGATAAATCATCATCAAAATCGTAGCCCTCTTGTCCGCTTTGTTTCGCCATATAAACGGCTATGTGTCGTTGCAAGATAGAATCTAATGATTCCGGCACTTTGCAATCCATAGGCACAGCAAGGGGCGTTTTATCCAAAACTTCAAAGTCGGTTTTTTCAGCACATTGACCGCGATTATTAAGAGCAGAGCGACTTTTTTTTAAATCACGCTCATCTAAAGCAGTAACTATAGCCTCAGAAATAAACAAGGCTAGTTTTTGATAATCAAATTCGTTTTTCATAGGGACTCCTTACAAAATTTTAGTTTGAGCCTTTTTAGGCATACAACGGAGGGCTTTAATGTTATGCTTAGCCATAATCCACAAACAATTAGAAGTCTGTTCGGCAAAAATGCGTTTACTAGGTTGTGCTTTGACAAAAGAAGCGTTAAGCACAGGTAAGCTATCAAATTGCCGAGCCAAATGCCAATAATCCATTGTTTTACGGAAATCTCCGTGAACCTTACTCATAGCGTGGCGGTATTCGTTATACCTGTCTTGGTAACCAAACACAGCTTTTTGAGTTTCTGGTGTACCAACATAAAGTTCAGCGTTATAAATCTCTTGCATACCAATAGCGTTTAACTCTTTTTGGTAAAACTCGTCTTTTGTAGTTTTAAGCCACATTCTATCCACGCCGTCGGTATACATATTATAAGGTAAAACAGAAATCAAAGAAATAATAACGCCGTGTTCCTCTGCAAAGAATTTAAAGCGATTCGACCGCATAGACATAATGCCGTGGCCATACATGTCACCAACATAGGAATCATTAGTAGGGGTAGTTTGCAACACTTCACTAATTTGAAGCAAATTTTTACCACCGCCGAGATACTCCGGCAACTGCAAACGAGCGTCACTACACTTGACACCATAGTAAGCCAAATAGTCAATGTAACGGTGTCCATATTTAGCACGAGCTTCTTGCATTCTTTGTAAGGCAGTAGCAAGGCGTAAATCCTGCACGGAAACAGCACCAGATTGACCGGGAGAAGTGGTAACCATAGAAACTACAGCCTCACCAAATTGATTATTACCAGCTTCAAACTGACAAGAAACCACTTCAGCAGAATCAGGCGTAGAAACCGGAACATCATTAACAGAGTAAAAATTAAACTGAACGCCAAGAGCTGAAGCGGTATTACCTAAACCAAACTTGTCAAATAAACCTTTTAAAGTACCAACACCAGCTCCGACAACATCAGTTTTAACAAATTCGCAAAATTCTTTACCAACACCAGCTCCGTCACCAGGTTTAGACCAAACACGGGCAAAATATTTAGATTTAGAGGTAGGAACGCCACCATTAACAGCCATAACAGGCACCGTAACTTCGGGTCCCTTTTGAGTCCAAGGACGAGCCGTTGTAAAATAGTCTTTACTCCAAGCCACATTTTGAAGCGTGACATTTGTAACAGAATCTACACCGGAAGCGTAAGAAATAGGAATCTCAGCTTCCAAATCTTGGTCGCGGTAGAAATTATTATAAATCAGCGAGTAGGCACGATAGGGCAGGGCAGAGACTCTTATTTTTGTCTTCTCAGTAGGAATACCAAAATAATCATGTAAACTTGAAATACTTGCATTATTAACTTCAACTAGTGGAAAAGCAGGAGTATCCATACCAGTAGCACCACCTGTAATGAAGTCCTCAAACTCGTCCCAAAGCAAACGATAAGGGACGAACCAATGATGAATCCTAACTTCAATCGGGTGCATAACGGGGGCGACCATAGGAGACATACGCACAAGGGCAGAAGTGCTACCAACAAAGGTATCACCGGGCAAAACATCGGTAACACCACAAGGAACGAGTTTTCCCATATCACAAGTAAGCAAATGATAATGAGAGAGATTGAATTTACTTCTTTTTAAAGCCATTAAAAAATCCTTTTTTGTAAATGTGAAATATCATAATTGACTTGTTTAACCCTATAAGAATCTTGTAAAGCTTGTAAGGCATTATTACGCTTAAGAGCAGAATCTTTATCATACATAACCTTAGCTGTGTCAGCACGAGCATTCATAACACGAGCAGACTTGAGAGCTTCGACATATTCCGGGGAATAAACAAGAGACCGCAATTTTTCCTTAATGAAACGGGGTAAAGGATGATATTTGCCATTGTAGCGGATACCATCTATTACATCTACTTGATTACGGCAGAGCTTAAATAAGCGAGAAAGAGAGACAACACCAAGACCAGGATTTCTACTAACACGACAAAACTCAGAAACACGCTCTTTTTCAGTTTCATTTTTAGCCAAACGAGAAACTTTCTTAGCAACATAACCTCCAACATAGGACATCGTCTCAATCGTAGCAGGAACAGCATAAATATGACCTGCTTTCCAACTTATACCTGCATAATAAGTCGTCATAATAGAATCCATACCAAAAATAATAGCGTGGTAATGGGGACGACCAAACTTTTCACCATACTCACCACAAGCAAAATATCGTATTTTATAAGGCTCACAATTACGCCTAAAGCGCTTGAAAAAATTCGTAAGATGTGAAGAATCTAAATTATTATCAAAAGGCAAATTTTCATCATTATAAGTTAATGTGAGAAAAGACACATCATAATAATTAGAAGCTTCCAAAACCATACGAGTAACCCAAGCACCACGGCGATTTATACGACAGCCTAAACATTTACCACACGGAACAAAAAACATTTGTTTCTTAAGATAAAAGGGATTCGAGCAAACCATTTGTATGCTACATTCTATAGCCTATTACCTGACCCCATTTTCTAATCCGTTTCTTACGAAACCTACGCTTAACGCGGCGTGAAATTTTTCGGCGACGAGCCATTTTTAACCTCCAAATATTGTTTATGTATCACAAATTCAAGAGTTTCAGTATCCCATATATCCAAATATTTGAAATAACCAAGTGGAGAATACTCGACACAAGGATAGTCAATATTAGCAGGGAAATGTATCTCAGCCTCAAAGATAGAGGCGAAAAGACCACTGCCAGAATTAGTGATAGTATAAAAGCAGTTACCAACACGCTTAAACCTTTCATTCATACAAACTCCTTTATCCAACAGGAACACCAGATTTCAAAGCAATATAAATTGCTTAAAAAACAGCCACTACATAACCAAAATACTTAACGAATGCAGTCATTTTTCACCTCCTTTATAAGATTAGTAATCTTTGCCGTCAATGTAGTCTTTACGGCTTTTATAATAATAAGCAGGGGAAGCTCTGCGACTTAACCAATTACCAGCTTTTGACTCAGGGACAAGCTCAAAGTTAAGTGTAAAAGGATTAGCTCTTAAAACCATACCTTTAGGAATATCTTTGCCTTTACCCAAAAGAGAATCCATAACACCAGCACGAATTTTAGGGTCATCACTATATTGCGAACCATACCAGCGGAGACGCTCTAACATAGACTCCGAAACTAAATCTTGGACATCTTCGCTAGGCATAAGAGAAAGAGAGCCGTCGGTGTTTTTAGTAAAATTAACAGCGTTATTAACTTCAGCAACACCATAAGGATTTACGGAAGATTGACCGGGCATAGATGTAGGAGAAGCAGAATGACCTACGCCTGTTTGATTAGTTAAAGCACCTTTTGTTTGAGAAGCACCAAAGAGAACACCACCGGTATTTTGTGACTTAGGAAGTAAAGACCGCTCAGCAGAAGTAGCTTCAGCTTCAGCTTGGCGAACTTGAGCCGTTAATAATCTTTTGTTAAGCTCATTCATTTCTTTATCACCAGTAGAAGTGGAGATTGAAGCTTGAGAACCGCCAAAATTATCACCGCCAACATAGGACGGATTGTAAGATATACCTTGAGAGCCGAGAGCAGCAATAGGATGTATCCCTGCTTTTTTAGCATCATTAACTCTCCATTGTATAGAATTTTGGGCGAACTCTCTTTGCAAATTCTCTTGTCTTTCTGCAAGTTTGTTTTGATTATTCATATTCATAAGACCACCTACAAAGTTAAGGGGGTCAAAACTCAATCCAAAATCCATTTTTACTCCTTAAAGTAATTTTATTTTAAGGAAAGATGAAGCAAAAAAGTTTGAAAAGTATAGTTTTCATAACTAAAATATGCTACAATACCAAAATACCAAATAGGAATCTGCAAGTAATGAAATACCCCTTGAACTATAAAGATGAGTTTTCACAAACATTGTTATTTTGGATTATGCGATTTATTCGTCATAAACTTACGACATTGTCTAATCACCAAGTACTTGATAAAGAATCTATCTTGCAAGCTATCAACGCGCTAAATAATGATGAGATTCACTCTATAAACGAGCTTGAATCTTTGTGTAAAAGTGTGAGGAAAGCTGGTATGATAGGGATAAACACCTACTCTACCCCTCTTCTTAAGCTTTATACCTTTCTTACTCAAGGCAGTTTTGACACAATGGAATCCATTGATGAAGAGGTATTAAGCGATTTTTTGAGTGTTGAGACAAGCACACTTTCAAATGCGAGTAAAAAAAACTATCGCATCGCACTTATTGGGCTTTTTGGTTATATTGATAAACAAAATGAGTTTGAGGGCAAATCTTATGTTTATGACATTACGCTTAAAATTAGTGCCTTGCAAGGCAAAAGCGGACAAAAGCTCCCAGCATATCTTAGCCAAGATGAAATAGAGCGATTTTTGAAGGCTATTGATGAAGCACAGCTTGGAGAGAAAGTCGCTGCGAGAAATAAGCTTATCATCAAGCTTATTGTTTATACCGGTATTCGTGTAAGCGAGGCTTTAAGCCTCCGTAGAAAAGATATATATCCGCACCTTGATTGCTACATCATTCAGATTCGGGGCAAGGGCAATAAGCCGCGTGTAGCGATGATACGCCAAAGTCATATACAAAACTTGCTTAATGCGTGGCTGACACAGCGTCCATCTTTTGCACCCTCGCACGATTTGCTTTTTTGCAACACAAAGGGTAAAACCCTCACACAAAGCTATATTTATCAAAATGTAGAAAATATTCTCACTCAAGCGGGAATCCGCAAAGAGAAAAACGGCGCACATATGCTGCGACATTCCTTTGCTACCCTACTCTATCAGCAAAAACACGATCTTGTTATGGTGCAAGAGGCTTTGGGACACGCCGACCTTAATACGAGTCGCATTTATACACATTTTGATAGTAAGCGTTTGCGTGAGGTAGTGGGCGTTATGGATACTTTAAATGATACAAAGGAGAAAGAATGAAAAATCAAGAAATCAGGCAACTTGCATATTTTGGGCTAATCACTGCTGCTGCACTTGGCTTATGGCTTTATAATCACGAGCTTTATGGCGATGTATTTCGCCTTATGCTTATTCCGCTTGGAGTGATATGGCTTCTTCAAAGGCAATTTGTTCCGCTTAAAGGGCTAGTTATTAGCTGTATTGTGATTTTTGGTATTACTTTTGGGCTAAAAATAGCCTTTAATTACGCGGCACATACTTTTGCAGATTCAGCGTGGATAATGGAGATTGTTGAAATTGCAAAGCGTCCAATTAATGGCGAGTTTAAAGGTTTCCCTAGCGGACATACTGCATCAGCTTTTATTGCTGCAGCTTTGGCTTGGCGATATTTAGGGGTGCGTTGGGGTGTATATCTTATAGTTTTAGCTGGATTTGTTGGATATTCACGGGTTTTAAATCTATGGCATACGCCGTTGCAAGTTTGTGTTGGGGCCATTCTTGGCTTTTTTGGGGCACTGCTTGTGCTAGGAGTTACTAAAAAATACCTTGACAAGCACTAAGAAAAGGGTTATAATCCGTACGCTTAGATTCTGCTTAGAATCTAAATGGGGTCGATTTGGCTTTCGACAGGAGCAAAGAGACTTAGGTGCATGTGAGCTGGTAAGCTCTAAAACTACCACAATTAATAAACGCAAACAATACAAATTACGCTCCAGCTTACGCAAAAGTAGCGTAAGTTAATCGCTTTTTTGGAGCCGATTTAAGAAACTCTATTCTAGCTAGAATCTTAAGTCGTCATTCCCCGCTAGATGCTCTTCTTGCCACACCTTGAGTAAGAAGAAAAGATTGAGGTTGCTTGTGGATTCTATCTTGGGGTGTTGGGTAGCCACAAAAAGATTACAATACCTACTAAACATGTAGATTCTTAAGATTGTCTTGCTTTTGGACTAGGGTTCAACTCCCTACGACTCCACCATCTCTTTTTATGTGAATAAAATTAACTCCCCCACTTTTTTTAAGGCAAGTTTAGATTCTTGTGAATTGTGTAGTATTGCAATAATCAGTGAATCTGTGCTGCTTTGCGTATGCGATAGGCTTTTGAGCGACACGCACTTGAGCAAGTTTTAGCACTTTTGCTGCCAATAAATGGCTTATGACAAACTTGACAATCTTTCTTTGCTTTATCTAAACTTTTAAGGAGAGAAACCACCTCGCTATGGGTAAGTGAGTGTTTGCAATAAGGGCATTCCATAACTTTCCTTTCTTATTAATTTAGACTCTAAAAGTGCTAGAATCTTAGCAAAACAATGTTACAAAATTGCGAAATTATATCACATTTTATAAGATGTGTTGCAACATTTTATAAAATGTGATACACTCCCAACTTTCAATCTCAAAATTAAGGATTTTTATGACACATTTTTCTTGTTCTACTTTTTCTCACATTGCACACAATGCTTCATACCCCAAGTTATCACACAAGATTCTAGCTCGTATAGGAATCTCCATAAGCCTACTCTCCTTATCCGCGAGTTATACCCTTGCTGATGAAAATCGCTCTGCAAAGCTTTCTCCGCTTGTCTCCATTGCTCACCCTACGAATAATGCCAACATTAGCGTGGTTGAATCAAGTTTTGTCCGCAATACACAGGCGAGTGATTTGCGTGAAGTGTTTGCCAAAGATGCGGAGATTCAAGTCGGCGGAAGCTCAAAAATCGCTCAAAAGCTCTACATTAGGGGATTTGAAGATAGAATGTTCCGCATAAAGCTTGATGGTATTACACAAGGGGGGAATCTCTTCCACCATCAAGGCAATTTGCTCTTTAGCCCCTATCTACTGAAAAGTATAGAGATAGAAAAGGGCTTAGCAAGTGCCGAATATGGTGCAAATGCCCTTGCTGGTGGAATCACCATTACCACAAAAAACGCTTTTGACTTGCTAGGGGCAAATCGCAATTATGGGGCATATTTTTCAATTGGTGCTCAAAGCAATCGCGGTGTAGATTCAAGCGTGGCAACCTATGGCAAGATAACAGATTCTCTAGGGTTGCTTGTAGGCTATGATTTTAATGACACGCCTTATTATCGTGCTGGGAATGGTTCTAAAGTCCCCTCTTCGCAGTTTCAAGCTCATAATGCACTTTTTAAACTCACCTTTTTGCCAAATGAAAATCACAGCCTCAATCTCAACTATCATTTTAATATGCTAGATTCTATCTCGCCTTTTGCGGCAAATATCACGGGGCAGAATCCTGCGTTGTTTGATAACGCCTTGCTTTCGCATAGTGCAAGTCTTCAGTATGCCTATGCTTTGGGGGATAGTTTCAAACTAGAATGGAATAACTACTACTCGCACAAATCCCTTAAACTTTCATCAAAGGCTGCCGCCACAGCACAAAGTGAAGAAGAAGGCGAGATGGATTTAAGCTTGCAGAATCTTGGGAGCGATTTGGTGCTAAGGCATAGTTTTGGGGAGCATAATCTCAAGTATGGCTTAAACTATCAGCTTATCGCTTCTCAAGCATATAATTTAGAAGGACACGCCCTAGAACACGGCAATCGTGGGAAAGAGATGGGTGCTGTGTATGGGGGATTTATAGGCTTTAATTTTAATATGCTAGATTCTCTAAGTCTTGATCTTGGCTCTCGCTATGATGTATATAATTATCAAGATAAAATCTCACAAACGCACAATACACAAGGTTTTAGCCCTTATATCTCGCTCTTTTATGCTGCTACAAATGATTTAAGCTTTAAGCTCACGCATAATTACAACACACGCGGGGCAATGCCTCTTGATGTTTCTCTCCTTGCTAATCCACACTCGCTTGTCCGCCCAAAGCTCAAAGCAGAGGGTATGTATAATACGGAATTAAATATGGACTATGACAATAGCGTGTTGAGTATGCACGCAAGTGTGTATTATCAATATTTGAAAAACTTTATTAATAGCTATACAAATAGTGGAGCGGAGCATAATCACAGCACGGATAGCACACACGCCCACGAAGATATGTATCGGGCAAATACAGATGGACATATTGAGATTCTAGGCTATGAGGCGAGTGCTGGGCTTGATTTTTCATTTATAGATTTTCATATCGGCTTAGCCCAAAGTATGCCAAAGTATAATAACAAGCTTATTACAGATACTTTTGAGCTTGCTGCTGTGAGTGGAAGGAGCTATTATGCAAGTATGGGAATACGACCCTTTAGTTCAGTGCCACAATTTCAGATTCTATATTTGACACGATTTGTTGAAGGGCTTAAATATCAAGGCTACAATCTCTACTATAATGACATTGATTCTGTGGATAAAAAAGGCTACAACACGCATAATATCTATGTAAGCTACGATGTGGGCAAGTATTTTAGTGTGCGTTTGGCATTTTTAAATATCACAAATCAAACCTACACAAACCCTATGAGTCCAAGCAAAGAGCTATTTGCTAAAGGAGGTGGAACCCCACTTTATGAACCCGGCTTTAACACAAAACTACAAATTGCACTTTCCTTTTAAAAAATGGAATCAAATAGAATCTAAAAATAGATTCTTTTGGTATAATCGCCTATTTTAGATTACACACAAGGAGTTTAATAATGAATCTCTCAAAAGTATCAGTAGGCGAAAACCCCGACAAAGTTAATGTCATCATTGAAATCCCCTATGGTTCAAATATCAAATACGAAGTGGATAAAGATAGCGGTTTAGTTGTCGTGGATAGAGTGATGTATAGTGCGATGTTTTATCCGGCAAATTATGGCTTTGTCCCAAATACTCTAGTAGATGATGGCGATCCCGTTGATGTGCTTGTGCTTAATCCCTATCCGCTTCAAGCTGGAAGTATGATTGCTTCAAGGCTTATAGGTGTGCTTGTTATGGAAGATGAAAGCGGAATGGACGAAAAGCTTATTGCCGTGCCTGTTTCAAAGATTGATCCAAGCTTTGATAAGATTCAAAGCTTGAGAGATTTACCCCAAATCACACTTGATAGAATCAAAAACTTTTTTGAAACCTACAAGACTTTAGAGCCAAACAAGTGGGTAAAGGTTAAAGACTACAAAGACAAAGCCACAGCTCAAGCAATACTAGATAAGTCAATCAAAGCCTATAAAGGCTAGATTCTATAAGTAAAAAGGATTTATATGTTTCAAAAGATTCTTATAGCCAATCGTGGCGAAATAGCAGTGCGTATTATCCGTGCGTGCAGGGATTTACACATTAAAAGTGTGGCGATTTATGCAAGGGCAGATAGAGACTCCTTGCATGTGAAAATGGCTGATGAATCTTATGAGATAAGCGATGATCCTTTGCGTGGTTATTTAGATGCGGACTTAATCGTGGAGGTGGCGTTAAAAGCTGAAGTTGATGCTATTCACCCCGGCTATGGATTTTTAAGTGAGAATGCTCATTTTGCCAAAAAGGTGCAAGAAGCGGGGATTACTTGGATAGGTCCAGATTCTCAAACGATTGCAAAAATGGGCGATAAGAATGCGGCGCGTGAGATTATGCAAAAAAATGGAATCCCCATTGTACCCGGCACCGAGCCGCTTAATAAGCACTCAACACAAGAGATTGCTAAAATCGCACAAAAAATCGGTTATCCTGTGATTTTAAAGGCGAGTAGCGGTGGTGGAGGGCGTGGGATACGAGTCGTTGAAAAACAAGAGGATTTGATAGAATCTTTTAATGCGTGTAAGCGTGAGGCAATGGCGTTTTTCAAAAACGATGATGTATTTATGGAAAAATATATTGTCAATCCTCGCCATATTGAGTTTCAGATTCTAGCGGATAATTATGGGAATGTCATTCATCTTTTAGAACGGGATTGCTCTATCCAACGCCGACATCAAAAGCTTATAGAAATTGCCCCAAGTCCGCTTATTAGCGATGACTTACGCAGGAGAATGGGTGCTACAGCCAAAGCCGCAGCCAAAGCCGCACAATACACAAATGCCGGAACGGTTGAGTTTTTACTTGATGAAAACAACACCTTTTACTTTATGGAGATGAATACACGCATACAAGTAGAGCACGGCGTTACAGAAGAGATTACAGGCTATGATTTGATAGGGCGGCAGATTCGCATAGCACAAGGCGAGATTTTAGACTTAACCCAGCACGACATACGCCCACAAGGCTTTGCGATAGAGGCTAGAATCAACGCCGAAGATGTGGCAAATGATTTTGTGCCAAATCCGGGTAAAATCACTACCTACTACCCTGCTCTAGGACCTTTTGTCCGCGTGGATAGCTGTATTTACAAAGACTATGTCATTCCACCATTTTATGATTCTATGATAGCAAAGCTTATTGTCAAAGCCTCAAGCTATAATCTCGCTGTAAATAAGCTCTCTCGGGCATTGAGTGAATTTACCATTAAGGGCGTGAAAACAACTATTCCATTTTTGATGAATATTTGTAATGACAAGGATTTTAGGCGAGGACATTTTGATACTTCATATATTGAAAGCAAGATTGAAGAGCTTATGCCCCAGACAGAATCTAAACCAGAAGATGATGTGGTTAGTGTCATTGCAGCAGCTTTGAGTGCGAGATATGGAGCATAAAGAATGAAAAATGTCTATCAAAGCACTTCATTTTTAGACAAAAGGGCTTGTGAGAAATTTGACCTTACACCTGAAATTCTTATGGAAAATGCTGCCAATGCTCTAGAATCGCTTATATCTTCTATTACACACAAAGGCAGCGTGATTACCATTCTTTGTGGCGGTGGAGATAATGGTGGTGATGGCTATGCTTTGGCTAGGCGTCTAAGCGGAGAATATAATATTAGAATCTATCAAGTCAAAGAGCCAAAATCACCGCTATGTGTGAAAAACTATGAACGCGCAAAGTTGTGTGAAGTAAAATTTATTAAAAAGATTCTGCCTTGCGATGTAGTGGTGGATTGTGTTATAGGCAGTGGGCTTAAGGGTGAATTGACGCGTGAGGTTATTGAAGTGCTACACACTGCCCAAAAAAATGCTCGTTTGTGCGTGGCGTGTGATACGCCAAGTGGGCTAAGTGAATCTAGCACTCCTGCTTTTAAGGCACATCACACACTTTGTATGGGAGCGATAAACCTTGCTTGTCTTAGTGATGTAACAAAAGATTTTGTGGGGCAGATTCACATTGGGAATCTTGGCATAAGTCAAAATCTCTATCAAATCAGCTCAAATATCAAAATGCTAGAATCAAGCGATTTAAAACTCCCACATAGAAAACTTCAAAATACGCATAAAGGGGACTTTGGACATTTGGGCGTTTTTGCCGGAGAAAAGCTTGGTGCTTGTATTTTAGCTGCACAAGCAGCCCTGCACTTTGGAGCGGGGCTAGTAAGCGTGATAGGAGAGCAGAATCTACATATTCCTTTTGCCCTTATGCAAAGCTCAAATGTGCCACAAAATGCTACGGTATTAGCCTTGGGTATGGGGCTTGGCGTGGAAAACTCTAAACTCGTTTTAGAATCCCTTATAGATTCTACTTCTAATGCCTTTACTTTGCCCTGCGTGCTTGATGCTGATGTGTTTCATACACCAAAGATTAAAGATTTTTTAGACACAACGCTAAGTCAGCAGACCTTAGACTTTTCACGCGAGATTGTTCTAACGCCCCACCCAAAGGAGTTTAACGCCCTTTTACAACATTGTGGCTTGGGGGAATATAACCCTAGCAAACGCATTCAAGCTATGCTAGATTTTACGCAGAAATACCCACACACAACGCTTTTGCTCAAAGGGGCAAATGTCTTTATTGCTAAGAGTGAAAAAATTTATATCAATCCGCTTGGTTCTAATGCCCTTGCTAAAGGTGGGAGTGGCGATGTGCTAAGTGGGCTTATTGCCGCCCTTTTAGCTCAAGGGTATAATGGGCTAAATTCAGCCCTGCAAGGCACTTTAGCTCATAGCATTGCCGCACAAAAATGCTTAAAGCATATCGCAGACTTTGGACTTACCCCAAATCATCTATTACAAGCCATTAGCACACTGCGTTAAAATACATTATAAAGGATTATTATGACTGATACATTGCAAATAGGAAAACACACTTTTACTTCGCGTCTTATCGTGGGGAGTGGGAAATACAAGGATTTTGCCACGACAAAAGAAGCGACTTTAGCAAGTGGAGCAGAAATCATTACCGTGGCGGTAAGGCGTGTGAATATTATGGATAATAAGAGTGAGAATCTGCTAGAGACTTTTAAAGACACAAAGATTGAGTTTCTGCCAAACTCCGCAGGGTGTGTGAATGCTAAAGAAGCTGTTACACTTTTTCGCCTTGTAAGAGAAGCCACAGGTATTGATTTTATCAAGCTTGAGATTATTGGCGATACGCAAAAAACGCTCTATCCCGATGTGCTTGAAACACTAAATGCCACGGAGATTCTAGCAAAAGAGGGCTTTTGTGTGCTGACTTACACAAATGATGATCCCATTATGGCAAAAAGACTTGAAGATGCTGGGGCAAGTGCGGTAATGCCTCTTGCTGCTCCTATTGGCAGTGGGCTTGGGATTCAAAATCGCTATAATATTGCTTTTATCAAAGAAGCCATCAAAGTGCCATTGATTGTTGATGCGGGTGTGGGCTGTGGCAGTGATGCGAGTATTGCTATGGAGCTTGGAGCTGATGGCGTTTTGACAAATACAGCTATCGCACAAGCACAGAATCCCACGCTTATGGCAGAAGCGATGAAATACGCCGTGCAGGCTGGGCGTTTGAGCTACCTAGCTGGGAGAATCCCACGCAAAGCCTATGCGAGTGCGAGTTCGCCCATTGATGGAATGGCAAATCTAGGCTAGATTCTAAAAAATATGTGGTGATAGAATCTAGGCTTGAAAAATAAAATATGAAAGATAAGCTTTTTACCCAAAATACACACAAGCAGTTTGAGTTTGACGCACAAGTAGCAAGTGTATTTGACGATATGCTTGAGCGTTCAATCCCGCATTACAGGGAAGTGCTGGATTTGATTGTGGATTTTTGTATGCTGAATCTAAGTGATGGGATACAAAATGTAAATACGCAATCTCCGCTTATTTATGATTTAGGTAGTTCCACAGGCAGCACACTTCTAGCCTTGTATCACGCAATATATAAAGAAAATAACAATATGAACGCAAAGTTTGTGGGCATTGATAATTCACAAGCGATGATAGAAAAGGCAAGGCTTAAAGCACAAGCGTATGGGGCTAAGATTAGCTTTGAATATGCGGATTTGTTAGAATATGACTTTTTGCCCTCACGCATTATTCTTGCCAATTATATTTTGCAGTTTATCCGCCCTATGCAGCGGCAAAACCTGCTCCAAAAGATATATGATTCTTTAGAATCTGGCGGGATTCTTATCGTGAGTGAAAAAATGACAAGTCATCATAGAATCCTTGATAGGCAAATGATAGAGCGGTATTTGCGGTATAAAATGGAGCAGGGCTACACGCAATATGAGATAAACAAAAAGCGTGAGGCATTAGAAAATGTGCTTATCCCATTTAGCCTTGAAGAGAATATGGCACTGCTAAAAAATGTCGGTTTTAGCGGAGCTGAAGTACTGTTTAAATGGGTGAATTTTGGAAGTATTATCGCGGTGAAATAGACTTATAAAAATTATTTAATTTCATCACTATTCTCTCTTACACGGGGGGGGGGGGGGGGGGGGGGGGGGGGGGGGGGGGGGGGGGGGGGGGGGGGGGGGGGGGGGGGGGGGGGGGGGGG
>NZ_QXJF01000014.1:0-21301 GCF_003670275.1 Helicobacter labetoulli
GCCAAACTAAAGCTTTTTTCACATAATATTCACTCTCTCATAACCCTACAATATTCAAAGAGCATTATCTCAAGGAGAAGTGCCTAATGTCTCTTTGCAATCTTACTCCCAATACTCATCAAAAATTTTTATTCGTCGGCAATCGCCTTGAAGTATTGCAAGCTATGCTTCAAACTTGCCACAATCTCACTATTTGTATGCAGTCTCAAACCTATGCCGCACGCACCTTGCAAACAAGCCTCTCTCCAAAACACAAAAAGCATTGTTATGAATTTTCATCAAAAAAAGAGCTTTTAGCCCTTGTGCAAAGCCTAGAATTTGATGTGCTAGTCTCCAATGGCTGCCCTTACATTCTGCCTATATCGCAGATTCAAAAGCCACATCAAATTTTTATTAACTGCCACCCATCTTTACTACCAAATCTCAAAGGCAACCACCCCATTAATGGAGCGATTTTGTTTCATCAACCAAGTGGGGCGACTTGCCATATAATGACTAATGAGATTGATTCTGGGGCGATTATCTCGCAAGTGCCTGTTTATAATGATGATAACATATCTCTACCACTGCTTTATCAAATGTGCTTTTTAGCCGAAAAAGAAGCCTTTCTCCTTGCTATGCAAAGGGATTTCAAGCCTGATGAAAACTTTTTATCTCATAGCACTCCACCCATTCCCTACTACACACGGGCAAATTCCCATTTAGAGCTTGACTTTTATACACAAAGCACCCAGCATATTATTGATACCATCAAAGCCTTTGCTATGCAGACACAAGGAGCATATCTCAAATGCAATTCTTCTGTGCGTTTCATAGATGCAAAGCTCATTTCCAATCCATTCCTTGAAAGAACATTTCAAGAATCTTGCCTTAATGATATACTGCTCTCTTTTGACAATCACATACTTTGCAAACGAGAAGAGGGCTTTTTGCAACTCACCCTAGCAAACAAAAGCAAGATTCCACAATCTCTAACAACAAAAAATGCTTGTGATATAAAATCCCAAACTTGCATTGCAGATTCACACACTTGCAACATCTCACATCACTGCAACCCACCGCAATCAAATGCAGAATCTAGCTTTACAAAGCACATAAGCATATTTAGCCAAGATTCTTATACAAAAGCCCTGTTAGAGCCGCTTTTGCATAACCAAAAGCAAATCTTTCACTTCTCATACACGCAAGGCAGTGATTTTTTCTCTAACACCGCCATCATAGAGCCAATACCCAACACACCCTACTTTGATATGAGCTCCCCCTATGGCTATGGTGGATATTTTAGCAACTCTAATGATACGAACTTTTTACACCAAGCCCTGCAAGCACAAGCACAAGAAGCAAGGAAAAGAAACATTATCGCTGAGTTTATCCGCTTTCACCCACATTTTAGCTCCACACCGCATTTTTGTGATTTGCTTGACTTTTTTGATGACACAAGAGAGATTATAGCTACAACTACGGACACACAAGCAAGATGGCAAAGCTATTCTTCAAGGCTTAGAGGCAAACTTAGAAAATCACTTCAAGCTCTCCAAGTAAGCCAAAGCTACGATACAGAGCTTTTCCACACGCTTTATACACAAACAATGAAACGCAACAATGCAGATGAATTTTATTTCTTTGATATAGCCTATTTTAAAGCCCTGCTCCAAATGCCCCAATGCGTAATGCTACAAGCTACATTTGAAGGCAAAATTGCCGCAATGGGAATCTTCTTATTTGATTCTCTGTGTGGATACTACCACTTAGGGGCAAATGCTGATATTTCACTTGATAAGAATCTTAATGCTATGGGAGCGTTGTTTGAGTGCTTTTTTGAACTTGCCAAGCAAAAGGGAGTGTCTCAATGTATCTTAGGCGGCGGCAGGGGGAATGATAAGCAAGATTCTCTTTTTGTTTTCAAAAAGCAGTTTGCCACATATATTTTACCTTTCACAATCGGCGGAAAAATCTATGACAAACAAGCCTATCAATCACTCAAAGCAAATACAGAATCTACAATATTCCTAGCCTATCGTGCAATCCAAGATTCACATAAAGTAGCAGATAGGGAAATTACACGGGGGGGGGGGCAATATGGATTTATATACCGATGCCACTTTGGATTCTTCTGCGGACTCCACTTTGGATTCAACCACAACCCCAAATTCAATTTTGGATTCAACACCACACTAGAGCCAAGATTCAAAGCAGTAGCAAAGGCAAAAGCCCTGCCCTATTTACGCAGTGCTTACACTCCTTTACTTATCCCTGTCATAGATTCGCAAGATTCAAACTTAAACCCCTTAAGGAAAGCCTATGCGTAGCCTAGCACCGCTCAAAATAGGCTATTTTGCCGATGGCATTTGGTCGCATAATGCCTTTAAAAAAATCATCGCACACAAAGATTTTCACATTTGCTTCATCACGCCACGATTTGATAGCACCGATGAGACGCTCAAACTCTTTGCCAAAACACATAACATACCTTACATTAAATCACAAAACATCAATTCGCCTGAGTTTTTAGCCCAAATAAAGCCTTTTGAATGCGATATTTTTGTCTCAATGAGCTTTAATCAAATCTTTAAAGAGCCGCTTATCTCTACCCCTAGACTTCATACCATTAACTGCCACGCTGGAAAATTGCCATTTTATCGTGGGCGGAATATCCTAAATTGGGCGTTAATCAATGATGAAAAGGAGTTTGGCATTAGTGTGCATTATGTGGATAGTGGGATTGACACGGGCGATTTGATTTTGCAACGCACTTATCCCATAAATGACAAAGATGACTACTCTACACTTTTACGCACAGCCCACACAGAGTGTGCGGAAGTATTATTTGATGCACTTTGTCTTTTGCAGAGCGGCAAAGCGGAGAGGATACCACAAAGACATATCCACGAGATTGGATTCTACTGCCCTGCTAGAGTGAAGGGCGATGAGTGGATTAACTGGCACAAGACTTCAAGGGAGATTTTTAACTTTATCCGTGCGTTAAATACCCCCGATTTAGGGGCTAAAACTCGCACAAACACACAAGAGCTACGCATTTTTAAAGCCCAAGAGATTAAAAATGCACCACATTATGTCGCCACACCCGGTTGCGTTGTAGGCGTGGAAAAAGCCTTGCAAAATCCGCTAGAATCTGCCACACAAGATTCTATAATGCACGATTCTATCACGGCAGAATCCGCCACGCAAAATGCTATGATACTGCCACATCTCATTGTCAAAACACTTGATTCCACGCTACGCATTACGCACTATCAATGTGCCAAAGCACTTAAAATCGGCGATAGGCTATTAGGTTATAATTTTAACGGGGGGGGGGGCAAAAACCTAATCTTATCATACCTCTTCCTCATATTCTTATATTCCATCATCTATTCAATCGTTTATTTATATCTTACTTTATTGCCACTCACTTTCAATCTTATTCCAAGGAGTTCCTATGTTAGAAATTAGTCAAAAAATCTATGAGATTCTAAGCAATGTGCTTGAAATTGAAGTCAATGAAAACACGCAAATCAGTATGCAAACTTGTGAAAAATGGACTTCACTCGCTCATATTGACATCATTATGAGTATTGAAGAGGAGCTTGGTATTGTTTTTGGGCAAGATGATTTACCAACGCTCACTTCACAAGATTCACTCATCAGCAAAGCCAAAGAATTGCTTTAAGGAATCTTATGGAGTCTAGCTTGTTTCATACGCAAAATCAGCTCACACAAATCGCCCAAGAAAGTAGCCTAACATTCCATCATATCGGCGTGGCGACTAAAAGCATAGAATCTGAAATGCCCTTTTTCAATGCATTAGGCTTTGTGTATGAAGCGGAGTTTAGCGATGAAAGACAAGGTGTTAGAGGTGTATTTTTAACCCCAAAAGCATATAGCAACACCGCCTTGCCAATCTGTCGCTTTGAGCTTTTAGAAAATCTCCCAAATAGCACGAGGCTTGATAATTATCTCAAAAATCATCACAAGCTTTATCATATTGCCTTTGCAAGTGCGAATATCCAAGCAGATGTAGATTTTATCCTTAATTCTACCTTAAGTGTGGATCCTACTTTGAAGCATAGCAGTGGGGGGGGGGCAAAATGAAAAATGATGTAATTTTGGATAGCACACAAAATACCAGCAATACAAATTCTACTGCGGAAGTATCTTTAGGCAATTTTGTGGGTTGTGAAGCTTTGTTTGCGAGAAGCTACCTAAGCGGTAGTGCCCAAGTAAAAAAAGCAAACCCCCGCAAAAGTGTTAAAGAGATGACGCAAAGTGTAAAAGCACGACTTGTTGTCCCCATTATGGAATCTACATTCTTTGCTAAACTCTGCTTCATTATGCTGCCAAACCGCCTTTTGCTTGAGCTTGTAGAATTAAAGCCATCTCAACAAATGGAGTAAAAATGCCAAAAATCACACAAACACAGCTACTTGATTTTGCCAATCTTAGCGGAGATTTTAACCCCGTGCATTTAGATGAAAACTTTGCGAAAAACTCTTATTTTGGAGAACAGATTCTCTATGGAATCTATCAAGTTTTTTATACACTTGAAGCACATTGTAAAAAATACCCAACACACATTCTACATTCTCTTAAAGCCACTTTTTTAGCCCCTGTTGGTGTGAAAAATCACTTTAGCTTAAAATCGCTAGATTCTAAGCTCTCGCACAATACGGGGGGGGGGGGGGCGAACCCACCTTGCTCAAAAAAGCTATGGTATTTTTGTCAAAGGTGAAATGATGAGTAAAATTGAAATTTTTTCTATGAAATCCGCAAAAATGGAAAAACAAAAGCTAGAATCTAGCCTAGAAAAATCACTAGATTCTGCCCTGCCAACAAACAAGAGAGATAAAAACACACAGCCCATTGATACACAATCGCTTGACTTTGATTTCTCTTTACTGCAAAAGCTCTTCCCACAATGTGCCAAAGGGTTAGATTCTAAGATTGTGGGGACATTACTTGCTAGCACAAATATTGTGGGAATGAAAACACCCGGACTTCATAGCATCTATTCAAGCCTAGAATTTAACTTTTGTGAGCATTCTAACAATTCGTCTTTGGGTATACAATGCGGCAGTGTTGTGGCTTTTGCGAAAGGCACGGACGCTAAGTCCGCTAACCTTTCACAAAACAAGCTCAGCGAAGTTTCTTTAGAAAAGCCACAAAGCTACCACAGCCACACCGCATTCGTGCGTAGCACTAATCCACACTTGCAAAATACTAGAATTGTGGATTCTACAAGCCCTGAATCTCACGCCGATTCCATACATCAAGTCTTCAGCAATTCTAAGATTGTGAGTGAAAAATGTGGGAACTCAGGAAAATCACAAGGGAGTTTATTAAACATAAATGACCGCCGTGATTTTTCGCAGCTCCCGCATTTATCGCCAAAACGAAGTTTCTTTAGAAAAGCTGAATTGCAAAACAACAAGCCATCAATGCTGTATTATACATATACCACCCACCCCCGCTTAAATATCACAACCATACGCACAATTACGCCATTTTCTGGCACAATAAAAGCTTTTAGTCGCCCCACACCGCTAGAAAATGAAAGCTTTAAAAGCATTTCACAATCCCACCCCACACTTATGAAGAACAAGCCATTTGCTACACAAAAAGCTCTTGTGATAGGGGCTGGAAGTGGATTTGGCAATGTATGTGTAAAAATGCTTTTGCTTGGAGGAGCAGAGGTTTTAGCTACGGCACACAGCAAAGACTTTGATGAATCGCATAAAAAATTGCAAACTCTACATTATGATACCACAAGTGCAAGCAAAGAGGCTTTACAACAATTTAGGGCTTTTAATCCAACTCATATTCATTACTTTGCCACACCTAAAATTCGCTCCACACACACGCTAGATAAAAAACTGCTTAATGAATTTTTATCATTTTATATTTTTGGACTACACGCCATTATAGAATCTTTAGAGACTTCAGCCCTTACTGGCATTTTTCAGCCATCAACTTGCTTTGTAGATGAACTTCCCCTTGATATGCAAGCCTACACAATTGCTAAGAGTGCATTAGAAACCTATATGCTTTTCCTTACAAAGCAATATCATTGCCACACCGCAACACCTAGAATACAAAAAAGTGCAACAAATCAAACGCTAAGCCTTATTCCACAGAATCTACAAAAGCCTTCAACTGCCCTGCTTGATGAGATTTTAAAATTTTCAAAAGGAATGTAAATGCAAATATTTAGCCCAAATCTTAAACGAAGTGAATTATTAGCTTTGAGTAAGAAGCTCAAAGCAGAATCCAACATTCAAAATACAAAAGAAAATAAAACTTTAGAAAGTAATAATTGCAGTGATTTTTCGCAGCTCCCGCATTTATCACAAGCAGATTCTAGCAACACCACAAACGCCACTGCGGAAGGATTTTTGAGTGATTTTAGTGGTTTTCAAGCAAAAGGCGAAGGGAGCTACCTAAAGGGTAATGACCGAGCCTTGAGCGAAGAATCCGCTAAAAGCACCAAAAAGCCAACGCAGAATAAAATCAATATAAGCATATATCGCAACCACGCTTTTGAACCCATAGAAAGTGTGATTACACCATTTTTACATTATGCAGGTTTTAGGGCAAATTTTACATATAGTGATTATGATGAAAGCTTAAGTTTCAACTCTCAAATAAGCACAGATTCTAATCTTTCCATTATTTTCCTAGACTTAGCACGATACAAGCTGAACGAAAAGGACTTTATAGCATTTTTACAAGAAAGGGCTAGTGCATTGCAAGATACGCTCAAAACACCGCTTCTTATTATGCTACTTGACTCAATACAGCTAGATTCTAAAACCATTAGCCAATCCTTACAGCCCCTTAGCATTTCTCAAATTTATACTTTCAGTTGTGATGAGCTTTTTACTTCCTATCTTTCACTCTCACATATAAACCCAACGCCAAACTTGCTTGATGAAAGCAAGGAGAGTATTACAGGCACAAGATTAAGTAATGCCGCCACACTCATACTAGCCCAGATTCTAGGCTTAAAGCTTCTTCCCTCTCTTTTGTTGCCAAACCTTAAAGCCATCGTGCTTGATTTAGACAACACGCTATATAATGGAGTCTTAGGCGAAGATGGTATAGAAAATATAAGGCTAACAGAAGAACACAAAGCATTACACAATGCAATCTTAGAGTTTAAAAAGCAAGGTTACCTTTTAGCCCTAGCCTCAAAAAATGAAGAGAGTGATGCAAAAAAGCTTTTTGAAACACGGACAGATTTTCCACTTAAATGGAGTGATTTTGATGCCATAGAAGTGCATTGGGATACTAAAGAGAAAAGCCTACAAAACATTGCCAAAGCCTTTAATATTGGGCTAGATTCTACGCTTTTTATAGATGATAATTTAGCTGAAATAGAATCTACAAAACACACGCAAGTAAAGCAAATCCACGCCCTCAACACACAAAGCACACTTTTTGCCCTCTTTTTATTCCCGCAGCTTACAAAGCTACGAGTAAGCACTGAAGATTCCCTGCGTTCTAATGATATAAAGGCAAATGCTGTGCGAGAGAGCTTGGAATCCCTAAACGATAAAGAGTATTTTAACAATCTTAAAATTGAGCTTGATTTCAGCATAAATTCTCAAAAAAACACACAAAGAATCTATGAGCTTATGAATAAGACAAATCAATTTATTGCCAACTACACACGCCCCACTCAAACACAAGTGCAAGAATGGCTAGATTCTAAAAATCATTGTGTGATAGACATTGCTATGCGTGATAGGCTGAGTGATAGCGGGATTATCGGCATTATTGTGGGAGAAAAACAAGATGGGCAGATTCATATTGTTGATATTGTTGTGAGTTGCCGTGCATTGGGCAGGAGATTAGAATCTATTATGCTTTTTAATGCTTTTGCTCTCATAGCACAATCCTTGCAAAACACGCAAAAAGAGGTGTTATTGTATTATCAAAAAGGTGAGCGAAACAAGCCATTTTTACAAACCTTGCAAAGCTTAATAGGGCTAGATTCACAACCCCTAGCCAAATCCCCCATACATATCCCATTGCAAATCCCCAATACAGAGGGTTTGCAAATCTTAATTTTAAAGGAGCAAAAATGAGTGAAGGCTTTATTAGTCCCATTATGAAAGCACAATATAATGAGGGATTTTACACGCGTAAGGAATTAGAATCTTTTGGTTTCAAGCATTTGGGACAAGATATTTTAATCTCCCGCAAGGCGGAGATATATGCACCACATAAAATAAGTATTGATTCTTGTGTGCGGATTGATGATTTTGCCATTTTAAGCGGAGCAATACATTTAGGAAGCTATATCCACATATCCGCACAAGCCACCATCACAGGAGGTAATGGTATAGATTCTAGTGTAACGCTAGGCGATTTTTGTTCCCTTTCACTTGGGAGTAAGATTTTGAGTATGAGTGATGATTTGGCAAGTGGCGTTTTGGTTAATTCCTGCGTAGATTCTGCTTTTCGCAATGTTAAACAAAGTCATATTGTCCTGCCAAAACACAATCACATAGCAGCTATGAGTCTTGTATTGCCTAATACCATTTTTGAAGAGGGGGCAAATCTAGGACCACAAAGCCTTGCGGGTGATACTACACTTAAAGCCTATGGATATTACTTTGGCGCACCAGCAAGACTTTTAAAAATACTTGATAAAAATAATCTCATCTCGTGTGAAAAAGCCTTTTTAAAATCTGCAAAGAGTGATATTTTACGGGGGGGGGGGTAAATACCCTTTTTATTTCAACCTTCAACACTCCCTTACAAAATCACGCCATACCCACGCTTCTTACTACTCCACACACAAGCCCTTGTGTGCTTAAGGGGGTAGCGTGAAAGCGACTTTTCATAACACAAGCATAAAAGGCATTTACACCATTGTGCCACCAAAGGTTATAGACATAGATTCTGAACTTGACACCATTTACAAAGGTGATAAAAAGGGCTTAGAGCGGATTAAAAAAGTCATAGGCTTACAAACTCGCCATATCGCTGAAAAGCACATTACCGCAAGTGATTTAGGACTGCAAGCGGCTACAAGACTTTTAGAATCTCTCAATGTGGAAAAAGAGAGCATTGATGCGCTTATTTTTGTAACGCAAAGCCCTGATTACTTTTGCCCAGCAAGTGCGTGCTATTTGCAAGGCAAACTCGGCTTAAGTCAATCCTGCCTTAGCTTTGATATAAATCAAGCCTGTGCGGGCTATCTCTATGGGCTATATGTAGCTCATAGTCTGTGCGATAGCGGTGGGGCAAATCGTGTGCTACTTATCGTTGGCGATACTTTAAGCAAGTTTGTTAATCCACTAGATTCTAATCTAGCACCGATGATGGGGGATGGGGTGAGTGCGACATTGCTAGAATGCAATAATTCATCTTTGGGTAATCATTGCCCTGATTTCACAAATTTTGAGAGAACCGCAGACCTTATGTCTAGCTCCCCCTCAAAATTTGTGAAAAACAGCACAAGCACTACCGCATTCGTGCGTAGCACTAGTCCATACCTGCAAAATACTAGAATTATAGATTCTAGCAACGCAGAATCTCAAGTGGATTCCAGCAAAAACACAAACACCCCTGCGGAAGTATTTTTGAGTGATTTTAGTGGTTTTCAAAGCAAAGGTGAAGGGAGTTACCTAAAGGGTAATGACCGAGCCTTGAGCGAAGATGCAGTTGCAAAGCAACAAATCCACACTTGCAAATCCGCTAAAAGCACCAAAAAGACAACGCAAAATAAGCATTATTTTGAGCTAGGTAGCGATGGCTCTAAATTCTACCAACTCATAATCCCAGAAGGTGCGTGTAGAATCCCAACAAAAAAGATTATCACAGATTCTAAGGTATGGCAGACAAGTGAGAGCCGAACTCTTAAAAACTTATATATGGACGGCGCGGAGATTTTTAGCTTTGCGGTTTCTACCTACCCAAAGACATTTCAGGGCATTATAGATTACGCACAATGTGATAAAGACAGAATTGACTACTTCTTCTTTCATCAAGCAAACAAATACATTGTGGATAATATCACGCGAAGTTTAGGGTTGCCAAAAGAGAAAGTGCCAAATAGCACAACAAACAAATACGGCAATCTTAGCGGCTGTTCAATCCCAGCGACAATATGCGACACTCTCTCCCCACTAGCAAGTGAAGGGCTAGATTCTCCTTTAAGGGTGCATTTAGCCGGATTTGGTGCGGGACTAGCGTGGGGCAATGCGGTGGTAACGCTAGATAAAGGCTTTAAATGCCAAAAGGTTGGAATCTATGAGTAATTGTATTGTCTTTTTTGCAAGTTTGAACCGATGCGGCACACAAGTGCCATTTTTAGCGACAGATTCTTCATTGCAACACAGGGCTAGTGCGTCTCATTGGCTTACCTTGCATAACCCCAAACATTCACTCACAATCTTAGAATGCCAAGATTCTAGCGATATGGATTCTAGCAACGCAGAATCTCAAGTAGATTCTACACACCAAGAGTCTCACAAAATAGATTCTACCCCTTGTCATACTGAGCCTTTAGGCGAAGTATCTCACATAGAATCTAAAAGAGATTTTTCGCCTTTTTTAAAGGCTCGCACGAGCAAAGCTCTTGCCCACACTTGCAAATATGACAAAAACTTAGAATCTCAAGTAGAATCTACCCCTTGTCATACTGAGCTTTGCGAAGTATCTCACATAGAATCCAAAAGAGATTTTTCGCCTTTTTTAAAGGCTCGCACGAGCAAAGCTCTTGCCCACACTTGCAAATATGACAAAAACTTAGAATCTCAAGTAGAATCTACCCCTTGTCATACTGAGCTTTGCGAAGTATCTCACATAGAATCCAAAAGAGATTTTTCGCCTTTTTTAAAGGCTCGCACGAGCAAAGCTCTTGCCCACACTTGCAAATATGACAAAAGCTTAGAATCTCAAGTAGAATCTAACACCAACCACACTGCTGCAAAAGTATCTTTAAAAGAGATACTGCGAATTTCAAGCAATTCTAAGATTGTGAGTGAAAAATGGGGATTGCAAGAAAAATCTCAAGGGAGTTACCTAAGCGGTAATGACTGCAGGGATTTTTCGCCGCTCCCGCATTTCTCACCACTTCTGCATTTTTTGCCACAAGCTGAATTGCAAAATTTTACTATAAAGGATACACAATGACACAACAAGAGTTTTTAACACACATAGCCGATGCGATACAAAGAGATGAGCCGCTAACGCCAGATATGCCCTTAGATTCTATTGAGGAATACGATAGCCTAGCCATTGTCTCACTTATTGCACTTTTTGAGGGCTTATTTGCTATGCAGGTAAGTGGCGATGCTCTGCATAATTGCAAAAATGTAAGCGATATAATCGCCCTAGCCAAAGACAAGCTACAAAATTAAGCTTTAAGGGATTAAAGATGTTTAAACAAGATTGTTTTAGCAACAAACGCTTTTTAATCACAGGGGCTAGTAGTGGCATAGGTGCAGCGATTGCGTATGAGCTAAATGCACTTGGCGCAGAAGTCATAGCCTTGGCAAGAGATAGTAAAAAGTTAGAATCTCAAAGGGATTTAGCCTTGCATAAAGAGCGGTTTATCCCTATCTCAAAGGATATTGGCGAGTTTTCTGGGCTTGACAAGTGGGCTTTGAATCTCGCCAAAGAATATGGCAGCTTTGATGGGGCTGTGCTATCTGCTGGTCTCCAGCAGATAGCACCGATTTCATCGGTGCTATCTGTGGAATCCGCCATAGCCATTTTTAATGTCAATTATTTTGGAAACTTACAGATTCTAAAAGGCTTACTTGATAAAAGGGCAAAAACTCTTAGCGGTGCGTCTTTTGTGTGGATTAGCTCAAATGCAAGTGTGAAAGCACAAAAGGGCTTATCTAACTATTCTGCGACAAAAGCAGGGGTGAATGCAGCGGTAAAATCAATCGCGCTAGAAATCGCCCCAAAATATCGCATAAACGCCATTAGCCCGGGTTTTGTGAAAACGGAGATGATAGAATCTTGGAGTAAAATCTATGATAAAGAGTATATTGAAGCTATGGATAAAGCCTATCCGCTAGGCATAGGGGAAGTGGGCGATATTACGCCACTTGTATGCTTTTTACTGAGCGAATCTAGCCGATGGATAACAGGGCAGAATATCATCATTGATGGCGGCGGGAGTTTGTAATGCAAGTAGATACAATCAATACACTTATGCACTCTCAACACAATGATGGGTATTATACAGGCTTTGAGCTTCAAGCAATGGGTTTTAAATCTCTAGGGCAAAATGTCCTCATATCTCGCAAGGCACAAATCTACGCTCCACACAAAATATCTTTAGGTAGTCATATCCGTATTGATGATTTTGTGATTCTAAGTGGAGCTATCAATCTTGGGAATTTTATACATTTGGGAGCATTTTCAAGTATCACTGGGGGCGATGGGGTAGAATCTAGCGTGAGTTTTGGGGATTTTTGCGGTATGAGTAGTTATAGTAAAATTTTTGCTACAACTGATGATTTTGCTGGAGGCTATCTCGTGGGACCCTGTGTGCCTCTTGCTTTGCGAAATGTTAAAGGCTCTCATATTGTCTTAGAAAAGCATTGTCATATTGGAAGCCACTCCCTTGTGCTTCCAAAAAGTTATTTTTCTATTGGTGCATCTTTAGGACCTATGAGTCTCAATATGGGTAGAAAACTTAAGCCTTGGAGTTACTATTTTGGTAACCCTGCTAAAAAAATCTATACCATAGATTCTTGCAAGATTCTTGAAAAAGAAGCTCAAATGCTTCAATCTTAATTTTTAAAGGAGATTTTATGTTATCAATTCCACAATCTAGTCCATTTAGGACAATACAGGACACAAAAACCTATCCTGATTCGTATGTTGTCTTAGAACAGCTCAAGAAAATTAATAAAGATATTTACATCTTTGGGGGCATAAGAGGTGGTATGTCTCTTGGCTCTATGGTAAGGGATTTTTGCGATAGAAATAGTGTAGAGATAAAAGGGCATATTGTTAATAAAGCTTTTAAAAATCTCACTCATTTTAGAGGCAAAGAAGTGTTTGCTCTTGAAGAATGGGACACATCAAAAGATGTAGCTATCATCATAGGTATGGCTGATGTTAAGGCAAAAGCAAAAATGCTTAAAAACTTGGGATTCTATAATCTTTTTTTTATCAATACATTCCGCGATGTGAGCTATCTCAAAGGCTGTACTAAGGGCTTTGCAGAGTATTTTAACTCTCATCTTTGTGAATTTGAATCTACCTATTATCTTTTAGCCGATAATCTAAGTCGTGAAGTGATGAAAGGCTATTTACAAGATAGAATCTACAACAATTATGACACACTCACTTCCACGCAAGATTCTAATGCGTTTTTTAGCGATGTTTTGGGGCTTGGCGTAAATGAGGTGATGATTGATTGTGGAGCTTATGATGGTGATACTTGCCTTGCTTTTGCAAAAGCCGTGCCAAACTACTCACATATTTTTGCACTTGAGCCAGATACGCATATCCTAAAAAAATTAAAGGACAATACCGCCTCCCTGCGATGTAGCATAATCCCAAAGGGTGCATATCACAAGCAGGAGATTCTCTATTTTAGCGAGGAAGATTCGGGCACTTCACACGCTACTTCAAATGGAAACATCAAAATAGAATGCGATAGTATAGATAATCTTTTAAGCAGAGAGAGAGAGAGAGAGAGAGAACAGAGCCGATTTAAGAATCCTATAAGTTTTATCAAAATGGATATTGAAGGTGGAGAACTAAAGGCATTAGAAGGGGCAAAATGCACTATTAAAACTTACAAACCAAAACTCGCCATCTGTGCCTATCACAGAAAGGAAGATTTAATCACACTGCCACAATACATTCTCTCACTTTATCCAAAATATAAGATTTTTCTAAGAAATCGTAATCCAGTGGGGGAAGATACAATTCTTTTATGTGTGCCGTAATGCCTTAAGATTCTTGTGCTATAATCGCCGACTTAAATTACTCATAAAGGAACACTATGTCAAAAGTATTGATTATCGCGGAAGCTGGGGTAAATCACAATGGCGATATAAATCTTGCTAAAAAGCTTATAGATGTCGCTGCTGAATCTGGAGCAGATATTGTGAAGTTTCAAACTGCAAAGGCTGAAAATGTCGTCAGTCGCTTTGCCAAAAAATGTGAATATCAAATAGAAAATACAGGCAATGGCACAGAATCTCAGCTAGAGATGATACAAAAACTCGTGCTTGATGATAGTGCGTGGCCTATTCTCATAGACTACTGCAAACAAAAAAATATTGAGTTTCTCTCCACACCATTTGATATTGAGAGTGTTGGGCTACTCCATAATCTTGGGTTAAGGATTTTCAAAATCCCAAGTGGAGAAATTACCAACCTCCCCTATTTACGCGAGATAGGCAAACTCAACCAACAAGTCATACTCTCCACAGGTATGGCAAATCTAGGCGAGATAGAATCTGCTATTGAAGTGCTTGTAGATTCTGGCACAAAGCGGGAGAATATTACCTTGCTGCAATGCAATACAGAATACCCCACGCCCTTTGCCGATGTGAATCTTAAAGCAATGAAAAGTCTTAAAAAAGCTTTCCGTCTTCCTGTGGGCTATTCTGATCACACGCCGGGTATCGCCATACCTTTAGCGGCTGTGGGTATGGGAGCAAAGGTTATTGAAAAACATTTTACACTTGATAAAAATATGGAAGGACCCGACCATAAGGCAAGTTTAGAACCACACGAGCTTAAGGCAATGGTGCAAGGCATACGCGAGATAGAACTCGCTCTAGGTAATGGTATCAAAAGGACAAGCCAAAGTGAAGCCAAAAATAAACCCATCGCTAGAAAATCAATCGTGGCAAATTGTGCGATTAAAAAAGGTGAGATTCTAAGTAAAAGTAATCTCTATACCAAACGCCCAGCAGGTGGAATCTCCCCTATGGAATGGGATAAGGTCATTGGCACAAAGGCAGTCCGCGACTTTGAACCTGATGAAATGATAGAGCTATAAGGAGCATAACAATGAATACAAGTAACAATTTAACGGGGGGGGGGGCATAAGCAAAATGCCCCTACCTTTTCAAAACACTGCACACAATCACTTGAAATTTTAGAATCTATCCCCGATTCTACACAAAGCACTTGTCCCACACAAAAACAAGCAAATCCACAATCTCAACAAACAAATAGGTTTTTAAGCCATCTTATACCTAATGGCAAAATAAAACACGATTGGCTTTTGCTTTTTGTTATCTACACATTTGCTTTTGGACTTATGCTCTTAAATGCAAAGGGCTATTATTGGGACGATTGGGGATTGATTGGTGATTTTAGCTTTGATTATATGAATCAACAATTTTTGCAAAATGGCAATGTATGGTATGGTTACTTTGAATGGATTTTTATCTCACTTCAGCCCTATGGAATAATGCTTTTTAGATTCTTCACATTCTTTAGCTTTTTTGTGTGTGGGCTATGTGTATATCACATTGCAAAATCTCTTAATATTCTAAAAACCTATGAACTCTTTTTTATTGTGGTGTTTTTTCTTTTACTTCCTTTTAATACAATCTCACGCAACGCCCTGATAAACGCCCCATACACATTATGCTATCTGCTTTTCTTTTTAGCTTTTTTCCTTGTAAGCGTCAAATCAACACAACATATCTTAAGCAGAATCTTAACACTCGCCCTATTTTTCATCTCCTTTACGATGAACTCTTTGCTTATCTTTTATATCCTGCCTTTTGTGTATATGCTCTACACGCACAAAGGCTATACATCTTTTAAATCTTTGTGGCTTTGGATTATAAGACATTTTGATTTTCTTATTTTGCCCATTGTGTTTTATGCCATAAAAATTATTTTCTTTAAGCCCTATGGCTTGTATGAGGGCTATAATGCGGTAAGTGCAAGTGGATTTTTTAAAGCCTTTATCAAAGTGCCAATCTTTTCTTTTTTGCATTTATTACACACAAGCTTTCTCTTCCTTGGTAGCTTATGTGTCATAGCACTCATTTTTGGAGCTTTTATTTTCATATATCGCTTAAGACACAAACTCTTGGTAAAACGCGATATATTGGGAGTTGGGCTTGGCTTTATCATTATGTGGGCAGGTATGTTTAGCTATGTGGTTGTATTCAAATACTCAGCCTTTGGCAATCTAGAAGATAGATTTAGTATTTTAGAATCTTTGGGGGCTGGGATTATTATTATATTCCTCATCAATATGCTTACAAAAAATACAAGCTATAAGATGTGGATTCTCAGCTGCCTTACCCTTTGCTCTTTGCATTACAATATCATCTCACAACAAAGAGTGTTTCTTGCATACCTTAAACAAGTCTCCGTATTTGAACAGCTTATGCAAAATCCTATCTTTCTTTCCTACGACACTTTTAGAATCTATGGTGATGTGAATAAGAGCATTGGTGATGAGAGTTTCTATCAACTTAATGGAATCTATGCAAAGCTTTCAGGCAAGAGTGATAAATTTATAAGCCTTGATGAACAAGGCACACAGGAAATGATGTTATATTGCAAGGCAGTTCCCACCTACAACTGCTGGGAATATAATGGCAATATAAACACTTATGCTAAGATTCACATTACTGATAAAAGAGGTGAATTTAAAAATATATACAACTTCTTGGCTGATATGCGTCTTTATTTACTTGATATTTTTAGTCAAGATTCTTTTAAAAAGAAAGCATTGTCTCGCTATGAAGTAGTAGTCCTCCCGCCAGAGTCTTAAGCTTTTTACTGGTATAATCACGCATACCACACACAAGGACTTCTATGCGTAAAACTCGGCGTAAAATCTGTATCATCACCGGCACTCGTGCAGAATGGGGCTTACTCGCTCCATTGGCACATAAGATTCACAATGACCCAAACCTTGAGCTTCAAATCATCGCCACAGGAATGCACCTTAGCACAGAGTTTGGACTGACTTACCGCGATATTACCTTGCCTATAAATAAGAAATGTGAGATTCTCCTAAGCTCTGATACGCCCATTGGACTTTGTAAGGCTATGGGACTAGCTCAAATCTCTATCTGTGAGGCGTATGATGAACTTAAGCCTGATATTATTGTTGTCTTAGGAGATAGATATGAGATTTTTGCTTGTGTGGCAAGTGCGATGATATGTCGCATACCTGTGGCACATTTGCACGGAGGCGAGGCGACAGAAGGGCTTATTGATGAGGCTATTAGGCATAGCATTACAAAAATGAGCCATCTTCACTTTGTCGCTACAGAGCCTTATAAAAAGCGTGTGATTCAGCTAGGTGAAGATCCATCGCGTGTGTTTAATGTTGGGGGATTTGGGATTGATACTATTATCTCTCTTAATTTTTTAGATAAGCCAAGCCTAGAATCTTCGCTCAATTTCAAACTAAGAGAGAAAAATTTTCTTATCACTTTTCACCCCGTAACACTTGAAAACGCCACCGCACAAGAGCAGTTTGGAGAGTTGCTTAATGCTTTAGAATCTCTTGCTACAAGTTATAATATGGGCTATATTTTCACAAAGGCAAATGCCGATACTGATGGACGCATTATTAATGATATGATTGATGAGTTTGTCCGCACTCATAGTAATGCCATAGCTTTCACTTCAATGGGGCAGTTGCGATATTTAAGTGCAATGCGTTTTGTTGATGCGGTGGTAGGCAATAGCTCAAGCGGTCTAGGTGAAGCACCAAGCTTCAAAGTCGCTACAATCAATATTGGCGATAGGCAAAAGGGGCGGATTAAAGCGGATTCTGTGATTGATTGTAAGCCAAAGCATAATGAGATTTTGCAAAGTTGTCAATACGCTATGAGCGGGGAGTTTCAAGCTATTTTGAAAAATGTTAAAAATCCTTATGGTGAGGGCGGGGCTAGTCAAAAAACTCTTGAGATTCTAAAAAGTTATCCACTTGAAGGGCTTTTGAAAAAGTCATTCTACGATATAAATATTCAAATCTAGTAGCAAAAAATCAATGACTTGTGCTACAATGCCAAAATTTTAAAAAAGGGAAAAAACATTGAGAGTATTTTTCATAGGTTGCGTTGAGTTTTCATACACATCGCTCCACACACTCATCACACACTTTCATATTCAAAATAAGCTTAAAATCGTAGGTGTGGCGACAAAGGAGCATTCTACATTTAATGCTGATTTTTGCAATCTCGCTCCATTATGCGAAGAATCTCACATTCCTTTCATATACACAAAAGATATTAACTCCCCTGCCACGCTTGATTTTATTCATTCTTGTAAGCCTGATGTTATCTACTGCTTTGGTTGGAGCTCACTTATCAAAAAAGAGTTGCTAGACTCCTACCCTATCATCGGCTATCACCCAGCCGCCTTGCCACATAATCGCGGACGCCACCCTATCATTTGGGCTTTAGCCCTTGGATTGACACAAAGTGCAAGCACATTTTTCCTTATGGAAGAGGGAGCAGATAGTGGGGCTATCATCTCACAAGAGCCTTTTAAGATTGCTTTTGAAGACAATGCCAAAAGCCTTTGCCAAAGAGTAGAATCTATCGCACAAACTCAAATTTGCAACTTCACCGCCGAGATTCTCGCCGCGTTGGAAAAATACCGCGTAGAGAATAAATCTCAATCTAATAGCGAAGTTTCTTCTCATTTAGCTGGGGGGGGGGCAATACACGATTCTATTCTTGCTCATATTCTTTTTGCAATGGCAACGCCACAAAATCAATCTATTGCCAATCTTTGGCGGAAACGAGGTGTGCGTGATGGTGTGATTGATTTTAGAATGAGTGCGGTTGGGATTTATAACCTTATCCGTGCGTTAAGTCAGCCTTATGTTGGAGCGGAAGTAGTTTATAATGGCAAACATTATAAGGTATGGGAAGCAAAGATTGTTAAGGTGGATTTGCCTAATATAGAATCTGGCAAGGTTTTGAGAGTGGATTCACAAGGGGTGCTTATCAAAGCCTATGATGATGCGATTTTACTCACACAATGTGAGTTTGATACCTTGCCAAAGGAGGGCGACTACTTCTAACTCTTTAACTCCCATTACTTTTTGCTCCTATTTTTTAGCTTTACATTAGTTTATAAGGGAGCAAAAAATGCAAACACAAATCCAATCATTAATCTATAAAACTCTCCAATCTCTAGCAGATGAGCTAGAAAATGAGAATCTAAAAAATCCAACACTTGAAACAAAAATCTATGGGATTGAGGGTAATTTAGATTCTCTAGCCCTTGTAAGCTTTATTGCCGACTTAGAGGAAATGTTAGCAGATGGACTCAATCTTAATCTTATCCTAGCTGATGAAAAGACAATGAGCGGAAGAAACTCGCCTTTTAAAGATGTCGCTACCCTAAGTGCCTATATCCTAGAAAAAAGTCAAAGCAATGCCTAGAGTCATACTTATCACAGGGACACGCAAGGGCATAGGCAGGGATTTAAGCGAGTATTACTTAAATAAAGGCGATATTGTGTGTGGCTGTTCGCGGACACAAAGCAATTTAGAGCATAAAAATTACAGACATTTCACCCTTGATGTGAGCGATGAAAATGCGGTTGTAAATATGGTAAGGGCTGTGAAAAAGGAATTTGGCACAATTGATGTATTGCTAAATAATGCCGGAATTGCTTCTATGAATCATATCCTTACTACACCACTAAAAACTATGCAAAATATCTTTAACACAAATGTGTTTGGTAGCTTTCTTTTCTTACGAGAAGTCTCAAAGGTTATGGTGCAAAATTATAAAAAGCGTATAAAGGATTTAGAATCTAAGGGGCTAGATTCTAAAAATAATGCGAAAAATGCCATTGCGGAAGCGGTTTGTGATGATTTTAGTGGTTTTACTAAAGAAAGCATAGCTTTTGGAGCGAAAGGTGAAGGGAGTTTATTAAACATAAATGACCGAGCCTTGAGCGAACAATCCGCTAAAAGCACCAAAAAGCCGACGCAAACAACGCAAATGCCCTACCGTATCGTAAATTTCGCCACAGTCGCCACCCCCTTACGCCTAGAGGGAGAAGCCGCCTATGCCGCTTCAAAAGCCGCACTAGTCAATCTCACACAAGTGTGTGCTAAGGAACTAAGCGAGTTTGGCATTACCATAAATGCCGTTGGTCCCACACCTGTGCCAACGGATTTAATCAAAAATGTCCCTAAAGCAAAGATGGACGCCCTTTTAAATCAACAAGCCATCAAACGATTTGGTGAGTTTAGAGATGTGCTAAATGCCATTGAGTTTTTCTTAGATGAAAAAAGTGATTTTATCACCGCACAAGTCATTTATCTTGGAGGCGTAAATGCGTAGTGATTCTTATAATTTCACGCACCCATTCTTACGCAAGATTGAGAGTTTTAAGCAAGATTCTATATGTCTTATTGCACAAGATCAAAGCCACACTTATGGGGAGCTTTTAGATTCTACACGCAATGCCCTAAATTTACTCAATAGCATAAAGGCAAATAGTGTCATTGGCATTATCGGTGATTATGATTTAAAGACTTTAGCCTTTTTCCTAGCGTGTGTAGAAAAGGGCTTTATTGTTACGCCTCTATCTGCTTCACTTATCCCAAAAGATTCCATATTCTCTCCTATGCTTCAATCTTATATCAAAGAGGGGCAAATAGACTATCTTTTCTATAACAACACCTTGCATTCTACGCGTAGCATAGACAAAAAACACAGCATTATCGCTTCCTTGCAGGCAAATCACACAAGCGGATTAATCCTTTTTTCAAGCGGCAGCACAGGCAAACCCAAAGCCATAGTGCATAATCTAAACACCTTGCTTCAAGGTTTTTTAGAGAAAAAGCCAAAGCGTATAAATATCTTATTATTCCTTATGTTTGATCATATAGGTGGGCTAAATACGCTTTTTAATGTGCTAAGTCTTGGGGCGTGTGGCATTACTCTAAAAAATCGCAAAGATATGCAAGAGATTGCAAAAAGTATTCAAGATTACAAAATCGCCCTTTTACCCGCTAGTCCTAGTTTGCTTCATCTCTTTTTGCTTTCAAACCCAACGCAGCTTTATGATTTAAGCTCACTAAGGCTTATTACCTATGGCACAGAAAAAATGTCAGATTCTCTTTTAGCAAAGCTTAAAAACGCTTTTCCAAAAGTGCGATTTCATCAAACATTTGGAGCAAGTGAGATAGGTATCACGCAGACTACAACAAAGGATAATTTTATCCACCTTGATAATATGGAATATAAGATTGTAAATAATGAGCTTTTTATCAAATCCCACACAAACGCACTAGGCTATCTTAATAGTGATAATAGTGTGTTTGATAATGAAGGCTACTTTGCTACTGGAGAT
>NZ_QXJF01000014.1:21397-72773 GCF_003670275.1 Helicobacter labetoulli
AAATCCCACACAAACGCACTAGGCTATCTTAATAGTGATAATAGTGTGTTTGATAATGAAGGCTACTTTGCTACTGGAGATTTAGTAGAAGTAAAAACTATTAATGGGGAAGAGTATATAAAGATTATAGGCAGGGCAAAAGAAGTTATAAATGTGGGTGGAGAGAAAGTTATCCCACAAGAAGTTGAGGGAGTGCTATTACAGATTCCATTTATAAGTGATTGTGTTGTATATGGGGAATCTAATGCGATTACAGGGCAAAGTGTAAGTGTAAAGGTGGTGTTAGATTCTAATCATTACATAAAATCTAGCAAAGCAGAATCTGCAAACTTAGATTCTAAAAACACAGACAGCAACACTGCGGAAGTATCTTTGAGTGATTTTAGTGGTTTTCAAAGCAAAGGCGAAGGGAGTTACCTAAGGGGTAATGACCGATCCTTGAGCGAAGATGCAGTTGCAAAGCAACAAATCCACACTTGCAAATCCGCTAAAAGCACCAAAGAGACAACGCAGGTAACGCAGAATCTAGAATTAAAAAAATACATAAGAACTTTCTGTAAAGACAAACTTGCCCCCTTTAAGATTCCAAGTAAAGTCATCGTTGCGGAATCTTTGGAAGTGAGCGAGAGATTCAAGAAATTGCGACTTACTAATGGGGGGGGGGGGTAACACTCTATGAGTCCTATTATTATGCAATCTATCGTTATAAATCTTTATCATTTCGCCATATCTCTATATGTGAGAATTTACAATGTGCGTAAGTTCATTTATGCACAAAATGTCGTGCTATGGCGACAAAAATGCCTTAATACTCAACGACACACCCTACACTTATGCGGAGCTTTGCAAGAAAATGTCAGCCTTTAGTCTTTCTCAAACTATGCTTACAATCCCAAATAATGCAGTGATAGCACTTAGGGGGGATTATAGCCTTTCTTATATCATAGCATTTTTGGCTTTATGCAAAAAGCAGTGTATTATAGCCCCCTTACTTCCACGAAATATTGACATTTCGCTACAAGATTTTGGGGTAGAGTTTGTATTAGATACACAAGAAAACAAGCTAGATTCTATTAGTCCAAAATCACATAGTTTGCTTGATAGTTTAAAAAAGCAAAATAATGGCGGATTAATCCTTTTTTCAAGCGGTAGCACAGGCAAACCCAAAGCCATAGTGCATAATCTAAATACACTTTTAGAATCTTATTGTAATAAAAGGCAAAATCCATTGCGTATAATGAGTCTATATTTGCCAGACCATATCGCAGGGATTGATGTAATGCTAAATACCTTTGGGGGTGGTGGAAGCCTTATTATCCCAAAAGAGCGAAGTCCGCAGTGGATTCTAGAATCTTTACAAAAACATAAAGTAGAGATTTTACCTACTTCGCCGACATTATTGCGACTTTTGCTTGTTGCTGGATTAGGCAATTATGATTTAACTCATTTAAAGCTAGTCATTTATGGAAGCGAAAAAATGTCTTCAAAACTTTTAGAATCTTTGCAACAAGCCCTGCCGCACACAAGATTCAAGCAAAGCTTTGGGACAAGTGAGACAAATGCCATTAAAACCAAACAAACAGATGAGAGCGACTTCGCAGAGTTTTTTAGAATCATAAATGCAGGCTACAAGATAGTGGATAATATACTCTATCTTAAATCCCACACAAACGCACTAGGCTATCTTAATAGTGATAATAGTGTGTTTGATAATGAAGGCTACTTTGCTACTGGAGATTTAGTAGAAGTAAAAACTATTAATGGGGAAGAGTATATAAAGATTATAGGCAGGGCAAAAGAAGTTATAAATGTGGGTGGAGAGAAAGTTATCCCACAAGAAGTTGAGGGAGTGCTATTACAGATTCCATTTATAAGTGATTGTGTTGTATATGGGGAATCTAATGCGATTACAGGGCAAAGTGTAAGTGTAAAGGTGGTGTTAGATTCTAATCATTACATAAAATCTAGCAAAGCAGAATCTGCAAACTTAGATTCTAAAAACACAGACAGCAACACTGCGGAAGTATCTTTGAGTGATTTTAGTGGTTTTCAAAGCAAAGGCGAAGGGAGTTACCTAAGGGGTAATGACCGATCCTTGAGCGAAGATGCAGTTGCAAAGCAACAAATCCACACTTGCAAATCCGCTAAAAGCACCAAAGAGACAACGCAGGTAACGCAGAATCTAGAATTAAAAAAATACATAAGAACTTTCTGTAAAGACAAACTTGCCCCCTTTAAGATTCCAAGTAAAGTCATCGTTGCGGAATCTTTGGAAGTGAGCGAGAGATTGAAAAGGAAAAGAGGGTGAGAGAGAATATTATTATTTTAGAAAATAGCAAAGATAAATTAAATTATCAGGCAGAGATTCAAAACTTGTTTCACAAAATCTTTCGTAAGCCTATGCCGTATTATGAAAGATTTTTTACCGCCACACCATTTGGCAATAAAATGATTTGCTACACTCGCGATAACGCGATTAAGGGTATGGGGAATATCACAAGAATCCAAGCCAAGCTTGATGAGCAAAGCTACAATTATTATCTCTTTACAACCTCAATGATTGATGAAAGTGTGCGGAAAAATGGAGCGTATTTTGCCATTCTCAACACCATAAAAGAAGTAGCTATGGAAGATAAAGTTGATTTTATCCTTGCTTTTCCAAATGCTAATGCCTATCCTATCTTGTCAAAACTCGGTAGATTTGAGCTTATAGGCAAATATGCTTTTTCAACCCTACCCTTACATCAGGTTCTGTCTCTGCCTTGGCAACAACTTCGCTTTACGCAAGAAATGTTGCAGTGGAGATTGTCATTTCATCAATACTATAAGCATATTGATACAGACTGCCAAATCATTTACAAGCTCTATAATGATGTGATTGATGTGTTACACATCTTTGATAATCAAGTGCAAATCCCTATACCAACGCAAAATTTTAATCATAAGGAAGTGCTAATGCCACTAAAATTTGAGAGCAAGATTCATAAAAATACTCAACCCATTTGTATGACTTTTTTTCCTATACTGAAAGATAAAACCTCTTTAGATTTTTCACCTATTTTATCGGATGTGTTTTGATGAAAAAAATTCTAGCCTTTAGCTCTATTCGTTCAGAATATGACCTCTTAAGTCCATTGTATAAACTGCTTACACAAGATTCACAAATAGATTTTCGCCTTTTAGTGAGTGGAGCACACCTTTCGCCTATTTATGGATATTCTGTGAAAGAAATTGAAAAAGATAATATCCCTATCCTTGCAAAAATAGAAACACTTCTTGCAAGTGATTCTAAAATATCAAGGATTAAAAGTGCTAGTCTTTTATTGCAAAATTCACTAGAGATTATTGCAGATTTTGCCCCAGATGTCTTATGCTATGCGGGAGATAGGGAAGATGTGGTGATCTACAGTATGATAAGTGGTTATCTTGGTATTCCTTCAATTCACTTTTTTGGTGGAGACCATGTCCGTGATGGCTATATTGATAACCCGATACGACACGCCACATCAAAGCTATCAAGCCTACATTTTGTATCGTGTGAAGCACACTTGAAACGACTTGTAGCAATGGGGGAAGCAAGGGAGAGAATCTATAATATTGGAAGCATTGCCCTAGATAAATTTGTGGATTTTAACCCTATGCCCTTGAAACAGATTTTTTCAAAATTCAATAGAAAGCAACTTGAAAGATTCGCTATTCTTATTTTTCACCCTGTTACACAAGAAGCAGATATTGTTGATGTGATTTTTACAAATATTTTAGAATCCTTACAAGAGGCAAATATAGGAGCTTTTGTAAGCTATCCAAATGTTGATTATGGCAATCAAAAGCTTATTGCTACAATAGAGCGTTTCAAGACACATCAAAATTTTATTTTTTACGCAAACATAGATAGAGATTTATTTTTATCTATTTATAAACAAGCGGAGTTTATAATAGGAAACAGCAGTTCTGGGATAGGCGAGGCAGCTTCTATCCCAATACCTGCGATTAATGTCGGTATGCGACAAACCGGTCGTATGGCAGATAAAAATGTCATTTTCTGCTCATCAAATAAGCAGGATATTAAAGATTCTATTATCAAAGCGACAAGCACTACATTTAGAGAATCTATCCAAAATATACAAAATAGTTATGGTGATGGTAGAAGTGCAAAAAGAGCGTATGAACTTATAAAAACCTTGGACTTTTCTCGGTTTTTAAGTAAAAAAGAAGATCCACTTCATCAAACATTAGTATTAAAATAAAGGACACAAATGAATAAAGACATTCTAATTATTGCCACGCACCCAGATGATGAAACGCTAGGTGCTGGTGGGACACTTCTCAAGCACAAAGCTCAAGGAGATAGAATCCACTGCATTTTTTGCACAGATATTTTTGAAGAAGAGGGCTTCAGCAAAGAAGTAATCCAAAAAAGAGAGAATGAAATCATCGCCGTATGCCAAGCCTATGGCTTTTCAAGCGTGCATAGACTAGGGCTTAAAACAATGAAGGTTGATGAATATCCAAAAAGTAAAATTATTAGTGCATTTTCTGCCATTTTCAAACAAATACAGCCTAATATTATCTATCTACCCTTTGCGTATGATGTGCATAGCGATCATCGCGTGATTTTTGAATCTGCATTTGCCTGCACGAAGTCCTTTCGCTACCCAAGCATTGAACGCGTGCTAATGATGGAGACTTTGAGCGAGAGTGAGTTTGCCCCTAGCTTTGCCGCACAGAGCTTTGTGCCAAATGTGTTTGTGGATATTAGCGAGTTTTTTGCTAAAAAATGCGAGATTATGGCAATTTATGAAAGTGAAGTGGGAATCCTGCCCTTCCCCCGTTCAATCCCAAACCTAAAAGCCCTAGCACTCTATCGTGGCTGTATCCGCGGAGCGGACGCGACATCTATGCAAAATTTAGCCCATAATTTAGCTGGGGGGGGGCGATAGATGAAGTCCCTCTCTATGCAGAATCCTTTATGCTCCTTAAGGAAAAGCTCTAACTCTAAATCTCTTAAGTCCATAGCTTTAGTTACCGGCACTCGTGCGGAATGGGGCTTACTCTACCCACTTGCTAAAGCCCTAAGAGATAATCATATTTTTAATTTTTCCCTGCTTGTTACAGGCTCTCACCTTAGCCAAGCCCTTGGCAATACCTACAAAGAAATAAAATCTGATGGCTTTCATATCACTGCTAAAATCCCTATCTTGCAAGATTCTAGCTCTACTCAACTTGACATAGCAAAATCCCTAGCAGCCACTATCACAGCCTTTAGTCAATATTTCTTACAAACTCCTTGCGATATGGTTATTCTTCTAGGTGATAGATATGAGGCTTTTGGTGTGGCTATCGCGTGTGCCAATCTCAATATCCCCATAGCCCATATCAGCGGTGGCGAAACCACGCAAGGTGCAAATGATGAGTATATGCGACATTGTATCACTAAAATGAGCTATTTGCATTTTGCTAGCACAGAGATATATAGGAGACGCGTTATTCAGCTAGGCGAAAACCCATCGCGTGTGTTTAATGTCGGATCATTAGCCGTTGAAAATATCCATAACACACCATTGCTTACTCAAGCAGAGCTAGAATCCACCCTTCAAACCCCTGCACATTTTTTAGATTCTTTTTGTGTGCTGACTTTTCATTCCACCACTTTAGAATCCACAAATCCAACGCAGGAAATCACACTTATCCTTCAAGCCTTGCTCAAAAGCCCATACAAGATTCTAGCGACAAAGGCAAATGCCGATAGTGGCGGAAGCCTCATCAATGAAGTGCTAGAATCTTATATGAGAAAATATCCGCAAAACATAGTGCTTTGTGCGAGTTTGGGCAGGGTGCTGTATCTCTCAAGTGTAAAACTTGCAAAGTTTGTGATAGGCAATAGCTCAAGCGGTTTGGGCGAAGCTCCTATCCTTAATACGCCTACAATTAATATTGGCGATAGACAAAAAGGGCGGCTTATGCCCCACTCTGTGATAAGTATCACGCCAAACCCAGAAGAGCCACAAGCCTATGTGCAAGAAGTTTTAGATTCTATCAATCATCTTGCAAGTAAGGATTTTGCCCCAAAAAATATCTCCCACCCATTTGGCAATGGCACAACCTCAGGGCAAATCATAGAGATTTTGCAAAACACGCTCTACCACGGCACAATCAATCTCAAAAAAGCATTTTATGATATAGAGCCTTGAATCTTAGCCATTTTGACATTACCAAAAAGTGTGGCAAAGGTAGATTTATCATTAATACACAAATCTCCGCGTTGATCTTTGCTAAGCAAACCTTGTTGTTGCATTTTTTGCAAGATTCTGCTTAGCGTTTCAAGCTTGATATTAAGCTCGTGTGCTATGACTTGCCTTTGAGTTTTATTAAACCTCTCTAGCTCCGTGTGGAGCAAATACCCCACACGCGAAGTGCTATCATACACTTCCTTAAAATTGATAAAATTTTTAAACACAATCGCCTTATCCATAAACGCAGATAAAAAAGCATTACTTATCTCAATATTCTGCTTCACAAGCAATGCCAAAGGCTCCATCTCAATGAGTGCTACCACACTTGGCTCTATGCCCCGCACACTCGCAGCTGCCTCATAAGGCTTAAAAGCCCCACAAGCATTAATCAGCCTTGCACCCTTAAGCCTACTATCCACATAGCACAAAAATAATTCATTATCATTTTTATCCATTTTGTATAGCTCCAAATGCCCGCTCACAAGCAAACACACCCACTTAAGCACATCTCCTTCATAATATAGAATCTCATTTTTATCTACATTTTTTATCTTTGTAATAGATTCTAAAGATACTAGGCTTTTTTCACTTATCTTTTCAAAAAACCCTATGCGACGCAATAATTGTTTTTTCATCATTATCCCTTATCTATTGTTTGTTTGCGTGAGAATAGCAAAAAATAACCATTCTAGAGTAAAATACGCCAAAAATTTTTCAAGGATTCTAATGGAATATGATGTTTTAGTCGTGGGCGGCGGACACGCTGGGCTAGAAGCGAGTATAGCAAGTGCAAAAATGGGAGCAAAAACGCACCTGCTTACACTTTTAATTCAAAATATCGCTCTAGCAAGCTGCAACCCCGCAGTGGGAGGGCTAGGCAAAGGGCATTTGGTAAAAGAGATAGACGCTCTAGGTGGCGTTATGGGAGAGATTACCGATAAATGCGGAATTCAATTTAGAATCTTGAACTCTTCTAAGGGTCCTGCTGTGCGTGGCACACGAGCACAAATTGATATGGATAGATACAGCATTATCGCCAAGGACATAGCCCTTAACACCCCAAATCTCACACTTTCACAAGAAAGCGTAGAATCTCTTATCTACGAGCAAGATTCACAAGGGAGATTTATAGCCAAAGGTGTGAAAACAAATATCGGCAAAACTTATTATGCTAAGGCTATTATACTTACTACCGGAACTTTTTTGCGAGGACTTGTGCATATTGGGGAGAGCAAGATTCAAAATGGACGCTTTGGCGAGATGAGTCCGCAGAATCTTAGCACTTCTTTGCAGGAGCTAGGCTTGTCTTTGGGGCGACTGAAAACGGGGACTTGTGCTAGGATTGATGGGCGAAGTATTGACTTTTCACGCCTTGAAACCCATAGTGGTGATAGCAACCCTCCACATTTTAGCCACAAGACAAAGGATTTTGCCCCAACACAACTCTCCTGCTATGTAACCTACACAAATGAAAAAACCCACAATATTATCCGTAGCAATTTCCATCGCGCACCGCTTTTTACAGGGCAGATTGAAGGGGTAGGACCGCGATACTGCCCAAGCATTGAAGATAAAATCAACCGCTTTGCCGATAAAGAGCGACATCAGCTTTTCTTAGAGCCTCAAACTAAGGAAGCGGTGGAATATTACATCAATGGGCTTACAACTTCATTACCTATTGATGTGCAAGAGGAGATGATTCACAGCATTGAAGGACTAGAAAATGCTCATATCACACGCTATGGCTATGCCATAGAGTATGATTATGTAGAGCCAACCGAGCTTTATCACACTTTGGAGACAAAAAAATGTGCAAATCTTTTCTTAGCAGGACAAATTAATGGCACAACAGGCTATGAAGAAGCCGCTGCTCAAGGCATTATGGCAGGGATTAATGCCGCACTCTCATTAAAAGGAGAATCTTTTAGCCTAGCACGAAATGAGGGCTATATCGGCGTAATGATTGATGATTTGGTAACAAAAGGCACAAAAGAACCTTATCGTGTCTTTACCTCTCGTGCGGAGTATCGGTTGCTTTTGCGTGAGGATAATGCGTATTTGCGACTTGTGCCTTATGCGTTTGCATTTGGTTTAGTTGAAAAGGAATATTATGAAAAAACTATGCAAGATAAAGAGCATATCACAAACACGATGAATTATTTACAGAATAATTACCTTACCCCATCGCAAATCTCACTTGATATGCTATCTTCCCTTGGGCTTTCACCCATTAGCGATAAGACTTTGCTTATTCATATCATTGGAAGAGAGGAGTTAAAATCCCAAACGCTTAGAATACTGCTTACAAAGTGTGGAGTAGAAAATGTAAAATCTATGAGCAAAGAGGCAATTGAGCAGATTTTTATAGAATCTAAGTATTTTGACTACATACAAAAACAAAAAAATCAAATTGGACAAATGGAGCAAATGCTACAAGTGGAGATTCCGCGTGATTTTGTGTTTGACAAGATTCCCGGACTAAGCCTTGAAGTGATAGAAAAACTTAAAAAATTCACACCAAAAAGCCTTTTTGAAGCAAGTGAGATTAGCGGTATCACCCCTGCGAGCATTGATGTCTTGCATCTCTATATACATTTACATCATAAAAAATCAGCTTTGGTATAATCTTTAGAGTTAAAAGGAGTAACAAATGAAACACATCAATACGATTAAAAACTATGCTATGGTTGGCGGACTTGGCGTGATGGCTATTTTTGGACTAAATGCGTGTGATTCGGGTAACAACAATAACGAACTTAATTCCACCTTACAAAATAGCCAAAAAAATGGTGCATTTGTGATTATTGAAGAGCAGTTTGATGGGAGCTACAAAGTGCTTGAAGAGTATCCAAGCGAGCAAACACGCATTATGCTCAAAGATAAAAATGGCGATGAGCGAATGCTAAGTCAAGCCGAAATTGATGAGCTTATCAAGCAAGAAGAGAGTAAAATCAACGCTGGGACAAGTGAGCTAACAAACCCAAATGGTGGAGGATTGGGGCTTGGCGGGGCGATTTTAGCAAGTGCAGCAGGGGCAATTTTGGGAAGCTATATTGGCAACAAACTTTTTAATAACCCCAACTATCAAGCCAACCAACAACGCAACTACAAATCCCCACAAGCCTATGAGAGAAGCAAAAATAGCTTTAATAATAAAAATACCACTAGTGGCACAAAAAGCAATGCTGGAAAAAGTGGATTTTTTGGGGGTAATAATAGCGGGACAAGCACAAATAAAGGCACACAAAACTACGGCGGATAATCACGACATATAGAATCTATTAAGGCGTGTAAAATCTATAAAATATGCAAAAACCCACACAACAACAAAAAAGGAAATCAAATGACAATCACTACTCTTTCACTACCTAACACACAGCAGCTTGAATCTATGGGATTAGCGTGGCATACGGATTTGGATAACACCTCTTATATCAGCGATGAGCTTATCCATATCACAGAGCAGGAGGCAAATGCTTTCTATGAAGCGGGAAATACACTCTATGATATGTTTGTAGAGGCTGGAGAGTATGTCATAGAAAATGATTTATTTTTTGAGCTTGACATTCCACCTAGCCTGATTAACGCAATAAAGCAAAGCTGGGAGGAGGACATACATTGGCATTTATATGGACGCTTTGACCTTGCTGGTGGGATTGAAGGCAAACCCATTAAGCTTTTAGAGTTTAATGCTGATACACCAACAATGCTATATGAAAGCGCACTTTTGCAATGGGCATTGCTCAAATACAACAATCTTGATGAAAATAAGCAGTTTAATAACATTCACAACGCTTTGAGCGAAAATTTTAAGCGACTTATCACGCTAGGAGAAGATACTTCAGCCTTTGGCTCACTCTATGAGGGTTGGAAAATTTTATTTTCTTGCATTGCAGATTCTAGCGAAGATGTTAGCACAACGCGTTTTTTAGAATATATCGCTAGAGAATCTGGCTTTATATGTGATTTTGCCCCGATTGATAAGATAAGCTTTTGTGCAAATGAAGGTGTAAGCTTTGAAGGGGTGAATTATGAATTTTTATTTAAGCTTATTCCGTGGGAGAATATCGCCATAGATGAGCCTGAACTTGCCTTGCTAATGAGTGAGATGATGCAAAATCACAACACTATTTTTCTTAACCCCGCCTACACACTCCTTTTTCAAAGCAAAAGAATGCTAAAGATTCTTTGGGATCTTTTTCCACATCACCCCTTATTGCTTCCTGCGAGTTTTGAGCCATTAGCCAACACAAAGCAGGTTTGCAAAAAGGCATTTGGACGCGAGGGAGCAAATATTGAGATTTTAGATTCACAAGGCAGGATTGTAGAATCTAAAGATGGCATATATGCTAATCACAAAAGCGTGTATCAGGCTTTTTATGAGCTAAACTCGCATAAAGACTCTTACTATCAGCCTAATGTGTTTTTTGCCTACGAATCTTGTGGGCTTGGATTCCGCAAGGGTGGAAATATTATAGATAATTTTTCAAAATTCGTAAGCCATTGCATTAAATAGAATCTAGCCTAGACTTAAAGGCTAGATTTGCTGATTGTCATTATTTGAGGCGTTAAGCTAGGCTTTAGCGTATTTACAAATCTTTGGGATTTAGATTCTTAAAAACAACGCCATTCACTGCGTTTTTGCTTTTAAAGATTCAAAGTTTCTACACGCAAGTTCTAGCCCCATATCACAAGCCTTTTGATAATATTTAAGTGCCTTGCTTGTATTTTGTGGCAAATCAGTCCCACCCTGCTCGTAAAATGCCCCGATAGTTTGACACGCCACACTTTTGTAATTTTGCTCATTATTTTGACATTGAGTAAGGCTAGAATCTTTGCACGCCTCTTTGACTTGTAACTCATCGCAGGATTTTACAAAATGCTCTATGGCTTTTTGATTACTTTTTTGTAGCCCACCATACCCACCTGAATACCATAGTCCAAGATGATAGCATCCACCTATGCCACCAAAACTGCACGATTTTTGCATAAACTCCACGGCTATGGCATCATTTTTTACCACGCCATTAAGCCCGTGATAATAAGAAAAGGACAAATCATTACAAGCTGAAGGTATATTTTTTTCACACTGCTCCTGTAGCTCCAACACACGCTCATCAAGCTTCTCTACTGCTTTAGCTTTTTCTAAAGATTCTAGCAATCTACACCCCGCATTCATTTGCAAATCACAAGCCTTACCCGCATACGCCTTAGCTTGAGCAAGATCCTGCTTCATACCTTGTGCGTTTTGTGCCATAAGGGCGAGATTATAGCAGCTTGCACTATCATTGCTTTCACAGGCTTTAGCATAAAGCTGCAAGGCTTTTTGCATATCTTGCTTTACCCCAACACCAAAGCGATACAAACTAGCCAATGCACGATACCCAAAGGCAGATTCTAGCTTCACTGCCTTTTGTGCATAGCTCAACATTAACCCTCGCCTAGATTCTGCAATATCCTGCACATTGCCTTCCCACAGCTCACTTATAGCAATCTCGCAAACTTCTTTTAGATGAGTATCTCCTATATTTTGATCATTTTTACACGCAATACCATATTGACTTTCTAAACTCTCACTTGGTAACTCTTTGCTTAACTTTGTGATATTATGCGTAAAATCCCACTCCACAAGCCCACTTTTCAAATCAAGCAATGTGAAAATGAAGTGATATTCAATGATGTATGTATCTTTTTGCAATCGCGTATTACTTGATAGACGCGCACTTATGGAATATTGTGGAGTAATAAGCGAACCTTTAGGAATAGAATCTGCAAACTCCTTGTTATTACGCATTTGGCGGATTTTATCTAGCATTGGGTCAGCATTAAAAGCATTACTCGCAATCGCACCGCTTAGGACAAAATTTTTATTTTCTTTTAATGTCGCTAGAAACAATCTCGCCATAAAAGGCATATCTGCATTAAAATCACTGATATTATTAAAATCTGAAAGCATAAAAACCTTTTTGCCTTGAGATTCTAAAAAATTTGACTGCAATAAGTCTAAACCAGCTAGTTGGCTCACCTGCTCTAAATCACTTTGTGTAAGCAAAGCTGTATTTTGAATCTGCGCATAAAGTGGATGTAGCAAAACACAAAATAACATTACAAAATAAAAGCTCTTTCTCATTTATTTTTCTCCATTTTAGAATCTTTACAAAATCTTAAAGCTGTAAAATGTCTAGATTCTTATCATAATCCTGTGTTTGCACATTTAAAATATGTAAAAGTGTATGAAATACATAATCTTGACTTAATTCCTGCTCCACTCTTTTTCTTGCTAAATGTGGAATCTCACCCCACGATTGGCTAAACCACATAATTGAGGGGATATGCTTTTGATACTTTGGAGCTAGAGCATAGCCAAGCCCTCCGTGCATATACAGCCCAAGCTCACCCAAACTCTCGCCGTGATCACTCACATACCACAGCATAGAACGCATAGAGCTAGAATCCTCTCCATTAGAATCTGCTTTTAGCATATCTATCATTTGGGCTAAAACCCAATCTGTGTAAAGGAGTGAATTATCATAAGCATTCCTTATCTCTTCATTCGTGCATTTTGATAGCTCTTTTTGCTCACACACAGGGGTAAAACGCTCAAACTCCTTTGGATAGCGGCTCGTATATGAAGCTCCGTGACTCCCATAGCCGTGAATGACGATAAATGTATTTTGATTGTTTTGCTCTGCATTTTTGATTATCGCTTGTATATCTTTTAGCATTACACTATCAAGGCTATCAGTTGGGTAAAAAAGGGTATTATGAATATTTCTATCACAACCTCCGACGCATTTTCCACCATTATTTCCCAAATACCACACATCATACCCAACACTTTGAGCAATATCAAGAATATTATTAACATAAAGCGAAAGATTACGATGTGTGTAGGTCTCTCTCGTGTAGTGTGTAAGCATACAAGGCACAGCAATAGCTGTAATCACACCGCAAGAGTAAAATTCTCTAAAACTTATAACATTAAACGCTTTTGTGTAGGGATTTGTCTCTTTTTCATAGCCATTAAGTGAGAAGTTTGCACCTCTTGCACTCTCGCCAATCACAAATAGCACAATCTGCTTTGGAGAATCCGCACCCAACACCGCATCTTGAGCTACAAGCATAGGAGTGAAATTCCTCTCTTTTGAATGCTGAATATATAACACAAGAGAGCGAATAGGGGCAATAGGGTTGGGCATATCCCCAAGTATTTTTTGCTCTCTAAACACAAAGATAATATCTTTGCCCATAGACATATAGCTTCCACCAATCACAATGGCTAAAACAAGCATAAAGAATAATTTTGGTCGTAATGCTTTGACAAAGCTACAACACTTTATCTTTATAAAACATATAACCACACTTGGAACAATACCAAAAAGCAAAACATACATAACAAGCCCAAGACTTATCATACTCAAAGCTTCATCAGTGTGTGTCTCAAATACACTTTGGATAATATCTTCATCAATCACCACACCCAAAGATTCCATATAGAATCCACACACACTACATAAAAGTAGCACGAAAATCAAAATATACTTAACGCTTACTCTTAAGGCTAGAATCTCAAAAGCCAATGCCAAAATGGCTATATGCACGATATACTTCACCCATACAAGATACACAAACCCCGCTGATAAAGCAGCACTATCAAAGGTTTGATGAAAGGGACGATTAAGACATAGGGCAATATACGCACTCACAATGAGAATAAGCCAATGGTAACTAATGGGGTGAGAAAAAAGTCTTTTTAAAAACTGAAGCATTGTGTATTTGAAAGCCCAAGCTCCGCCTAGCAGAGCCTAGATTCTACAAAAATCAAAAGATTTTGTTATAGAAGTGAATCTAACTTTTGGCGGATAATGTCTTCTGGCTGAACACCAGTGATTTGATCAACAATCTCCCCATTTTTCATAAACAAAATGGTGGGGATATTGCGAATTCCAAATCGTCTTGAAAGCTCACCTTCATTATCCACATTAACCTTGCAAACCTTTGCCTTACCACTATAATCCTCTGCAAGTTTATCAATCACAGGAGAAAGCATTTTGCAAGGATTGCACCAAGGTGCCCAAAAATCAACTAACGCCACGCTATTAGCGATTTCCGCATCAAAATTATCATTACTCAATTCTATATACTTAGCCATCACAAGCTCCTTCAAGTTGTTTAAAATTATTTTAACCTCGCATTGCAAGTTTAAAATCCGCCTATTATACAACCCTTTATTCAACAAAAAATATTTTTTATTCCTCATTTCCTTGCACAATCCTACAAAAATTCCCAAAAACTACCTCACAACACCTATGCCTTATCTTTGTCATTGCCACAGCTCACATTCACAATAAAACATCAAACAAAATATCACTTTTTGTAACTTTTATTTAAAAATATTTTACTTTTTCTCACAAGCCGCATTTTTTCCCAATAAAATACAAAAAATAAGATAGTATTCCAAAATCACAAACACAAACTGCAAAAAAGGAGAAATCAGCAAATGAAATTACAAGATGCAAATGAAGAGTTGTTTAAACAAGCCTCAAAGCGACTTGATGAGTTAGCCAAGCTCCCCGCACATAACCCCAACAAAGATTTAATGCAAGAGCTAGAATCTAAAGGTTTTTCTCGCCGTGATTTTATGAAATGGTCAGGTATGATGACAGCTACACTTGCTCTACCTGCGAGTTTTGCCCCTTTAACTGCTAAAGCTGCTGAAGTGGCTAATCGCTTACCTGTGGTATGGCTACATATGGCAGAATGCACCGGCTGCAGTGAAAGCTTGCTAAGAAGTGATGCTCCAAGCATAGATTCTCTTATCTTTGACTACATCAGCCTTGAATACCACGAAACTGTTATGGCTGCGGCAGGTTGGCAAGCAGAGCAGAATCTTGAACACGCTATTGAAAAATACGCTGGAGAATATATCCTTATGGTGGAGGGTGGAATCCCAAAAGGTGGGAGCGAGTTTTATCTCACTATTGGAGGGCACGGACGCACAGGAGCAGAGGAAGCAAGAATGGCTGCAAAAAATGCAAAAGCCATCTTTGCTATTGGCACTTGCTCTAGCTTTGGGGGAATTCAGGCTGCCCACCCAAACCCAACAAATGCCGTGCCACTAAGCGAGATTACAAATCGTAATGTTATTAATGTGCCGGGCTGTCCGCCGAGTGAAAAAAATATTGTAGGCAATGTGTTGCACTATATCCTTTTTGGCTCACTCCCTACGCTTGATGCCTACAATCGCCCAACTTGGGCTTATGGACTTAGAATCCACGACTTATGCGAGAGACGCGGGAGATTTGATGCTGGGCAATTTGTGGAGCATTTTGGCGATGAAAATGCACAAAAAGGCTATTGTCTCTACAAAGTCGGCTGCAAAGGACCTTATACATTCAACAACTGCTCAAAATTGAGATTCAACCAACATACAAGTTGGCCTATTCAAGCAGGACACGGCTGTATTGGGTGCAGTGAGCCACATTTTTGGGATACAATGAATCCATTTGAAGAGCCTATTGGCAACAAGCTCTATACGACAAGTTTTAATGGTTTGGGAGCGGATAAAACCGCAGATACAATAGGGGCTGTCGTGCTTGGTGCAACAGCCATTGGAATTGCCGCTCACGCGATTATCAGCTCAACACAGAATGCAAAATAAGGAGTAGAAAATGACAAAGCGTATTATTGTAGATCCTATCACAAGAATTGAGGGGCATTTGCGTATTGAAGTGATTGTTGATGAGAATAATGTCATTCAAGATGCGTTTTCTAGCTCAACACTTTGGCGTGGGCTAGAGACAATCGTAAAAAACCGCGACCCACGCGATGCAGGATTCTTGGTGCAGAGAATCTGCGGTGTTTGCACTTATTCACATTACAAAGCGGGTATTGTGGCTGTTGAAGATGCTTTGGGAATTAAGCCTCCACTAAATGCCATTCTCACACGCACACTAATGAATATCTCGCTCTTTTTGCACGACCACGCGGTGCATTTTTACACTTTACACGGACTTGATTGGTGTGATATTACCTCAGCCTTACAAGCTGATTGTGCCAAGGCTGCTAAACTTGCATTCAAATACACGCCAAATCCGTTGTGTGCAGGAGAAGCTGATCTTAAAGTCGTGCAAGAAAAAGTAGGTGCTTTTGTCAAACAAGGTGCATTAGGACCATTTGCAAACGCGTATTGGGGACATAAGACTTATAGATTTTCCCCAGAGCAGAATCTCATTGTGCTTTCACATTATCTTAAACTCCTTGAAGTGCAACGCGTTATTGCACAAATGATGGCAATTTTTGGTGCGAAGAATCCTCACCCACAAAGTCTAACCGTTGGCGGAGTAACTTCTGTTATGGATATTTTAGATCCTAGTCGTTTGGGCGAGTGGCTCACTAAACATTTAGAAGTAGTGGATTTTGTCAATCGTGCGTATTGGGCGGATATTATTATGGCAGCAGAGGCATATAAAAGCGAAGATTCTGTGCTAAAGGGCTGCGGGGTTAAAAACTTCATTAGTTTTCAGGAAATGCAGGTGGGAGCTGAAGAGTGGCTTTTCAGTAGTGGGATTGTTAAAAATGGCGATTTGAGCAAAGTTTATCCCATTGATGAAAGCAAAATTACAGAAGAGGCTACGCACTCGTGGTATGAGGATAATGAGCCACTCCACCCCTATGATGGCAAGACAAATCCACACTATACAGGCTTTAGAGATGCTCAAACTATTGGAGCTGATGGCAAGCTCGTGGATTCTAAAATCCTTGATGAAAGCGGTAAATACTCTTGGATTAAGTCTCCACGCTATGATGGTAAGCCTATGGAGGTGGGACCTTTGGCGAGTGTTGTGGTAGGATATGCAAGCGGCAATAAGGCGATTGTAGATGTTGTCAATGAATTTTTACAAGCCACAGGTTTGCCAAAAGAAGCACTTTTTAGCACACTTGGTAGAACTGCCGCTAGAGCGATTGAATGCAAGGTTGTCGCAGACCACGGAATCAAAGCCTTTAATGCACTTAAAGATAACATTGCAAAGGGCGATAAAAGCACTTGTGCGCCTTATAGTATAGATAAAAATAAAGAGTATAAGGGGCGGTTTATCGGCAATGTGCCACGCGGTATGCTAAGCCATTGGGTAAGAATTAAAAATGGTGTAATTGAAAACTATCAAGCTGTTGTGCCTTCCACTTGGAATGCAGGACCACGCGATGCTAAAGGGCAAAAAGGACCTTATGAGATGAGTCTTATTGGCACACAGGTTAAGGACATCACTCAGCCACTTGAGATTATCCGTCATATCCACTCTTTTGATCCTTGCATTGCTTGTGCTGTGCATGTTATGGATACACAAGGCAATGAGCTTAGCCTTTACAAAGTAGAGCCATCATTTGCACGACTCCGCTAGAAGATCAAAGGAGAAAATATGAATAAGGTTGAAATGTTTAAAAAAGAACTCCATATGCACGAGGAGTTTTCGGGGCTTACGCGAATCTTCCATTGGATTAGGGCATTGTGTATTTTTGTTCTTATTGCCACAGGATTCTATATCGCTTATCCTTTTATCGCTTCTAATCCGGAGATGACACAAGCTACTTTACAAGGTGTCATACAAGGACAGGTTGTTACAGAACAACAAGTGGGTGCGGTGAGCAACTCTTATCTTCAAGCCTATATCCGCAGTGTGCATTTGATAATGGGATTTGTATTGATTAGTATTTCATTTTTTAGAGTTTATCTCTTCATTTTTGATAAAAAATCTTTGCCAGAGAGGGTTTCTTTTGCTCAAGTCAAACAACCTAAAGTGTGGCTAGATACCATTAAAGCCTATTTATTTATAGGCACTCATCCACATATTGATGGTGCGTATAATCCATTGCAGTTTGCTACTTACCTTTGCCTTGGCATACTTGTTTTGCTGATTTCACTCACAGGTGTTGTGCTTTATTATAATATTTATGATGATGGGCTTGGGGCGATTCTAGCCTTTTGTTTCAAATGGGTAGAAGTGCTTTTTGGTGGGTTGGCAAATGTGCGTAATTTACATCATATTCTTACTTGGGCGTTTGTGATTTTTATCCCTGTGCATATTTATCTTGCCGTATGGAACTCTGTAAAATACCCAAATGGTGGTGTAGATGCGATTGTAAGCGGTATGCGTTATACCGATGATGTGAAAGTTTAAGGCAGAATGAAGATTCTTGTCCTTGGCATTGGCAATATTCTTTTTGGCGATGAGGGCATTGGGGTGCATTTATCCAATCTCTTAAAGCTAAACTATCGCTTCAGTGGAGAAAATGAAGTGGATTTTGTAGATGGTGGGACACTTGCTTCTATGCTTATTCCCCTTATTACTTCTTATGACAAAGTGCTTATCCTTGATTGCGTGAGTGTTAAAGATGCTCAAATAGGTGATGTGTATTATTTTGATTTTGATAATGTCCCACAAATCGTCACTTGGGCAGGGAGTGCCCACGAAGTAGAAATGCTCCAAACACTTAGAATGACAGCTATTTATGGTGATTTACCACCGGTTAAAATCATTGGCATTATCCCAGAAGTCATTGGCGAAGACACGGCATTCACCCTTTCATCTGCTGTTAAAAATGGAGCAAAAACAATGGAGCAGCTCGCCCTAGACTTTTTAGCAGAAAATGGAATAACTGCTCATAAAAAAGACAATAGAGATCTGCAAGATGTCGCAAATGGCTCATTTAGAGGCTATGAATGATTTATGACTTTAGATTCTTAAATACAAGTCAAGATGCGGATTTTTTTCTCTATCTTCTTGCCTCACAAGCTAAAAACCTAAACCTAGAGGCATTTTTCTACACGCAAGATTCACACACGCATTGCATTATCCCAGACCTATCAGCTATTATAGAATCTTACCCACAAAGCCAAGCCCCACAAGATAGCCAAGATTCTACACAATCAACACCCACGCAGACAACCCAAACGCCCTATGCTTTCACACTTTATCACAACTCACAAAATATTATAGATTCTCAAAAAATATTGCAATTTGCCAACGACATCTCACTTTCCCTCCCGCTCTCACTCTATTTTGCTTTTGAAGAGATTGTTCCGCTCTCTCCAAATCAAGCATTTTTTGACAAGCTCTCTTTGCAAGAATGCCCTACATCTAGCCAGAATCTAAGTGAAATTCTATCTCTTGCTTTGCTTACACTACTCCCCTGCTCCACACTTTTTAGCTCTCATCAAATTATCGCTCTTTTTAACACACCAAAAACCTATTATTACACCCCTATGCAAACAAGTCAGATTCTTAATCCCAAAAGCGATGGTTTTGCGTTTTTAAACCCTCCACTATCCATCGCTCATAAGCCCCTTGCTACACAAAATAAGGAATACTTTTTACAAATTGTTCGCTCCCTTAAAGACAATCAGCAAGTCCCTTTTCACACACAACGCGGCATTGTTTTACTCTCCCTTACCCCAACGCCAAGCACCCACACAACCCTTGCTTGTGATATTGCCTCGCTTAAAACCTACTTCCGCATACATAAGGGACAAATTGATGTTCTTGCAAGTTTTGAAAAGCCCCTAACCCACCTTGTGCCAAAGGAAGTTTTTGAAAAACATTTTCCGCTCAATGCCACGGGGCTAGTTAAAGTTGGACTACCTTATGATATGCCTTTAGCCATCATCGGGGCTTTACTCTTACAAGATGATATAGGGTATTTTTTTCTCTCCACACCAAGCCAAGATTCTCCATCACCATTTGATTTTTGCCACTCCCCTGTTCCAAAAGAGCAGATTCTTACCATCTCACAGAGCGGAATCTTCCTTGACAATCACATTGCCACATCACATACGCTCACTTCTCTTATACAGGAGCATATCACAGATTTAACCCAAAGACATTTAGTCATCTACCTTAGCTCACGGCATAAAAGTGCTTTTCTCGTGTATGAAGAGAAACCAAAAGTCCTGCTTGATATCCACTTTGAGAGTAACCCAAAGCTTATTTTGCAAAACATTGCCACATCTTACAAAGGCGGGGCGGAGCTTATTAAAAACTTCACTTCACGCTTTCCACACCTTGCAGAATCCATAAACGCCCTGCCAGATTTAGAACAGCCAAAAGATAATCTTATTGATATATTTGATAGTGCGGCTTTTACTCTAGGCTTTAACACAAATGGAGTGAGCGATAAAAATGCTATTTTTTATCGTGCATATCGCTTTGTGCGTGAGCGGGGTCCTCGCATTGATTACACACTTTTACGAGAGGACAATGCACTAAGCCTTGATTATCATCGCATTATCCGCTCAAGCCTAAGTTTCAAATGTGCGGATATGGAAGATGAGATTTTAAGCTATGGTATCTTAGATTCTCTAAGTGAGTTTGTTGCCACACTTGTGCGAGATACAAAAACTAATTTGCAAATTAAAAAAGTCTTGCTCCTTGGAGATATGCTAAGCAATAGCATTTTCCTTGATAGAATCTTAGGCTATTTACCAAAAGACATTCATCTTATTTTGCCAAAAGATGGACTGCTTGATTACTAGTAAGTTACTCAAAAAAGCTATAATCGACAGCGTTTCACACCCACTTTTTTATACAGGGAGAGTTTATGAGATTTCAGCCTTTTGCCATAGCAACACTTAGTTTTGGGCTAGTTTTTTTTACCGCGTGCAGTGATGATTCTATAAATCTTGCTACAAATGAATGCCCTAGTCATTCTCTATGTATTTACAAAAATATATCCTTTTCCCAACCCATTATGCCTGATGTATATAAAGCGAGTATCCGCATTACTGAAAGTGATAGTTTGCGTAAGGGCGGCGAGATAGAATCTAATGCTAAAAAAGAGATAGCCAACACTCTTAATGATATTTTGAATCTCAATAAGGAAAAGGGATTGTGCGAGGGCGGCAACTATGATTTGCGTCCAAATATTCAATACAAAGACGGGGCAGCAAGAGACACCGTTGGCTATACGCTAAGCTTTAGCCTAGAGTGTGATGTCCCAAGTGAGCAAAAAAAAGATTATGATAACCTTATCGCCACTATTGATAAGAAAATCAATAAAAATAAATTCCTAAGTTTCCTTGCACCAAATGTTACCATAATTGCCACTCCTGAAGCGTGGCAACACACACAAGATAAAGCATTTAATGGGGCTTTGAATCTTGCCAAAGATGCCCAAAAAGAGCTAAGCGAGATTCTAGATAAAAAATGTATGTTAGCAGGGGCTGATGGCGTGAATAACGCTATTGCACCGCGTGAGTTTGCCAAACTCAGCAATATGAGTGCATCAGCAGACATAAGCTGGGAGCTTCCCGCACCAAAGGAACAGGAAGTAAGCACTAAGATACAAGTTAAATATATTTGTAAATAAAGGATTTTCTATGCAAAGTAGCTTTGATACAACACTAATTCACGCAGGCGCGACCACAGACCCACGCACAGGGGCGGTAAATACGCCCATTTACCAAACTTCCACTTACGCACAAGATGAGCTAGGCAAACACAAAGGCTATGAATACTCTCGCACCAAAAACCCCACAAGAGATGGGATTGAGAGCCTTATTGCTGAATGCGAGGGCGGGAAATATGGCTTTGCCTTTGCCTCTGGTATGGCAGCCCTTGGCACGATTTTGAGCCTATTTAAAAGCGGAGATTGCCTTATCATCTCACAAAATGTCTATGGTGGGACTTTTAGAATCTTAGATAAAGTCTTTAACAACTTTGGCATCGTGTATAAAATCGTGGATACAAGGGATTTAGACGCACTCAATTCCGCCCTCACCCCTGAAGTCAAAGCCGTGCTGATAGAAAGCCCAGCAAACCCACTTCTAAGCGTTACACCTTTGGCAAAAGTCGCTGAAATTTGTAGAAAAAAAGGCGTGTTAAGTATCGTGGATAATACCTTTATGACACCCTATTTACAGCAGCCCTTAAAGCTTGGCATTGACATTGTGGTGCATTCAGCAACAAAATATCTTGGCGGACATAGCGACCTTGTAGCCGGGCTTGTGGTGGTAGATGATGAGAGCTTGGCTGAACGCATAGGATTCTTGCAAAATAGCATAGGTGGAGTGCTTGCGCCATTTGATAGCTTTTTGCTTATCCGCGGTATGAAAACGCTAGGCTTACGAATGCAGCGACATTGTGAAAACGCACTCTTTCTAGCAGAAGCCCTAAGCGAACACAAAGCAGTGGAAAAGGTGTATTACCCGGGGCTAAAAGGCGATAGTGAATATGAAGCCCAAAGCTCTCAAGCACGCGGTGGTGGGGGAATGCTAAGCTTTATCCTAAAGCCAGAGTATGATTATAGAATCTTTTTTAAATCCACGCGTATTATCGTTTTAGCTGAAAGTTTGGGGGGCGTGGAGAGCTTACTCTGCCACCCTGCGAGTATGACACACGCCTCTATCCCCAAAGATCTGCGTGAATCTATGGGGATAGCTGAAAATCTTATCCGCCTATCTGTGGGTATTGAGTATAAAAAAGATTTGCTAGAAGACTTATGCCAAGCGATTGATAAAAGTCGTGCGTAAAATCTAGTCTCATAGGCTATATTGAGCCTTATCTATTGAGATTCTAGCCACTTGCTTTTAGATTCTTTTTAGAATCTACTTAGCACTCTTTGCCCTATTACACTTTACGCACAGCATTTGACAATTTTCTCTCTCTGTTTTTCCGCCTTTGCTCCAAGGGATTATGTGGTCTGCTTCCATTTGCTCTAGCTCTAGCTTTTGCTTCTCGTGCGGGCATTTCACGCCTTTTATATGCTCATCACTATTGGCACACACGCCCTTTTGATACTATCACTAAACGCCCTTAAGCTTAAATGCTTCTCATCGCCACTTAGCACATATTCATAAACACCTTTTTTACTCGTTATCTCATCATCTTGCATAAGCTTGGCAATTGTAGATTCTAACTCTTTAGCGTCCAAGTCTTTGTCTTTGTAAAGATTGTAGAAAAATCCCCATTCAACCCCTTTCATCTCTTTGCGATATGTTGGGAATTTCATCTCCACCCAGTCTATCACGCTTGAAAAATACCCCCACAGCTCATCGGCATTTTTAGAATCTTTAGCGTGTTTTGCCATATACTCACAAATCTTTTCATCTCTCTTAGAATCCACTATCCAAGCAATCGCAGTCTCTAAAAATTCTTGCCGCAATGCACTGCCTTTTAGATATTTAGCTCCCTTTAGCACTGCCAAGCCCTTTTCCTTAGAAAATCTAAGCTTTGCATCGCTTAGCCACTCACTCGCATATACTGCGTTTCTTAGCTCTTGATTTGTGAGTGTCTCTCCTGCGATATTGATAGTCTTAAACCACTCTAGCTTCTCGCTCTCACTCCCTTGACATACATACACATCAAGCTTGTAGTCTAAAAATTTTTCTTTCATATCATCTGGCAAGTTGTGAAAATACTGCGAGCTACCTTTCCACAGCACAGAAAAGCTCCCTTTCACATACTCGCATATACTTATAGTCCTTTGCTGTCCATCTAGCACTTCATATTCACACTCCGCACTAAAATCTTCATTTTTAACCCAATACATTATATTAAGCGGAAAGCCCTTTAGTATCGTATCTATCACAGCATTTCTTTGGGCTTCTTTATACACAAACTCCCTTTGATATTTAGGGCGGATATTAAGCCTTGCTACTCCGCTAGAATCTGCATAGGCGACGACTTGCCCACTTTCTTCATCTCTTGTATAGCCCCTTGCTAGCTCTTTTATGCTCATTTCTGTTTTGTCTATTTGCATTGTTGCTCCTTTGATTGAGTTTGGCTTATTATGATTTGCTTACCTTTTTCATTTGTCATATTTAGTCCTTTTTATGTATTTGTTTAAGCCCTTTTTTGTCATACCCTTTTTTTATTTGCTTCTCTTTTGTCATACTGAGCCTTTAGGCGAAGTATCTACACTACTACACGCTCAACAGAGATATTTCGCTACGCTCAATATGACAAGAAAAAACGCTTGATATGACAATAAGAGACAAGTTAAGTCTGCATTTTCTCTTGCTCGGCTTTGCGTAAGGTTTCTACTTCGGCGATTTTGCGGATTAGGATTCTGGCGTAAATGCTAGAATAAAGCTCCCCACTTTCACAATCCTTAAAAGCTGGAGTTTTGTCAGTGCTTGGGTCAAACTTTCTATAAAGTGTGCCTTTAGCATTAAAAGTAAATTTTCCCGTGCTATTGCCAAACTTATCCAAAACTTCCATTTTTTTATTGCAAGTAAAATCTACCGAACCAACTATACCTAAAGCCACTATCTCAAACTGCTTAGGATTATGTTTGTCTAAGAAAGTTATCGGCACGCCCATAATGCCATCATAATCTAGTGGAATCTCAATAGTTTTATCCACATTGATAGCATCATAATTATCATATTTAGGGTATTTTTCAGGGGTTTTAGCAAAACTAGCGATAGTTTCTAAAATCTCATTGCGTTTTTTGTGTGTTAAATTTGTTACCCAAGTAACTCCTGAAACTCGTATCATTCCTTCTCTATGATCTGAGGCTGTTGCATAATCTTCATAATGATAATTTATAAAATGCCCAGCTCCACCTTTAAATCCATATCCCAACCACAACTTTTTATCTTTAATAAGAGAAAAGACTTCTTTGTAGGTAATACAGTTTTGATGTGCTACTATCAAAAACTTCTTATCATACTTCACAAGCTGTGCGACATACTCACGGAAGAGTGAAAAGGGCGGATTTGTTACCACAATATCGGCGAGTTTAAGCAGCTCTATGCAGTCTTTGCTCCTAAAATCCCCCGCATTATTTAGCCCTTCATCTTCGCTTATCTCAAAAAGTTTTGGGTGCTTGGGGGATTTCTTGATTTTGTTTTGTGTGGATTCTTTGGGCAGTCCAGATTCTAGCTCGGCTCTAAAATTTTCAAAAAGCTTATGTTTGTTTTTATCAAAGGCTTCTAGTGTTTCTTGTGATTGTGTTTGGCTATTAGAGAGAGAGTAGCTTCCACTTCTTTTAATGGGTGCATTTGTGATAAAGCCTTATCCACATCTTCTATGGAGTGCTTTTGTGGGTTTATTAGCTCATCTTTTATCACATCATCTCTGTGGATTTTTATCGCATAGGCACTCTTAGGGGAATCTTCCGTGCTTACTTCTCTGTAATTTTGACTTTTATAGCAAGTGGTGATAAGAGCCTTTAAGTCAAGCCATTTGAAATTTTTGAAAAAGTATTCAAAAAAGGCACTTTGCAGTGGGTCATCGCAGTTGCAATACACGATTTTATCTTTAAAATGCTCCTTGTAGTGCTTTAGCTCATTTTCTATATCGCTAAGTTGCGTGTAGAACTCATCTTTTTTATACTTTTTTGCATCGTGCAAATTTGTGTTAGCGGTGGTGGTGTTTGCTACTTTTGTTTTTGCCATTGTGTAACCTTGATAGTTTTGTTTGCGTGCATTGCGTAAGAGCGGATTCTATCTTTTTTGTTTTAAATTTTGCTTTATCTTATAGTAAAGTTGCATTGCTATTTATCATACAATTAAAAACCTTTTTTACTATTTTTAAAAATTTTCAAAGATGTATATTTCAAGTAAGGATATAGAATGCTTTTTCACTCAAGCCTTGAACTTATCGGTAATACGCCACTTGTGGAGCTATCTCGCATAAAGATTCCAAATAACAATCGCATTTTTGCTAAATTAGAATCCTATAATCCCGCCGGGGGTGTGAAAGATAGAACAGCCCTGCATATTTTGCAAAAGGCACAAAAGCAAGGCAAGCTACAAAAAGATTCTGTGGTGATAGAAGCCACAGCGGGCAATACCGGGCTAGGCATAGCCTTTGTGTGCTTGCATTTTAATATCAAGGCGATTTTAGTCGTGCCGGATAAATTTTCCATTGAAAAGCAGATTTTAATACGCTCTTTAGGGGCTGAAGTGATTAACACGCCAAAAGAGCTAGGTATGCAAGGGGCGATTGATAAAGCAAAGGAACTGCTAGATTCTACTCCACATTCTTTTAGTTTGTGCCAGTTTGAAAATCCGCTAAATCCTGAAGCACATTATCTTACTACTGCAAAAGAGATTTATGCGGATATGCGTGGAGTGCGGGATACTAATATACGAGATTTTTTGGGGGATTTATCCACAACACACGCAACAAGCAATGACAAAAAAAGTAGCCAAATTGATTTGGCAGATGAATTTTGCGATGATTTTAAGGGTTATCAAGCGAAAAACAATCTCTCAAACACAGATTCTAGCAATTCTAAGATTGTGAGTGAAAAATGTGGGAGCTCAGGAAAATCACAAGGGAGTTTATTAGACATAAATGACCGCAGGGATTTTTCGCCGCTCCCGCATTTTTCACCACAAGCTGAATTGCCCAAAACGCCAATTTTTGATTACTTTGTAGCAGGTGCTGGAAGTGGGGGCAGCTTTAGCGGCATAGCCAAATACTTAAAAGAGCAAGATTCTAGGATACAAGCTGTGCTATGTGATCCTATCGGCTCTGTGATTGGCGGAGGGGAAAAGGGCTGTGCCAATATTGAGGGCATTGGCAATAACTTTATCCCAAAAACTATGGATACAAGCCTTATAGATATGGTGCAAAAAATTAGCGATGAGCAGGCGTATCAAGGGCTTAGAATCCTAGCCAAAGAAGAAGGGATTTTGTCTGGAATCTCATCTGGGGCGTGTTTGCAAGCGTGTTTAAAACTCGCCGAGCAGGTAGAAAACTCACTTATTGTAACGCTCTTTGCCGATGATTTAAGCAGATATTTGAGTAAGAGGATTGTGTGATTTTGTTTGCATAATGGTAAAAAAGGATTCTATAAGTTTGCTATAATGGCGGATTTAATCTCAAAAAAAGAGTTACCAAAACCATCAAAATAAGAGTATAAAATGACTTTCGCACAAGAAAAAGATTTACAAAACGAAATTGCAAATAATCAAAACTTGCAAAGGGATATTTGCTCCGTGCTTGATATGGATTTTTATCAAATAAAACACTTCAATGCTATTATTAAAACAATAATTTTTAAATACCTAATAGGGCTTCAACAATGACAATACCATTACACAATACATCTTTTAGCTACAAAAACACAACACTATTTAATCACACCTGTCTTGATAAAACACTTTTACAAGAAAAATCACTTGATTTGATCATCACTTCCCCGCCCTATAATGTAGGTATTGAGTATAATTCAAACAAAGATTCCAACTCTTATGAAAGCTATTTAGAATTCTCTCAAAAATGGATAGAAAACTGCTATTTTTGGGCAAAAGATGGGGCAAGATTCTGTCTTAATATCCCACTTGACAAAAACAAAGGCGGACAACAAAGCGTAGGGGCGGATTTAACCACTTTGGCAAAGCAAATTGGCTGGAATTATCACAGCACAATCATTTGGAATGAGGGCAATATCTCACGCCGCACAGCGTGGGGAAGCTGGCTTAGTGCATCAGCCCCTTATGTTATCGCACCTGTGGAGCTTATAGTCGTGCTTTATAAAGGGGCTTGGAAGAAAAAGTATAAAGGAGAGAGTGATATAAGCAAGGAAGAGTTTATGGCTTGGACGAATGGATTATGGAGCTTTAATGGAGAGTCTAAAAAACGCATAGGACACCCAGCCCCTTTTCCCAGAGAGCTGCCGAAGCGGTGCATTAAGCTATTTTCCTATGTAGGTGATGTGGTGTTTGATCCATTTTGTGGGAGTGGCACAACAATGATAGAATCTTATCTTAACAATCGGCACTTTATAGGCATTGAACTAGATAGGGAATATTGCAAGTTAAGCAAAAAACGATTTTTAGAAACAATTCAAAAAGAAAAGGGAATTTTTGATGAAAAATAATGGCTCTCAACTTGATTTAATAATGGATTTTTTTAAGACAAATCCAAAACGAGATATTAAACACACTGGAGTGGTGGATTGGGTTGTTAAAGAATGGCAAAAACGCACAGGGAAAGTTTTTAGAGACCCAGATAGAGGTATTAGAAGTTTGCACCAAAAAGGCTATTTGCAAAAGATTGCAAAGGGAGTTTATCACTATGACCCAGATTCTATCAATTTAAGGCAAGATTTAGAGGATTTTAGTCAAGCTTTAAAAAAGCAAATTTTAGAGCGAGATAATTATAAATGTGTGATATGTGGAATGGGTAAAAAAGAAGGAGTTGAGCTTCATATAGACCATATAAAACCAAAGGATTTAGGTGGAAAAGCGGTTTTAGAAAATGGGCAAACTCTATGTAGTAGGCATAATTTTTTAAAGAAAAATCTAAAGCAAACTGAAACAGGCAAAAAGATGTTTATCCAAATGTTAGAATCTGCAAAAGATTCTGGTGAGAGTGAGCTTGTGGCATTTTTAGAAGAGGTTTTAAGCATTTATGAAAAGCATAATATCAATGGGCATATAGTGTGGAAAAAGTCAAGTGATATGTAGTCTTAGAATCTTATTTTATTCTATGTGCGAGAATCCTTGTGTCTAACAACACACAAGGCAAAGGAAGAGGTTTGTGTGCGTTCAGCCAAGTTTCTCACCTCATCAGCTACGACTGCAAAGCCCCTGCCGTGTTCCCCAGCCCTTGCTGCCTCAATTGTTGCATTTAATGCTAAAAGGTTAGTCTGGTCAGCAATCTCTGCGATAAATCTTAGAATCTTTTTAATGTCATCGCCTTGCTGCACGACTTCTTGTGCCTTACTATCAACACCCTGCATAGATTCTGTGATCTCTCTTACCGCATTTGCTGTTTCTTCTAGCGATTTGCTTTGCTTTTGTGTGCTTTCACTCATCGCCATTACAGAATCTTCTAGCTCTTTTGCCTTGAGATTAAGCGATTTTGCAAAATCAAGGCTTGTAAAAAGCATTTTGCGTATCTCTTCACCCAAATGCCCCACACCTTCATTCATCGCTTGAAGTTCGCCTTGCAAGTTCTGTGTTGTCCCATTTTCTTGCTTTTGGAAGTCATTATCTGTATATCGATTCAAAATCGCAAGCACACGCGAGACATTCTCATCAAGGAAAGTTAGCATTTCATTAAACAGCACGCCAAGCTGTGTTAATTGCGGATTATTCGCATTTGCAAATACAAACAATGTATCTGCAAATGCGAATGCCCCTGCTTGATATTCTCAACCGCTTGAAAAAAGTCTTCCAAACTCTTTGTATCCTTTAAAAGATTATGCTGAATCGTCTCTACATTTTCATTAATCGCCTCTGCCATTTCTTGAAACTCATCGCCACTGCGGAGTTTCAAAGGATTTACACTTTTTTGTTTATGATTTAAAAAGTCAAAAAATTCTAGCAAACTCTTTTTAATGCGTCTAATAGGTTTGAGTAAATATGCCAAAATCACATATAATGCCACCACAAGGACAAAGGCAAAAATCCCAAGCATAATGAAGATGGGCTTATTATTTTTACTTAGCTTATCGGCAATGCGAGATTCTGGGATAATGGAGCATAGTAGCCATTGTGTTTAGGATTCTAGCCTGCAAGTTGCGATATTAGAATCTAGCTTAAAAATTGGCGTATTGGCACTAAAGGCACTCTTTATCGCTTGAGCTAACTCATCGCTTTGCAAAATCTTACTCTCATCATTATGGCTGACATAATTGCCATTTTTGTCTATGATGATAATCTCTTGTTCGCTTGCATTCTTATCTTGTGCGTGGATATAGGCATTAAGCGATTTTAGGGCAATGTCCGCACTTGCACACCGATGAATCTGCCATTTTCAATCAGCGGAGAGGCAAAGCCAAAAACGGGGATTTTATAAGAAGCCTGAATCCACGGCTCACTTAGCACTTCATCTTTGAGTAAATTTTTGGGATTTGATACCAGCTTCGTGAGCGGGGGTCATAGCCATCTTGTGGATATTGATGTTTGCCATTGCCCCATAGCATTCTCCCGCTAGATTCTATACCGATACGATATAAGTGAGATTAAAATCCCCTGATTCTTGGATAAGGTGGAGATTTTGTGTTATTTGAGATTCATTTAAGCCACTTGCAAGGGCTTCTTTTACGAGTTTGTTAATAAGGCGTTTTTTCTCATCAATATACACATCTATGAGATTTTCTAATTGCGTTACTTGCTTTTCTTGCGTCTCATACTCAATAAGTGTAATAGTCTTTTGTGCGTTAAAATACACAAAACATGCCAAAATGTTAAAACTCACAAGCACCATTAAAGTCGTGCTAATAGATACCTTTGCATTGATTCCTAATCTTAGTTTCGCCATTCATTACATCTTTGCCATAAGATATTCCAACATAGGCTAATCATATACACAAAACATAAAAACAAACTTTTCATATACTCTCTCATTTTTAATGTATTTTTACACATTCTTTATATTTTTTTGTCATTTTTGCTTTTCATACACATAAAAATCACAAAATGAACTCTCATTTGGCTTGTTTATATCATAAGGATAGGCATTTGGTATCATTGTCTTAAACTTCCACTCTACTGCATTTTTTTGCACCCAACTACTAAACTGCCTATGTCGCACATGTTGAGTGTGGGGCTGGTCCTTGTTTGATGAATAGATGATTACAAATTTTTGTGCGTGTGTAAAGAGATTACGCATATAAGATTTAAAATTTTCATCATCTACAAGATGATACATCACATCTAACGATAAGCCAAGCTCTGCACTACTAGGATTTTCTAAAAAATCACTCACTTCATAAAATGCCCTGCTTTTATCATTAGCAAATCGCCTTTTTACACTCTCAATCACACAAGGCGATACATCAAGCCCTATGTATTGCGGATATTGTGCCAAGGAGAGCTGATTGCCATCGCCACAGCCCCACTCTATCACGCTTTGAATCTTATGCTTTTTTACAAAGTCATTTATCACTTTTGCCTTAAAAATTGCCAATCTTCCATAGCTTCCAGCCCCAGACGCACCAAGCCTTTGTGAATCTTCATGGGATTTATAGCGTATTTCCCAATACTCATTACTATCAAAAATCACCCTTTGCTTCAAAATGGGATAAAACTTCAATAAATTTTGAATCTGCCAATCATTCCGCCACTTCGCATTTTCTATCCACAATGCACCACTTTTAGCAACATCAACAAAGCTTGATTGCATTTTGAGATTATCTCTCACCACATTGATTTTTGTCCCATTTAGAACCGCCATTGCCCAAAACCATAAATCATCGCCATATGGGCAAAGCTCCATAAAAATCTCTTCTTTTAGCACATCATTATGCAGACAATGGGGGGGGGGGATAGAGTATGCCTCCAACACCTGTTGGGAGATTTAAAAACGAAGCTACACTTTGCTTATATGAAACATCAAGATTCCATTTAAGATAGGGCAGAATCTTACCATATTTATCAAACACAATGCGGTGAGCGCGGTGAGCATGGATACAATGCGGATTCTGCTTATATGCGTCATAAAGTTTAAAGAGCCAATCCTTTGCATACAGAGCATCATCATCGGCACTTACCAAAACACAATCACCAAACTCTTTAATAGCATAAATAAGCTTTTTGTAAGACTTGATATTGCCCTTGACCCAAACTATCTCTAACCCACATTGCCTAAAATCTAAAACTTCTTTAGGCAAGTCCGCCAATAACCCAACAAACTCATCTTGTGAAAGCCACAAAATCACCCTATGCGGCTTAAAATCCTGTGTAAATAATGTAAAAAGCGTATAGTGTAATGTGGAGATTCTAGCCGGATATGAAGTGAGCGTTACTACAACTTGCGGGAATTTCTTTGTAGAATCTTGATATGCTAAATATGGATTTTTGGGATTTATAGCATTTTTGGCATTGCACAAAAACTCTGCAATCTCTCTATCAAGCCTTGCTTGAAGTTCATCTTGTTTATGCTGATTTTTCAACTTTTGCCCTTCACAATAGCACCATATCAGCCTTTTTGCAAATACTCTTATCTAAAAGGCATTCACCACTCGCACAACCTCTTGCGCCTGCTCTCTACTCATCACTGGACTAATTGGCAAAGATAATACTTCCCTATGAATCTTTTCAGTAATCGGCAAGGAAAGATGATTATATTCCTTATAGGCTTCTTGCTTATGCGGTGGGATAGGATAATGGATAATTGTCTCAATCCCATTCTCCTTTAAATACGCTTGGAATCTCTCCCGCTCCTCACAACGCACGACAAATAAATGCCACGCGTGTCCTTCTTCACTCACACATTCGGGCAAAATAATCTTTTTATTTGTGATATTTTCGCGATAAAACTTCGCCACTGCCCTGCGAGATTCATTATCAGAATCTAAGTGTTTTAGCTTTATTTCTAGAAATGCTGCTTGAAGCTCATCAAGGCGAGAGTTTAGCCCCTTGTAGAGATTGACATACTTTTTATGTGAGCCATAATTCCCTAACGCTCGCACTCTCTCCGCCACATCTTTATGCTTTGTGATAACCGCTCCACCATCGCCTAATGCCCCTAGATTCTTCCCCGGGAAAAATGAGAATCCAGCCACATCGCCAAGTGTGCCAACCCTTTTACCCTGATATATCGCTCCGTGGGCTTGTGCGCAATCCTCTATAATGGCAAGATTATGTTTTTGTGCCAACTCCCACACTTTTTGCATTTCCACAACCTGCCCATACAAATGCACGACTAAAATCGCCTTTGTGCGAGGCGTTATGGCAGATTCTATTTTCTCTACATCAATATTATAGGTTTGCAAATTCGGCTCAACAAAGATGGGCTTACAACCATTATCAGAGACTGCTAAAATGGAGGCGATATAGGTATTTGCCGGGACGATTATCTCATCATTTTCACCAAAGCCTAGTGCCTTTATGCCTAGCCGCAGTGCATCTAGCCCATTACCACAACCTATGCAATGACTTGCTCCACAATACTCAGCAAACGCCTTTTCAAAGGACTTGCTTTTTTCGCCCAAAATATACCAGCCAGATTCTAGCACTTTTTTCATCGTAGATTCTAGCTCGTCTTTAAAACGCGAATTTATTGTCTTTACATCAAGAAATGGGATCATTGTATAACTCCTTTATCCATCAATTTTTAACACAGCTAAAAACGCTTCTTGTGGTAGCTCAACCTTGCCGATAGCCTTCATACGCTTTTTACCCTCTTTTTGCTTCTCTAGCAGTTTTCTTTTACGCGTTATATCCCCGCCATAGCACTTTGCCGTTACATTCTTACCCATTGATTTAATCGTCTCACGCGCAATAATCTTATTGCCTACACTAGCTTGAATCGCCACTTCAAAAAGTTGCCGTGGGACAATCTCTTTCATAGATTCTACTAATGCTCTGCCTTTTTCATAGCTTTTTGACTTATCTACAATGATTGACAACGCATCTACAACTTCCCCTGCCACGCGTATATCAAGCCGCACCAAATCGCCATCTCTAGACTCAATAGGCTCATAGTCAAAGCTCGCATAACCCTTTGTGCAAGACTTTAGCTTATCATAAAAATCCATAACAATCTCATTACTTGGCAACGCATACACAAGCATTACACGGCTTTGCGTGAGATAATCCATCTTTTCTTGAATCCCGCGGCGACTTGAAAGCAGTGTGATGATATTCCCCAAATACTCGCTAGGTGTGATGATACTCGCTCTCACATACGGCTCTTTTATAAATTCTATCTTTTGCACTTCGGGTAATTCACTAGGATTTTGCACCGCTACCATACTGCCATCGGTGAGATAGACTTCATACACAACCGTGGGCGCTGTTGCAATGAGACTTAGCCCAAACTCCCGCTCCAAACGCTCCTTTACGACCTCCATATGCAAAAGCCCTAAAAAACCAACGCGGAATCCAAAGCCCAATGCCACACTCGTTTCCGGCTCAAAGCTTAAAGCAGAATCGTTAAGCTTAAGCTTATTGAGTGCATCGCGTAACTCTTCAAACTTATCTGTTTCAATGGGATAGATTCCAGCAAATACAAAGGGCTTTGCCGGGCGAAATCCCTCCACTGGCTCTTGTGTGGGATTCTTCGCATCTGTAATCGTATCGCCAACTGCCATATCTGTAAGGCTTTTTAACCCAAGCGAGAGAATGCCAATCTCACCACAAGCAATACTCTGAATTGGAATCTTCTGCACTGGGTGGGGATAATACAATGCCAAAACCTCATACTTTTTCCCGCTACTCATCACCTGCACTTCCTGCCCTACTCTAAGCTCCCCATTCACAAGTCGCACGAGTGCTAATGCACCAAGATAATTATCAAACCAAGAATCATAGATTAAAGCCTTTGTAGGAGCGTCTTTATCACCTTGTGGAGCGGGAATTTTTTCAATAATGGATTCTATAAGCTCCTTAATGCCCTCTCCACTTTTTGCACTCACTTTCAAAGCCTCCGTGCAGTCAAGCCCTATGGTAGATTCTATATCTTCAGCCACTTTAAGCGGGTCAGCAGCAGGCAGGTCAATCTTATTAATCACAGGTAGAATCTCAAGATTATTTTCCATAGCAATATAAACATTTGCAATGGTTTGTGCCTCCACACCCTGACTTGCATCAACTACAAGCAACGCTCCCTCACACGAGCTAAGAGAGCGTGAAACCTCGTAGCTAAAATCCACATGTCCGGGCGTGTCAATGAGATTTAAAATATAGGTTTGTCCTTTGTATGGGTAGCTAAGACGCACAGATTGTGCCTTGATGGTGATACCTCGCTCTTTTTCAATATCCATCGTATCCATAATTTGTGCGGTCATCTCTCGCTCACTCACCGCCCCACATTCTTGAATCAGCCTATCAGCAAGGGTAGATTTACCGTGATCAATGTGGGCGATGATAGAAAAATTACGAATATATTGCTGCCCTGAAGCATTTCGTGCGTTCATTTTGTGCCTTTGTGTAGAATCTAAGGCGTGATTGTATCACACTCAAGGCACTTTGTCTATACAACTAACCCTTATGCCTTATCTCAAGCAGAGAAAAATAATGCACAAGTCCTAGTCCGTTGATAATAGCCCTTTTGCCATCTTCAAGCCTTATTGTCCAAGAACGCAAATAATCATCATCTCTCCTAGGCAAATCAATACCTATTTCAAAGTCATTGTGAAACACTCCCTCAAAGCCAAGCTTTTCACATAATTGCAATGCTGTTTGCCTACTATGCATATTCCAGCCAGATTCTAAATGCTCACTCCCAACAGCACGGGCTTTGATAAACACATCGTGTGGATAAGGATTAAAAATACCCATAATAAATCCTCTACCTCCATTTGCAATCATTTTAGTAAAGTTTCTCAAAGGTTGTTCAAGGTCATCAAAAATACTTAATACACCATTGCAAAACACTAAATCAAATGTTTGATTTGGAAACCCTTCTCCACTTACTATATCTCCTTGCCATAATGTGGGAACAGGCTTATTGCGTGATTGAAAATCTGCCCTTGTCTTTTCAAGCAGACTTGGCAAAATATCAATGCCAAAAAGCTGAGATTCAGGGAAAATCTCGCTCAAGTAGTAGAGAAAATCCCCATTAGAACAACCAATATCTAAAATACTTTTAGGGGAATTTATAGAGGAAAGCTTTTTAGTTGCCCCCCCCAAGATTCTAGCACTACATTTGCTATGTATTTGAAGCTTTCTTTGACATTATCCTTATGACTTTCACTCGCATAAAACTCATCGTGAGTTCGCTTTATCTCTGCTGACATTTTTTACTCCTTTTTTCCAATAAACATATAATGATGTGAATTCCCCTCGTATGTAGGTGGCTCATACAGATTTATCAAGTACTCACCAATATACAAAGACTTAAAAGGAGTAAAGATATTCTTTAGCTCACTTTCATCATTCACAAACCTAATGTAAGTCCGCTCATTTAGCCTACCACTCAAAGTCACCTCACTCAATCCATTGTCAAACTCCTTTGTAATGTGTTTAGTATAACCATTTTTTCTGCCCATCATCGTAAAAAAGCAGATTCCACCTTTTCTAGTCATAGAGTATAGCTCATCAACCTGCCGCCTTAAGTTTGCATTATCTAAGTAATACAAGCTTTGATTAGCAAAAACCACATCAAATTGAGTATCAAATAAGTTAGCCACACTTTGATTTGGCTCTATAAGCTTTGCCCTTTCACCCATAATACTTTGAGCTTGGGATATTGCCTCTTTGATAATATCCACGCCATACACTTCAAAGCCCTTACTTTGAAAATACTCAGCGTGTGTGCCATTCCCACAACCAAAGTCAAATACTTTCCCAGAAGTCAGTCCTAGCTCATATTTTAAAATCCGCTCATAAAAGCGTATGATATGCCCTTCAGGGTATCTAACACCATAGCCCTTTGCATATTTATCCTCATAAGCTGCTTGAGAGGTTACCCCCCCCCCCCGCACATAAAGTGCTAGGCATTACTTTATTGTTTTCCACAATTTGCTCCTTTTGTTTGTTTTTTAAGATTCCCATACAGGGTTTTTTAACACCCAACGCCCAAAGCTATCTTTTGTGAAAATATCACGATTGTAGAATCCATCTAAAATCTTCCAAAACTCACTCTCTCTATATCCCGTGAATTTGCAAAAATCTTCTACAACCCTAAGATCCAAATCGTGATCGTGCTTTTTAACAAGTTCTATAGCTTCGTCCCTACTCATCATTCCATAACGAATAAAACGAGAAGTCATATCTGTTGCACAGGCGTGTCCAAATTTAGGATATTTCATCCAATGATGCACATGCAACCCAATAGAATCTACCTGATCAAAACTTTCCACACTCATTGTTCTGTCCCATTCGCCTCTTAGATCGTGAAGGCCTCTGGATTTGGCAAAAATATAATGTGAATATGAATTCCAAGGAATAAAATAAGAAAGATAAATAGGATCAAGCTTTTCTAGTTCTGACTGGGGGGGGGGAGAATAAAACCAAAATCTTGTTTTTTGATATTATCATCAATCAACTGTGTGGCAATATCACCAACAGCACTATCTTGCAAAAGATTTTTAGCGCTATAAGTTTCCTTGGCACCAAAGCCACCATATTCATAACTCATATTTTCTGCATAAACAAGCAGCGAAATATTAAACCGTAACGCCATATGAACAGGATATGTCCCAATGAGCTGTTCCACCAACCACATTGGTTTTCCATACTTCTCGAATGTTTTCCGAGTTATCAATTTATTCAATCTTCTATCAAGATTAAAACGAATAAGATGGCAACCAAACTCCTCGGACAGGTTAAGCAAATTATGTTTTCCAGCCTCGGTAACAGACAAGTTGTCATCAACAAACAATAAAAGTGGATTCATACCCATTTTTTCTCTCATCACATGGACTAACATATACGAATCTTTCCCACCACTCACAGCAATCGCACAATCCCAAGAATCTCCATTACACCCACGATACTTATCGCATAGCTTTTTAAGCTCCTCAAATCGTGCTTCATAATCCACTTGCTGTTTGCGTTCGTGATTTCTACAAGCCACGCACACGCCATCACTATCAAATGTAATACCCGGACGCGTATCAGGCATTACACACTTTTTGCAATACTTCATTTGCACTCCTTTAAAATTAAGATAGGCAAAAATTATATCACACTTTGCGTTTTTTTTGTTAAAAATTGCTCAACTACCCAAATATTGCCTTAGCTACTTCATAGCTTTTTCTAAGAGAATCTAAGCCACTATACACTTCTAATGTATAAATTTTTTGACTATGATGAAAAGAGGCAAGGATAGGTAAAAATTCACTTTGCATACTTATAGCCTTATTTTCATCACTTAAACTATTATTATCGCTCAAATGGATATAATCTGCCACTTCAGCACACCCCAATAACTCGTTTATAAAATCCCTGCCCATTGTATTGGCACTCACTTTCAAATGCCCCACATCAAGTAATAATTTACAATCAATAGAATCTTGAAGTTTAAGCAAATCCTCCAAGCAAAGTAGCATAGCCAAATCCCAAGTGCCATACTTGTTGGCATACGCAGTAGAAATAACATTATTTTCAATATACAGGGTAATTCCAAGCCTTTTGGCACTACTATCTAATAGCTTATAGCCCTTGATAAACTGCTCTATTGCCTTGTCTTTATCATAGATTCTATGCTTATGCCCTAGATGCGAAACACCTAGCTCATTTGAAGCAAGTGGTAAAAAGAATCCCGCGTGAAAGCCAAAATGAGTACTTCCAAGCTTATGACTATATTCCAAAGCTGTATGCAAATGCTCCAACGAACGCTCAAACACAGCAGAATCCAAACTCGCAAGATTAATGACAAAATCACCATTTTTAGGCGGGGGAAAATAATTATGACACGCAAATTGCAAATTATATTTTTCTTTCAATTCCAGTAAATCTTCTAGAATTTGCGGATAATACTCACTACCACCAGAAAGCTCAATACAGCCAAATCCACTCTCTGCAAGTGTTTTTACACTTTGCTTAATGTATTGAGCCTTGATACAAGAACTTGATACATAAATCATCTTTTACCCCTTTACTCTTACTCCAAATCAAACATAAGCCTTCCCCTCAAAAAATAAACAAACATAAATCAAGATTCACTCGTAAAAATATTCAATACAGATTCTACTCCGCACTAAGCAACGCAAAAAGCGTATCACTCGCTCCAAGAGATGCTAAAGTCTGCTCATACGCACACTTGAGTAACTCATTATCCAAAAACTCACCCCACACCTTATGCCCAGCTGGTTTATTGTGGGAGAGCCAGTAGAGATGATTTGAAAGAGAGTATCTCTGCACACATTTAATAAACTCCACTTTCAATCCTGCTAATTTAGCCAACTTCTCAAGTGTATGAGGCGTAAATAAATACAAATGCGCACTCCAATATGTAAAATCAGCAAACGCCTCACTCTTATAGATTCTAAGCAGAGCGTCATTCGCATTTGGCACTTCAAGGATAATCTTGCCACCTTTTTTCAAGTGTCGTTTAAAAGTCTTAAGGAACTCAATGGGATTTGCTAAATGCTCCAAACAATGAAAACTTGTAATCACATCAAAATGCTTATGAGAATCCTCTATATTTGTATAGAGTGGAATCTGCTCTTTTTCATATATAGGGGCTACTTGAGATTCTAGCTCCACACCACATACAGAATCTGTCACTTCTTTTGCCAAAGTCAAAAATCCCCCATATCCACTTCCAAAGTCGCAAATATCCTTACAAGCAATCATATTTTTCACAAATTCATATCTCCTTTTTGCATCTTCATCATTAGCAGCTAGGTTGCCCCCCCCGACAAGCATTTGTATGCGTTCATCGTGCATTTTGCCTTCTTTATAAAACGCTTCATTCGTCTTATGTGAATCCAAATACACAAGCCCACATTCCAAGCATTCCCATACGCCAATGCTCTTATCATCACGCACACCATTATGAATCCTGCTCCTTTTATCACTTCCGCATAAGTAACAACTCTGTATCATCAAAACTCCTTTAAAATTGATTGAATGCTTGAGCTAATATCCTCAAGGCTTCTTAGCGATTCATAAGTTGGCAAATTAAAGCCAAGTTTAGAAATCTTATGTGCTACCGGTGTGGGCTTTGCATATTTTGCATACAGGGGCATATCACTTAATGGATAGAAAAAATTTCGTGAATCAATACCATTTTTCTTTAACTCCTGTATAAACGCATCTTTATTCTCACCGCGAAATAAAAAACTCGCCAACCAAGTGATTTTCTTTCGTTTTGGCAAATGAGCTTGAGGGATAATCAATGAGCCTAGAATCTGCTTATACTGCTCCTCATATCGTGTGCGATGATATAAAATCTCATCAATGCGTTCAAGCTGTGCTAGCCCTAGTGCGGCTTGAATATTTGTCATACGATAATTAAAGCCAACTTCGCTATGCCAATATCGCTTGTGCTTATCCATTCCGTGATCACGCAAGATTCTCATTTTCTCACTCAACGCCTTGTCATTACACACGCACATTCCACCTTCCCCTGTGGTAATGACCTTATTCCCAAAAAATGAAAAGCACCCCACATCGCCAAAGCTCCCCACCTTTTTGTCATTAAACTCCGCTCCGTGAGCCTCTGCACAATCCTCAATCACATAAAGTTTATACTTTTTAGCACGATTCATAATCGCTTCCATATCGCATACTTGCCCATATAAATGTACAGGGATAATTGCCCTTGTTTTTGGCGTAATAGCAGACTCTATGGCTTGTGGAGAAATACACCAAGAATCTTCCTCAATATCTACAATTACAGGCGTAGCACCAGCCAACAAAACAGCATTAATCGTAGCAGCAAAAGTCAAATCAGGCACGATAACTTCATCGCCTTGCTTAATTCCAAGAGAATGGAGTGCTAAGTGCAAAGCCACCGTGCCATTAAACACACTCACCCCCTGTCCCACTCCACAATATGAAGCAAATGCCTCCTCAAACTGCGTAATATAACGCCCACTACTTGAAATCCACGAACTAAGAAAGGCATCTAAGAGATAATTTAGCTCATTGCCGTGCAAACTCGGTGTTGCCACAGGATAGAATCTTTTTTTACTTGAATAATAATCCACCAAAATATGCGATGTATCCACAATGGGAATGAGCCTAAACTCCGCTAATTTCGCATTATCAATCACATCATTTTGTAGCGTGTAATAATATTCTTTTTGTATAATGGATTTAGCAGGACTTTGCAGACTTAAGCCCTTAAGCAATCCCCTGCGTATATCCCCATCGCTTATCACACCTTGTAACTTCATAGCAGAATCCACCACAAACGCAACGCCCATTGTATTTTGATTGATACAAGACATTGCCGTAAAAATACTCGCCTCATAATCAATGCAAAACTCGCTCAATCCTAAACTTCCCACTTTACTATTCAACTATTTCTCCTTGAGAGCATTGGCAAGTTATGAAAAGTCAAATTTTCATAACTAAATATGAAGTTTGTTTGCGATAGACAAGGCATTTTTTCTTAAGATAAATTCAGTTTGTTTTTGCTAGAATGTGCCTCCAAAACCTAAAAATAGGCATTGTGTTAGTTATGAAAATTTGACTTTTCGTATCTTAATTTCACTCTTAAGGACATATTCAAAAACTATGCAAAACATCAAACAATTATCCGTTTTTTTAGACACAAGCATTCAAGATGCGCTAAAGATTTTTGGCACTTATGATGGTGTAAGACTACTTGTTGTCAATGATAGAAATGGCAAGTTTTTAGGTATTTTGACTGACCCAGATATACGCAGGGGATTGCTTAAGGGTTTAAGTCTGCAAAGCCCTGTGGAATCTATTATGCAAAAGTCCCCCATTACCGCAAGTATCAAAGATTCTAAACAAAAGCTTATTGGGCTTTCAGCACGATATAATATTTATGAGATTCCGCTTTTAGATGAGAATGGCAAAATCGTGCGGATAGAATCCATTGCTTCCTTGCTAAGAACGCCAATTTTTGATAATCCCATTGTGATTATGGCGGGGGGCTTGGGGAAGCGTCTTAGACCTTTGACAGATTCTATCCCAAAGCCTATGCTTAAAGTCGGCTCAAAGCCGATTTTACAAATCATTTTAGAGCGATTTAAGGCTCAAGGCTTTAGTAATATTATTCTTTGTGTGAATTACAAATCACATATCATTGAAGATTTTTTTGGCGATGGTAGCAAGTTTGGGCTATCAATCCGCTATGTCAAAGAGGAAAAAGCCCTAGGCACAGCCGGGGCATTAAGCCTGATTGACAACATAGGAGAAAAGCCGTTTTTTGTGATGAATGGCGATATTTTAAGCGATATAAGCTTTCAAGCAATGCTAGAGTTTCATAATGAGCGTGGCTCACACGCTACAATGGGTGTGAGAGAGTATAGCTATCAAGTGCCTTATGGTGTAGTAGAATGCGAGGAGAGCAAGATTCTTAACATCATAGAAAAGCCCACGCAAAGTTTCCTTGTGAGTGCGGGAATCTATGTGCTAGAGCCGCAGATTCTGCCCCTTATCCCCAAGGATTGCTTTTTTGATATGCCTAGCTTATTTAATCTTATTTTTAGCCAAGCACACTATAATTCCCACTCGTATTTAATCACTGACTATTGGATTGACATCGGTCGCCACGAGGAATACGAAAGAGCTAATAGCGAATACACAACATAAACCCAAAGGAGTTTTTTTATGAGCACGAATTACCGACAAGATGACTACTACTTCCACGAAAACGAATACTATAAACAAGTTGATGCTTTTAGATTTGGCAAACTTCTCTCACACTATGAGATATACAAAAAAACCATAGGGATTCCGGGCGATATAGTGGAGTGTGGAATCTTTAGAGGTAAGTCGTTTTTCCAAATGGCTGGATTTAGAGATGTGGTGGAGAATCCTTACTCAAGAAAGCTGATTGGCTTTGATATTTTTGGTATGTTCCCACCTACAAACTTTGAAGAGGATAAGCAGATTCTACAAGACTTTATTGATGCTTCTGGTGGGGAGAGTATAAGTATAGATGAAATGCACACTGCCTTAAAGGCTAAAGATGTGAAAAACTATGAGCTTGTCAAAGGCGATATCAATCAAACCGTGCCGCAATACTGCAAAGACCACCCCGAGCTTAGAATCTCGCTCCTGCATATTGATGTTGATGTGTATGAGCCTTGCGTTACGATTTTGGAAAATCTTTATGAGCGAGTAACGGGGGGGGGGGATAATAATGCTAGATGATTATCCTTGTTTTCCGGGTGAAGAAAAGGCGGTGGAAAATTTTATTAAAGGGAAAAATATCCAGTTACAAAAGCTTCCCTTTGCTCACGCCCCATCTTTTTTTGTAAAGCCTTTGTGATTTATCACGGGCTTGAAATATGACTTAGATTCACATTTTGTATTTTGATTTTTAGGGAGTTGTTATGAAAAAACCAATCGTATATGTCGTGCATTGCATAGATACAGAAGGACCACTCTATCAAAGCACACAGGCTATTTGTGAGCTACTTCAAAGCACTTTTAAGATTAAAGTAAGCTCACAAGATGAGATTTTAGCATTACAAAAAGGCGATTTTTCACATTTAGCTGGGGGGGGGGCAACACTAGATTCTAAAGCAAAAGAAGCCATACAAACTTTTTTAGACCCTCATCTTTTACATTCACACGGCTCTTGGGAGCAAATTGATGTTATGTTAGAATCTATTACTGCTCCGGCATTTCGCAATGCCCTGCTAGATTCTTTTGGTGGAGGCTGGATATATAATTGGTTTTGTATGGACCACACGGGATTTGATGGCTACAATCCACGCAGACGCGATGCAGGCTATCACAACATATTTGATCATTATGCGGGGTTAAAAAGTGTTACAGATTATGATCATTTAAGCTTTCATTATCACCCTCTGCCTTTCATAGCCGATTATCACGCTAGTGGCACACGATTTTGGGGAAGTAATATTACTGAGATTCTCTCTCGCAGATTGATTGATAGACACTTTTTTCCCTCTACTTTCCGCCCCGGATTCCACACAGAGCGACCTGATAGCCATTTTTTCTTAGAGCAATGGATACCCTTTGATTATGCCAATCAATCTACAAAGGGCTTAGATACTAATCAGCCCGATTGTGGCGATGGACGCTTTGGCGATTGGAGACGAGCTACAACAGAATGGGAAGTCTATCACCCAAGCCACGATGACTATCAAGTCAAAGGATCGTGCAGGCGCTACATAGCACGATGTCTTAATATGTATGCGAGGCTTCGCTGTATTACACAAGATGATGTTAATGATGCATTTCAAAGGGCGGCAAAAACAAATGAAGATGTAATTTTGGCATTTGATTGCCACGATTACCGCGATATGAGCTTTGAAGTCAATCTCTTACGCGGTATGATTAAAAACGCTTCCCTTGCCTACCCGCAGGTGCATTTCAAGTATGAAAAAGCCGATGTAGCAATGAGAGCTGTCCTAAAGCTTGATAAAAAGCCGCTGAATCTGCGTTTAGAATATGACTTTTCACACAATAAGCTTCATATACAAACAGATTCTAATATCTTTGGTCCCCAGCCATTCCTTGCCATAAAAACAACGCAAGGGCAATACTATCACGACAACTTTGACTTCTACAAGCCATATCATTGGACATATAGTTTTGATAGAAACACAATCCCCCCACAAGCAATAGAAAAAATAGGCGTAGCAAGCAACACAAATGCCGGTGTAACGGAACTCATCGTGTGGGATAAAGCCACAAACACACAGAGCAAAACCACACTCAATAATGCATAATCTCACCTAAAGGATAAACGATGAACGAGCAAGACAGACAAGCTTATTGGGATAATTACATTAACTATTGGCTTAAACGCGTTGAAGATTCAAATACTAACACCAACAACGAAGACAAAATGGCTGATGATTCTGTAATGGAAGGCTATATCGCCCTCCTAACAGATTCTCTTAAAAATGAACGGGGGGGGGGGCAATACACGATTTTAGACTATGGCTGCGGTTTTGGTAGGTCATATCCATATTTTGAAAAGCTCAACTGCTTGTATTATGGCTGCGACATCGCACAATCCTGCATTGACTATATGCTTTCACACTATCCCAACGCACAAGCCCAAAAACTTCTCCCAAATGATTCTATCCCCTTTGAAAAGCAAAAATTTGATGGTATATTTTGCTATGGCGTGTTTGATGCGTGTTTTCAGCATATCACAATTTTTGAGATTCTATCCCGTCTTAAAACCGGCGGTATAGCCCTTATCACAGGCAAAAATAACAATTATTTAGAATCCGATGAAATGGCACTTGTAGCAGAGATTGGCGCAAGGAAAAATAAGCACCCAAACTACTTTACAGACACTCCTTCGCTTTTAAATGAGCTACAAAAACGCAAGGTTAAAATCCTGCAATCCCGCTTTTTCTTGGAGAGAAAAGATGGTGCGACTGATACCTACACGACAACTATGCCAGAACGATTTTATACCTATGCTCTTTTACTACAAGTCCAAGAGAATAGCATTTTAGAGCCTTTTGCACCTTTTAGCCACACACATAGCAAAACCTTTGAGCTAAAAAATAAACATTTATAATTCTTTGCTATAATCCGCCCCTGTTTTACAAAGGATTTATAGATTTTACAAGGGGTGGCAACTCTCGCTTAGAATCTTAAGCTAGAGATAGCAATTTTATATGGCAACACTTACACTAGCACATTCTCATTCTCGCTTTCTCTCCATTATCCCAGCAAGGAGTGGGAGTAAGGGATTGCCTGATAAAAATATCAAGCTTTTATGTGGGAAACCACTTTTAGCGTGGAGTATAGAATCTGCTTTAGATTCTGCTTATATTGATGAAGTGGTAGTAAGCACAGATTCTAATGTGTATGCAGATATTGCTAAGTCTTATGGAGCTAATGTTCCTTTTTTAAGACCTGAATCTTTAAGTAGTGATACTACTACGACTTTTGATGTATTAGAGCATTGTATTAGATTCTATAAAGAATCTTTGGGAAAGACTTACGATTATGTGGTGTTGCTTCAGCCCACTAGCCCCTTGAGACAAACTTGGCATATAGATGAAGCGTGTGAAAAAATTATCACAAAAGAGGTAGATTCTCTTATCTCTGTGTGTAAATGCGAACACCCACCATTATGGAGCAACACCCTGCCAGAAAATGAAAATATGAATGATTTTATTCCTAAGTCTGTGCGAGAGATACGCTCCCAAGACTTGCCACAATACTACCGCCTAAATGGCACGATTTTCATCGCTAAAACTGAATCCCTACTTGCAAACAAAAGTTTTCTCACGCCCCAAACCATTGCCTATAAAATGGACAATCTCTACTCAAGCGACATAGATTCTGCCCTTGATTTTGCATTTGCTGAGTTTTTGGCTTCACATATAAGAGAGAATATTAACGGGGGGGGGGGCAATACACAACTAAAGCCAAAAATTCTTTATATTCTCCCCACGCCTTTTATCACAGCATTATCACACCGCACATTTTTATCCACCCTAGAGATAGACTCACCAAAAGCAGTCTCAATGGAGGCAGCCTAAATGTCGCTTAAGATTCTTATTATCGGCTATGGCTCCATTGGCAAACGCCACGCACAAGTTTTGCAAGAGTATTTTACAAACATAGACATAACACTCATTAGCTCGCAAAATCTCCCTAACGCCCACCCTAGCTTAGAATCTCTACCAAACCTCCACGCTTTTGATTATTATATTATCAGTTCTCCCACCGCCCATCATTTGGCTCATCTTAGCTATCTAGATTCTAAAACGCAGGGTAAAAAAATCTTTGTTGAAAAGCCCCTGTTTGAATCTGCCCACAGCTTTACCCAAAGTGGTAAAAATCTCATTGTTGTGGGATTTTGCCTAAGACTTCATCCGCTCTTATGGCAGGTTAAAACAATCTTGCAAAACTTTACACCCTATGCGGTAGAAGTCTCGTGTGGCTCATACCTCCCATTATGGCGTAAAGATGTGGATTATCGCAAGGTATATAGTGCGCATAAGGCACAAGGCGGGGGTGTGCTGCTTGATTTGAGCCACGAGCTTGACTATATACAATGGCTTTTTGGGGATTTTGATGATGAAAGTCTCGTGGGCTTTAATGGCAAAATTTCAGAGCTTGAAATCTCAAGTGATGATACGCTTATGCTTGTTGGTAAAACCAAGCAAAATACGCTTATCCAGCTCAACCTTGACTACTTTAGCAAAAATCCAAAACGATTAATGAGAATCCACACGCCAAGCCAAAGCATAGAGCTTGATTTACTTGCTAACTCACTTACCATTACCGACACGCAGGGAAAGAGTGAAAGCTCATATATCACATTTGAACGCAATGAACTTTTTGCAGCTATGCACCAAAGCGTGCTACGCTCAACGAACTTTTTGCACAATGCAATACCACAAAGTCTTTTGCACCCACTCAAATCTCAAGTAGAGATTCTCCCAACCTTAGCTGAATCTCTACCATTAATGCAAACTCTTACAAGGATAAAAAATATGAAACCACATCAAAAAATTCTTTGTGTTATCGGTGCTAGAGGTGGAAGCAAAGGTGTGAAAAATAAAAATATCACGCCCATTGCCGGAAAGCCCCTTATCGCTTATACTATTCTCCAAGCCCTGCAAAGCAGTCTCTTTACACATATTGTGCTTAGCACAGATTCTGAAGAAATAGCCAAAGTTGGCAAAGAATGGGGTGCGGAGGTCTTTTTCTTACGAGATAAAGAGTTAGCAAGTGATACTGCTGGTAAGCTCCCTGCTATACGCGATGCACTTTTAAGAAGTGAAGAGCATTTTCAAACGCATTATGATGTTGTATTTGACCTTGATGCGACAAGTCCTTTGCGGCTTGTGAGCGACATTACACAAGCTTATGAGCAGTTTGTCCGTGATGATAATGATATTTTAATCACCGCCGCACCGGCACGAAAAAGCCCATATTTTAATCTTGTAGAAATCTTTGAAGAAAATGGAAAGGCACGAGTAGATTTAAGCAAACGCCCTACCCAGCCTATTTTACGCCGACAAGATTCACCAAAATGCTATGATATGAATGCGAGTATTTATATTTGGAAGCGTGAGGCACTGCTCAAAAATCCAAGTGTTTTTACGGCAAATACCGGGCTTTTTGTAATGCCAGAATCTAGAAGCGTAGATATTGACACGCCACTTGATTTCGAATTTGTAGAATTTATGCTAAATAAGGCAAACAAGTTAAATCTAACGGGGGGGGGGGATAGAGTAAATATTTTTGCGCGAGATATAATCTCCCATATAGCCTCCATAAAGGAGGCTATATGATAAAAAATCTCGCTATTATCCCCGCACGAGGCGGAAGCAAAGGTATTATAGGTAAAAATATCAAGCCCATCTGTGGCAAACCTCTCATTGCTCACACGATTGATTTTATAAAACAAATCCCTGCTTTTGACAAAATCATTGTATCCACTGATGATTCTCATATCAAACGCGTAAGCCTTGAATATGGTGCAGAAGTTATTGATCGCCCAAAAGAGTTAGCCACAGATACTGCCTTGGCTATGGATTCTATCCGCCACGCTGTGCAAGAGCTAGAATCTAGCGGGGAAACAATAGAGTATATCTATATACTTGAGGCAACTTCGCCCTTGCGTAGAAAAAGTGATATTGTGCAATGTATGGAGATTCTAAGAAATGGTGATGAGAGTGGGGAGTATGATAGTATCGCTACTCTTATGCCATCACACATATCGCCCGGACGAATGTTTCAAATCAATAACAACACCATAAGCCCTTATATTGAAGGCTCTGTGGCGTGGATGCCTCGCCAATCCCAACCAAAAGCCTATCAATGTGATGGGATTCTCTATGGCTTTAGCAATGCCGTTCTTCAAAAGGAAAAAGATTCTAAATCCGCCTTTTTAGGCAAAACCTACCCCTATATCACGCCCTATGAATGCCTTGATATTGATACACTCTTTGAATTTGTCATTATTGAAAAGCTCCTTGAAATGGGTTATCCAGAAAAGCCTTTATCAAGCCTTTAGAGTGAGAAATCTACAATGAAAAGGAATGCAATGAAAAAACCTTATCTTTTAATCACTGGGGCAAGTAGTGGCGTGGGCAATGCTCTTGCACATTATTTTTCCCAAAGATTCCATATCCTAGCCCTAGCAAGACGCAAGAAAAAAATGCAAGAATCCTTTGGCAATAACGCCAATGTAGAGATTATAGAATCTAACCTTGCTTCACTTACAGACCTAAAGCACACACTAGATTCTATTACACAACGCTACAATGAAGTGCTATATATCATTAATTGTGCAGGGACAAACAAGCCTCAAGCTCCACTAGAATCGCTTGATATGCAAAGCCTAGAGTATGCTATCACACTCAATGCAAAAGCCCCTATGATGATTATCAACCACTTTTTGCCCATAATGAAAAAACGCAACTTTGGCAGAATTATCAATGTAACAAGTGGCGCTCCGCTCAATTGTGCGGAAAACTTTGGCATATATAGTGGGAGCAAAGCCCTGCTTAACACCCTAAGTGTAACTTTAAGCAAGGAACTCAAAGATACAAATATTAAGCTTAATCTCCTATCCCCCGGACCTGTGCGTTCAGAAATGAGCCCTAATGCGACTTTAGAGCCAAACATCTGCTTTGATATGGTGGATTATCTATTAAATGTAGGTAAATCTGCCATTGGCGGAGGATTTTATTGGATTCAGTGGAAGGTGCCACTATTCCCTGATTTGGAGGGAGTAGATTGGCTTAATGGCGTGGGCAACCACAAATTAGAAAGGATTTTAGATGAAAACACTCAAGGAATTAGCAAACCTCAAGGGCAAAACAGCTCTAATTACAGCGGGGGGGGTATCTAGGAATGTCTATGAGCGAATGTGTAGCTGAACTTGGTGCGAATGTTATTGTAGCTAGTCGTAATAAAACAAAATGCCAAGAGAGTGCAAAATATTTGCAAGATACTTTTGGTATTAAAGCCATAGGCGAAGTGGTGGATATTACAGATACTAAAAGTATAGAATCTCTAGCAAATACCATAGAGCAGGAGTTTGGAGAGCTTGATATTCTTATAAGTAATGCCGCTCAAAGAAAGAAAAATACCTTAGAAAGCATAGATAAAGAGGATTGGCTTTTTGATATGGAGCATTGCCTAAATGGCGTGTTTTATCTCATTAAAACCTTTATGCCCCTACTTAAACAAAGCAAAGGTTGCGTTATCAATATCGCCTCTATGTATGGACATATAGCACCTGATTACAGAATCTACAATCGCGACTGCTACACAAACCCGCCAAGTTATGGTGCAGCAAAAGCTGGAGTCATACAATTTAGTAAATATCTTGCAAGTTTTTTAAGCCCCTATGGCATTAGGGTTAATAGCATAAGCCCCGGAGCGTTTCCTTATGGATTCACAAATGATGATGAGGAGTTTATGCAAAATCTTTCAAGCAAGGCTATGCTTAATCGCATAGGTGAGCCTGATGACTTAAAGGGGGCTATTATGCTTCTTGCAAGTGATTTGGGCAAATTTATCACCGCACAAAATATCTGTGTTGATGGAGGTTGGAAAGAATGGTGAAAAAAATCAATCTAGGTTTAATCGGCTTAAGCGAGGGCAATGGACACCCCTACTCTTTTTCCGCCATTATCAATGGCTATGACAAACAAGCGATGGAAAAAAGTGATTGGAGTGTGATTTATAACTATCTTTTAAAATGCGACAAACAGGACTTTCTTAACCGCGATGATGTGGCTATCACTCATCTTTACACGCAAGATTCACAAATAAGTGAAAACCTAGCCGCTGCTTGCAAGATTCCACATATTACACACTCACTTGAGGAGCTAGCTTTATCCCCTATTGATGGGGTGATTCTCGCTCGTGATGATTGGCAAAACCACAAAGAAATGGCAAAGCCATTTTTGCAATCTCATAAATTTGTTTTTATTGATAAGCCTTTAAGCCTTGATACACACGATTTATCTTACTTTGTGCCATTTTTAGAATCTAAAAAGCTAATGTCTTGCTCAGGTATGCGATATGCTAGAGAGCTAGATTCTGTGCGGAAAGCGGTGCGAGAAGATGGAGAGTCTATTCTCTTTATTGAAGCGAGTATTGGCAGTGCTTGGGATAGGTATTTTATCCATTTGATAGATGCGATTATGGGGCTTACACCCTTTAGGGCTAGACATATTGAAGTGATGAAGCTAGATTTTTGTGTAAGCACTTTGATACAGACTAAAGACTTCATTATTCAACTCAATAATATCAACGCCTCTTTTCAGCCCTGCACCCTTGCTATCACAACAGATAAAAATCGCTACACCATTACGCTAAGCGATAATTTCAGTGCCTTTAGACGCACAATGGGACATTTTGTAGAATTCATACGCGGCGAGTCTTTTGACTATCAAAGCACCTTAGAAGCAATGAGAATCTTAGCTCAAGTCAAAGCAAAGCTTGAAAAAGTAGATATTTTAACGGGGGGGGGGATAGACTAAATTCCTTCTCCCATATCTCTTTTGCCTCTGCCTTTTTTAATCCTACCTCTTTTGCCATAGATTCGAGAATTCATCTTTACGCCCCTGTTGCTAACCTCTATCGTGCGGAGGTTTCCTAATGTATCAAGGATATACATTTTTAGCCATTATTCCCGCACGGAGTGGAAGTAAGGGATTGCCTGATAAAAATA
>NZ_QXJF01000015.1:0-21939 GCF_003670275.1 Helicobacter labetoulli
TCTCTTTCATAGCTCTCTATTCTCCGCAGAAAATCAAATAAGGTTTGAATTGTATCCAAAAAACATTATTAAATCAAGCACAAGTTGATAAATTACCCATTTGCTACATTCTAAAATTTTCAAACCCTCCCTGTCCGCCACTTGCAGAATCTACATCATCTCTTTCAAGATTTACAATCTCGTTTTTAGGTTTTCTTAAAACTCTTCTAAAATGATGAATTTATATCTCAAGCTTTCTAAATCGTGCTTTAGCCGCTTGTTTTCATCAAGGAGCGTATCGTGCTGGGTTTGCAAAAGTGCAATATCCTTACTCAAATAATAAATACTATTAGCAAGATAAATCTTTGGCACACACGCTACAAGCACCGCACACAAGATAATCCCAGCTATTTTTAGCTCTCTTTTGCCTAACCCCTTACCCTGTGTCAAGTTTGCAGAATCTGTCTCCTCAAAAAGCATATCCTTTTCTTCCTCACTCACACGCATTTTTACAGAATCTGGTAGGATAATATCATCAAGATTTATGGGTTTATGCGGATTATACTCTTTCACACTTTTGCTCCTAGTTGGAAGATTCGTAATTTTGCACTGCGAGAGCGTTTATTTTGAGCTATCTCATCTTGGCTTGGTAAAATGGGTTTTTTGGTGATAATAGACCCCAAGGCGTTATTATTACCACACTCACATTTTAAAGCACTCTCTTCACATTTGCAGCTCTTTGCCCATTGTTTAAAAGTCTGCTTAATGATTCTATCTTCAAGCGAGTGAAAAGAGATAATAGCCACCTTGCAATTATGTAGCACACCTTTCATAAAAGCAGATTCTATACTTTGTAATAAAGTTTGTAGCTGCTCTAGCTCACCATTAACTTCAATACGCAAAGCCTGAAACGCCAAAGTCGCAGGGTGAATCCCACCCATACGGGGAAAATGCTTCTCAATCAATGAGCTTAATTCTAAGGCACTTTCAAATGGTTTTTTCTCGCGTTGAGCAACAATAAGCCCTGCAAGTTTTTTGCTTTGGCGGATTTCTCCATAGATTCTAAAAATTTCTTCTAAACGCACGGTTGGATAAGTGTTGATAACCTTAGCCGCATTAAGATTCTGCGTAGAATCCATACGCATATCAAGGTTTGGCGAGGCAAAGCTAAAGCCACGATCTTTATCATCAAACTGCATAGAGCTTACACCAATATCAGCTAGAATCCCCCGCACCTCTGCCAAATCGCTTTCTCTTAGCACATCTAATGCGTGAGAGAAAGCACTATGCTTAATATGTATGCGTGAGGCATATACTTGCAAACGCTCTTTTGCTAAAGACAAGGCGTTCTCATCTCTATCAAAAGCATAAATATATACATTTGGATTCTGCTCCAACAAGCCAAGGCTATGCCCTCCATAGCCTAAAGTGCAGTCAATAATCGCTCCACTTTCTAAATGGAGAGCGTCTAAAACCTCATTTTTTAAAACAGAAAAATGCTTCATACACAACACTATGGCTTAAAAGAATCAAAACGCAGATTGTTATCAAGAATGATTTGATGTTCTTTGTAAGCGGAGTTTTTAAGGCTTATCATCATCACAAAGTAAATCTGTTTGCTTTTCTCATCAAATTCCATCTTTAATGGTAGCTCAATTTTCGCAAAATAAGGCATTGTATTTGCCCAAAGGATAAACTCTTCAATGCTTTGCACTGAAGGGGCATAGCCCTTAACCTGATAGCGTGTGTCAAAAATCTCAAGCTCTTTTGTATTACTAATCGCTTTAACCTCAACAGCGTTAAAATGCCCTTGCAAAAGCTCTTGAAGCTTGATCTCATCGCCCTTATTGTGAATGGCTGATAGGGTATTGTAGTTTTGCACCACAAGGGTTTTGAGCTGGGATTGTATGGCTTGATAATCTTTATTGATTTGATTAAAAGCGATTTTTGATTTTTTTGTCTCAATGGCTTGTTTTTTATAGGTATCAATTTGGGGTAAAAGAAACTTACTGATAGCAAACACGCACACAGCTACAAAAACCAAAAACCACACAAAGTTTTTTATCGCATAGTCTGTGTTAAAGTCATTGTTCATCATTGTCTTGTTCCTTTTTGCCACTCTCAAGCGGCTTTAGGGCAGGATTAGCCTTACTCACTGATACAAAGTTAAACCACCCACTTGTAAGGGGATAAAACTCTACTCTTGTTTGTGTAAAAACTGCACGCAATGGTGCTTCAAGCAAAAATTTATAAACCTCTTTAGAAGGGGTTAAACCACGCATTGTTAGGGCGTTATAGTTGAGCTCAATACTTTTTGCCGTGATTTGGTCAGGGATAAGTTTCAATAGATTTGAAACGCTATCTTTTAAAGCCTGATTCTGTGCTTGAATCTCTAGTCCAAGTTTAATCTCATAATCCAATCGTTCTATATAATCTTTCACAACAATGCTTTTAATCTTCACACTTTGAATCTCTTCTTCAATCCGCATTTGCTCATTAACCTTACTCACACTCTGCCCTTCAATCACCCTTGCAAAAGCCAAAACACACACAACCCCCAACACACTATAAAAAAACCAAATCTTTGTATAGCGTTTAAAAATACTTTTTGGCTTTGGCTGAATAAAACTATATGCCATTTTTCTACCCTTGAGTGCCGCTAAGTTCGGCTAGAGAGAGTGCAATCAACGCTTCAGGGATATTAAGTGCTTGCACCTCAATATCAAGCATCAACGCATTACGCAAATGCTCAACTGCTTGTTCGGTGATTCCATAAGTATCCAAAATCACAATAGATTCTATAAACTGTGTGCTTTCATAAATGGGATTACCATAAAACTCATTGATGGAATTTTTCAAAATCTCAGCTGCATTTGAAGCACGCGCAAGATCCCTTAAGCCCTCTAAGCGAGACATCTCCGCTTCTTGCTGTTGTTGAGAATCTACCTCTTGTGGAGCAAACTCTTTGCGTATCAGCTCCGCGTCTAAATCCTCTAGCTCACCAATCTCATTTAGCTCATCAAGAGAGCCTAAAATAGAATCTAAATTACTGATTTCCTGTAAGGAATGCACTTCTATTGTGGAGAGATTCTCATCTTCGCTTTGCTCTAGCTCCCCACCCATCATAAAAAATCCACCAAAATACACGCCCTTTTTATCCGCAACAAAAAGCGTAATGCTCTCCCTCTCCTGCAGGACATAAAGCTTTAGTTTTGAGCTTAGCTTTGTCTTAATATGCTCATACACAAGCACAAAAGGGGAAAAAAGATAATCTAGCCCTAACGCACGGATATATTTCACGCGATTTTCATCAACAGCAAGTTGTTGGATATAAAAAAGCCACTGATTTGGCATTTCTACAATTCGCGAAGTTTTTGCATTCACGCCAAACTTTATCAAATCGCCCTTTTTAGCACAATTTGCCAAGCCTTGATTATAGGTTTTACTCATCGCACTAAGGTAGGTAAAAGGATACCTACGCTTATAACTTTTAATAAGCTTTGCCGCCTCCATAGGAAGCTCTTTATCTACGATTTTATAATCCTTGCTTAGAGTGCTTTTTACACGCTTATTTTTCATCACAACAATTTTAAGTGAGCAAACTTTAGCGTCTAGATTCACCCCAATAAGCACAATGGAAAAAAATGGTTTCAGTAGAAAATTTAACAACTTAGCAATCTCCGCAACATTTTAAACTCCACATTTCAAGGCTATTGTAGCAAAACTTTAATGAAGTTTGCAATTGATATAAGCATTTAGAGTTCCTTTTCTAAGTGAGAAAGAAGCAAAGCTTTTGCATCCTCAAGATTCATATCCTTTGGCACAACAAAACCATCAAGCGCATAAAAGTCAATCCTTGAAAATGGCTTTGGAATCTTAAACTTATCCCAAGTTTTTAACTCCCAATACCGACCATACACCACACGCATAGGAATAATGCGTTTTTGCGTCTTTTGGCTCATTGCTATCACGCCATCGCCTATGCTGTGATATGGTCCTTTTGGTCCATCAGGGGCAATGCCCACATCATAACCATCTCTCAAAAGATGAAGAGAATCTATAAGCACCTTTAGTCCGCCACGCGTTGTTGAGCCACGCAATGGTTGAAGCTTAAAATATTCGCATAAACTCACCATAAGCTGTGCATCAAAATGATGAGATGCGATAATATAAAAACCTTTATCACGCCCCTGCTGCATTTGTTTCCTTAGCTGTTTATACAAAAATGGAAGCATACAAAACTCCCCGTGCCAAAACGCCCCAACAATATTCTCCTTGCTCGTATGTGGGCTAATAAAAAACCGATGTCGCGTTAAAATATACAAAATCCACACAAGCACAAGCATTAGCGGTGGGACAATCTTGCCTAGAATCTTGCGTTTTGTTTCACGACTTAACATTACAAAGCTTTATTAGATTCTAAGGCTTGAGCCAAACTTAACTCAGCTATAAACTCGCCATATAGTCCGCCGCCATCATTATGTGTAACTTTGACTTGAGCAATTGAACCAATGGGGCATTTTTTGCCCACGATTTTTATAAGTTTATTTTGACTTGTGCGTCCCTCACTCCAAGTTTGCCCATTATCATCGCGGTGATTTTCAATCAATACATCATATATTGAGCCAATCTCCTTTTGTGCCTTTTTTTGCAGAATCTGCTTGTGAAGATTCTGTAACCTGCCTAATCGCTCTTTAGCAACCTCCTGTGGCACAAGCATACTTTTATCATACTCATACGCACTTGTATGCGGACGCGGAGAATATACAAAGCTATATAGTGTATCAAACTGAGCGTAAGATAGCACCTCCATTGTGTCTTCAAAATCTTTTTCAGATTCAGTAGGGAAGCCCACAATAATATCCGTGCCAATACCAACATTTGGCAGTAGAGATTTAAGCTTTGCTATCCTATCAAGATACCATTGCTTGTCATAGCCTCGTTTCATCATTTTTAGAATCTGGCTTGAACCACTCTGTAAAGGGATATGTATGCCTTTAGCAATTTTAGGATTCCTAGCAAATTCCTCCAAAAACTCATCGTCCATATGCAGTGGGTGCGGTGAAGTAAAGCGGATTCTATATAGCCCATCAATCTCGCTTAAAGTGGCTAAAAGCTCTGTGAAGTTTGTCTTTTTATGCGGGGTAGAAAATCTCACGCCATAATGATTGACATTTTGTCCCAATAAAAGCAGCTCTTTTACCCCATTTGCCACAAGCTTTCTAGCTTCATTTACAAGCAAATCTGTTGGGATTGAAATCTCCTTGCCACGCGTAAAAGGCACGATACAATAGCTACATTTTTTATCACAGCCTATTGAAATATTAAGATTTGCCTTAATCCCCATATCTTGCGATGAGGCAAATACATAAGTGCTATCATCATAGTCTATATCCACTTCAACAGCTTTTGGCGTTTCTAGCACCTGCGTAATCTTAGAGACATTCCTTGCCCCTAGCACAAAATCAACGCTAGGCGCTTTTTTGATAATCTCTTCCCCCAAATGACTAGCCGTGCAGCCGCAGATTCCAATCTTAGCTCCGGGCTTTTTCTCCTTAGCAAACTGCCCAATTTCCGAAAAAAGCTTTTTTTCAGGCTTTTCCCGCACAGAGCAGGTATTGATGAGAATTAAATCCGCATCTTTGGCATTATCAGTTAAGGTATATTGCTTTTTTTCTTTCAATTCAGCAATCATATGTGCAGAATCTCGCTCATTCATCGCACAACCCAAAGTTTGTATAAAAAGCTTCATAATGATTAATCTTTGTAAAATTGTGGATTTTTAAAAATTAAATAATATGCAATTCATAAATATAACTACCCTCATCAAGCCCATAACGCACTTCATTTAAATGTGTGCTATGCCCTGCTTTTTCAAAAAACGCACACGCTTTTTGCATATCTTTATGAGAATTTTCTTTATCAAAGTAAAAAATATTTTCTCCCTGTGTGAGTTTTTTAAGCACATCTTCACAGCTTATTTTCGTAGCATTTGCCTTACTTTTTGCATTCAATGTTGTTTTAGCAAGTTTAAGCTCCATTCTCTCTCCTTTGTAGATAAATAAAATCGTGCATTATAGCTAAAAATAGGCATATTTGTAAAACTTTAAGCAAAAATTTATTATAATCCCTACTCTTCTTTCAAAGAATCCCAAAGTGGCATATTTTAGAATCCTTATTCAAGCTACAAGGGGCAATCCACGCAAAACAACAGGAGCTAGTGTTTATGGAAAAGATTTTAGATATTATAGATTTAATTGCCTATGACAAGGGGTTGGATAATGGTGTCGTGTTGGAAATTGTCAAAAATGGCTTAATTAAAATCGCACAAGAAGAGATTAACCCTCTTTATGATTATATTGTTGAGCCAGATTTGAAAGAACGCACCTTAAAACTCTTCTATCGCAAAAAAGTCTGTGCAGATGATACAGCATTGACAGAAGAAGATTTAGCGACATTAATCCCCCTCTCTCAAGCTAAAGAGTTTGGCGATGTCAGCATTGGTGATGAGCTAGATTGTGAATTGCAGCTTGAGGAGATGAGCCGAGGAGCGATAAATAAGCTTTTTTTGAATCTTGAATACAATCTACAACGCTCCATTGAAGATCAAATCCTGCAAAGTTTCCGCGCCCAGCTTGGCAAAATCGTCAATGGGCAGGTTGTAGGCGTTGATGAGCGTGGAAACACCTTTGTAGAGATAGATTCTATCCGTGCAGTGCTACCACAAAAAAATCGCATAAAAGGTGAAAGTTTTAAGGTGGGCGATACGATTCGTGCGGTGCTAAAATTTGTCAGCATTAACCGCAATGGACTACAAGTAGAGCTATCCCGCACAACACCAAAATTTTTAGAAGAACTCTTAGCAATGGAAGTGCCAGAGATTAAAGATAATGAAGTGATTATTTTTAAAAGTGCGAGAATCCCCGGTGATAGAGCCAAAATCGCCGTGTATTCTAACAACCCTAGGATTGACCCTATCGGTTGCTGTGTAGGTGTAAAAGGTGTGCGGATAAATGCGGTAAGCAAGGAGCTAGCAAATGAAAATATTGACTGCGTGGAATACCACAATACCCTTGAAATATTCATTGCCAAAGCCTTGACACCCGCTCAAATTGTGAGCGTGAAAATCCAAGAAGATGATACAAATCAGGAAAATGGGAGAAAAAAGGCAATCGTGCAGATTAAAAGCAATCAAAAAAGCAAAGCTATCGGCAAAGGAGGGGTAAATATCCGCCTTGCAAGTATGCTATGCGAGTGCGACATTGAACTCCAAGAGATTGACACACCAAGCACTGCAGATTCTAGCACTCCAGCCACAAGCGATAATTCAGCACAAAAAAGCGGACTAGACGCCCTTAGCTCACTCTTTAAAAACTAGAATCTATTGGGCTAGATTCTAGTTTATAGATTGTAGGTGTGGGTAAAGGCTTAAAAATAAAGCTATGGAGCTAAACTAATTTGTGCCTTTGTGCATTGTGATAAGTTTCCACATTCTTGTAAGAATCTTTCTCACTTTAACTAACTCTCAACAAGTTTATCTTATAATTTCTCCACTTTTTAAGCCTCAATTTTATAGACAAAACAAAGGATTCTAAATGAGCTTTACACATCTTCACTTACATACAGAATATTCTCTCCTTGATGGGGCAAATAAGATTAAAAACCTTGCTAAACGCATTCGCGAGCTAGGTATGGAATCTGTGGCGATAACTGATCATGGCAATATGTTTGGGGCGTTGGATTTTTATGTCAGTATGAAAGAAGAGGGGCTAAATCCAATCATCGGTATGGAGGCGTATATCCACAATGGCGATGATCTCAATGATAAAAGCATAAAGCAGCGATTCCATCTCTGCCTTTTTGCGAAAAATGAGATAGGCTATAAGAATCTAATGTATCTTAGCTCTCAAGCTTTTATCAATGGCTTTTATTACTATCCGCGTATCAACAAAAGGCTTTTAAGGGAAAGAAGTGAAGGGCTTGTATGCTCTTCTGCGTGTTTGCAAGGCGAAGTGAATTGGCAGCTGAATACGAATAATCCTCGCAATGTGCAGTTTGGGGCGAAAGGCTATGAAATGGCAAAAGAAGTCGCCCTAGAGTATAAGGATATTTTTGGGGAGGATTTTTACCTTGAGATTATGCGACACGGCATAAATGACCAACTCTTTTTAGACGAGCAGATTCTAAGGCTTGGCAGGGAGCTAGGCATCAAAGTCATTGCGACAAATGATACACATTATACTTTTCAACAAGACGCTAAAGCACAAGAAATCGCAATGTGCGTGGCTATGGGTAAAACGCTCAATGACAAAGATAGACTCAAACATTCTGTGAAAGAATTTTATGTCAAATCCAAAGAGCAGATGGCACAGCTCTTCCTTGATGTGCCTGAAGTGCTAGAAAACACACAAGAAATCGCACAAAAATGCCGCTTAAATCTCAACCTTAAAAATATTGAAATTAAAAATAAGCACACAGGAGAAGTGATTTTAGAGCATTCTTCCGCTACTCCGCCAAGTTTTAAAAACACACAAGAATACGCTAAAAAAGAGAATCTCCCGCAGATTCTCAACTGCGATTTAGAATCTATTGATGATGCGACCTATTTTGCTTTCAAATGTAGGGAGGGCTTAAAAGAGCGACTAAAACATATCGCCGAATCTAAGCACCAAGCCTACAAGGAGCGATTGGAGCGAGAGATAGAGATTATTACCTCTATGAAGTTTCCGGGCTATATGCTGATTGTATGGGATTTTGTCAATTTTGCGAAACAAAATGACATACCGGTAGGTCCCGGGCGTGGCTCGGCAGCGGGGAGTCTTGTAGCTTACTCACTTAGGATTACAAACATTGATCCACTTAAATACGACCTACTTTTTGAGCGATTTTTGAATCCTGAACGGGTGAGTATGCCCGATATTGATATGGACTTTTCACAAGAGCGGCGGCAAGAGCTTATAGAGTATGTTTCAAACACTTATGGCAAGTTTAATGTCGCTCAAGTGGTAACTTTCAACTCACTTCTAGCCAAAGGTGTGATACGCGATGTCGCACGGGTGCTTGATATGCCGCTTAAAGATGCCGATGGCTTTGCTAAGCTTATCCCAAATGAGCTTGGTATCACGCTTACCAAACAAATGGGTAAAGATGGCAAAGAAAAAGATGGTGCTTGGGAGAAAGAGCCAAAGATAAAAGAGCTTGTGGATAAAAATCCTTTAGCCAAACAAGTGTGGGATTATGCTGTGTTGCTAGAGGGGCTAAAGCGAAACACGGGGCTTCACGCGGCGGCTATTGTGATAGATTCTAATGATGAGCTATGGAATAAAGTGCCGCTTTATACAAACGATAAAATGAATGGTGTGGCGGTGCAATACTCAATGAATTGGCTTGAGCCGGTGGATTTGATTAAGTTTGACTTTTTGGGCTTAAAGACACTTGATGTGATAAGTGATGCGATTAAGCTTGTCAAAAAACGCTATGGGATTGATATTGATTTTAGCACAATGGATATGGAAGATTCTAAAGTCTATGAGACAATCCAAAGCGGTAGCACGCTGGGGCTATTCCAAATAGAATCTGAAGGTATGCAAGCCCTAGCTAAAAGGCTAAAGCCCAGCAATTTTGAAGATGTTATAGCAATGATTTCTCTCTATCGTCCCGGACCTATGGATCTTATTGATGACTTTGTAGCACGCAAACACGGGCTAGTAAAAATTGAATATCTTATAGATGCACTAGAGTCAATTTTAAAGCCCACTTATGGAATTATTGTGTATCAAGAGCAGGTTATGCAAATCGTGCAAACTATCGGTGGATTCTCACTTGGCGGGGCGGATTTAGTCCGTAGAGCTATGGGGAAAAAGAAGCTAGATGAGATGTTGCGATTAAAAAAAGAATTTGCCGATGGGGCGGAAAAACAAGGCTATGATCGCTCTAAGGCAGAAGATTTATGGGAGCTTATTGTTAAATTTGCCGGCTATGGATTCAATAAATCTCACGCTGCTGCCTATGGAATGATAACCTACCAAACCGCATATTTAAAAACCTACTATGAGCACGAATTTATGGCAGCAATGCTGACAAGCGAAACCAACAAAGTAGAATCTGTGGCAAAATATATTAATGAAGTAAAATCGCTTGGCATTGAGATTATCCCGCCACATGTGAATACCTCTGTAAATGATTTTGGTGTGGGTGAGTTTGATGGGGTGAAAAAAATCATCTTTGGACTCAGTGCCATTAAGGGCTTAGGCGAAGCACCTATTGAAAACATCATCACAGAGCGGGAAAAAAATGGTGAATATAAAAGCGTGGAGGATTTTATTGCAAGGGTTGATTTCTCAAAAATGACAAAGCGATCTTTAGAGCCACTCATTAAATCCGGTGGGCTAGATGGGCTTGGGTATTCTCGCCACACAATGCTTGAATTTATTGATTTGCTGTGTGATAAAGGGCGTGAGAAAGACAAGGCACACGAAATGATGAGCAATTCTTTATTTGGCGAAAGCGGTATGGAAATCAGTGTGCAGCTCTCCATACAAGACAAGGCTGAATACGATATACGCACTTTACTTGATTATGAATATGAATGTATGGGGATTTACATCTCTGGGCATCCACTTGATGACTTTAAAGACAATCTTGGCAAGATTAAGGGCATTGTCAAAAGCATTGAATTAGAGGAGCTAGAGTTTAACTCTACTTGTATGCTTGTAGGGAAGATTCTAGATGTTAAACGCAAAATCAGTAAAAAAAGCGGTAAGCCCTTTGGGACAATTGACTTTTTGGACTATGGGGGGAAAATGGAAGTTATGTTGTTTGAGAAACACCTTGAGATTCTAGAAGGACTCAATCTTAATCATCCTTTGGCATTAAAATGTAAGATTGAAGAGCGTGAGGAGCGGCTCAATGTAAGGATTCTAGAGATTTTTACCCTTGAACAAGCAATGGCAGAAAAATCCATAAAGCCAAAATATAAAGCCAAACAAGAAGTAGAAGATGAAAGTCAAAAGATTATCCCGCTTGATATGAAGCCAAGCGAGCTTGATGTCTGCACGCCTTTGTGTGTGGTGGTGGATAGCTCTTGTGTGCAAAATGGAATCTTAGATAAACTCAAAGCACACTCGCAAAATCTTAAGGGCACAAGAGAGCTTCGGTTAAGGATTAAAAACGATAGCTTGGGTTACACATTTGTAAGCCACATTTTAGTGCATTCAAGTATCAAAGAGGCTTTCAAAGAACTAGAGTGGCAAGAATAAGGGCAAATTAAGTTTAAATCAAAGATTCTATGTTTGTTGTACTATAATTGCATTTTACTTTATTTTAAGGAGTTTGTATGAAATCTATAAAAGGCAAAATGATAGCTCTTGGGCTTTTTGGCGTATTAATGGTAGGCTGTGGGCAAGATTCACAAAAAGAGATTATCTCAAAATGGAATCTTATCGCACTTAATGACAATGGCACGGCAATTAGCCTAGATTCTGCAGAAGAGCCTGTGTTTGTAACTTTTGATGGTCAAAAAATCAATGGCAATGCTGGGTGTAATAATTTCTTTGGAAACTACACTTTGAAAGATAATACCCTTATGGTTCAAGGCGTTGGTATGACTCGCAAAATGTGCAGTGAAGAGAGTATGGCGATAGAAGATAGTCTTATTAAAGTATTTGCTGATGGCTCAAGTCAAGCAAATATTAATGGAGCTGAACTTGTCATTCAAAAAGAAGGCATAAAAGCGACATTTAAAAAATAATGTAGCATTGTAGAATCTGCTTAGATTCTACAAATTCCCCTTCCTGCTTACTGCCCCAAAAATATTTTTCCAACTGCCAAAAACGCTTGAAAAAGTTCGTTTTTGAATGTAAAAATAATGCTTGAAATAGTAAGAAAGAGCACCACAAAAGCAATGGCAATTTTCACAGGAAAGCCAATGGCTAGGAGATTAAATTGTGGGTGGGTTTTCATAATCATTCCAAAAATAATATCAGATAGCAAGATAATTGCCAAAATTGGAAAAGCCATAGAAAAGCCCACAGCAAAGATATTCCCAAATGTTTTAATGAAGTATTCCACACTCTTTGGCTCAAAGACAAAGCCCCCAAGCGGTGTAGCTTGAATACTATGAGAGATAATAAGAAAAATAGTGTGATGAAAATCCAAACTCAAAGCAATAAGCAAACCCAAAATGGCTATAAGCTGGGCAACTATGGGCTTTTGCGTGCCGCTAACTGGATCATAAGCACTTGCCATTGTAAGCCCCATAGTAAAGCTTATAAGCTCCCCACCAAAACTTAGCATTGCAAAAACAATCTGCAAACAAATAGAAGCCAAAAAACCTAGCAGAATCTCAAAAAGTGCAGCAAATAAAAACTCTACCATACTCATATCAGGCAAAGTATAAGACGCTAAAGGATAAAATGCCACACTCATAAAAAACACCATAGCTGCACGAACATTGATACTGATAAGCTGATTATCAAAAAAAGGGAAAAACGCAAACACCCCGCTAAATCGTGCCACAAGGAGCAAAAACACAGCAACACTATTTGGCTGCGTGATATAGGCTACAAGCTCCATTCCTAATCTTTAAATTCTTGGTATTGCAGTTTAGCTTGTTCTAGGATTTCTTGTGCATCTTTGAGATAACGCATACCGCTTTCATACAAGGCAAGAGATTCTTTAAGTGTAACCTCCTGCGAGTTGAGCTTGTTTAGCACAACCTTAGCCTTTTCTAGCATAGTTTCAAACTCGTCCTCTTGCGATTCTTGCGGAGTTTGTGAATCTTGTGAATCTAAATTGAGTAAAACTTCTTCTGCCATACTCCACCCCTTCTAGCTTATCCGTGATAATTTGGTGCTTCTTTTGTGATATCCACATCATGCACGTGAGATTCTCTAAGTCCTGCTGAAGTTATCTCCACAAACTCCGCTTGCTCCCACAATGTCGCAATATCCTTGCTTCCCAAATAGCCCATTGACGACTTAAGCCCACCGATAAGCTGATGCACCACATCGCTAACCTTTCCACGATATGGCACTCTGCCCTCCACGCCTTCAGGCACAAGCTTATCTTGTGCTGTGCCTTCTTGGAAGTATCTATCCGCACTGCCGCGAGTCATTGCTCCCATACTTCCCATACCGCGATAGCTTTTATATTGTCTGCCTTGATAGATGATAAGATCACCCGGCGATTCTTCTGTCCCTGCTAAAAGACTGCCTATCATCACGCACGATGCCCCAACGGCTAGGGCTTTAGCAATATCACCAGAATATTTTATACCACCATCGGCAATAAGCGGAATATTATGCTTTCTTGCCACCTCCGCACAAGATTCAATAGCTGAAATTTGTGGCATACCCACACCAGCAACGATACGCGTAGTGCAGATACTTCCCGGACCTATGCCGACTTTCACACCATCAGCCCCGGCATTGATTAAATCTCGCGTGGCTTCAGGGGTTACCACATTACCCACCACCACATCAATGGCAAGTTTTGATTTAATCATCTCCAAAGTCTTTAACACATTAATGGAATGCCCGTGTGCTGAATCTAGCACCAACACATCAGCCCCAGCATTTGTCAAAGCCTCTGCTCTATCAAACTGCTTCACACCAATAGCAGCCCCAACTTTTAACCGCCCAAAGCTATCCTTGCACGAGTTTGGATACTCAATCCTTTTTTGAATATCTTTAATCGTGATAAGCCCTTTTAGCGTGTAGTTTTCATCAACAATAGGAAGCTTTTCAATCCTGTGCTTATGCATCACCTCTTTAGCCTCCTCTAATGTCGTGCCGACTTTAGCCGTGATAAGAGAATCTTTTGTCATCAAATCCCCAACGCGTTTGTTTAAATCCTGCTCAAAGCGGACATCGCGATTTGTTAGGATGCCAATAAGCTTACCATACTCATCAACAACAGGCACACCAGAGATTTTATAATTATCCGTAATTGCCTTTGCATCTGCTAGTGTGCTATCTGCACGAATATAGATAGGATCAACAATCACGCCACTTTCACTTTTCTTCACGCGTTTAATCTGCTCCACTTGCGAAGTAATATCCATATTTTTATGAATAATCCCAATGCCCCCAAGCCTCGCCATAGCAATAGCAGTGCAAGATTCTGTAACGGTATCCATCGCCGCACTCACAAGCGGAATGTTAAGCGAAGTATTTTTGCTTAGCATTGTTTGTGTGCTGACATCTTGAGGGAGAATCTCCGAGTATGCTGGAATGAGCAAAACATCTTCAAAAGTTAGGGCTTTTTGTCGTATTTTCATTTTTTTCAAATCCTTTCATTTTTTTGAATCCTCTTTGCGAGTTTTGTAGCGTTAATCTTGTAATTCTTTTTCCAAGCCATAGGCGATATTAAGGATACTTTGCTCATTAAATTTTCCACCAATAAACTGCATACCCACACTTAAACCTTCAGCATTTTTCATTGTAGGGATACAAATCGCAGGAAGCCCAGCAAGATTTACCCCAATAGTATAAATATCACTCAAATACATCTCAAGTGGAGAATGAGATGAGCCAAACTTCGGCGGAAGCGTAGGCGCAATAGGGAGTAAAATACTATCGCATTCATTGAGTATTGCCTCATAATCAGCACAAATCTTTTTCCGCACCTGTTGGGCTTTAAGATAATACGCATCATAATACCCACTGCTTAACACAAAGCTCCCAAGCAGAATCCGCCTTTTCACCTCATCGCCAAAATACGCACTACGCGTATTGAGATAAACTTCTTTGAGATTCTCCGCCTCCGCTCTTGTGCCATATCGCACCCCATCAAATCGTGCGAGATTGGAACTCGCCTCAGCCGTGCAGATGATATAATATGCAGAGATGTGATAACGCGTATCTAGCATAGACTTCTCCACAATGCTATGCCCCATAGATTCTAGAATCTTAATTGTTTGATAATACACATCTTGGACTTCTTGTGTAGCATCGTTGAGAAAATCTTTTAACACTGCGATTTTGTAGCGTTTATTAGAATCTAAATCCCTAAAAGTATTTAATGCAGGGAGATTGGCACTTGTAGAATCTAGACTATCATAGCCACTAATGGCATCAAGTAAGAGTGCTGCATCTTCTACATTTTGCGTGATTGGTCCAATTTGGTCTAAACTTGAGCTATACGCCACAAGCCCATAACGACTAACCCTTCCATAACTTGGCTTTAGCCCCACACAGCCACAAAATCCAGCCGGTTGCCTAACTGATCCTCCTGTATCGCTCCCAAGAGATGCAATAGCAATTCCAGCAGCTACGGCTGCGGCACTTCCCCCACTGCTTCCACCGGGGACACGAGAGATGTCAAGGGGATTTTTCGTCCGCCCATAGCAGCTAGATTCTGAAGTGCTTCCCATAGCAAATTCGTCCATATTCGCTCGCCCAAAGCCACACATTTTATTTTGATGAAGTTTATTTATCACAGAGGCGTTATAAGGAGAGACATAGCCTTTTAGAATCTTACTTCCGCAGGTGATTTCCCAACCCTTGACATTAATATTATCTTTGATAAGGATTGGCACACCACTTGTTTGGCTCTCCATTATCTCGCCGATATAGGCATTTAGCTCCATATTTTGCTTTAGCTTTTCTCTTATGTCCTTTTTAATCTCTTTAAGCTCATCTTCACTTTTAGTTAATGCTTCTTTGAGTGTTATCATTCTCTCTCCTTATGTAAGAGTGGGATTATAGAATCTTCTTGCTTTAAAATAGCTATAACTCTCCCAAATAAACCTTTTTGAGAAAGCTAAGCTGGGAAGTACTATGCAGCAAAAGCATATCAGCAATGACAAGAGCTATCATAGATTCAGCCACTACACTGCCACGCACCGCTACGCAAGGGTCGTGTCGCCCTTTAATCTTGCATACTTGCCCTACACCATTGACATCAATACTCTCTTGGGGCAGAAAAATGCTCGGTGTGGGCTTAAAATGTGCCTTTACTCTTAGCGTGTTGCCATTACTCATACCGCCCAAGATTCCACCACTATGATTTGTTTTGAAGCCTTGCTCATTCATCTCATCATTATGCTCACTTCCATATTGAGTGCTTGATAGGATTCCATCGCCTATCTCTACTGCCTTGATAGCATTTAACCCCATAAGAGCCTCTGCTATTGCCCCATCAAGCTTGTGATAGAGCGGCTCGCCTAGCCCGGGAGGCAAATCACTTGCCTCTATCAATGCCACCCCACCAATGCTATTATGTGCGTTTTTGGCAGATTCTATGAGGGCTTTTTGGGCTTGTTCTTTGTGCTTATCAAGGGCGTAAATCTCGCTATTTTTGGCGTATTCAAAATCAAATTCGCTCCCCACAACATCACCAATGGAGTAGATTCCACTTCTTACTTGTATATTAAACTCTTGCAATAAAAGTTTGGCGATTGCTCCAGCAGCCACCCTTGCGGCACTCTCTCTAGCGGAGCTTCTTCCGCCACCGCGATAATCTCGCAGCCCATATTTTTTAAAATATGTAAAATCAGCGTGTCCGGGGCGGAAAATGTCTTTAATATTATCATAATCGCTGCTCTTGCTTGAGGTATTAGCAATCCACAAGCCTATGGGTGTGCCTGTGCTAAGCCCTTGAAAAACACCGCTTAGAATCTGCACCCTATCAGCTTCTTTGCGTTGAGTGGAGAAGCGATTAAGTCCCGGGGCGCGTCTTTTCATCATAGATTCTATAAAAGATTCATCTATTTTTAATCCCGCAGGAAGTCCATCAATCACACAGCCTATACCCTCTCCGTGAGATTCTCCAAAAGTAGTTACACGCAACGCTTGACCAAAGGTATTCATAATTTCTCCTTGCGATTATTTGTGTGATGATTTTGATATAAAGCACTTAACTTTTCATAAGCAATTTGAGCGGATTTTTGTTGCGCATCTTTTTTTGAGCTACCTTTTGCCCGTGCATATTCTACTCCATTGACACTAAGGGCAATTTCAAAACTTTTTTGATGGTCAGGTCCGCTTTCACCCATAAGTGTATAAATGGGAATCTCCCCATACATCGCTTGTGTAAGCTCTTGTAAAGCGGTTTTATAATCTGTAAAGAGTGAAGCCAAATCAATTTTGGCATAATTTTGCTCCAAAAGCTCAAGCACAATATCCTTAAGATATGTAAGCTCAGATTCTAGATAAATTGCACCCATCAAAGCTTCAAAAGCATTTGAAAGAATGGAAGCCTTTTGACGCCCCTTGTTGTTCTCCTCACTTTGTGAAATATATAAAAATGCTCCTAAATCAAGCGATTTTGCAAGTTTCATAAAACCCTTTTCATTGACAATACACGCTCTTAGTTTGCTCAACTCACCCTCTTTAGCATTTGGAAATTTTTGAAATAAAAACTCCCCAACAAGCAAGTCAAGCACCGCATCGCCCAAAAACTCTAGCCGCTCATTGTTGTATGCCATTTTGCAGCTCTTATGCGTTAGAGCTTCAAGCAAAAGTTTTTTGTCTTTAAAAGTGTAGTTAAGCTTTTTTTCAAGAATCTTTGGGTCTTTGGGGGTATTATGCTTTGGCATTTTTGTCCTTATTTATGAGGTTTTGAATCTTCAATCTTTGCCACCCCATCTTTTGCTATCACATCTTTTGCTGCCTGTTTGGCAAGGCTATCACACAGCTCATTTTGTGGATGTCCGGCGTGTCCTTTGATCCAATGGGCTTTAATGCTATGTGGTGAAGAGACTTGCAAATAAGTTTGCCACAAATCGGGGTTTTTGACATTTTTAAAATCTTTTGCCACCCAATTTTTAAGCCAAGAGTTAATCCCCTCGCACACATATTTAGAATCACTATACAAATCCACAGCACAAGGCTCTTTGAGTGCTTTTAAAGATTCTATCACAGCAAGAAGCTCCATTCTATTATTTGTCGTGTGAGGCTCGCCGCCACTTAGAATCTTTTGCTTATCTTTAAAGCACAAAATCCCACACCAGCCTCCAGCTCCGGGATTGCCTAAAGATGAGCCATCACAATAAAGGGTAACTTGCTTCATCTCTCACCTTTTGGACTTTATAAATCACATCACTATTAAGCAGCTCCCCACAAGAAGAGCAGCGCGCATTTTCAAATGGGAAAATTTGCTTACAACTATGGCAGCGATACTCAAAGCCTAGTGTTGCTTTAAGATTTGAATATTGATTTAAGATTCTCATATTCTCTAGTTCAAATATATCACAAACTTTAGAATCCAAAATCCACCCCTTAGCCCGATACACATCAAGAATCTGCTTATTTGTGATTTGCTCTAGCGGCACATTTTTACGCTCAAATCCCCATAGTATATCAACATATTTTGCGATATTCTCACTCTCCTGCACCCTCTCCCAAAAGAGTGAAAAACTCACACTTTTAAAATATTGCAAAATCATCTTTTCAAGCCTCGGTTCTTTGTCTTTTATCTCATTTAGTCTTTGAATCTTGCTTACTAGAGAGGTGTTATGCTGATTGATAAGCAGTAGCGTATAAAGATAAGCCTTGTTTAGACTAAGTGTGTGGAAAAAATGCTCCTGTGTAGAATCTTGATGAAAATCCTGTGGCAAAGAGGCACAATCATAAATCTCCTCAATGCACTCTAAGGCATCAATGGCGTTTTTATACTCACTTAAACTTTCATATGTTCTTAAGAGATATGAAAGCACTTGAGGATTCCTTGGATAATTTTTCAAAATCTCTAAAAAAATGCCTTTTGCCCTTTGTAAAAACCCAGCATTAAAATACGCCTTGCCCAAATCCTGCAGAATCTCAATCCTAGCCTCTGCGTGAGAGTGCTTAAGATTTTCTAGTATGCTAAGATAAATTTTAATCGCTTCTTGAGTATTGCCACTTTGCATATACGCATTTGCGATAAATTGTAGCGTTGGAATGGGATTTTGACATAGAGCTAGAAACTCTTCAACCCCTTCAGTTAGCCCAACAAACTCATAAGATTTTGCAAGATTCTTTAAAGATTTATCTTTTTGCTTCTCCTTGTAGCGATTACGCCAATAATCAAGTAAAGCCACACTCGCCACAATGGCAATAAAAATCAAAATGCCAAAAAGTGGGTCTGTATAGGGAAGCATATCATTCTCTAAGTGTTACGATATTAGCACTAGAGCGGATTTTATTAAAATGTTCAGTGATGATACTTTGCTCTTTTTGTGCCATTATTTTTTGACTGATGAGTGGTTTTGCCTCCTCAAAACTTATCATTTTCTCTCCCAAACGCTCTTTAACCAAAAAGCTTACAAAACCATTGCCACCGGTTGTAAGCACAGGGGTAAATTCATTATTTGGTGTATGAAGAAATACTTGGGCAATTTGTGGGCTAAGGGAAGAGAGCGAGATTGTCTCATTGGCTTTTTGCACTCCTTGAATCTGGGCTTTTGGCGAGTGCATAGCCTTTTGTAAATCACCCTCATTATGTGCCATATATCTCACCACACGCACCGATGAGGGGAGCATAAACTCTTTTTTATGCTTTGTATAATAGCTCAAAAGCTCATCTTCGCTTGAAGTATTAATATTTGATGCAAGGATTCTTTGCATAAGCTCTTTGGTTTGAAGTTGTTTTTTGATTGAGTTGCGATATTCCTGCAAAGTCGTGCCATCACGCGTAGCTTTGGTAAGCAGGGCATCTTTACTCATATTTGCATTTGCGGCGATTTGGGAGATTTCCCCATCAATCTTAAATTCATCAACGCTTATCTTAAACCGCTCAATCTCATCATCTTTAAGCCGCTCATTAATCAGCATATCAATAGCGGCTTTTTTGGAGATTTTCATTTGTGCTTGAAGCTTGGCAATTTCATTGAGTGTAATGGCGTGTCCATTGACGCGTATTGCCACACCTGCGATGATTTCAGCTTGTAATATCAAAGCACTAAAACACAAAAAACATATAATTTTTTTCATCTATATCCTTTGGAATTTTGCCTTATTCTATCATATTCAAAGCAACCCCAAAGCAACAAAAAATAATGGATATTCTAGTCTAAAAGGTAATATTACTCTTTCTTATTGCTTTTTGCAATCTTTTGCCTTGACAAACACTAGGTGTTAGGCTTTATACTTTTGCTTTTAGAATCTAATATGACTTAAAAACGCTAGATTCTATAAATATTCAATACTAAGGAGATAAGTATGTAAACCAATAATTTTATCCTATCGGGTATATTGGCAAGTGCTATGCTGGTGTGTTTTGCACAAGGGGCGGATTTAGCACAAGAGCTTACAAAAGAGGCAAAAGAGATAAAAGGAGATTCTAGAATCTTTAGCGGTGATGTTAGAGTTACAATGCTTTTTGACAAAAATGCGTGGCGGAATTTTAGCGGTGCAAGAGTGCATTTTAGCCCAAAGGCTAGGACAGCGTGGCATACTCACCCAGCTGGGCAGACACTCATTATTACACAAGGTGTGATTTACACAGGCACAAAGAATGGAATCGTGCATAAAGCAGAGGCAGGAGAGAGCATTGCTTGTCCGCCAAATGTAGCACATTGGCACGGAGCGGGACTAGAATCTAGCGGCACCCATATCGCATTAACGCAATATGGTAAAGATTCTAATGTAGCGTGGGGCGATAAGCTAAGTGATACAGAGTATTTACAAGCGATTAAAAAAGCACAATAAGGAGCAAAAATGCAAGATACAAATAGAAGAGAATTTTTAAAGACTTCGGGCAAATTTAGCGCAATGGTAGCGGTGCTTGGAAGTGGTGTAGGCAGTGTGCTTATGGCAGATTCTAAATCGTATAAAACTACACTGAATCTAAAAGGGCAAATGCCTATGCGAAGCTTAGGCAAAGTAAATCCTTTGCAAGTTTCTGCACTCGCATTTGGCTGTATGGGGCTAAACTATCATAGAAGCAAAAGATTAAGCGAAAAAGAAGCCTCAAACATAGTCGCAGAGGCACTTGCGTATGGGATAAATTTCTTTGATACCGCACAAGTGTATGGACCAAATAGCAATGAGATTTTAACAGGCAAGATTCTAAAACCTTATAGAGATAAAGTCATCATCGCTACTAAATTTGGCTTTGGAGCAAATAGCGATGCACTAGATTCATCACCAAAGAGAATCCGCCAAGTTGTAGAGCAGAGCTTAAAGCGATTACATTTAGAGAGTTTGCCCTTGCTTTATCAGCATAGATTTGACCCAAAAACGCCCATAGAAGAAGTCGCCGATACGATGAAAAGCCTTATACAAGAGGGCAAAGTAATGCGATGGGGCGTGTGTGAGCTAAGTGCAAAAAGCATAGAGAAAGCACATAAAATCTGCCCTTTGAGTGCGGTGCAGAGTGAATATCATCTTATGTGGCGTAATGTAGAGAGTGAGCTTTTGCCGACTTTAGAGCGACTAGGCATAGGCTTTGTGGCGTATTCGCCTTTGGCTAGGGGGTATTTAAGCGGTAAGCTTACAAAAAATAGCGATTTTGACCCAAGCAATGATAATCGCGCAAGCTTCCCTAGATACCAAGATGAAGCGATGAGGGCAAATTATCACATCATCACGCTTTTGCAAGAATTTGGCAAAGCAAAGGGGGCAAATGGCAAAGATGCAACGCCTGCACAAATCGCCCTTGCTTATTTACTTGCTAAAAAGCCCTACATTGTCCTACTTTTTGGCACGACAAACCCCACGCACTTACTAGAAGATGTGCAATCCTTGCAAGTTGCATTGACACAAAAAGATATAAAATGGCTAGATTCTAAGCTTGATAATATCACTATTGTAGGCGATCGCTATCCACCAGAACAAGCACAGAGAGTGGGGCAGTAGCCTTACAATTAGCCAAGAGTTTCATAATTTTAAGGCAGATTCTATCCGCCACCATAAAACAAGGCTTACATAAGTATTGTATAATATGGCATTTATAGAATCTACGAAAGGCTAAAATGTTTTCTCTCTCAAATCGCCGCTATACAGGAGCTAAAACAAGGCTTTTAGATTCTATTAATGA
>NZ_QXJF01000015.1:22037-51976 GCF_003670275.1 Helicobacter labetoulli
TACGAAAGGCTAAAATGTTTTCTCTCTCAAATCGCCGCTATACAGGAGCTAAAACAAGGCTTTTAGATTCTATTAATGAAAGTATTTTAAAAAGCTTTGATTATAGAGAAAGGAAAAATCTTAGCTTTTTTAGGGCAAATTAAGCCAAGTTTTTTTATTCTAGAAAATGTCGCAAGTTTTTATAAAACAGGCTGTGTAGATAAAAATGTGAACATTGTGGCAATCGGCGATATGATAGAAAGAAATTTGCACAAAGAATATTCAATATATAATAAAGTGCTAAATTTTAAAAATTATGGAGCAAATTCAAGCAGGACAAGAACCTTGGTAATAGGCGTTTGTAAGGAACTTAAAAACTATATCACGCCTTTAGAACTCTTTCCAAAATATAGCAAAGAAAAAACATTAAAACAAGTTATTTTTCATCACAATTCTTTAGAATGGGGAGAATATGATAGAAATGATTTTTATCATAGCTTTAGAATCTATCCGCAAAATATGCGCGAATGGATAAAGGATATAAAAGAGGGGCAAAGTGCGTTTGACAATAAAGAGCCAAGTAAAAGACCACATAAAATAGAAAATGGAAAAATGATAGAAAATGTCAATAAAAATGGCGATAAATATACAAGGCAAAAATGGGATAGTGTAGCTCCCTGTATTCACACACGAAACGACCAAATGGCTTCACAAAATACAATCCACCCAAAAGATGATAGAGTATTTTCCATAAGAGAGCTTATGGATATGATGAATATACCTTATAGTTTTAAGTGGCTTCCTTTTGAGCTGGACTATCTTAATTCTTTAAGCAATGATGAAAAACGCAAAGTGTCAAAACGAAGTGAAATGAATATAAGACAAAGCATAGGCGAAGCAGTGCCAACTACTATTTTTAGTCAAATCGCTAATAATATTAAAAATTTTATGAAACTAAATAATCTTAGCGATAAGGAAATAAAAAGTTTAATCACAAACCATAATTTGCAAGATTTCAATAATCTAAAAAACTTTATAGAAAAAAATAGAGATTTTTTTTCACAAGCCACATTGGCAAATATAGCAGAAATATCAAATATGCAAAGGACTCAAAATTCCGCTTATTTCACTAATAAATTTATTCTTAATGAGATTGCTAAAACTCTACCTACTTTTGACAAAGACTCTATTGATATTATTGAACCTAGTGCTGGTTGTGGAAATTTTTTACCAATAATTTTCAAAAAATACGAAAATGTTAAGCGAGTGAATTTAAAAATCATTGACATAGATTCTAAAAGTTTGCAAATTTTAAAAATTATTTACAAAAATCAAGCACCAAAAAATTTTAACCTAGAATTTATTTGTGATGACTTTTTGCATTTTAATTGCAATAATGCGGATCTAATCGTTGGCAACCCACCATTTAGTAAAAAGAAAGGCAAAAATTTAGCGTTTTTATTTTTAGAGAAGTCATTAAAGATAGCCGATAAAGTATCAATGATAATGCCAAAAAATCTGCTCAATACGAAAGAATATGAGGCATTGCGACTTCAGTTGGAAAAAAAAGGTGTTAAAACTATCCTAGATTTTGGAGAGCTTGGTTTTAATGGGGTTTTAATAGAAACAATAAATATAACAACGGACAAATCAAAAGAAATACAAGTCAAATCTTTACCTATGGGCTTAAGCACACTACAAAAACATTCTTATATTTTTGATAGAAAAATGCCTTATTGGGTGATTTATAGAAATGAATTTTTTGATAGTATATTTAAGACTTTAGATTGTGGTATTTTTGAATCTTTTAGAGATAGACAATTAACCAATAGCAATACAAGTACAATAAAAAATGATATACAAGTTATTAAATCTCGTAATATTAATGATAGTGGCAAAATTATATCAATACAGGGGTATGATAGCTACATATCAAAAGATAATTTATATTTATTTAAAGTTTTTGAATTTTTAGATAGAGATGATGTTTATCTTACTCCAAATATGACTTACAATCCAAGATTAATACAAAAACAAAAAGGCTATATTGTAAATGGATCTGTGGCAATTTTAATTCCCAAAAAAACAATCACTCTTACAAAAAAACAACTAGATTATATCGCAAGTGATGAATTTAGAAAATTTTATAAAATCGCACGCAATTATCAAACTAGAACACTTAATATTGATAGCACAAGTTGTTTTTGGTTTGGTATCAAAAGGAGCAAAAATGAAAAATGAACAAATTATAAGTTTTTTAAACTCTTATGATTATGATATTAGAAAAAGTGGGAATGCTAGGTGGATTGACCAAAAATGCACTTGCGATGTGTTATCAATCATTGCAGATTGTATTTTAGAACATACAAATTATGACAAGACAATCAAATTTTCTATCAACGATATTTGGCAAAGTGAGTATGCAAATGAAAATGTTACCGCTATCTTTTCTAAGCCCAGCACAGATTCTACCAAAGCAAAAAATGAATATGATAAATTTTTCTCACAGCCTGTAAACTTATTTACATATAGTGGAATTCTAACTTATATGGGTAAAAAATGAAATAAGAATTTTTTTGTTATCAATAATATGAAGTTATTAGAATTTATTGCAATGCGTGATATGAACGCTCTTTTATTTTTGCAACTTTATATAGAAAAAGTCTTGCTTGATAGTGGAATATATGATGATTTTCAACAATTTTTAGAGATACAAACTAAAGATAGTTTTAAAAAATTAAAGGATAGTTTTATTAACTTTACAATAGAACATACACCCATAAATCAAAGTGTTGAATGCGGTAGAATCTTTACTAAGATTTTAAATCCACTTGCTTTTAAAAAACATAAAAAAGGCACAAAGAGAGGACATTTATCAAAAACAATTATAACCTTAGATGAATTAAAATATAACCGCATAAATTGGCGTGATGCACATAGCGGAAAAGATAAGAATATCACAAGAAAAGAATATGAAAAAATGGGTTTTATAGCACAAAAATATACGCAATATACCATACAAAAGGCTAAGAAAATTGTCCGCCGTTATAATGATAAATTTAACAATGGATTGCCAGAAGTTAAGCAAAATGGTGAAAATGTAAATGCTACACAAATTCACCATATATTTCCAGCAAACAAATTTCCAAATATTGCAGATTTTGTAGAAAATCTCATTGCATTAACGCCAAATCAACACTTCTCTTACACACACCCAAATAATCAAACAAACTATATTGACAGAGATTTTCAATACATTTGTTTGTTGGCAAAAACAAATACGATAATGAACGATTTAACACAAACTTACGATTTTAACAACTATAAGCTTGTGTTAAACGAGGGGCTAAACACGAAAGATTTTGAAACAATATTTGATTTTGCAACACTTGTTGTGACAATAGATTATTTTTATTCTGATTTTAAAGCAGCAAGCTATCAAATTTTAGTTGAGCATAACAAACCAAAGAATCTTTGCAAAGCGAAAGGCTAAAATGTTTTCTCTCTCAAATCGCCGCTATACAGGAGCTAAAACAAGGCTTTTAGATTCTATTAATGAAAGTATTTTAAAAAGCTTTGATTATAGAGAAAGGAAAAATCTTAGCTTTTTTGATGTCTTTAGTGGCACAGGGGTTGTGAGCGAGTATTTTGCTAAAAAGAAAGAGTTTAGCAAGATTATAATTAATGATTTTTTGCATTCTAATTTCATTATTTATCAAGGCTTTTTTATGCAAGATTCTTTTGATTTAAAAAAGCTAGAATCTTTTAAAAAAGAATTTATACATTTAAAGCCTAAAGATATACAAGAAAACTACTATTCAAAGCATTTTGGAGCTAAGTTTTTTAGCAAAAATGATTCTTTAATTATCGGCTATGTGCGTGATAGACTTGATTATCTTTTAGAACAAAAAGCTATCAATGAAAAAGAGTTTTTTATCCTTTTAAGCTCCCTATTTTATAGTGTGGATAGGGTGGCAAACACGGTGGGGCATTATGATGCTTACCGAAAAAATGTTATCTTAAAAGATAGATTTAGCTATGAGTTAATAAGCCCTTTAAAGCTTGAAAAAAGTATTGAAATTTATAAAGAAGATTCTAATGTTTTAGCACAAAATTTGCTAAAACAAAAAAGACAAATTGACATAGCCTTTATTGACCCACCTTATAGTTCTAGGCAATATAGCAGGTTTTATCATCTATTAGAAAATTTAGCTCAAAATAAAAAGCCAGAGCTTTATGGAGTAGCCTTAAAACCAAAGCCTACAAATCTAAGCAAATATTGCAAAGTAGAAGCCAAAGAGGCTTTTAAAGATTTGATAGAATCTTTGGCAAAGATATGTGGGGTTTTAGTGGTTACTTATATAATACTTATGGTGCAAATGCTAGAAGTAATGCAAGGCTAAGTGATAGGGACATTATGGATATTTTAGAATCTAGGGGTAAAACGCAATTATTTGAATATGATTTTAAGCCCTTTACTATCGGAAAGAGTAAGTTAGCCAATCACAAAGAGAGAATTTTTATATGCCTTACGCAAAGCTAAAGAAGCGATTTATCGCTAGTCCGCTTAACTATGTAGGTGGCAAATATAGACTTTTAACACAGCTATTCCCGCTTTTTCCCAAAGATATAAACATCGCTTTAGATTTATTTTGCGGCGGAGCAAATGTGGGCATAAATATAAACGCTAAAGAAATTATCCTTAACGATTCTTTGAGTGAACTAACAAAGCTTTATCAAGCTTTTCAGCAAGAAAATCCGCAAATCATTTTTAATAAAATTTGGCATATTATTGATGAATTTAAACTCTCAAATACCGCAAAATATGGCTATGAATTTTATCAATGCAATAGTGCCAAAGGCTTATCAAGCTACAATAAAAAGCATTTTTTAGTCTTAAGAAATCACTACAATAAAACAAAAAACCCTTTTTGCTTATTTGTCTTAATTATTTTTGCTTTTAATAATCAAATAAGATTTAACGCTAAAAGAGAATTTAATCTACCTTGTGAAAAAAGGGATTTTAATCAAAATATGCAAGAAAAATTAAGGCTCTTTATCGCTAAACTACAAAATGAAAATATTAAAATTTCTAATAAAGATTTTAGAGATTTTCCTTTAGAAATGCTAGATTCTAAAAGCTTTGTGTATATTGACCCACCTTATTTTTTAGCCACCGCTCCTTATAATGAAAACAAAGCTTGGAGTTTGCAAGATGAGCTAGATTTATTAGAATTTTTAAGAATTTTAGATTCTAAAAATATTCGCTTTGCTTTTTCAAATGTTATTTTTCATAAGGATAAAGAACATTATGTTTTAAAAGATTGGTTACAAAAACATCAAAAATTTAAAGCGCATTATTTAGATTTTCACTATAAAAACTGCAATTATCAAACAAAAAAAGCAGAATCTAGTGAAGTGCTAGTTACAAATTACTAAGGGGATAATGATGACTTCAAAAATTTAAAATAAAGTATTTTTTGTTTCATTTATTCTATAATTTGCAAGTTTTATATAATCCTTATTAATTTCATAACCTACAAAATTCCTTTTTAATTGTAAAGCGGCTAAAGCACTTGTGCCACTTCCCATAAATGGATCCAAAATCACATCATTTTCAAAACTATAAAATTCTATTAATCGTTTAGGTAATTCAAGTGGAAACGGGGCTGGATGTCCTATTTTTTTCGCACTTACAGCACTAAAACGCCAAATAGACTTACTCCATTCCATAAAATTTTCTTTTGAAATAGAATCTTGCTTATTTTGCTTTTTTTCGCGCTTAAAATCCCCTTTAGAAAAAACTAAAATATACTCGTGGGTATCTCTTAAAACAGGATTACTAGCACTTTTAAAACTCCCCCAAGCAAGACTTACACCGCTACTAGCACTTTTATCCCAAATAATTTCACCACGCATTAAAAAACCAAGCTCTAGCATTATTTGATTAACATACATTGTAAGTGGTATATAAGGTTTTCTACCAATATTCGCTATATTAATACAAGCTCTACCACCACTTACCAAAACCCTATAAGTTTCTTTTAATACATCTTCTAATAAAGATAAATATTCGCTTAAACTTAAATTTTCATCATAATCTTTATTTACATTATATGGAGGTGAAGTTACCATTAAATGCACACTATTATCTGGCAATTCTGGCATTTTTTCACTGCTATGACAAAATATATTATTTAAATGTTGTGGCATAATTTCGTTATCATTTTGTTTTTTTTCTTTTTTAATATCTAAATTTTCATAAAGTTTTGAATTATAAAATTTAGACGAATTGTGTCCTATTCTAGCACCTACGCCAAAGGAAGAAGTTTGAGTGTGTTTAGTCATTTTACTTTCTTTAGCTTGTTTAAAAAATATTCTGCAATTTGTATTTCATTTTGACATTTTGCAGATTCGGCAATAATCTTTCCTAAACTACTTTTATTTATCATTGCCGAAAAATAATAAAAATCTTGCTTTAAAATATTTTCTAATATTTTTTCTAAACTATCAATATTTTGTGGAGTTTGAAAATATTCTAAAGGAGAGTTTTTAATGGAAACAAGGGAAGGGTTTAAAGAAATGATTTTTTGTAAAACACCATATTGCCCTAGATGATCCACTTTCTCCAAATAATTATTGCTAATATGTGTGTTGCCCAAAATAATTATAGGAATATTTCTAGCGGATTCTGAACTTACCCTTATGTTTATGGCTTTACCAATGGCTTTTAATACACTATCGCTTCTTGTTAATGATGGGTGTGCTTTGTGGGTTGTATAATCGCCCATAAAAATAACATTACTTTCATTAAGTTGATAGTTATTAACAATACTCATCTTGATTTCAAAAATAAGCTTGATATTTTTTGCTTGTTGATAATTTTCATTCGTGGTGCAAAATGCTAAATCTGCTCTAGAGCTTTTTATCAGCCCTAATTCCTCACAAATAACACCATTAACAGCATAAAGATTAAACTTTCTAGCAATGGGTGCTAAGAGTTTTTGACACCAAGTTTCTGTATAATTGCCAATAAGCGCATTTCTACTCTGCAAAGTTGGGATATTTCGCTTTATTTCTTTAGGTATATAAGCCAAAAATTTATCATCTATATCATAAAATAAATCTTTAGCATTAGCAAAACCTCCCTTTAAGGCGTTTTTAAAAAACTCTATTTCATCATTAATTTGCCACATTTTCTTCCTTAACGCTTCACTTTTTTAAATTATATCAAATTTTTAAGACATTAAGAATACCATAAAATTTAGACAAAAATGTCCTAAATGACTTTAGAAGCCGACAAAATTGCTACTATGAAAATGATAAAACACATATTAAGGGGATGCAAATTTTGCCTTTAAGCACAGATGATGTAATCAAAATCTTAGAATCTTACCTAAGCTATAACGCCCTTATGCCAAAGTTTAGACAAGCCCTTAGCAGTAGTGAAACTTGGGGTAGCAAGTGGTATCAAACCCAGATTCAGACAATGCTTGAAAATTTATAATTATTCTATAAAATTTGCATTTTCCCCTTGACAAACACTAGGTGTCAGGCTTTATACTTTTCTTGTAGAATCTTAATCGCAAGATTACTACTAGATTCTACAAAAACCTACAAGGACACAACTATGCAAAACACTAATGATAAAACAAAAGCCATAACCAAAGCCACGCCAAGCACAAATAGAGACATTTTCACGCGTGATTTAAATGGGGAACTAGTGGATATGAATGATCCAGAGTTTGGCAAGATTAAAGAAATTATCTTGCGGACAATAGAGCTTACCCATAAGCTCAACTCCGCACATCATAGCCCAGAATCTACACGAGCAATTTTTAGTGAAATTGGGCTATGAAGTGGATAGTAGCACTTGGATTATCCCGCCTTTTTATGCGGATTTTGGACGCAATATCAAGGTAGGCAAAAACTTCTTTATGAATCAATCTTGCACTTTTATGGATAGGGGTGGGATTACAATCGGTGATGATGTGTTTATCGCCCCAAAGGTATGTCTCACTACAATCAATCACGACTTTAATCCCTATAATCGCAAGGCGACTTTTTGTAAGCCCATTGTGATAAAAGATAGGGTATGGATAGGAATAAATGCTACGATTTGCCCGGGCGTTACTATCGGGGAGAATTCAATCATCGCCGCAGGAAGTGTAGTAACCAAAGATGTCCCGCCAAATATCATTGTCGGCGGCAATCCTGCTAAGATTCTAAAAACGCTTTAGAATCCTTTTAAATCGCAAGTAGTAAAGGACTTCGCAACGCCCTTTACTCCGCATATAAGCCTATATGCTTTCTCTCATAGTTACTTGCAGAATCTAGGGCGATTTGACAAAGCTTATACGCAAAATCCGCATAGCCTATGATGGATTTGCCTTGCTTGTTTGTTTGAAAAAGTCCGTAAGAAATCTGCACATTCGCCTCCTTTGCTAAATCAGGCACAAACTCCGCCGCTGGACTTACAAAGCACCATTTAAGCGCCTTAACGCCCTTTAGATACTCAAGCACTGCCACTTGTGCGTTTGCTAGAGGCTTGTATTCATCAGGGAAATTTGGCGTATCTACAAGCTTAGTAGAATCTACTAGTAAGCTCCCCGCTCCACCCACGACAAAAAGCATAGCCTTACTTCCTTGCAAAATCTTTGCTAAATGCGTGATATGCTCGGTATGAAGCTTGAGATTTTGCCACTCGCCAAAGGCATCAAGTATCACTTCAAAAGATGCTAAATTACTAGAATCTAGCGCGAAAATATCCTTTTTCACCACTTGCAAACGGCTTAAAACTTCATCTTGTGCCACGCCCTCATTTTGCAAGCTTTCTTTAAGCCACTGCATATCAAAGGCACTTCTCACAAAGGCACACACACTAGCCCCTTGCAATAAGGCTTCTTTGACTAGAAGTCTGCCTGTTTTGCCATTTGCCGCTAAAATCGCTACTTGTTTCATCAATAATCCTTTTATATAAATTATCGTTACAAAACGACTTTGAAATGATAATAAACTAGCATTCTAAATTCAAGTAGGGATAAATTTATAATATAGGTATAAATTTAGGAGTATTGTGTAATCTATGGGAAATTTAGACTATAATTTTTAAGATAAAATTGTAAGGAGTGCGTGATGAATGCTTTTTGTTCTGTGTGTGCTGTTGAGACCACTCTTAATCTCATCGGCAATAAATGGAAATTTCTTATAATCCGTGATTTACTGCAAGAAACAAAGCGATTTGGTGAGCTAAAAAAGAGTATAGGTGCAAGTAAAAATCAAAGCATTTCTCAAAATGTGCTTACACAGAATCTGCGCGAATTAGAAGAGGCAAAGCTCATCAAACGCAAAGTCTATGCCGAAGTGCCGCCGCGTGTGGAGTATAGCCTAACCCCGCTTGGCTTAAGTCTAAAGCCCATTTTAGATAGCTTAGAATCTTGGGGTAAAAGCTATCACGATTTAGAGAAATTTAAGGCTTAAATTAAGGCTTGTTTTCTCTGCCCCACGCACACATAGAATCCAAAATCGGTATGAGTGATTTCCCGCGAGATGATAGGCTGTATTCTACTTTAGGTGGGATTTGTGGATATTCTTTGCGTTTGATTAAGTCATCACTCTCAAGCTCTCGCAAGGCATTTGTAAGAGATTTAAACGACACACCATCAATATGGCGTTTTAGCTCATTATAGCGGACGACTTCAAAGCGAAAAAGTGCGTAAAGAATAGTCATCTTGTATTTGCCACTAATAAGGCTTAAAGTGTAGGCAAATGGGCTATCACAAAGCAAACAATTATGAATAGATTCTGTAATTTCTTGCATTATTATCCTTTGGGTTTATTGCTTATTATACTCTACTTTTGGTGCGTATCTTACTTTATTTTGCGTATTGTATTTTTGTGAGCTTTAAATTATAATTTTGCAAATGATTTTTACAAGGAGTGAAAATGCAAGCATTACTCATAAATGGCAGTAAAAAATTTGGCAACGATGGCACAAGACTTAATGCTACTTTACAAAGTGTGGCAAAAGAGGAGCTAGAATCTAAGGGCTATAAGGTGCTAGAGACTATCATTGATAAAGGCTACAAGGTAGAAGAAGAGCTAAAGAAAATCGCAGATTCTCATCTTATCATCTATCAAATGCCTGCGTGGTGGATGGGTGAGCCTTGGATTGTGAAAAAATATATTGATGAAGTGTATCTTAAGGGCGTTTCTATTTTGTTTGCAAATGATGGGCGAAGTCGTGCTGATGAAAGTTTAAAATATGGCAGTGGCGGACTAGCACGGGATAAAAGGGTAATGTTAAGCGTTACTTGGAATGCCCCAAAAGAAGCTTTTATAGAATCTAGGGGCTTTTTTGAAGGTGTGGGAGTGGAGGGTGTGTATTTGCATTTACGCAAAGCACACGAATTTTGCGGTATGGAGTGGCTACCCATTTTTATGTGTAATGATGTGGTGAAAAACCCACAAGTAAGGCAGTATATAAGCGAGTATAAAGCACATTTGCAAAGGTATTGTTAAGCGATGATAATTCTCATTGGTGGAGAGAGTCATACGGGCAAAACACTTCTAGCACAAAGGCTACTTGAAATATATCATTATCCCTATATGAGCCTAGATCATCGCAAAATGGGCTTTATAAAAGGGCTAGAAATCCGCCTTTTAGCGTAGAGGAAGATTCTAAAATCACTGCGTTTTTGTGGAATATCGTTGTGGGTATTATTGAAACTTGTAATGAACAAAATCTCATGCTAGAGGGTGTAAATTTAGAGCCAAAAAATGCAAGAATCTTAAATGTAAGATCTTGCTTGATTCTAAGCCACTTGCCCCTATAAAAGTGCTTTTTCTTACCTTTTCAAAGCAATATATTTTAAAGCATTATCACACCATTTGGCACAAAGAAAATGTCATAGAAAAACGCAAGGAATCTTACAAGGTTAATAAAGAGCAGCTTATAAAAGAGCATAGTGCATTAAAAGAGCAATGTCAAAAATACAAGCTCCCCTTTATTGAGATACAAGAAAATTATGAAAAGCAAATGCAAGGGGCGGTTGTGGTGTAATATTTTATCTTATAATATCATAAACTTATTATGGAGTATTTATGGATAGCATAAAATTTTTGATTTTGCTTAATGGTGAAGACAAAACAAAATCTATTACAAGCATAAAAGAGCAAGATAATCTATGGCACATCACATTTGCTAATACGGCAAAAACTTATACCTACAAACACGACAAAGTCATCTTTCTTACAAATCCGCAAAAGCACACAAAGCCAGAGAAGCTTGGTATTTATAATGCTAAATTTGCCCTTATTTTTGAAAAGTATTGCAAAATATTTTTTGACAATGGGACAACAAAACTGCTAGAAACGACAATGCTATTGCCAGATACAAAAGGCTGTAATGCCGATGTTTTTTTATATTGCAAAGAGTTGGCAAATATCGTAGGGGTAAAAAATGAGGAAAACAAGTCGCTTCTCTCAAAGGCATACAACAAAATAGATATGGTAGCAAAAGAGAGTGCTTTGAGTATTAAGTCATTAAATATTGCAAATTTTCACAAACTCTCTTGATAGACACTAAGTGTCAGGCTTTATAATGCCAAGCTTAAATCTAAGATTCAAAAAAATATTAAAGGACATCAATGCAATATATCACTCTAAATAATGGCATTACAATGCCTAGCATTGGGCTTGGGACCTATGAGCTTTGTGGGCAAAAAGGTATAGAGACAATGCAAAATGCCTTGCAAATTGGATACAGACTCTTTGATAGCGCACAAATGTATAATAATGAAAATGAGCTAGGCATAGCCATAGCGTGGGCTATGCAAACTCTAAAAGATTCTAGTTTGCATACAAAAGAAACTAGAGCTTTTGACACTCATTTCACAAAACATTTAGATTCTAACATTACGCCAACTTCAAGCCCACACAGACAACCAGTCCATATGGAATCTAGCAAGACAAACCTAGCAGATTCACCGCAAATCCGCCCATTGCAAAGAAATGAGCTTTTCATCACCACAAAGCTTTCATCTAATATGTCCTACAAAAAGGCGTGGCAAAGCATAGAGGGTAGCCTACAAAATCTTGGGCTAGAATATGTAGATTTACTGCTAATCCACGAGCCTTATGCAAATGCTAAGGAGATGTATAAAGCCTGTGAAGAGGCTTATCACAAAGGGCTTATACGCGCGATTGGAATCTCAAATTTTTATGGCAAGTTTTTGGAGGATTTTTTAGATTCTGTGCGTGTTAAGCCGGTGCTAAATCAAGTCCAAGCACATATTTTCTTTCAGCAACGCACATTGCAAAAATTTCTAGAATCTAAGCATATTCACTTGCAAGCGTGGAGTCCTTTAGCTTGTGGGAGAAATGGTATTTTTACAAATGAGACTCTACAAAGCATAGCAAGAGCCCATCACAAAAGCATCGCACAAATCGCCCTAAAATTTCTGCTAGATAAAGGAATGAGTATTATCCCAAAGGCTTCAAGTTTAAAGCGATTGCAAGAAAATAAGCAACTTTTTGACTTTAACTTAACGCAAAACGAGAGAGATTCTATCACACAGATTGATAGTAATAAAAGCCTTTTTGGCTGGGATTGCTAGGGGTTTATTCACTTTTTACCCTATAATTACAAGAAACGACAAGGAAAACAAATGGCATACACAATCATAGAAGTTGAGAAAATGACAGAGATTCCATCAAGAAAGATTAGATTCTGGCTGGATAAGGGGCTGTTCCCCTTTATAGAGCGTGATGAAAATGGTGTGCGTTACTTTGCAAAAAGTGATATAGGCTGGGTGGAGTGGGTGAATTGTCTAAGGAATTGCAATATGAGCATTAAGGACATTAAGCACTACATTAGCCTTACAACAGGGGGTATGAAAACTGCAAAAGAGCGTAAAGAGCTACTAGAAAAGCAGTGCAAGAGGCTTCAAAAGGAGCTTGAGATTCTCAATGCGGCGTATAAAAAGGTAGAGCATAAAATTTCTATGTATGATGAAATGCTAAGAACAGGCATAGACTTTTTAAATCCTAATAGCAGGGATTATAAAAAGCGTAAAAAAAAGCTAGAGTATCGCTTGGGTGTTATGGCTAATATTGCTTTGAGAGTTGTTTGATATATCGTTTTGTATTGCTTTTTGAAAATCGCTTTTTGGACTTTATCTTTTTATCTCCCTTGACAGACACTAGGTGTCAGGCTTTATACTTTCACGCATAGAATCAAAAGCAGATTCTATATCACACATTTTATTAAAGGATATGCAATGAAAATAGGACAAAATCGTAGAGATTTTTTACAAAAAGTTGGTGTAGGAGCTGAGGCGTTGCTTATAAGCAATACGCTTTTTGCAAAAGAAAATAGCCCTCAAAGTCAAAACACGCAAAAATTTAGAGAAGAAAAGCTAAATCTTAGCACGAAGTGGGATAAGACTTTCCCTAAAAGCTCTAAGGTGCTTCATCAAAAAAGTAACCTTTCATAATCGCTATGGAATCACACTTGCTGCTGATTTGTATCTACCAAAACATCTAAATAAAGATTCTAAGCTTCCAACTATCGCACTAAGTGGTCCCTTTGGTGCGGTAAAGGAGCAGTCAAGCGGACTTTATGCGCAGATTCTAGCAGAAAGTGGCTTCATCACTCTAGCCTTTGACCCAAGCTTTACAGGGGAGAGCGGTGGGCTTCCTCGCTTTGTCGCCTCGCCTGATATAAATACAGAAGATTTTAGTGCGGCGGTGGATTTTCTAAGCCTTTATCCTAATGTAGATTCTAGTAAAATCGGTGTTGTGGGGATTTGTGGTTTTGGGGGCTTTGCGATTAATGCGGCGGCAAATGACCAACGCATTAAGGCTACTCTTGCTTCTACGATGTATGATATGACTCGCGTGTATGCAAATGACTATTTTGATAAAGAAAATAGCAAAGAAGCAAGGAATAAAAAGCGAAAAGAGCTAGCAGACCAAAGGCTAAAAGACTATAAAAGCGGTATGTATGCCCTAGAGGGAGGCGTGATAGACACACTGCCAAGCGATGCACCAGAATTTGTAAAAGACTATCATAACTACTACAAAACACCTCGTGCTTATCACAAGCGATCATTAGCATCTAATGGCGGGTGGAATCGCACTTCAATGCTATCTTTTTTGAATATGCCGATTTTAGCTTATAGTGATGAGATTGAAAATGCAGTGCTTTTGATACACGGGGAGAAGGCACATAGTATGTATTTTAGCGAAGATGCGTATAAAAAGCTTAAGGGTAAAAATAAAGAGCTTTTCATTGTCAAAAACGCTTCACACACGGATTTATACGATAAGCTAGATATTATCCCTTTTGCGAAAATCACGGCATTTTTCAAGCAGTATTTAGTATAAATATTTTTCAAGGAGAGAATATACGAATAGATAAAATTGTTTTTGTTAGTATGTTGGCAATATGTTTTACACAAGGGGCGGATTTGTCGTAATGTTGCCATTTTTATGTGTTGAGTTAATCCACTTTTTGCGTTGTCTGCCTTTGTTTTGGTGCTAAGGAAGTAGTGATTTAGAGCGTAGAACAAGTGCAGATTCTCTATGATGGGTATGTGGAAACTGGTCAAAAAGCCCAAAATGCAAAATCCTATGACTTTGTGTCAGCGTTTGCAAATCTTGCAAAAGTGTATGGGGATTGCACGAAATATACACAATCGTGCTAAATTGTTGCAGAAAATGCAGAATCTTTGCTTCACCAACGCCACTTCTTGGTGGGTCAATCAGCACACAATCAAAAGCAAAATGCCCTATATCAATGCCCCTTAGCCTAAAAAACTCCCGCTCTCCACTTAATGCCACTTGCGTTTCAAGGGCATTAAGCCGCACAGGCGTAATATTTTCACAAGCATTAAGCTGCATATTTTGCTTTAAAAGCGAGATAGCCGACTTTACCACTTCAGTAGCGAGAATCTGCCTAAAAATGCCACTTAAAGCAATGCTAAAATTCCCGCCTCCACAATAAAGCTCAAGCATATCGCTCGTAGGGTGGGGATAAAGCGCCTTAAGATGAGTGCTAACAAACTCAAGCATTTTGGTATTGATAAAAGAATTGGGTTGAGAAAAGCTAGATTCTTGCTTGAGATAGGAATAAATTCGCTCCTGCTTAGAATCTGCAAAAAGTCTTAAGCTTTCACGCACACAAAAAGATCCAAGGACTATTTTTTGATTTTTAGCTCTTCCAATAATATGTGTGGGAACACCAAGCTTTTTATACAGCCAATCACGCATAGCTTGAGCTTTTTGCTCCCATAGAGAATCTAGCCTTTTGTGATAAATAAGCGAGATGATAATCTCTCCTTGTGAGCCTATACTTGCCAAAAAATTACAGGCATAAACTTTTGTGCGTAAAGGCTCATCTGTCTCCAAACCCTCAATGACTAAGGACATAGCTTTTTGAATTAAAGGAAGCAAAATGGGGCATTGTGTGATGGGGGTGCGATGATTTTTCTCTCTATTACTCATCGCAAAATATAGTCTGTCCTTATCCGTGTAGAATCTAAACTCCGCCCTTGCTCTAAAGCCCCATTCCACCGAGTTATGAACGCTTAGATTTGCGGAAGAAAAACCATTGCTAGAAAAAAGGGAGCTAAATTCCTGCTGGGTTTGCTTGAGCTTAGATTCTAGCTGTTTTTCATAATCTGAATCTAGCTCACAGCCACCACATACACCAAAATGCTGACACTTCATAATGAATCTTAAATAAGCCTAAGCTACTTAAAACCCTGCACAAGATTCCCAATCAGCAGATTCCACCCATCAACAAGCACAAAGACTAGAATCTTAAAAGGCAGTGAAATCATAACCGGCGGCAACATCATCATACCCATTGCCATAAGCACGGAGCTTATCACCATATCAATGACTAAAAAGGGCAGATACAATAAGAATCCAATCCAAAATGCCGTCTTAAGCTCACTTATCATAAATGCCGGGATAAGCACGGTTAGTGGCACATCATCAACGGTTTGGGGATTTTCAAGGTTGCGGATTCTAAAAAAGAGTGCCAAATCCTTTTCTCGTGTATTTTTAATCATAAAATCCTTAAAAGGCACAATGGCTCTTTCAAATGCCTCATCATAAGAGATTTGCTTTTCAGTGTAGGGCTTTATGCCAACTTCATAGCTTTTTGTCGCTACTGGCTCCATAATGAAAAAAGTCAAAACAAGTGCAAGACTGACCAAAACTTGCGTTGGTGGGGACTGCTGTGTGCCAAGTGCCGTGCGTAAAAAGGCAAAGACAATGACAATGCGTGTAAAACTTGTCATCACAAGCACAAGTGAGGGGGCAATCACAAGCAGCGTGATGATAAGGACGATATTAAGCGTTGCAACTAGCTCGGTTGGCTCTTGTGGTGTGGTAAGCGATAAATCCACTGAAGGCAACACGGGGTTTTTAGGGAGTGAAGGCAGAGGAGCAATATTTGATGGGGCTGGCAGGGCTGGAGTGAGATTGGCATTTGGAGAATCTAGGCTTTGTGGATTTGCATAAGCAAAATGACACATACAAAGCAATACAATACCTATGAGTTTTTTCAAAAATTACTCCAAAAATGAAACTTAAGGGGCGTATTATAGGATTTAGTGTGTTAAAATTACATAAAAAGTGAAGTCAAAAGGAGTGAAAATGAGTGTATCGGTAGTGATTTTGGCAGCTGGAACAGGAACGCGTATGAAGTCAAATACTCCCAAAGTGCTACATACCCTATGTGGCAAGGCAATGCTCTTTTATTCCATTGATGAAGCTTTGAATTTGAGCGATGATGTGCATATTGTGCTATTTCATCAAGAATCTTTGGTAAGAGAAAAGATTGCAGAATCTTACCCACAAGCTTATGAAAATGGATATTTGCATTTTCACACACAGGATTATGCAAACTATCCGGGCACTGGTGGGGCGATTATGCAAGGCGGGAGTGGAGAGAGAGCAAAACACTCTTTTGCGTATAAATACGATGAAATGCTTATCCTTAATGGTGATATGCCCCTTGTGCGTAGCCAAACGCTTAAGCAACTTTGTGAGAATCCTGCCAAAATTGTGATGAGTATTTTGCATCTTGAAAATCCAAACGGCTATGGACGCGTGGTGCTAGAACATAACAAAGTGCAAAAGATTATAGAGCAAAAAGACGCCACGCAAGAAGAGCTACATATCAAATATGTAAATGCTGGGGTGTATAAGATTCACAAAGATATTTTAGAATCTTATCTACCACTTTTGCAAAATAGCAATAACCAAAAGGAATTTTATCTTACCGATGTGATTTTTTATGCTGGACAGAATAGCGTTGAGATAGCTGCACTGCAAGTTGAAGAGGAAGAATTTATGGGGGTAAATTCCAAACTTCAGCTATCTCTAGCTCAAGAAGTAATATTAAAGCGACTACGCAATGCGGCTATGGAAGAAGGCGTGATTATGCACTTGCCCCATACGATTTATATTGAATCTGGCGTGAAGTTTAGCGGTGAGTGCATCTTAGAACAAGGTGTGCAGATTCTAGGAAAATGCGAGATTATAAACTCTCACATTAAAGCCCATAGCGTGGTGGAATCTAGTATTATAGAATCTAGCGATATAGGTCCTATGGCACATATCCGCCCAAAGAGCCATCTTGTGCATACGCATATCGGCAATTTTGTAGAAACAAAGGCAAGTGTATTGCGTGGTGTGAAAGCGGGGCATTTGAGCTATTTGGGCGATTGCGAAGCGAATGAAGGAAGCAATATCGGTGCGGGGGTGATTACTTGCAACTATGATGGCAAACAAAAGCATAAAACAATCATTGGCAAAAATGTTTTTGTAGGCAGTGATGTGCAGCTTGTCGCACCACTTGAAATTGGCTCAAATGTGCTTATTGGTGCGGGTAGCACGATAACAAAAGATTTACAAGATGGGGATTTAGCCCTATCACGCACCCCGCAGAAAAATATCAACAATGGCTATTATAAATTTTTTGATAAGTAATTTTTTGGCAATAAGGAGAGCATATGCAGATTTTACTCAATGGCAAAGTATATGAGCTAGAATCTAGCACGATTTTGGCACTGCTTGAAAAACTTGACATTACGCATAAAGCAATGGCAATAGCAGTAAATACACAGGTGCTAAAGAAAGAAAAATGGAGCGAATATATATTGCAAAATGGTGATGAAGTGGAGATATTAGACTTTGTGGGCGGTGGGTGATAAGATGGGTACAATGAGGAAGATTCTACTTTTTATTCTTATGTGTAATAGTGTATTTGCCTGCACTGGGGATTGTAAAAGCTGCCACGCGAAATTAGATTATCAAAATGACATACGGCATAGTGCAATGCTGGAGTGTAAAACCTGCCACACTGATGCCAAAATGGCACAAATTGATATGGGCGGCTGCGGAGAAGACTGCTTTGCTTGCCACGATATAAGCAAGATTCAAGCTCCAAGCCTAGCCAAAGAGCATTATGTCATTAACTCCTGCATACAATGCCACACAACTCTCTCTAACTCTCCTATCAGCACGGGTGAAAATGTCTTTCAAAAAAGTCTAAAAAGCTTTAGTAATGGGTTATTAAAAGAATAGCTTCCTTTCACACAAAATCTCAACAAAATTCAAAATCCTACAAAGTCTTTTCCACACAATAGATAGAATAAGTTTAAGAAAAAGGGGTGAGCTTAGAAACTGGAGATTCTAGGCTTGTCTTACAAAAGAAGCAAAAAGATTATCACTTGCCAAGATTTAGCTTTGCATCTGTTGGGAGAATCTCAAAGAATCTGTCCATATCAAAAACAATATTTTGTGTCTTAGCCTCTTTAATCAGGGCAATGGCATCTTCCATATTGTAAGCATTTCCTCCATTATATGGCTCAAAGACCTTATTAACAATGGCTAGAGCATAAGCATTTTTCTTAACTTCATCAGATGCGGCGTGAGGCATTGTAATATATGCTGTGCTTTGAATGAGAATCTCATCAAACTTCCAATGATCAAACAAAAAGCCCAAAAATGTAAGATGATCTAGCCCATAAAACTCGGTCTCAACCGCACCAATATCAGCAAAATTACTCTCTTTGAGCTGAGCTAAGAACTCCTTGTCCTTCTCACTTTGAATAAGCGTATTGGCAAAAAGCATCATTCCCAAACGCAGCAGCATAGCACAAGGCACAAGCACTTGGGCGAGTTTCTTATCAGTTTGTGAAAACCATTCAGAGATAAAATCCGCCTCTTTACTGCAATTCCCCAAAAACTCCTGCGTATCTAATCCATAGGGCGAAACATCAATCTTAAAGCTCCCACGCAAAGAATTAGCGATAGCGACATTTTTGACATTACTGATACCAAGCAAAGATACAACCTGATTGAGCGTAGAAATCTCGCGAGAAAATCCATAGTATGGAGAGTTTGCCAAACGCAGTAAATCCCCTGTCAAAAGTGGATCTTTAGAAATAATATCCACCACACCCTGCACTTGCACCTCAGAACCAGAAGAATCTACATATTGCTGCAACTTCATCACGGTTTCTGGCAATGGGGGTAAATTATCAATTGTCTTCAGTAAAAGCTCATTCATCAAATGTCCTTTGGAAACTCATTCTAATGTCATATTGTTGGCAATGTGCGGATTATATCAAAAAGCAGTATAAATGCGTTTAAATTTTGCCTATTTTTTACCAAAACAAGTAAAATTACCTCTAGCTTTCACATTATTTTATACTTTAGCCTTAAGAGTCTGTGCGATAAGCTCCAAGGGGTGAGCAAAACGCACTTTAGAATCTATTTGTGTGAGCACATTATCAATCTGCATACGACACGCCCCGCACTCCGCACTGACAATCTCCGCTCCACTTCTCTCTATCATCTCCGCCTTTGGCACACCAGCTTTGAGCGTGAGATCATAGCGTGAGCTTTGCATACTAATGCCTCCAAAACCACAACACCTACTAGAATCGCTCATTTCTTTAAGCCTAAAGCCCTTTGATAAAAGCACTCGTGGCTCTTTATACACACCTAGCACCTTCCTAGCGTGGCAAGGGTCGTGATAAGTGATACTTTCCCCAGCAAGATTCTGTGGAATAATCTCACTTAAAGGCGTATGATGATAGAGCCACTCACTTGCCATATAAATTTTAGGTAAAAGCTTTTCAAGCCTTTGTGCATAATCTTTTAGAGTAGAATCTGAATCTAAAGCGTGAAGCCAATCTTTTTTAATCATCGCCGCACAAGTGGCTTCAGGGATTATCATCGCATCAATGCTATCCCAAAAACTTTCAAAATAATCAATATTTTTCTTTGCCAAATGCACCACGCTTTTCACATCGCCGGTAAAAAACGCCGGTGCACCGCAGCACTCCTGCAAATGCGGGACAAACGCCCTAATCCCCAAATGATTTAGAATCTCAAGCAAACTCTCCCCAACACTCACATAATTATAATTACTCAAACAACCGATAAAAATCGCCACCCTATTATGTTGCAAGGCATTTTTTGGAGCAGTTTTGGCAGTTGGCAAAATCTCACCTTGATATTTTTGCAAAAATGACTTTCTCCACACAGGGAAAACGGAGCGTTTAGCCCTTTTAGAATCCACACCCTTAAATAACTTTAGCCGACTAACAAGCCGCCCATTTTCTTCCTTAAACGCACAAGGCATAATAAAATGCACAAATCTAAACACAAAGTCCGCCGCCTTGCGATGACGCAAAAGGTAAAAATACGCCCTTTTATACCACGCAATGCCATATTTTTCCGCAATATCCACACGGACAGATTCTATTGCCACATCAACAGGCAGACTAGAAGGGCAGTGCGTTACGCAGGTGGTGCAAAGGAAGCAAGATTCAAAAATCTCCCTGCTTTGACTATTTAGCTCCAAATCGCCCCGTTTATACGCCCCTAGTAAATCCAAAAATCCACGCGGAGAGGTAACTTCATCGCGATTAGCCATATAAATGGTGCAGTTTGGGATACACTTCCCACACTTCACACACGCACTTGCCACACTTTGTAAATCAAGCATTATCGCTCCTAAATTGTCTTGCTAAAACGCTTTGTAGTATCATTTTGTAAATATGTATCAAATACCATAGCGATATTGCGGATAAGCATTCCGCCTGTGGGCGAAGTCTCTATGTTTGAAGGCGTGATTTGTATAAGCCCTAGCTCTTCATACTCTCGCAAAGATTCTAATTCATTGGCAAAATACGCCCTAAACTCAATCCCAAATCGCTTTTCAATCCCTTTAAAATCAAGTCGCAAATTATTCATAAGCCCCATAATGACTTCTTTACGCAAAATATCCTTTTCACTTAGCTTAACACCTCTCTCAACAGGTAATCGCCCCTCATCTAACGCCTTTTCATATTCCTGCATATCTTTATAATTTTGGGAATAATACCTTAACCCCTCGCTAATGCTTGTAAGCCCTATGCCGATAGTTTGCGAAAAGCCCCTTGTTGTGTAGCCTTGAAAATTCCTGCGAAGCTCGTTTTTAGCCTTAGCTAAATACAGCTCATCACTCTTTTTTGCAAAATGATCCATTCCTATCATCATATAGCCCTGCTCCTGTAAAAATGCAATGGTATTTTTTAGAATCTCAAGCTTTTGAGCGGGGTTTGGCAAAGTCGTCTCATCAATTTTCCGCATTGTTTTTTTCATCCACGGCAAATGTGCGTAATTAAAAATCGCTAGTCTATCAGGCTTTAGCCCAACCACCTTTTGCAAAGTATCCGCAAAGCTTTGCTCACTTTGATAGGGCAATCCATAAATCAAATCAAAATTTACAGATTCTGTGCCAAACTCACGCGCAAGGGCAATGGCATTGCTTACAATCTCAACGCTTTGAATCCTATGTATAGCTTCTTGCACCCTTTCATCAAAATCCTGCACCCCAAAGCTTAAACGATTAAAGCCATTTTCTTTTAAAACAGCCATTTGCTCACGCGAAAAAAACCGCGGATCCACCTCACAGCTCACTTCTGCATTCTTAGCAAAATTTGTAAAAACACCGCGGATAAGTCCAATCACACTTTCAAGCTCTTTAGCATTAAAAAATGTTGGTGTCCCCCCGCCAAAGTGAAACTGCACCACCTCACGCGAAGTATCCATAGAATCTTTAAGCAAGGCTAACTCTTTTTTCAAGTAATGAATATAACGCTCTTTTTTCTCTTCCTTGCTTGTATAGACGACATTGCAACCGCAAAAATAACAAGCCGAGCGACAAAAGGGCAAATGCGTGTAAAGTGAAAGGGGCAAAGAAGTAAAATCTGCTTCTTTTAACGCTTCTTTATAACTTGTATCATTCCAAGATTCTCTAAATTCCACCGCAGTGGGATAGCTTGTATAACGCGGAGCGGATTTTGAATACTTCACAAAAGCGTTAAAGTCAATATTTTGGCTCAAAATGTATCCTTTTCTTATTTTTTAAATACTTTTTATCTGGGCTTACGCAAATAATCAATGTCAAAAAACAAATTTGGGTGCTTCTTTTTAATATCTTTAGCAAGAATAGCGGTGTTTATCTCGGGTAAATTCCCATCTTTTAAACGCAAAGATTCTAAGATATTTGTAGCCACCGCCATCGCATCATCAAGATCTATTGGCATTTGTGAGATGATGTCTTTTTCAAGCTTCATCACTAGCTTTTCTTCTTGCATATTTTTAATGCGTGAAAGCAAACGCACAAAAAGTTTTTGCGGGAAAACAACATACTCTTCGCCCTGCTCATCTTGCAAAAACCACAACTCATCTTTTGAAAACTCCCCGCGTTGCATGGCAAGAAGCATTGTGTCATCTTCAAGCTGACGCAGGATTCCAAGATTCTCTTGAATAATTTTTTCTTTAGATTCTAGCCATTTATCTTGTTTTATATCTTTCATTTATAGCTCCATTTCCAAGGGGTAAGCAAGAGGCAAGTTATTCAACTTCACAAGAGCTAACATAATGGCTTTTTGTGCGTGGAGACGATTATTTGCCTCTTGGAATACGCGACTTTGTTTGCCCTCTAATACACTCTCACTCACTTCCTGTCCGCGATATGCAGGAAGGCAATGCAAAAAGATAGCATCTTCTTGTGCTAGATTCATAAGAGAATCATCTACACAAAAACCAACAAATGCCTTTTCTCGCTCTTTTTTCTGCTCCTCTTGTCCCATTGACGCCCAAGTGTCTGTTACCACCACATTGACTCCACTCACAGCCTTTTGTGGCTCCTGCATAATATGTATCGCTCCGCCACTTTGTTTGCAAGTTTTAAGGGCAGATTCTGTAATATCTGCGCGTGGAAAATACCCAAGCGGCGAAGCTACCCGCAATTCAAAGCCAAGGATTGCTGCTAAGTTTATCCAAGAGTGAGCCATATTATTCCCATCGCCAATATACGCCACAATGGGCTTTTTAAGCCCATTTTTATGAATCCCATCAGGCAGAGCAATACCACACTCAAGCATTGTAAGATAATCTGCCATTAACTGCACAGGGTGAAAGTCATCACTCAAACCATTGATTATCGGCACAGATGAGTATTCTGCAAATTCTTGCAATTTTTCGTGCCTATCTGTTCTCATCATTACCATATCCACCATAGAGCTAATCACGCGTGAAGTATCCTTGATAGGCTCTCCGCGTCCAAGCTGTATGTCCTTGTGGGAAAGAAACATTCCGTGTCCGCCAAGCTGGTAGATTCCACCTTCAAAACTCACGCGTGTGCGAGTTGAACTTTTTTCAAAGATCATTGCAAGAATCTTACCTTTGAGATAAGGCGTATGATTGCTATTTCGTAGCTCTTGCTTGAGTTTCAAAGCAAGGTTAGTAACTGCTAGAATCTCATCTTTTGAAAAGTCATTTAATGTAAGAAAATGTCTCATCTACCTACCTTATGTGTCTTTTGATATGTTTATTAGTGAAAGCGGAGATTGTATCCAAAAATGGTAAGAAAATCTTACATTTTGAATGAGTTTGCAAGTTTATCAGTGGGCTTATCAATTTGCAAGATTTCAATTTGTAGAACTGCTCGGTGGGATATAATCCTCAATGCCAATGGTGATGTTTGCAGTAAGATTCTTAAACAGCACCTTATTTTTACTCCGCTCATAGTAAAACTCCTGACCACCTCGCACAAACCACTGCACAAAAAGAGTGCCGTCATTGGAAACGCGTTTGCCCTCGCCATCAAAAATATCTCGTGCAGCCAAAATATCGCTAAAGAGATTTGGATAGCTCACCTCACCAAAAAAGCTTTTAACCGCTATCCATTTTGAAGTGCATTGCTTTGCCATACACACCTCTTTTGGTGTAACGACAATCTCGCTCACAGGCTTACCAAGCTTATATAGCTCAACATTAAGCTTTTTGCTTGTTTTGTTATATTTAAACGAAGCAAAGTCATAGAATTTCACTCGTGGAGTGTCAATCAGCAGAATCTTAAACTTTGTTGGCTCTAAAACAGGGGGTTGATTGGGATTAATATTGGGATCTTCAAAGCTTTCAAGCCAAGCACAAGAAGCCAAGAAAAAAGCAAGAAAAAGGGCAAGTAAAAAAAAGTGTAGAAAAGGGAGCAAGAAAACAATGCTCCCTAAAAATGTTCGCTTAAAAACGCCAACTATTGCATTCATTACACTGCCTTAATCCCTTAAGCGCGTGCATTTGAGAGAATCTTATGCCAGATTCTACCATCAAGTTTTAGCTCCATATTGACTTGACATAAGCCATCTTTATACACGGTCTCAAGCACTTCAGCATTGCGGATAAGCGCTTGGACTTTTGTTTTCACAGTTGAGCTTTGAAGCATCATATCACGCACAGTATCTTGGGCATTTACTCTAATACCATACATTTTTTCACCGATTTGGCGATAAGCATCAACAATCGCCGCTCTCTTTGCCATAGCAAAAGCTTGTGAAGGTGAGAGTGAATTTTCAGGTGATACGCCTATACCAACCGCACTTAAAGTAATCTCATTTTCAGGTGTAAGCATTGGAGAGTTTGGAATATTATTCGTATCATTCCTGCCAATATACTCATCTCTATCTCTGTCAAACTTTGGCTCAAGGTTATCTTTATTTAAACCCGGCACTTCAACTTTCTCCACCACAAGCGTGTTAATCTTTTGATTGCCACTTGTCGGCTTGGAGATAAGATTAGGATTTGTATTGTATCCGGGCATTGGCGGATAAGTGGGAGCTTGGATTGGGGCATACATCGGCTGATTACTCGCACTTGGCGGAATTAGCCCATTATTAGCACCACCAGCATCGCCTACATTGAGCAAATCTCCGCAACCACTTAATGCAAACACAGCAAAACTTGCAACAATTGAACTCTTAAGCAAACCATTTTTCATATTCAGTCCTTTGAATTAAATTTCATAAGGACTAAAAGCAAGATGTGTTCCATATTTATCTTAAGCATTTGTATAGTCTATGCTTTGCCTATACTTTACCCATCACTTTACTTGCAAGGCGTTCCCACAAAGCTTGGAATGTTAGACGCAGCCTTTTAGGAAAAGCATAGATTCTAGGAAAATGATAGCAAAAGCGGTATTTTCCCTTGATACAAGGCAAAAATGGCTTTAAATCAGCCTTTGTAAAGCCAAGCTCTGAAACATAGCCAACAACACCCAAAAATCGTATTAGTCCATTTACATTACTACATATTATGCTTTCATAAAAAGATGTAATCTCTATACTGCCCTTATCTCTCGCTTCTTGTTGTAAGATCTTAAAATATTGCAGAATCTTAAAACGACTAAATGCTATTTTTATTTTCTTGTCTCGTGTCTGTCTGCCACGCATAATAGAATTTGGCGATAGTCTATAATTATAAACACAAGTATCATCAACATAAAGGCTTTGTGCTTTCATCGCCACTTCCGTGCAGAATGGAACATCTTCATAGATAATATGCGGAATAAATCTTATACCATTCTTAAAAAGAAAATCAGTCCGTATAGTAAATGCCCAATCTGAAGTTATAAGCGTTTGTCCTCGCATATTTTCTACAAGCTCCTTAGGTGTGTATCGCCCCTTGATATGTGGAGCAAACACGCGAAAATCACAAGGAGACTTTTTGCCACCTTTTTCATCACGGACTATTATATGGCTTTCAATCAATATATCTACATTCTCTTTTATTAAAACTTTTGATATATGCTCCAGTGCGTTAAGCTCCAAATAATCATCAGAATCCACAAAGACGATGTAGCTTTTATTTGTGGTGTTGTGAGATTCTTGCTGGGGGGGGGGTATGAGAGATTTTTGCCTAGCCACATCTAGCCCCTTATTACGAGCCATTGATACTCCTTGATTTTCTTGATGGATAAGCATTAAGCGTGAGTCCTTCTTGACATACTTCTCGGCGATTGCCCAGCTAGAATCCGTGCTACCATCATCAACAAGAATAGCTTCAAACTCCGTATATGTTTGATAAATGATAGAATCTAAACATTCTTTAAGATAAGATTCCACATTGTAAATTGGCACGATGATAAAAAATTTTATATTCTCCATTCCCTTTTTCTTCATTCTCTACCCCCTAAACACTTCTTCCCATAAAGGCATAATCACCTCTTTTGAGAATTTCTCTTTTACTCTTCGCTTGGCTTTTAATCCCATAGATTCTCTTTTATCTTTATCACTCATTAGCGTAAAAAGTTTATCAGCATAACCCTGCAAGTCATTATCTTCTATAAGGTAGCCGCTTATGTTAGATTCTATAATATCACTTGGACCAGTTGCTACATCAAAGGCGATGGGACACAAAGCATACGAGCAAGATTCTAAAAGCACCATAGGGAAGCCCTCAACATAACTAGTCATCGCATAAATACTAGCACTTAAATACTCTTTTTCTACATCTTTTGTGAAAGGTTTTAGGATAATGCTATCTTGTAGGTTTTTTTCTTTTATTTTAGATTCTATTTGTTCTTGTAAGACTCCACTGCCAACAATGATAAGCTGCCAAGATTCTAAACTTTTTTTGTGCGTTGCCGTTTCCGCCCTTTTAAGAGAGTTTGCCTTTCGTGCTTCATCATTTATGCTTAAACTCCTTGCACTCAAGGCTTCACAACTCTTAAAATCATCGCAAACTACTTCCGCACTGATTTGCTTAGAATCTAAAATTGTTTCGTGACTATCAATCTTGTCATATTTGCAAGTGTGGGCAAAATCCTTGCGGATTGTGTTAGCCTTTGAAAAAGGCGAAATATCTTTTTTTGATTCTAGGTTTTTAGATGTTTCGCTTCGCTCAACATGACAAGAAGTGGGCGTAGTATGGCAAGGATTAGATACTTCGCTATGCTCAGTATGACAATGGGGAGAGTTGGTAGAGCAAGGATTAGATTCTAGCGTTTCACTATTTTGCACCCGCACATTCTGCACCTGCTCAAGTGGTGCAGATTCTAACTCTCTATTTATTCTCTCTTGCACCTTTTCCCAAATATCTATAAGTCTTAAAAAGCCTTTTTGATCGCCCCTATCCATACGCCCAACGGATATGATTCTACGCTGATTGGAATCTGTGTTTTTCTGTGAAATATTAGGCAGAAAGTTTGGAATAACTTTGATGTTGTTGTGATAGTATTGCCAAGCTGAAAGCTCAGCAGAAGAAAGAATAATAAGAACATCAAAATAATTGTTGCGAGAATGATACTTGCTAAAATTTAAGTGAATAATACGACAATAGTGCGTCTTTGAATACTTAAAAAAAGGCGTGTAGGTTGCACAATTACTGATTATTACATCAAAATGAGAAAATCTTTGGCTTACTTGCAAGCTCAAAATAAACTTATACAGATTCTTATAATACATTTTTGAGAAAAAATTGCTATGTTTCTTGGCATATTCCGCCTCCGAAAGATTGTGCCATATATGGAGATTCACGCTCTCATCTAGCTCATAAGGTAAAGGTGTATTTGCTTGATAAAAGCTCAAAATACTTACCTGATGCCCAGCCTCACTCAAAGCATTAGCAAGATTCACACATACGCGTTCAGCACCACCGGTTATGCTTATGTCATTGATTGTTAGTAAGATTTTCATCTCTCCACCCTAAACCAACCACAACCCCACACCAAATAAAAATACATTGCAAAATTTGGGGATACAACGCATCAAAAAGGCTTTGTATACAGATCCCACACACAAATATAATTAAGCTCAATCCCCAAAATGACTTCCATCTGTATTCTTGCTTTTGCATACATCTATATCCGCTATAAAGCAAAAAAAACTGAAAAATCACAATACAAACAAAACCTATTACACCATAAGAAAAAAGCAGACTTACTGCAAAATTATGTGGGTGATTATAGCCATTCATGTTCATATTATTTGAATTATTTTCAAAGTTTATATACGACCTGTTTTGATGATTTTTAAGACTATAATAACGCCATAAATACTCACCAATCTGAAAAACACCTACAATATGAGGTTTAAAAGGAGAATCTGCAACAGCCAAAAGTGTAGATTTTGTCATATTAATACGAGAAAGAGAGGAGTGTTCCCAAGTTATTTCATTTTGACCAAGAATTAAACTCTCGTGAGAACATTCAATATGTTTAGAAAAACAAAGCTTATCATATTGTCCCATTTCTATGGGGTTAGTATTCCACACCACAACAAAATTATCAATCATATGTGCGAAATTATACCTATCAGAAAAAGATTTTGATGCGTGATAAAAGCCTATTACAAATGTTATACCAATACACAGCACGAATAATAGCACTTTTAATTTATGTTTGTATTGCCATACAAAAAAAGGAATAAATAACATACCAACAAATGCAACCAAAAAACTACGCTCACCATTGGCAAGCATCGCAAACAAACTTAGAATAAGTCCAATAAAACTTAAGATCTTATAAGTCCATTTTTTAAATGCAAACACACCGGCCAAACTCATTGAAGCTGGGGCAATAAGCCAAATATTATATGTAAAAACAACTTGAAAGAAAAAGGGGATATTATCAGTATTTAAAAGGCCATTCTTTAAGCCCAAACATATGGTAGAACACACTTCTAAAACACATAATAATACAAATGCGGCTAAAAAGAAAAAAACATTCTTAGCTTTTCCATACATACCAAACAAGAACATAGAAACAAACAGAACAAAATAACCCACTATATGCTGATTAACAGATTTTAAAACAACCGATATTTGTCTTACCCACACATCATCAAAAATCGTCAAAATCCCCAATAAGCAAACAATGACAAAACAACAAATTGGAACGGACAAAATTTTCCACAAAGCCCTTGAAAACAAACGATAGTTATAAATTATAAACAACAAACCGCCAATGTGAAAGAATGTTTGTGTCTTAAGTGATTTGCCAAAACTAGATAATCCTAGTGCGTAACACAACATTCCAACACAAAATAACCCTAAAGTTATCTCTTGATTATATTTTTTAATAAATCCCACAATAATTATCCTTGCTTGTTTAGTAGAGCCATTCTACCCCATTTTTCCAAATACTTTAGCACAATTACTATAATTGCAATGTCAAACTTATAACAGAATCCGCTCTTTAATCTTAATTTAAATCACACAGTCTTAAAGCTTAAAGTGCTATAAAATCTCCAAAAGGAGTAAAAATACAAACACGCCCCCGCAAACTTCCACTAAAAATCACTATAAAAGCTATCCCCTACACTTAAATTTCAATAATAAAGCAAATTCTAACATACACACCACTAAAAAGCTTCACACCGCACCAAATCCTTAACAACAAAAACCAACAAATAAAAAACACTAGAAGTAAAATAAAAAGCTTTGTAACAAATAAACAAACCAAACAGGGCAATAAAGCCTAAAACCTATGTTAAATTTGTGCCTTTTCTAATTTTACCTTATCATCTTTCAATCTCAAATCACAATCTCATTTTAGCCCATTTTATCTAACAAAAAAAATATAAAGATGAAAAATCCAAAGTAAC
>NZ_QXJF01000016.1 GCF_003670275.1 Helicobacter labetoulli
TAACTCATCAGCTAATCCTATATTAGCTAAAACAGCCATACTGATTCCGGCAATGAAAAGTAATTTTTTCATTCAAAAACTCCTTATTGTAGAAAAGTAAAGTAGGCATTCTAAACAAAAAAAAACAGCTTAAATTCAAGAAAAATGGCGAAAAAAGTAAGTGAAAGTTAAGAAAAGTGATAGTAAAAGTTGCAAAATCATCATTTTTAGAATCTTGGTATCTTTGAGATTTTAAAAATTAAAGCTAGATTTGGTCTTCAGGAAGCATTTTAGAGAGTGTTTTTAAGAATCTTGTCCATATACCCGTATCTGGTGGGTGTTTAAGAATCTCTGTTGCACCATTATGCTCTCCCTCCCAGCATGTCTTATTGCCATCTAAATACACTCTCCACGCACTTTGCATATCTTCTACCAAATCATCTTTTAAGACTTTAGCAAACTCTGGATTATCAAAAACAACCACAGATTCTGTATTGAGATTTGCTGAACGCGGGTCAAGATTGAAGCTGCCTATCCACGCGATTTTATCATCAAAAACGATACTTTTACTATGCAAAGAGGCTTTAGACTTTGACATTTTATCACGCAATTTGGACTTGCCCTTGCCGTGGTATTGATATTCATAGACTTTTGCTCCCATTTTGATGAGCTTAGAGCGGTATCGCTCCCACGCCGCATACACGACAAGAGAATCTGTGGAGGCAAGAGAGTTTGTCAAAATATGTATATCCACATTATCATTAGCAAGTTTCGCAAAGCGTTTCATTCCCTCTTTGCTTGGCACAAGGTAAGCTGCGGAGATATAGAGATTTTTATATGTGTGATTAAGAATTTCACCCAGTGCGTTGGCAATGGGACTTGGCAGCGAAGAATCTTCAATCTTGTGCGGATTATCGGTAATAAAGTTAGCATTGCCCCAATGAACTTGAAAATCTTTTCTGTCATATTTTTGACTAAGAGCGGTTATCTCACGATCGTAATGCTCCCATTCTGGATTGGCTTTGAGCTTTTCAATAGAGGCTTTGAATTTTTTAAGAGGTGATTTGAGTGGAAGAAGATCAACAGGGATTGAGCGGTGAAAATTCCAATATGTGTAAAAATTATCCCGCGCATCTTTGGCAACCTTGCCGACAAATAGCACATCTGTATCTACAAAATTGACATTATTATTTTGGTCAAAATAATTATCCGCGATATTGCGTCCGCCGATGATAAGCGCTATATCATCGGCAATAAAAAGCTTATTGTGCATACGATGATTAATGCGGTTAAAGTCAAATACCATTTCTGGGTAGCGTAAAATGCGTGAGCGATTTTTGTAGGGGTTAAAAATCTTTACCTCAATATTTGGGTGTGAATCTAAAGCAATAATGTCTGATAAGTCAGAATCTAGCCCATTATCATCAATAAGCATTTTGACAATCACGCCTCTTTGGGCAGCCAACCACACCTCGTGCATAAGAATGCGTGAAGCAATGTCATTCTTGTAGATATAAGTTTGCAAAATCAATGTTTTTTGGGCGTTCCTAGCTAAATAAGCACGATTTAAAAACGCATCTATTCCATCGCTTACAAGCACAGCTGCTGTGAGATTTGGATTCTTACCAAGTTGCTCTTTGTAGGCTTTGGCAAGTTGTGTTTGCAATGGGTCAAAAGTTGGTATAGGATTTGACTGCAAGGTTGTTGAATTTTTAATATCTTTGGTAGAGGCTACAATAGAGGAGCAACCAGCAAAGATAAAAAGACACACAAATGCGATAAGGGCGAAATTTGTTGATGAAAAGAAAATAGATTGAATAAACTGCATAAACCTTCTCTAGAATCTATCCTCCCTCCATATTTTGGGAGGATAGAAGGAGATTATTTCATACCTACACTTACCATTTTTCGGCGTAAGTAGGCGATTTTACTTTGGAGTGGAAGCTCTTTAGGGCAAGTGTCGTGGCAAGCAATAAGGCTCATACAGCCAAACACACCATCATCATTCCCTACAAGCTCATAATAATCTTCATCGGTGCGTTCATCGTGTGGGTCAATCATAAATCGCACGATTCTATTCATTCCCGCAGCACCCACAAACTCATCACGCATAACTTTTGTAGCACAGCTTGCAATGCAGCAACCACACTCAATACATCTATCAAGCTCAAAAACTTCATCAGCCACTTCAGGTTCTATCGGCATTTCAAGCTTTGAAATATCAGGCTTGTGTTGTGTGTGAATCCAGCTTTCAACTCGCTTTGTCATTCCTGCAAACCAATCGCCTGTATTTACACTCAAATCTTTAATAAGCTTAAATGCAGGGAGTGGCATAAGTGTGATAACGCCATCAGGGAAGTCTTGTGTGAGTGTTTTGCACGCAAGACGCGGTCGTCCATTAATCATCATCGCACAACTTCCGCAGATTCCAGCACGACATACAAAGTCAAAGCTCAAATCTGGGTCTTGTTGCTCTCTAATCATACCAAGGGCGATAAAAACCGTCATAGAGTGAGCTTCCTCCACTTGATATTCCCTAAAATGAGGTTTAGAAACCGCACTTTGTGGGTCAAACTTCAACGCCCTAATAGTTAATGTCCTTCCTTTTTGTTGTGTTGCACTCATTACTTATCTCCTAGTCGTTGATTTCTTGCTTTGTATTGTGGCTGGAGATTGAAAGGCATAAGAGCTTCTTGTAGGGCATATCTATCGCCACCTTTAGCCTGAATCTCTTGTGTGATTTTATCAATCTCAGCTTGTCTTATAGCACTATTTGGATGTTCTATAATCATACCCTTAGCACCATATCCGCGGAATCCCGGAGCAATCTCCATTTTCATAATATCCAAATCTTCATAAGTTACCGTTGGTAATGTTTGGTTTGGATCTTCCCAGCTTGTAAGTGTGCGTTTAAGCCAATTTGCATCATCGCGTTTTGGGTAGTCTTCGCGTGTGTGTGCTCCACGAGATTCTGTCCTATCAAGCGCACCTTTTGCTACGCACAATGCAATCTTAAGCATTTTTGGTGTGCGATAAGCGTCTTCAAGCTCTGGATTGCTATGAAGCTTTTTATTTTGCACACGGATATTTTTACTGCGTTTATAAAGCTCTTCAAGCTTATCAACTGCTTCTCTTAGTCCATCACCATCGCGGAAGATTCCCACATCATTATCCATAATATCTTTCATCGCATTTTTAAGCTCATAGACATCTTCATTGCCCGTGCTATTAAGCAATGCTGCAAGATATTCTTCCTCTTTTTTGACAAATTTTTCTAATGTAGTAGTTTGCACATCAAGATTTGCTCCTTGGCAGTATTCTGTAAAATATCCACCGATAATCATACCTGAAACTACCGCTTCACTGACAGAGTTTCCACCAAGCCTATTGAATCCGTGTAAATCCCAACACGCCACTTCACCCGCTGCAAACAAGCCTTTAAGGTAAGTTTCGCCCTGATAATTTGTGCGGACGCCACCCATAGAATAGTGTTGCATTGGTCGCACAGGAGCCCAAACTCCCGGTGTAGCAGGGTCAATCCCTGCAAATGTTTTACAAATATCTTGCACATCACGCAAGTTTCGCTCAACGTGAGCGCGTCCAAGGATTGAAATATCAAGCCACAAGTGATCGCCATAAGGTGATTTTACACCTTTGCCATTGCGGATATGTTCAAGCATTCTACGAGACACAACATCGCGGCTTGCAAGTTCTTTTTTCTCTGGTTCATAATCTGGCATAAAGCGATAGCCATCAACATCACGCAAGATTCCACCATCACCCCTACAACCTTCTGTAAGCAAGATTCCGCTAGGCACAAGTGGCGTTGGGTGAAACTGCACAGCTTCCATATTACCAAGCTTTGCAACACCTGTTTCCATTGCAATAGCCGCACCAATACCCTCGCAAATTACCGCATTTGTCGTATTTCTATACACTCTGCCATAACCACCTGTGGCAAGTAATGTGCCTTTAGATACATAAGTGATAAGCTCACCTGTTACCAAATCACGCACAACCGCACCATAGCATTTGCCATCTTGATGAATGATAGAAATAGCCTCTTTTCTATCTTGAATATCTACGCCAAGCTTATAGGCTTCATTTGCTACCGCATAAAGCATAGTATGCCCCGTCGCATCAGCAGTGTAGCAAGTTCTCCATTTTTTTGTGCCACCAAAGTCGCGTGAATGAATATAGCCGTGGCGGAAATCATCTTCTGTGATTGTTACTTTTTCACCATTAATAACTGCTGGACGATCGCCTTTTTGGATTCTAGTCCAAGGCACACCAAATCCTGCCAATTCTCTAATCGCTTTTGGAGCGGTTGTTACAAACATTCTTGCCACATCTTGATCACAACCCCAATCGCTTCCTTTCACTGTGTCGGCAAAGTGTAAATCCTCATTATCGCCATCACTCTTAACAGAGTTTCCAAGACTTGCTTGCATACCGCCTTGAGCTGCTGCTGAGTGGCTTCTTTTCACTGGAACAAGACTTAGCACAATAGTGTTTAATCCTGCCTCTTTTGCTGCAATAGAAGCCCTAAGCCCTGCCAATCCGCCCCCAATAATCAAAGCATCACTATATACTACTTTCATTTACGCTCCTTTTCCTTGTGTATGTTCATCTAGCATTCTGTATTCTTGTATGCTTTTATTAGAATCTAGTCCGTGTCCAATTTGCATATAGGCAATATAAGATGCGATACCAAGCACAAGACAAAAGGCTGTGAGTGCGAGTTTAATGGCTCTTAAAGTCTTAATACCTAAGCCTTCAAACCAACCCCACTTAATGCAAAGCCTATAAAGCCCGATAGATCCGTGAAATTCCACAGCAAAAAGCAAAAGTGCATAAAGGATATAGAAGTCTTGATGATAGAATCTGTATGAAGACGCACTAGGACCGATGTTTTCTGGCTGGGTAAGCATAATGAAAACATGTGGCATAGCAAGGAAGAAAATAGCAAAGCCTGTAACAGCTTGAATTGCCCAATATGTCGTATCTCCGTGCTTCATCAAGTCTTTATGGACGCGAAGTGCCAAGAATTGTTTGTAGTTAATGGGAAATTTTCTCATCGCCAAAAACGCGTGAACAACAAGGGCGATGATGACAATCACAACAATCGCTGAAACAATCCTTGGCTCTCCTGCTTCACCAAAAATAAAACTCCCTTCAAAGAACTTTGTAACCTTATACATCGCCTCTTTGCTAATCAAAATACTTGAAACAAAGAGCAAGTGAGCTAACATAAATAGCCCCAAAAATAGCCCTGTTGCACTTTGCCAAAAATCAAGTCTAGCTGGGACTTTACTTCTCTTTCTTTGAGGCGTTACACCCGTGTAACTCTCAATCACTTTATCCTCTCGCATGGATCCTCCTATGTGTAGTTTGACCTATCAAGCTTACACCACCACTAGGCTTTGATACGCTAAGAAATGGTGGCTTCTCAAAAAGGCTGAGCCGTATTATAGAGTATTAAAGATTAAAGTTTTTTTATTCCAATTTAAGAATCTCGCTTTATCCTAGCTGTAAAATATTTTAAGATTCTTGCCGCTTGATGATTTTGCCCTCTTTAAGATGGAATACTTCATCAGCAAGCTCTATGGTGCTTGGACGGTGAGCAATGATAATAATGATTTTATCCTGCCTTAGTTGTTCTATACTCTCTTTTATTGCCTCTTCAGTTTGTGAATCAAGTGCAGAAGTCGCCTCATCAAAAATTAAAACTTCAGGATTCTTATAAATCGCCCTAGCAATGGCGATTCTCTGGCGTTGCCCTCCGCTAAGATTTGTGCCAAACTCATCAAGGATTGTATGTATCCCATCTGGCATTTGGCTTACAAAATCCCAAGCGTGTGCGTATTTGAGTGCTTCAATAGCTTTTTGTTCATCTATTTGGCTTCCATAGGCTATATTATGAAGAATGCTATCGTGGAATATAAAGATTCTCTGTGTTACTACTGCCATATTATCACGGACGCTTTTTTGTGTATAGTCTTTAATATCACGATTATTAAGCGTGATACGCCCTTCATTTGCTTCATAAAGTCGCAAAATAAGATTGATAACCGAGCTTTTGCCACTACCACTTTTTCCCACAAGGGCAGTGATTTTATTTTTTCTAAAGTTTAGATTCACACCTTTTAGGGCGTGGGTTTCTTCATTGTAGTGAAAATGCACATTGCTAAAATCAATACTATGAATCGGAGCTTGTAGCACCAAATCCCCATCTTTTATTTGCTGTTTTTGATTAAGGATTTCAAAGATTCTATCACTTGCGACAATGGCAGTTTGCATTTGTGTATAGAGATTGATAAGGCGTTTAAAAGGCGTGTAAATAAGAAATAACGCTCCCACAAATGATGAGAATTGTGCCGCACTTAGCTTTCCTTGTGAAATATCAACAATTGCCATATACAGCACACAGCCTAGCATAATCGCACCCAAAAGCTCCATAAGCGGCGTGCTAAGCTCACCCACACGCACAGCTTTCATACTGATTTTAAGAAAGTGCAGATTCTGCGATTTGAAGTTTTCATATTCTAGTTTTTCACCATTGCTTGCTTTGATGACTTCTACATTATTAAAAATTTCATTGAGTTTTGAAGTAATATCAGCATTTTTCTCCTGTATATTGCGTGAATATTTCTTAAGTTTTTTGATAATCAAGCTAAGAGGTATGATGGCAAGGGGCATAACAACAAGCCCAATGAGCGCATATTTTGGACTTTGATAAATCACAATCACAACAAGCCCAATAATACTTATGCCCTCACGCACAAATTCTGTGATGTAGTTTGATACAGCTGAACGGATAAGCCCAATGTCATTTGTGATTCTAGCGATAAGCTCCCCTCCACGCATTTTATTGAAAAATGCCATTTCCAAACTAAGCATATGCTCTAGCATTCTATCGCGGAGCTGACGGACAATGTCCTGCCCTATAAGATTCATAAAATATGTTTGGATATATGTCCCCATAGATTTACCAAAATACACACCAATAATCATAAGCATCATAGCCAATGCCATTTTGCCATCTTGTGCTAATTCTTCAAAGCTAAAAAATGGCGTAGCTCGTGGCGTTTTACCCTGCAAGGTATCTAAAAGTGGCTCAATAAGATAGGCAATTCCCGCTGTGCAAGCAGCCACCACAAGAGAAGCACCAATAGCAATGACAAAAGAAAATGTATGCCCTTTGATATAGGGAAGATATTTTCTAAAAAAATCAAAAATTGTTCGCATAAAATTCAAAAATTCCTTACTTATTCAACTTCAAACCCTGCATCAAGAATGGCTTCTGTGATAAGCTCTTGCGTGGCTGGAGATTCAAACTCTACTATAACTTTAGAATTTTGAACTTTAGAATCTTGCAAATCTACATCAATAAGGCTAATGCCATCAATTTCGCCTATAAATTTTTCAATCTTATCCACACATTTATTACAACGCATTCCGCTAACGCTAAGTTCTACTCTCATTTTTGCTCCTTAGATTTTATAAGTTTAAATTTTTTAAGCCTCGCTGCGTTTGCCACTACACTAAGGCTTGATAAGCTCATAGCAAAGGCACAAAACATAGGGTGTAAAAAAATATCAAATCCCCCAAGCACACCCATTGCCAAAGGAATAAAAGCGATATTATAGCAAAAAGCAAAAACAAGATTCTGCTTTATATTAACAATACTTGCTTTTGCGAGGGCATAAGCGTTGTAAATACTTATCGTATTTTCATTATAGTTAATAATATCCGCACTTTGCGTGGCAATATCATAAGAAGAGGCAAACGCCATAGAAGCGTGTGCGTAAGCAAGGGCAGGAGCATCATTCATACCATCACCAACCATTAGAATCTTATTTTGTTTTGATTTGTCTTTTAAAAGTTGCATTTTGTCTTCTGGGAGGGCATTTGCATACGATTCTGTAATGCCAAGCAAATGAGCGATTGATTTTGTGTTTGAGGCATTATCTCCACTAATGATACTTGAGCTAATGTTGTGCTTTTTAAAAAGCTCTAGGGTCGTTTTTGCATCAATTTTAAGCTTATCTTGCAGTGAAAATAAGGCAAGAATCTCATCATTTGTAGCAAGAAAGAGTGTAACTTTATCATCTTGTATATGGGTAGAATTTGCCAAATGTGGGGGTAAAATATCAATATTGCCGATAACATACTCACAATCTTGTATTGTGCCTTTTATGCCTTTGCCTATGATGTTTTGTGAATCTGCAATCGGGTAGAGTGTCGCATTATGAGCCAAAGCGTGAGATGCAAAGGCACTGCTTATAGGATGAACACTTGTAGATTCTAATGTGTAGGCAAGATTAAAGACTTCTTGCTCTGTGTGGGAAGAAAGGTTTTTGATTGTTTTAATCTCAAGCCCTTGTGTTAGCGTGCCTGTTTTATCAAACACAATATGTGTAATTTCGCTCAAAGTTTGAAATGCTTTAGAATCTTTAAAAAACACACCCATTTTGTGTGCAATAGCTTGAGCGTGAAGTATTGCCATTGGCGTGGCAAGTCCCAAGGCACAAGGGCAGGAGATGACAAGTGTAGCTACAAAAATGCTTAAAGCAAATTCAAAATCCCGCATTCCCCACCAAAACGCCCCAGCACAAAGGGCTAGAAAAATCACAAGTGGCACAAAGATTCCAGCGATTTTATCCGTAAGTGAGGCAATGGGTGCTTTGCTTTCTTGTGCTTTTTGAATAAGCTCTAAGATTTTATGAAGTGTAGAATCCTTGGCACTTTTTATAGTTTCAATATATAAAACGCTATCAAGGTTAATACTACCTGAAAGCACAACATCATCTTTTTGAGCAAGAATAGGCAGAGATTCGCCATTGATTGCTGCTTTATCAATATGTGAGCTTCCTTCAATCACAATGCCATCTACCATAATCATCTCACCGGGCAGGATTTTAAGTATATCATTTTGTTTGATTTCTTGTGTGGGGAGACTTTGAATCTGTGCTTGGGATAGACTTGGAGCAGATTCTGTAAGGACTTTTTGCACCATTTTTTGATTGATGTGTAAAAGTAGGGACGCACTTTGCAAAGCTTCGGTTTTAGAGCGTTCCTCAATGCTTTTACCCACAAGCACAAGCGTGATAATCACACATACGCTATCAAAATACAAATGGGCGTGTGGCATAAAAGCCCCTTTCAGACTATACAAAAACGCACTTGTTGTGCCTATGGCGATAAGTGAATCCATATTTGGATTTTTAGCAAAAAGGGCTTTGAATCCACGGATATAAAAATCCCGCCCCATATGCACAACCACAAGACTAAGGAACAGCAAAACACCAAAATGCCACATAGAAGGCAGCGTGGCTATGCCAAACATCTCTCCCCACGAAAGTATGACAACAAGTATGCAAACTATGGAGCTTATTAAAAGTTTCCGTTTTCTAGACAAAAAACGAGTGTCAAAAGATTCTATAAGTGAGTTAAGGTTTGCTAGAGTTTTTGGCTTAGAATCTCGTGGGGCTATGCGATTATGTAGATGAGATTCAAGATATGGCTCATAGCCCATTTTGTGGATAAAGGCAAAAATTTGCTCAAGGCTTATTTGGCTTTCATCATAGACAATATGTGCCTTTTTGCTTAAAAGATGGACTTGAATATCGTGGCAAAATGCTTTGCGTTTTAAGCTCCTTTCAATACCGCTAGAACAAGCCTGACAAGTCATTTTATCAATAAAAAAAGAGGCTTCTTTCATTGTAGATTCCTAGTGTAAAATAATTCGTGTGGGCGTGTATGGTAGCATAGAATCTTAATGAAAAAATAATTTAGGATTCTCCACCAAAATGCACAAGAGCCGACCCCCAAGTCAGCCCACCACCAAAAGCATCAAGAAGCATAAGATCACCATATTTAAGTTTATTTGCCTCATATAAATCATTCATCGCCATTGGGATAGAAGCCGCTGAAGTGTTGCCATATTTTTGCACACTGATAACAATTTGCTTTTCATCAAAGCTTAGATGCTCGCCAACAGCGTTGATAATACGGAGATTTGCCTGATGGGGAATGAAGTATGTTATATCTTTTGGTTGCAAAGTATTGTGTGCAAGAATTGTATTCACATCGCTAACAAGCGTTTTAACCGCGAGTTTAAAAGTTTCATTGCCTTTCATTTGCAAATAAGTAGAATCGTGTAGGCAGAAAGACTTACTAGATTCTAGTTTGTCGCTAAAAATGCTTTGTGAAACACTTTGTATTCTAGGTGTGCAAAGAAAGTCTTGATGTTTGCCATTGGCACTTGTATGGACATCTAAAATCGCTGCGTTTTTATCCTCTGTGGCTTCTATAACACACGCTCCAGCCCCATCGCCAAAAAGCACACAAGTGCTTCTATCGCTAAAATCAAGCACGGAGCTTACTTTTTCGGCTCCAATGACAAGAATGCGTTTGTATGTGCGAGATTCAATAAAAGATTTGGCAAGAGAAAGTAAGTAGATAAAGCCACTACAAGCAGAGCTAATATCAAATGCGGGTTTATTTTCAATACCAAGTTTGTAAGAAGTGATACACGCTGTGCTAGGCATTGTAAGATAATCTGGACTAAGCGTTGCCACAATGAGTGCATCAATATCATCTGCACTCACCCCCGCTCTTTCCATCGCCTTTTTTCCAGCCTCATAAGCTAAATCACTTGTGCTTTGTGAGGGCAGGGCAAAATATCGTGTTTTAATGCCTGTGCGTTTTGTAATCCACTCATCGCTCGTATCAAGGAACTTTTCAAAATCCGCGTTTGCAACACAAGTTGGCGGAACATAAGAAGCAATAGACTTGAGCGTGGCGTATATCATAGGCAATCCTTTGTGGGCTAGTTTGAATCCTGTGGATTTGGCTTGTTGGCAAAGGTGTGTGTAAGCTTAGAGCAAATATTAGATTCTATGGCGTGTAGAGCTTGGTATATCGCACACTCAATCGCTCTAACATTGGAGCTTCCGTGGCTAATGATTACCACCTTTTGCACTCCAAGCAGTGGCGCACCACCATATTCACTATGATCCATTTTTTTCTTTAATCGTTTGAAAACACCTCGTAGAAATAATGCTCCAAACATAGAGCAAATGCAAGATTTTATTTCTTTTTTCAGCACAGATGTTATGGCAAAGGCTACACCCTCACTTGCTTTGAGAACGAGATTCCCACTGAATCCATCGCATACAATCACATCAACACTGCCATTAAAAATATCTCGCCCTTCAACATTGCCCTTGAAAAATGGGAATTTTTGTAGCAACTTAAATGTTGCTTTTGTCAGCTCATTGCCTTTATTATCCTCTTCACCATTGCTCAAAAGCCCAACGCGTGGATTTTCAAGATTCACAACATTTTTAGCATACTCATATCCCATAATGGCAAAATCCACAAGATATTCAGGCTTACAATCCGTATTTGCCCCTGCATCAAGGATAATGCTAGGTTTATCTGTGATATTTGGCATAGTGGTGCAAATAGCTGGGCGAGACACACCTTTAATGCGCCCAATCTTAAGTGTTGCAAGACTCATTGTCGCTCCACTATGTCCGGGCGAGACAACAGCATCTGCTTCACCATTTTTGACTAGCTCTATTGCTTTATAAATTGAAGTTCCACTGCGTTTGTTGGCACTTGAGGCGGATTCTTCCATTTTGATATAATCCACACAATGCACAATTTCAACGCGATTTGCCACACTGCTAGGAATGAGTGGGGCAATTTGCTTTTCATCACCAACAATAATGGCGTGAAAATCCCGCATTTTCAATGCCTGTATAACGCCTTCAACAATGGGAGTTACCCCATTATCCGCACCCATAACATCAATGGCTATCTTTAGCATTTACGCTCCTTGCGTCAATGGATTATTTGTAGTTGCCTGTGAAAGTGTTGATATGATGAGGCATTTTCCAGCTTCCATCTTTATCTTTAATAGGCTTTGCAAGTGCCGCTTTGTAGTGTGTGCGTCTTTTTGCTGCTCTTGTTTTGCTTACGCGTCTCTTAGGGACTGCCATTTTTACTCCTTTGAATCTTTGGTGTGATAATCGCTTCGTATAGATTCAATCTCACTTTCCAAAATATAATGTAAATCAATAAAGCCATCAAAAAACTCTATAACTTCAAAGCTATCAAGCTTCCTGCTTTGGCTTTGTGAATCCCAGATACCATCTGCAATATACAAAACCAAAGGTGTGTCAAGATGATGTATGTATTCCTCCCCACTATTATCGCATATAAGCTCAATATCTCCTAGAATCTTGCCCTTTAAGCATACGATTTGAGAATCCACCCTTTCAAGTTGCCCTTGTAAGGACACGCCATCAATCTCTAAGGCAATATCCTTGGGGGCATTAGCAATTTTTCTAAATGCAATTTTCAATGAGTAAGTCTCTAACTAGCAAATCTCTCTTGTGCCAAAAAAGAATGCAATTTCATTTTTGGCATTTTCAAGACTATCGCTACCATGCACCGCATTTGCATCAATGCTATCAGCAAAGTCAGCTCTAATTGTCCCAGTAGCCGCCTCTTTTGGATTTGTCGCACCCATAAGCTCACGATTTTTAGCAACAGCATTCTGCCCTTCAAGCACCATAACCACCACAGGACCACTTATCATAAATTCCACTAAGTCTTTAAAAAATGGGCGATCTTTGTGAATGGCATAAAAGCTTTGTGCATCGCATTGTGTGAGCTGAATCTTTTTAATAGCTGCAATGCGGAGGTTATTGCTTTCAAATCTGTCTATAATTTTACCAATAACGCCCTTTTTTACCGCATCTGGCTTAATGATTGAGAGTGTTTGTTCCATAGAGCTTCCTTTAATTTGAATTGTGATTATATAAAAACTGCGGATTCTACCCAAATAAAACTTGCTTTAATATAAATTTTACCCAAAACTTATTGCTGCTTGTTTTTGATGGTTAAATAGACTTAGTTATTCCTCCTGTTTTAGTCGCCAAAAGGTTGGGAAGCGTGGAATGCCATTGTGGGTAAGCCCCTGAAACTTAAAGCTAATTGTTGTGCCAATGGGCGGCGGATTCTGCCTTAGCGTATCGCTTAAGCCGCTACCTATTTTAAAGCTTTTGCCATTATATTCGCAAATAATTGCTCCTAGCATAGAATCATATTTGCCCTTGCCTTGCGTGTGTCCTATGACTTTACATTCCGCATCTTGCCTTGTTTTAAGCTTAAAATCATACTTGCTTCGCTTTGCTTGATAGGGCATATTTGGATGTCGCAAAACAAGCCCCTCTCCGCCATTATTCACAACGGATTGAAGCTCTTTGTCAATAGAATCTCGCCCTCGCATAAGTTTTTGAGGGATTATCTCAATATATGCATTTGGCTTAGATTGAAGATAGGATTTGAGCTCATCAAGCCTTTGGATAAGTGAGGTTTCGGGAGAGTTAGGCATATCAAAGACATAGAATCTTAGCTTTAAAATCTCATCTTGTTTTTGTGGATTTTTAAGGATAGATATAATTTGAGAAAAATGCAACTTTGGGCTATATAATTCACCATCAAGGGCAAAAGGCGGAAAATCTTTGACAAATTCATTTGGCAACTCCATTATTTTTCCGCTGCGAAAATACATCTTTTGTCCATTCCACAGCCCTCGCACGCCATCAAACTTTTCACTCACAAGCCATTGAGAATCTGCTCGTGTTTTTTCAAATTCACTTAAAAGCATAGGCTCAAAGGCTTTGGCATAGCTCTTAGTGCTAAGGAGCAAGGCATAAAGTAGCGTTAAAAGTAAAGATTTAAAAAATGTTTGCCCTATTTTTTGAGATTTTAGCACATTAGCTTCGCTTGTAATCATCACTCAAACGCACAATATCATCTTCCCCTAAATACTCTCCCATTTGCACTTCAATTAACACAAGAGGTAAGATACCGGGATTTTCTAGCCTATGCACTTCACCCATAGGAATATAAGTAGATTGATTAGCTTTTAAAAAGCTTTCTTTCTCGCCAATAGTTACAATCGCCGAGCCACTCACTACAATCCAATGTTCATTGCGATGATGGTGCTTTTGCAGACTTAGGCGACCTTTGGGCTTGACAATAATTTGTTTAATTTTATAATTTTCAGATTCTAGCAAAATAGTGTAGCTTCCCCACGGGCGATGTGCGCTCCTATGGACTTTTGTAAGCTCTGGATTTTGTTTTTTGAGTACAGCCACAATGTCTTTGACTTGCTGGGAATAGCCTTTTTTTGCTACTAAGAGGCAATCATTTTCATCTATAATCATTAAATCTTTTAATCCAATGCCCACCACCTGCTTATCAGCAAGAATAAAGTTATTTTCACAATCTCTGCCAACAAAGGCATTTTTACTTGCATTATGTGCTTCATCTGTGGGATATTCAAGGCTTAGAGATTCAAAGCTCCCCACATCATTCCACGCAAAGTCTCCAGCTACACAAGCTACCTTTTGACTTTTCTCCATAAGGGCATAATCAACACTAATATTTGGCAGTTTTTCACTCATTGTAGAATCTAAGCGGAGAAATGGTGAGCTTACCTTTGGCTTTGAGGCTTCAAGGGTGAGTTTGCATAGCTCATAAATCTCTGGACTATGTTCTTTTAATTCTTTTAAAAACACTTCCGCACGAAAGCAAAACATACCGCTATTCCATAAATAGTCTCCCGCCTTGAGATATGCCTGTGCATCTTCTAGGCTTGGCTTTTCAATAAACTTTTCCACAATATGATTTTTTGATTTGATGTAGCCATAGCCTGTGTGGGGAGAATCTGGCTTGATACCAAAGGTTACAAGAAAGCCTTTTTGGGCTAATTCAATGGCTTGATTGATAGAATCTTGATAGCTTTGCGTGTTTTTAATAAGATGATCGCTTGGTAGGGCTAGGATAATATCATCCGCAATCTTACTAAGATTGTAAGATTCTAAAACACAAAGGGCTGCAAATGTAAGGGCAGGAGCGGTATTCTTCCCATAAGATTCTAAGATAAAATCTTGCAATGTAATATCGCATTTTTGGGCTTGTTCTTGGGCGATAAAGTAGTGATTATCATTAGTGATGACCTGAAATTTGGCGTTATGGGATTTGGTAAGAAAAGTGTTGCGTAAAAGGGTCTCTTGGAAAAGTGAGTGCGAGACATCTTGATTTTGAGGTAAGATATTGGCAAACTGTTTTGGCATAAGCTCACGAGAGAGTGGAAAAAGCCGTGTCCCAGAGCCACCGCATAAGATTGAAATTGTCATAGTTTCTCCTTTGTTTGAACTTATAGAGGCAGATTCAGCTTTTTTGGAATCTCTACAAGGTCTTTTGTCTCAATAATAATATTTGCCTCTTTTTTTAACACTTCCTTGGCACAAAATGCCACACGCGTATCAGCATAAGCAAACATACTCAAATCATTTGCTCCATCGCCTACGACAATGGTATTGCTAGGCGTAATATTAAGGAGATTCTGCAAGGTTTGAAGCATTTTTCCCTTAGAATCGCTAAACATCATCTCCCCGCCCACTTCGCCTGTAAGGACACCATTTTTATGATGTAAGATATTAGCAAAGCTTCCATCAATCCCTAGAATCTTAGCAAAATAATCCGTAGCAATATGAAAGCCACCACTAAAACACACAGCTTTATAGTTGGCATTTTTGAAGGCTTGGAGACATTGCTTTGCTCCGGGCATAAGGGGGAGACTTTGGGCTATATTGAGAGCTTTTTGTAGATCTAACCCTTGAAGCAAGGCAACGCGATTTTTAAGACTTTCATAAAAGTCAAGCTCCCCATTCATTGCTCTATGTGTGATTTGCTCCACTTGTTTATGGACATTGTGAGCTTTGGCAAGAATGTCAATTGTCTCGCCCTCCATTAATGTAGAATCAAAATCAAACACAACAAGTTTGTTTTCTATGCTTTTCATATTTTGGTATCCTTGTATTGATTGTCTTTTGGGCAAAAAATGCTAGGATTATAGCATTTAGGAGTTAAGAAACAGAATCTAGGGGGTGTAAATGTTTGGGATTGAGTTTTTACCACAGGAGATAAATGAAGACACGGAGCGATTGATAGCTATGCTTGAAGGCGGAAGGGAGAATCTAGGGCAGGAAGTGGATTTTGTGCTTATCCCTACTAATCCTCGCAACAAGGCGAGTGTAAGCTCACTTCTTGGAGCGTATGTCTTGCGTGAGAGATTTTCTACAATGAATGTAGAATCTAGGCTAAAACATATACCACAATTTGTGCCTACAATCAGCGGAGCAGGGCTAGAAAAGATGCAGATTGTATCGCAGATTCTAGGTGTGAAGTATGGAGAGTTTAAATCTGTGGCTTTGATTGGCGGGGAGAGCGGAGGGCTAGATGGAGCTAGTCTTATTGCATTAGCAAGTGAGATTTTGGGTGAAGTGAGCCTGATAAGTGGCAGTGTGGTTGAGATATGGGAGAAAGATGCGGAGCAAAAGCTAGTAAAAAAGCTACAAGCAGGTGTAAGCAGGATTATCACGCAGCCTATTTTTGAGGCAGAATCTGCAAGGAAGTGCGTGGAGCATTTTTGCTTATTACAAGAGCGATGTGGCACAAATGCAAAGCTTTTGCTTGGCGTGTTTGGAATCTTTAGTGCGGAGAGTGCATATCGCATTAATGAAGCAAGGCTTGGCTTTAAGATTCCGCATACATATTTAGACGCATTGGAGCAAGGGAAGGCAAAAGAGAGATTTGAATCTTTATGGGAGCAAATGCAAGAAGTGGCAAAAGCATATAATGTGTCTTTATACCTCTCTACGCCTAAGCACAATGACTTAAGGGCATATGGGAATGAATTGTGCTGGACTGTGTGAGAGCAAAATAGAAAGGAAGTGTATGGATAAGCCAATTATGTTTCTTGTGATACCTGCTTTTAATGAAGAAGAAGTGCTAGAAGCAAGTATCAAAATACTAAACAACAAGCTTTCGCATATGATTGAATGTGGTGTGGTTGGTAAAGAGAGTGGAATGGTATTTGTAGATGATGGAAGCACTGATAGCACTTGGGAGATTCTTACAAAGTGTTTTAATGAGCGATATGCCACGCCTTTGCCCACAAATATGGAATCTTACTTAGATTCTAGCCTAGAATCTAGTTTCACCCCCCCCCTTATTATCTCATAGCCAAAAAGCACAAGCACATTTATACGCCTTGAGGCTTTCGCGGAATTTTGGACATCAAAATGCGCTTTTAGCCGGGTTACACTTTGCGTGTGGGAGGTGTGATTGTGCTGTGAGTATAGATTGTGATTTGCAGCAAGATGAAGAAAAGTTAGATGAGTTTATTGATAAATTTCAAAATGGAGCGGATATTGTTCTAGGTGTGCGTAATGATAGGCATACAGATTCTGTGTTTAAAAAGTATAGTGTGCTTTTCTTTTATAAATTGATGCATATATTTGGTGTAAAAATCATCAAAAATCACGCTGATTATCGTTTGCTAAGTCATAGAGCACTCAAGCACTTATGTGCGTACAAGGAGGCGAATTTATTTTTGCGTGCAATTGTGCTTGATATGGGCTTTAAGCAAGAGATTGTGTATTTTGATGTAAAGCCTCGATATGCTGGAATCTCTAAGTATAGTCTTAAGAAAATGTTTTCTTTTGCGTGGAATGGCATTACAAGTTTTTCCATAGCACCTTTGAGATTTGTAAGTGCTATGGGAATCGGGCTTTTTGGGCTTTCAATCGCTTTTGGCGTATATGTGCTGTGGGTAAAGATTTTTACAGATTCTGCTTTGCCGGGCTGGACATCATTGGCCACTTTGTTGTGTTTTTTAAGCGGTATGCAACTTTTGGGGCTAGGTATTATTGGGGAATATATTGGCAAGATGTATCAGGAGATAAAATCTCGCCCAAAATACTGCGTTGATGAGTGTTTGGAATCTATGGAGCAGACTTAGTCTAAAACCTCGCACATAAGGGTTGTTTCAAGGGAAATGTTGTAGTCAATGGGTTTATGAACGCGGAATGTGTAGCCTAAATTCCACGATTCTAGTAGTGGCTTAATATCAAAAAAATCGCCTGCTTGATGATAAATGCTAAGAATCATAGTAGGTTTTTGAGAGCAAATGGTTTCTTTTGCACCTTTTAAGAACTCCATTTCAAAACCTTCAATATCAACTTTGATAAGCCCGATTTTGAGATTATGCTCTTTAACATAGCTATCAAGGGTGATAAGCTCTATTTCTTCACTTTGTGTGCAGCCATATATAGCATTATCGCGGACAAGGCTAGAGCTAGAGCTAAAAACACTTATAGTCATTGTTGTTTGTTCGCTTCCCAAGCCTTTTTTTACCGGCACAATGCGATTTGCATTGTTGAGCTTAAGCGTTTGTAACATAAGATTGTAATTATGGCTTGTAGCTTCAAAACTATAGATATTTTTATCTGTGAAGTCTTGAAAGATAATTGCACTATCGCCGATAAATCCGCCTACATCAATCACATCAAGATTCTTAATTTTGGCTAAAGTTTGCGATGAGAATGTATCTAGTCCGTGTTTATAGCAAAAGACAGAGATTTCAAAATGTTTGGTTGGTAAAAAATAGCCTTGATAATAAAAAACTTCAGGTGTAAGCTCACATATATTTGCAAAAAAATCATTTTCAATATTAAGAAGTTGATTTTTTTCGTGCTGGGTTAAGTGGAAAATTTGCTGTGTTGGTGAAAGAGCGGCTGCTTTTGTGCGAGAGATGATTTGATACACAATATTTTGGCTTTGTAAATCCATATTTTCACAAAGTTTTTGTGCTTTTTCAAAAATTGCATCATTTGACATTTGAAAAAATGTTTGATTAAACAAGTAATTATGATGAAGTGACGGGGCGTTATGATTTATCTTTTTATATTTTGAGGTTTTGAATAATGGGAGTCCAAAAATACGATAGGCAAAATCATATATTATCCCCCCCCCCCGTTACTTGTGTAAAATATGTCTTCCTTTGTGCGATGGGCAATCCCATAAAAAGAAGCGTTAAAATATAACCTTTTTTGATAAGGGGAAGTCCTAAGATTCTCGCTCGAACAAAGCCGCCATTGTAGTCGTAAATTCTAAATAGCTTCATAAGTATTGACCCTTTTCTTCTAATAATGGCATTTTCATTAAAAAGTGCGTTTGAGAAGGTTTTCAACACGCAGAATAGTAATCAATCGGTCTTCTCGCTTACCGATACCCTGCAAAAGATTTTGATTCTCATTAAAAGATTCAGGAATTGGATCAATATCACTTTCAGGTATTCGCACCGCTTCTGTGAGTTTATCAATCATAAAACCTATCATTTCATCTTTTTGGCTAATAACCAAAAATCGCGTATCGCCATCTTGTTTGATAGCTGGAAGTCCAAACTTAAGACGCATATTAATAAGTGGCAGCACGGTTCCGCGGAGATTAAACACACCAAGCACATAATCAGGCACGGCAGGGACACGCGTATATTCAATGGGTTTAATGATTTCTTTCACATTAAGGATTGGCACCGCAAATTCTTCATTACCAACCATAAAGCCTATGATATGGAGCGTTTCCTCCACAGCAGCTGCTTCCCCTACGCCTTTGTTTTGTTGTTTTTCAAGAACTTCTTTTAGTTTGTTTTCACTCATCTTATTCTCCCTCAATTGTGAGATTTATATTGCGTTTGACGACATTGACTAAGTATTCTGGTGTGTATGGTTTGGTGATGTATTCTGTCATACCAGATTCTACGCCACGCATTCTATCTGTTTTACTATTCCTACTTGTAACGGCAATCAGCGGAAGATTCTTAAATTTATTATATTTTCGCACCTCAGATGCAAAAGTGTAGCCGTCCATTTTTGGCATTTCAATATCCACAAGCACGGCATCAAGCTGTTTGTCGCCATTTTTGACAATATCAAGCCCCTCTAAACCATTTGCTGCTTCAAGCACTGTAACACCAAGTGTTTTAAGGCATTTTTTCATAATTGCTCTATCTGTGTTGCTATCATCAATAGCAAGAACAACATAATCACTTGGCGAATTTTTGATTTTTGACACAGCATTTTCTTCAGCAAGTTTTGTGATATTGACTTTTACTTCTTTTGCCATTTCCATCATCGCCGCAACATCAACAATCATCGTGATTTTACCATCACCACGCACGGTTGCACCCGCAATGCCTTCTGTGCCTTTGAGATAATAGCCAAGAGATTTGATAACAACCTCCTCTTGCCCCACGAGATAATCCACAATCACACCCATTTTCTGCTCTGCTAAACCGATGACAACAACATACACTTCGTTTGTGTTTTCCAAAACAGAATCTACCTTAAAGATGTCTGCTAAACGCACGATTGAAAGCACTTCATCGCGGAGTCTTAGCACACTCTTGCCATCAACGGTATAGATTTCATCTTGACTTACACGCACCGTTTCAATAACAGAAGATAGTGGAATGGCATAATATTCTTCTTGCACTGCAACAAGTAAAGCTTGAATAATAGCAAGGGTAAGTGGAATCTTGAGCTTTTGTGTTGTGCCAACACCCTTTTCGGATTCTATATCAATGATACCATTGAGTTTTTCTATATTTGTTTTTACAACATCCATTCCCACACCGCGTCCAGAGACATTGCTAATAGTAGTAGCGGTTGAGAATCCGGGCTTAAAGATAATGCCAAAGGCTTCTTTATCGCTCATTGTATCTGCTTCTCTTTCGCTGATAACGCCTTTTTCAATTCCTTTTTGCTTAAGCATTTGTGTGTCTAGCCCCTTACCATCATCGGCAATTTCAATAACGATATGGTTTCCTTCATTGTAAGCTTTGAGTGTTACCGTTCCTGTTTCTGGTTTGCCTAAAGCTAAGCGGTCTTCTGGTTTTTCAATGCCGTGGTCGCAAGAGTTACGAATAATATGGATAAGTGGGTCGCCAATTTCTTCAACGATTGATTTATCAAGCTCTGTTTCTTCACCTGTAATGATAAGATCAATATTTTTCCCCAATTCACGCGAAAGATCACGCACCATACGAGGAAATTTATTAAACACTTTACCAACAGGCTGCATACGCGTTTTCATAACGGCAAGCTGCACATCTGTGGTAACCGATGAAATAGAAGCAACAACTTGATTAAGATCTTCTAGGAACTTTTCTCCATCATAACGCTCTTCTACATCACCATAAATTTTAATCAAGCGGTTTTTGCCAAGCACAAGTTCACCAATAAGATTCATAAGATGGTCAAGCCTTTTAACATCAACACGCACGGTTTGCTCTACGCTTGCTGCTGGAGCTTTCTCATCTCCTCCTGCTTTTTTGGGAGCTGCTTTTGGGGCGGGTTTAGGAGTAGGTTTTGGCGTGGCTTGAGCTGCAGAATCTGGAGCTTTTGGAGCTTGCACACTTGGAGCTGCACCTCCTGCTTTTTGTGCTGCACGAGCTTGTTTATCAGCTTCTTGACGCTTTTTGAGCAGTCTTTCAATCTCAGCTTCAACTTCCTCTGCACTCATATTTGAATAATCAAGCTCTGGTTCATCAGCAAGAGGATTGTTACTATCAACCGGAGTACTTGGAGCTGCTGATTGTGCAGGAGCGACTGCCGGAGCTGGGGTATCCGCACTCTCTCCACCTGTGCCACCACTTGAGATAGCCTGTAAGCGTGAGACAGTATCATCAATCTCAATGCCACTATTGGCATCAGTTCCACTATCGCGTATAGCCGCTAGGAGAGCTTTCATTAGGTCTATGGAGTGTAGCACCACATCCATAACATCGGGTGTGATTTTTAGCTCATCACGCCTTGCTTTATTTAGCACATCTTCCATATTGTGTGTAAGACGAGTGAGAATATCAAAGTTCAAAAATGAGCTTGATCCTTTAATAGTATGAGCCACTCTAAAGATTCTATTTAATAAATCAAGGTCTTCTGGGTTATTTTCAAGCTCTACCAAATCTTGGTCTAGTTGTTCTATCATTTCAAAAGCTTCTACTAAGAAGTCTTCCATTATCTCTTGCATATCGTCCATTGTGAATCCTCTCGCACGAAATTTTAAAAAAGTATTCTACTATTTATTTTGATAAAATTCTAGTGATTTCATCATAAAATAGTTTTGCATCAAATTTAACAAGATAAGCTTCCGCTCCTATCTCTTTTCCTTTACTCGCACCAAATTTATCACTGATTGAAGAGTTAAAAATCAGCGGAATCTTGTTAAATCTCGCATCATTTTTAACCTGTGCGGCAAAGTGAAAGCCATCCATCTTAGGCATCTCAACATCTGAAATAATAAGTTTAAGATGTTTTGCTATATCTTCCCCCCAACGCTCATAGAGTTGCTCCAAACGCTCTAGCCCCGCCTCTCCATCAATAGCATCAACCACATCAAAGCCGATTTCACTGAGTGTGTTGCAAAGAAGTTTGCGTGCAATGGAGCTATCATCAAGGATAAGCACACTGCCATCAAACTTATCTTTAGGTTTAAATTGCTCAATATCCACTCTATCACCACCATTTGGCATTTGAAAATCAAGGTCATCAATAATGCCCTCAAGGTCTAAAATAAGCAAAGTGCGCCCATCTTCAATACGCGTTGTCCCTGTGATTTTTCCACGCTGATCATCATTGCTAAGACTAAACATAACAGATTCTATATCTGCCCAGCTCACGCGTCTTAGTCGCCTTGTGGCGTGCACAACAAAACCAAGCTGTTTATTGTTAAATTCTGTAACAATGACTTTTTTATCCCGCACGGCATCTTCTTTTGGCTTGATATTCATCCATTTTGTCAAATCAATAAGTGGCAAAATATCCCCACGCAAATCAAACACACCAAGCATATAATCAGGGCTGCCCGGAGTTTCAAAGATTTCTTCAGGGTAAGCGACAATCCCGCTCACCTTGGCAACATTAATGCCATAAACTCCCTCATAGGTTTCCCCATTTTTGTCTTCAAAGAGTCTAAAATCTACAAGCTCCATTTCGTTGCTTGCAATTCGCATAATATCGACTTTATCTGTCTTCAATAGCTCTCCTTTGTAGATTTGGGTTGATTAAAGGTTGCGGATTCTATACTAAAAATACTTCTAGTAAGATAAAATGAAGGCAAGGAGATATACAAACTATCTCCTTTATATGCTTTGCCGATGTGAAAATGCCCCTCTATAATCATATCTATTTGTTCCCCCTTAAGGGCTTGAGCTTTTTTGATTGCATTTTGCAGATAGGCGTTGTAGGCAAAAATCCGCCTTGTAGCAAAGCTCTCAATCTCTGCTTTGCCTTGTCTAATCGCGTTATGATTTACTTTTTTTGCAATAGAAGTGTAGAGATTACCAAAAGTTACATAATCAAGCAAAGTCAAAAACAAACGCATTATTTTTGTTTGCATTAGCGTGATGTATAGCTCATATTTTGTATTCAAAAACAAATCCCCGTGAGCGAGTAGGACATTTTTAGATTTAAACATATTAGACTCTTCGTGAGATTCTAGGTGTGAAGTGTTTTCATCAATATAACAGAAAGCAAGAGGTTGCTGTGAGCGAGGGACAAAGTGGATTTTGGCAAAAGCTGTGTTTTTTTGCAAATGGCTTAATCCAAAGTCGTGATTGCCCTCAAACCACCATATTTGGCTATATACTGAAAGTTTTTGCGCAGAATCTAAAAGCTCATTGTGTGCTTTAAGGCTAGATTCTACCCCGCCTAAAAGTAAATGTGCAATATCACCCATAAGAAAAATTTGGCTGGGCATTTGGGCGGGATTTTGCAAAAGTGTCGCAAAATAATCAAGCAAGGCTTTTGAGGCAATTTCACCCTGTTTTGGCAAAGGCTGTAAGTGCAAGGGCATAAAATGTGAATCTGCGATAAAAACCGCATCTTTATGTATCTGTGGGGCATTCTCCCAAAATGATTTTGCCTCTCTCATCGCTTTGCTAAAATAGTCCATAGGGGATTTGCGGGATTCCTAAAGTTTCATCTAATCCGCACATAATATTTGCATTAAGCACCGCTTGAGAGCTTGCTCCACGCAGTAGGTTGTCAATAGCGGTGTTAATGAAGATTCCATTATTTTTGCAAGTAACAAAAATATCGCAAAAATTACTCCCTATAACACTGCTCATTTTCACAGGCGTTTCTCTCACACGCACAAAGGATTCGCTCCCATATATAGAATCTAAAATCCCCCTTACCTCTTTTGTGCTTAAAGGGGTTTTTAAAGTCGCAAAAATACTCACTAGCATACCGCGAGTGATGGGGCTTAAGTGTGGGACAAAATGAATGTCTAGCTCTTTTTGCCCGAGTGTAACGCATTTTTCGGCAATTTCTATTTGGTGGCGATGGTGTAGTGGCGAGTAGGCAAAAAGATTCTCATTAATGTGTGAAAAATGTGTATTTTCGCTCAAAGTTTTCCCTGCCCCACTCACACCACTTTTAGCATCAATAAATACAGGATTTGAATCTTGCAAATAGCTCACAAAAGGCAATAATCCCAAAAGTGTGGCGGTGGGGTAGCAGCCCGGATTTGCCACAAGTGTGGCATTGCGTATATATTGGCGGTTGTATTCTACTAATCCATAGATGGCGTGTTTGAGATTCTCTTTATCAATATGAGTGCAGTAGTTTGCCTCATAGTTTTCCGCACTCAAGCGGTAATCAGCGGATAAATCTACGATTTTAATAGGTTTGCTTTTTGCCTTGCTTAATGTGAGAATCTCTTGTGTCATCGCCATAGCACTTTTATGCGGCAAAGCGAGAAATAGCATCTCGCAGTCCAAAGCTTCTTGTGCATTTGCCTTATGAATAGGAAGATGAGATAAGGGGAGTGAATCTAGCATAGTATGAGTGTGTTCTAAGGTGCTTTCTCCCTGTGTGTTAGCAAAGTAGCTAAGTTTAAATACAGGGTGGTTGAATAAAATTTTAGCAAGTTCTAGCCCCGTGTATCCGCTAATGCCGATGATTCCAGCTTTGATGTGTTGCATTTATGCGTCCTTATACATTGTGATAAAGTCTTCCAAAATATCGCAAAAAATCTCAAAATCTTTTAAATCAAGGCATTCATTGCGACTATGTGGGGCGTGAATAGTAGGACCAATGGATAGAATCTCAAAGTCTTTGATATTTGAGTGGGCTAAAATCTGCCTTTTTAGAATCCCGCATTCTAGCCCTGCGTGGATTTGAGTGTGATGAGGTGTGATATTATGCCGAGCATACAGCGTGTTTAAAAGCTCTAAAGCCTTGTGCGTTTGTGGCATACTCCTTTCCCAAGGAGCGTAATAACCGCTTGTTTTCATAGAGCAATGTGGATTAAGATGGGGTAGCATTACTTCCAAACGCTTGATTGTCCGCTCAAGCAGGGCTTGAGTATTTGCCCGAGCCATTAGGATTATCTCTAGCTTATCTTGTTTTTGTGCGATGAGTGAGAGATTTAAAGAGCAAAGCACACCTTGTTTATCTCCAGCATACACACCACTATGGATTCCACAAAGCAAGGGGACAATCGCCTCTTTATGATAGGCGTTGTTTTCATTGCTAGATTCTAGAATCTCACAATGAAAACAAGCTCCATTTGGCGTATAAAAGATAGAATCTAGCTTTTTATCACATATAATAATCGCCTCTAGCCCCACGGGTATGGAGTTGCGTTTCTCCCCGCCATTAAGTGTGATGATATAAGCTTCAATCGTTGATAAAAAGAATCCAAACTCGCTTAAAGCATTCTCCTTATTTTTGTGAATCTCAATCCCCGAATGCCCACCCAAAAAGCCCGAACTTGTGATTTTGTATATATAAGGATAGGAGGGCAAAATAGAATCTAAGGGGTGCAAAAAGGCATTAAGATTTACACTGCATTCTATATCCACGCCCCCAGCACAGCCTAGCACAATCTCGTGTATATCCTCGCTATCAAGGTTTAAAAGCAAAGGAGATTCTATTTTTAGGCTAAGATTATTTGCCCCTATCATTCCTACTTCTTCATCGTTTGTGAAAAGTAGCTCAATATTAGATTCTCGCAGGGCTAACATACACGCCAAAGCTATGCCATTATCCGCACCAAGACTAGAATCTTTAGCATATAAAAAGTCATCTTTTTGTATAGGTGTAACACCCTTGTGTTTGGTAGAATCCCCAACACACACCATATCATAATGCCCTTGCAAGCAGATTCTAGGTTTGCCCTTTTTGGCGTAAATATTAAAAGCAGAATCTACACTCAATGTGTAGCCGTAAGATTCTAGATGTGAGCAAAGGAAAGAGAACATATCCTGCGTGTGAAAGCTACAATGCGGAATCTCACAAAGTTTATAAAATATCTTTAAAGTACTTGAAGCAAAGGCTTTCATCGTTTATCCCTTAGATGTCATATTTTGGGCTTGTTTGAAACACCTCGCCCAAATCAGCGTTGTAATGCAGAATCTTACAAGAATTTTCAATCAAGGCAATAATTTTGGCTAATGTATGCAAATCTCGCGCATAGACATACACGCCATAGCCCTTAATCAGCATAAAGCTATGCGAATGCTCCTTAAAATATCTCGGTATATCCGTATCGGCACGCTCCGCCCAGCTTTCATAATCTTTAGGGTCAAAAATATCAATACTTGGAGCTAAAAATTTATACCCAAAATAATCCTTAGGCTCAAGCTTGTCGTATTTAAGCGAGTAAGACACAAGGTAAGGTGGCATCGCATAAGCGATGAACTTTGCTTCAGAAAATCCCTCATAAATCGCAGCGTGAATGGGAGCGTGCAGACTTGCTTCATTCCAGCGATAATCTTGCTTTTGATAGAGCATAATCATAGAATCTGTGTTGAGATTATCAAAAATGGCGTGTTGCTTGTTGATAAGGAAGCGGTTTTTACTCACTCGTGCAGAAATGGCTCCGTGGAAGATTCCAAAAAAGTTCTTTCTAAAGAGCGAGAGAGAGACACTAGCAATGCTTTGTATAAGCTCGTGGCTTATTTGAGTGGTGTGTATATTCATAGGCGGGAGTATAGCATTTTGTGGTAACACATAGCGAATCAAGTCAAAAATTAAGCCTATTTTTGGTTTTTAGCGTGGAATGATATGCAGGATTCTTAAGTATATTTTGCGTTGTAGTGGCGTTAGAATCTAAGGGAGCAAAAAATGTGGGAGATAAAAATGGGGAGTTAAAAAGTGTAGGGCATAAGTGGCATAATGAGTGGTAAAAATGTCTTATAGATTTTGCAAAATCTCATTGAGTTGGATTGTCTTTTCTTTTTGACTAAGGAGTGTTTTTTCAAGCGTTTCTAGGGACTTTGGGCTTATGTATTCTAGTTTAAAGTAGCTTGTTACAATACGATGTCATTTGGATATGAAAACTTTAAGGAGATTCTATGTTAAAAGAATTAAAAACTATTGAGTTTATAAGCGGTTATTTGTGTCAATGTGGAATTTTGAAGGAAATAAAAATCTATTGCAGATATTTATCGCTTTTTTGTGTATTTACAAGAAAATAAACATACATTTAACACACTTTATATTTACAATTATCTTTATCATTTTATTAGCTCAAATGAAGTGGCAAAACGAAAGACCAGTGCTAGAGTGTTTGAGGACTTGTTAGCGATTTTGTTTGATGCACAGGTTGCAGACACAAAGCAAAGGAAGAATCTAAGTTATGAAGTGAGTGATTATTTTGTCAATGTTAAAGACAATATAGCATCAAATCGCAGAGAAAAGGCTGATGTGATTTTTGCAAATGGATACTCTTTTTCTATTAAGACACTAATCGCAAAAAATAAGGAAATCAATATGGGCAGTTTTGAAAAAAAGGTGCTTTTTGATTCTTTAAAAGTGGATAATTATTTAAGCGAACGCACTTCAAGCGATGGTGCTGGAGTAGGAAGCAAACCGCAATTTTTAAAATTACTTACACTTATTGAGACACTTTCAAGCTATGAGCTTTTTAGGGAGAAATTTAATAAAATGGCAGAATTTATTTATGCTGATGATTTGCTATTAAGTATTAAAGATGACACAAGAATGCAACTTTATTTTTTAAGTGGTAAAGAACTTATAGATTTGTTCCATAGTTTAAGTGAAGATAAAAATAAGTTTTTAAGTATTGTGAATCGCTATGAGGGTAATTCATTACGCATTGATAGGGATATTTTAATACACAAATGCTCTATGTCTTTAAGCCTTGATTTTTCTTATCTTAATTCAAGTGTGATGAGGCTTATTGATGAGTTTGATTATTTGTTGCACGAAAGCTATGTGAGATATTTTAATGGCGATAAGGATTCTAAAAACAAGGCTTTGCAGAATCTAGAATCACTTTTTAAACAATTTGAAGCACAATATAAAGGCATATAGGTGAATAAAGTCAAAGTGATTAGCCTTTTTTCTGGTTGTGGTGGGCTTGATTTAGGTTTTATTCAGGCAGGTTTTGAGATTGTTTTTGCCAATGATATTGATAAGGAGGCGTGTGAAAGCTATCAAAAAAATATAGGCAATCACATTTTATGTCAAGATATTTATACGCTTGAGACAGATAAGATTCCAAATGCTGATATTTTAATAGGTGGGTTTCCTTGTCTTGGTTTTACCATTGCAAATGGTAAAAATCGCAATCTTAACTCGCATTACAATAAGTTGTATTTAGAATATGCAAGAGTGCTGAAAGCCAAAAGTCCAAAATATTTTTTAGTAGAAAATGTTGCAGGGATTCAAAGTGGAGAAGCTTTTAGGGAGCATTTTTATAATGAAATATTGCCTACTTTTGAAAAATGCGGTTACATCTTAAAACATACTATTTTAAATGCAAGTGATTATGGTGTGGCACAAAATCGCAAAAGAGTTATTATCATCGGGCAAAGACTTGATATAAAGCAAGAAGTAGAGTTTCCAAAACCTATTGTCAAAACACCAAAAACGCTAAGGGAGGCGATTTTTGATTTGCCTTTAGATTATGATGAAAATATTGCTAATCACACAGGAAGTAAGCATAAGATAAATATTAATGGCTATGTGGGTAATAGAATCTTAGCGTGGGATAAGCCAGCCCCAACTATTACAGGCAGGGGCAGTAGAGGTGGTGGGGCAGTTATCCACCCTCACCCTAATTTGCATAGGCGATTGAGCGTAAGGGAGTGTGCTAGGATTCAAAGCTTTGAAGATGATTTTATTTTTTGTGGCAGTAATGGGGCAGCTTACGCACAAATTGGCAATGCAGTGCCACCTTTAATGAGTTATCATATTGCTAAAGAGTTTAGTAAGGTATTGAATAACAACCCTTGACTTACGCCCTAGTATCAATACATCTAAAGAAAATATCTATCATCTCTATGAAAAAGAATACCTGCCCTTTGTACTTTTATGCGGCGTGGTGGTGTAGAATCTTTTACCCAAAGCCTGTGGTTTTTGACAAAAGATTCTATCAAGAGATTGTGTTTGACTAGTTGTCTTTAGATACTAAATATTCCTCATAGCTGCCGCGGAAGTCTATGATTTCTGCTCCACCACCGCTAGAATCCGCTTTTAGCTCAATGATTCTATTGGCATAAGCATCAATGAGCTCCCTATCGTGGCTTACACAAATCACATTTCCGCTAAATTTATACAACGCCTCGCCAAGTGCGATAATAGATTCTAAATCAAGGTGGTTTGTAGGCTCATCAAGGACTAAGAAATTCCCCCCTTCTAGCATAAGCTTACTTAGCACCATTCTGTGCTTTTCCCCACCGCTTAGGGCGTTTATGGGCTTTTCTTGCTCTTCACCGCTAAAGAGCATTCGCCCTAGTGCGTTGCGTATCTCGCCACTTTCTTTTTTCTTATCAAAGCCCCTTAGCCATTCATACAGGCTCTCTTCCCCACTTATCTCTTCGCTTACATTTTGTGGGAAGTAGCCCCTTTGTGTTGTCGCCCCCCACTTGACTAGCCCAGAATCCGCTTTTAACTCTTCAACTAAAATCCTACATAAAGTGCTTTTACCCACACCATTTGCCCCGATGATAGCGATTTTATCTCCGGGCAAAATTTTCAAACTCACATTTTGTAGCACACAGAGATCCCCATAGCTTTTTGAGATATTTTCACATTCTAGGGCTTCGTTGCCAATCACACGATTGGGCTTAAAGACTATACTAGGATCTCGCCTAGAGCTAACCGCTAGAGATTCAATATTAAGCTTTTCAAGCTGCTTTTGGCGGCTTGTGGCTTGACGGGCTTTACTCGCATTAGCTGAAAAACGCGCGATAAAGGATTCTAGCTCCTCTTTTTCTTTAAGCTTTTTGTTTCGCTCCATTTCTTGCTGCTTGGCAATAAGCGTTGAGGCAATATACCAATCATCATAATTCCCGCTAAACTCCCGCACATAGCCAAAATCCATATCTAAAATATGCGTGCAGACGCTGTTGAGAAAATGCCTATCGTGGCTGATGACTACAAGTGTGCCTTCGTGGCGTTTGAGATTATCTTCAAGCCACGCGATAGAGTGCAAGTCAAGGTTGTTTGTCGGCTCATCTAAAAGCAAAATATCAGGCTTTGGAAAAAGCACTTGAGCAAGCAGAATCTTAAACTTATCCCCACCGGTTAGGGTTTTCATCAATTCATTATGTGTGCTAGATTCAAAGCCTAAATCCTCTAAGATTTTTTCAATCACCACTTCGCATTCATACATCGGATCTTCTTCAGCACAAATCATCTCTAGCTCACCTAGCTCGGCATTGATTGTATCATCGCTCAAATCGCCATTTTCATAGAGATATTCCTTGCGTTTTATGGCATCATATAATCGCTTATTGCCTAGTAGCACCGCATCTTTTAGACTTAGCTCTTCAAAGGCGTATTGATCCTGCCCTAAAACGCCCATTTTTAAGCCCTTCTCTATCACCACTTCGCCACTGCTTGCCTCATACTGCCCACTTAGGATTTTTAAAAAGGTGGATTTCCCCGCACCATTTGCCCCGATAAGCCCATAGCGTTTGCCAGAATCTAGCTTGATATTGACATTTTCAAAGAGCTTTTTTGTCGCGTAACGCATTGAAAGATTGATTGTTTGTAGCATTGTGTGTCCTTGTGATTGTGAATAATAGCGTGGATTCTAGCATAAAATAGCATTTGTGTAGTCAATGTTGTGATATACTTTGCAGAATTTGAAAGTATTTGAAGGAAATGCAAAATGATTGTAAAAATGGTTGGTGGATTGGGGAATCAAATGTTTTGTTATGCTTTTGCTAAGGCAATGGAACAAAAAGGCTATGAACTTATACTTGATGCGACAGGTTATGATTCTAGCGGGGGGGGGGTAAAAATATTCGTCTTTTAGAGATTAAGCATTTTAATCTCAGCATTCCTTTATGCCAAGATTCTAATCAAATTGCAAAATACCTTACTAGACACGATATGTTGTTCCCTTTTAAATTCATTTACAATAAACTACGCTACGAGGCAATTAGGCTAATTAGGAGGAGGGCGAGTTATAGACCTTTTTATGAGCTTTATGCACATATTGTTTGGGGCGAGGAGGGGATAGTTGATGATCACATAATGAAGTATTATAGAGAGGGTTCGTTTAAGCCCTACGCTTTTCCGTATGGTATAAATATGTCCTTTGTGTATAGTAATGATGTGTATGCTCTGCTTAAAGATGATTTTAGATTAACAACTCCACTTCACCACGATAATGCTATGCTTAAAAAACAAATTCAAAACACAAATAAAAGTGTGTTTTTACATATAAGAAGAGGGGATTACCTGCAAAGCGAAGGGCTTTATGTTATGCTTGGTGTAACATACTATCAAAAAGCCTTAGAGATTCTCAAATCAAAAATCACAAACCCACACATTTTTATTTTCAGCAATGATATGCGTTGGTGTAAAGAATATTTAATGCGGTATGTGGATTTTAGTGGTTGCACGATAGACTTCATAGAGGGTAATACAGAAGGTAATGCTGTTGAAGAAATGGAGCTTATGCGGTCTTGCCAGAATGCTATTATAGCTAATTCAACATTTAGCTGGTGGGCGGCATATCTAATGGAAAATCCAAATAAAATAGTCATTATGCCAAAGGAATATTTAAATGATTCATCGCGATTTTCACCAAAACAATTTTTAGCCCTAAAGAATTGGTTTCTTGTTGATCATATATGGGGAAGTGTGGAGTTGGCTAACTAAACAATATTATTAAGTCTAAAGATTTTAATGTAAAAGCTTGTTTCTTCAATTTCTTAAGAGAATTTACAAAAAAATGTTGCTTTTAATTTAATTTAAGTCAAAAAAGTTATACAATGCGAGATTCAACAACAAAGATGTATTTTGAAGGAGGAATATATGCAAAACAACACCCACTCTTATCGTAAAAAGCGATATATTGTCTATGCCATAGCGACTTTAGCACTTCTTGTGTTTCCTTTTATCCAAATCAATGGTAATCAGCTTTTCTTGCTCTCTTTTGACCATAAGCAGCTTCATTTGATGGGTGTTGTGTTTGATATGCAGGAGCTGTATTTAATGCCATTTTTGCTGATTCTTATGTTTGTTGGAATCTTTTTTATGACGACACTTGCGGGGCGTATATGGTGCGGGTGGGCTTGTCCGCAGACGATTTTCCGCATTTTGTATAGGGATTTGTTGCAGACAAAGATTTTTGGTTTGCGAAAAAGAATCTCAAATAAGCAAGAAAAAATGGACTTAAGCACCTTTGGGGCAAAGATTAAGGCTGTTTTGGCGTTTTTAATTATCTCTGTGCTATGTCTTGTAGCAGCGGCAAATTTGATGTTCTTTTTTACGCCTCCAAGTGATTTTTTCGCCTATATGAGCGATCCATTAAATCATAGAATCTTGCTTGGATTCTGGCTTGGTTTTGGGCTATTTTTCATTCTTGATATTGCTTTTATACAGGAAAATTTTTGTATTTATATGTGTCCGTATTGCCGGATTCAAAGTGTGCTTTTTGATGATGACACGATTACGGCGGTGTATGACTATAAACGCGGTGGAGCAGTGTATGACGCAAAGGGAATGAAGTTTGAGCTTGCTCCTAAGAAACAAGATCCAAACAATGAATGCACCAATTGTAATGCGTGTGTGCGTGTGTGTCCAACGCATATTGATATTAGAAAAGGTATGCAGCTAGAGTGTATTAACTGCCTTGAATGTGCCGATGCGTGTGAATCTGTAATGGGCAAACTCAATCGCCCTTCGCTTGTAATGTGGAAGTCCTCCGCATCATTAGATAATAATGGCAAAGTGCGTGTATTTAGGTTTAAAACTATCGGCTATATGGTGATTTTAGCTCTTGTGTTTGTGCTATTGCTTTTTGTAGGAAGCAAAAAAGAGAGTATGCTCCTTGATATTAACCGCACCACCGAGCTGTATGAGATTAAAAAGAATCACATTGTGGATAATCACTACACAATGCTTTTCCACAACACGGATTCTGCTGATCACCAAATGTATTTTGAAATCCTTGATAACAAGGGCGGAGATATCGCTAAGTCCTTAGAGATTATCTCGCCAAAAGCTCCCTTTAATGTCAAGGCTGGAAAGAAAGTCAAGCAGATAGTTACAATCCGCACAAGAGAGAATCTAGGGCAGGGGAATTATGATATTACTATCCGTGCGTATGCCACAGACGCAAAAGAAAGTATTCAAGTTGAGCGTCCTACAAAGTTTGTCTATCCAGATTCTAAGCTCTTTAAAGATTAGAATCTTGCTTCTCAAAGCCCATTCTTAAGCAAATATGGGCTTGTGGCAATTTTGTAATAATGGAGAATTTTGCCTTGTTAGCAAAATGTGGTATCATTCCACTCTATCTTAAAAAAAGGAGATAAAAATGGGACTTTATGATAGAAATTATACAAACAATGTCAATGCAACTGCGGAATATGCAGCGGCACAGGATACTGCTCTTGTGAAATTTGTCAAAACGACTTATATTTTCTTTGGTGCGAGTTTATTTTTTGCCTTTATTGGTGCGATGATTGGCTTTTACAATCTTCAACTTGTTTTTGAAAATCGTATGATTCTCTTTGTGGCTGAGATCGCAGCTCTTTTTGGGCTTATGTTTTCTCGCTCAAAGCCCGGGCTAAATATTGCAATGCTTTTTGTTTTCACAACACTTACAGGTTTGGTGGCTACACCACTTGTGGCTATGGTAGCGGCAAAAGCAGGAGCTGGAGCTGTGGCTATGGCATTTGCAATGACGACAATTGTTTTTGGTGTGATGAGTATTTTTGGCATTAGGACAAGAAAAGACTTGGCAAGTATGGGCAAAATGCTTTTTATCACTTTGATTGTTGTATTTGTTTGCTCGCTTGTGAATCTTTTCCTTGGAAGCTCTATGTTTCAAGTGTTGATTTCAAGTGCGGCGGTTATTCTCTTTAGTATGTATGTGGCGTATGATACACAAAATATTATCCGTGGGCTTTACACAAGTCCGGTAGATGCGGCAATTAGCCTCTATCTTGATTTCTACAATATTTTTATGAATCTACTTGCCCTTATCGGTCTATCAAACAGAGACTAAGGGGAATAAATGGAGGTTGGCAGGGTTATAGATGCTAATCTCAATCGTTTGAGGGAGGGTATCCGCGTTATAGAGGATACGCTCCGCTACTTTCATAATGATAAAACACTCTCTTCCTTGTGCAAAACACTGCGGCATAGACTTAAATCCACCACTTCACTAGACTTACTTGATTATAGAGATATTCAAGGCGATGTTGCTAAACAAAGCAGCAAAGATGAGCTGTTAAGAGAAAATCTCAACGCCCTTGTTATGGCTAATTTTAAACGCGCTCAAGAATCCGCTCGTGTTTTGGAGGAATATGCCAAACTTGCTCCACATCTAGGCGACACTCACACTTTTAAGCAGATTCGCTATGAGCTTTATGACATTGAAAAACAATATTTCCAAGCCTACTGCAACTCTGCCCTATAAAATACGCTCAATCCCCACAAGCCACACAAATTCATCAATACCAAAATCTTAAAGTCAGCTCCACGCCTTAGAATCTAGCTAGATTCTAGCCCTATATAATTTTGGAATGAATTATGGAATTAACTTTGCTACTCTCACCCTTAAAATCTTATGTAAAATAAATCTCAAAGGTATAAAATGCGTATTGATATTTTTTGCGAGAGTGGGGAGGGCTATGGGCTAGGGCATTTCTACCGCTCTTTAAAACTCATCGCCATATTTGTAAAATTGACAAAGCTCCCTTATATCCACGCCATCACTTTGCATAATCGCGGCGATTACACCCCACCACCTTTGCATACTCTGCTAGATTCTCCACCTTCGCATATTGAGCTTATATGCAAAAATTACGAGTGGTTATCCACTCAACCTGAAATGCTTGAACTTGCCATTGTGGATAGCTATGAGGCACAAGAGTGGTTTTATCATCGTTTAATTCAGCATAGCCAAGCCCTTATTTGCCTTGATGATACTTTGCGTGATGTGTATCCAAATGATTGCTACATTCTCAATCCCACGCCAGATTCTAAGTCGTATTTTAAGGGGTATTCTCACTTGTGGTGTGGGGAAGAATATATGATTTTGCCCCAACATATAGAATCTAAACCATTAGAATCTGCACAAGATTCCAAGCCCACAGCCCACAATCAAAATAAGCAAATCTTCGTGAATTTTGGCGGTGTAGATTTGAGTAATCTCTCCCAAAGATTTATTGATTTACTCGCTGATTTACTTATGAGTGTGCCTGTGGGGCAGTGTCATTTTCATCTCGTGCTAGGCGGTGGCTATCCCCATAAAATCGCCATTCCAAAGCCCCTTGAAAATTTCATTAGTATGTATCACAATCTCACGCCTAGCGAGTTTTTACACTTGGCTTCCACTTGTGATTATGCTCTAAGTGCCGGAGGCGGCAGTATGCTTGAATTGCTTAGGCTTAAAGTCCCAAGTATTATTGTGCAAACTGTACAAAATCAATCATTTCACATAGAGCAGTGGGAGAAAAAGGGTGTGATTTATCACGCAAAAGATTTGCCCTCCGCCCTTAGCACCTTAGAATCTTGGCAGGAGAATCCCCCTAAGATTCTAAAGCAAAATCTTAAAAATCTAAACCTTGGCTCAAAGCTTGAATCCGCTCTCTTAAGGCTTATTAAGAATCTAGTTAAGCCTCATAGCACCACGCAGAGTTTAGCACACATAAAGCTTAATGCTCTATCTTTTCTAACACTCACGCCCACGCAGTCCCAAGTCGTTTTGCAAATGCGAAATCACCCAGACATTGCTAAATGGATGTATGCGACTTGTATCACTCAAGAATCTCACAATGCCTTTCTAGCAAACCTTGCAAATGACAACACAAAACGATATTGGCTCTTACAAGAAGATAATGAATATATCGGTGTAGGCTCGCTCACAAGGATAAATCTCACCCATCGCCACGCCTTTATTGGAATCTACAAAAATGTGGATTCTACTCTTTCATATAAGGGAGCTAAGATTCTAACATTTTTAGAATCTTATGCCTTTAACGAGCTAGGTTTGCATACCTTGCACCTTGAAGTATTAGAGCATAATGCCCAAGCCATAGCATTTTATAAAAAAATGGGCTATACACAAGAGGGGATTTTGCACGATTTTATACGCGAAGTAAAAAATTCTAAAAGCACATATCACAATGTCATCTTAATGTATAAGGAGTGTGTATGAAATCCCCACTTATCATTGCCGAGCTAAGTGCCAATCATCAGCAGGATTTGCAAATCGCCAAAGATTCAATCACTGCTATTGCCAAAAGTGGTGCTGATGGTGTAAAGCTGCAAACCTACACGCCCTCCTGCCTTACGCTAGATTCTAAAAATCCGCATTTTGCCATTAGCGGTGGGACATTATGGGATAATACCTATCTGTATGATTTATACAAACAAGCCCAAACTCCCTATGAGTGGCACAAAGAGCTTTTTACTCTTGCACGAAGTTTAGGATTAATCGTGTTTAGCTCACCTTTTTCTGTGGAGGGCGTTGAGTTTTTAGAATCGTTGCAATGCCCTATGTATAAGGTGGCAAGCTTTGAGATTATGCACTATGAGCTAATCACTGCTATTGCTAAGAGCAAAAAACCTATCATTTTTTCCACAGGCATTGCTACGGACAAAGAGATTGAATCTGCCCTTACTCTCTGCCATAAATATGGGAGTAAGGACATTACACTTTTACACTGCATAAGTGAGTATCCCGCCCCCTTAGATTCAGCAAATATCAAAGCGATGCTAGGTTTAAAGCAAAGATTCAAAAAATACAATATCAAAGTTGGACTTTCAGATCATACGCTTGGTAGTCTCTGCCCCATTATTGCTACAAGTTTGGGGGCGAGTATGATTGAGAAGCATTTTATCCTTGATAAAAGCCTTGGTGGTGTGGATAGTGCCTTTAGTATGGATAAAGATGAGTTTCACGCAATGGTAGAGCAGGTGCGTAGCACAGCCCTAGCCCTTGGCAAAAAGAATCCGCAAGTGCCTAAAAGCACACTCAAAAAGCGAAGAATGTTTGCACGGAGCATTTGGGTTACAAAAGATATTGCTAAGGGGGAGCGTTTCACAAAGGAAAATATCGCTATCTTGCGTCCCAATGGCGGAATGCACCCGCGGTATTTTTCACAGATTCTAAATACAAAAGCAAAGCGTGATTACAAGGCTGCCTCACCACTCATAAAGCATAAATTATAACTTTAAGGGTATAATCATCATTTCAAATCCCAAAGTTAAAAGGAAAGCTATGTTGCCATCTACTCCATTACTTTTTACACCCGGTCCTACCCCCGTGCCAGAATCTTTGCGTCAAGCGATGAGTGAGCCTACACTCCACCATAGAACTCCAGAGTTTGAAAGCATTTTTACTAAAGCAAGAGAAGGGCTTTTAGAGCTTTTAGGAATGAAAGAAGTGCTAATGCTTGCAAGTAGCGGCAGCGGGGCTATGGAAGCTTGTGTGCTAACTTTTAGTGCTAAAAAAATGTTAAGTATCAATAGCGGGAAGTTTGGCGAACGCTTTGGTAAAATCGCCAAGGCTCATAAGATTCCATACACAGAGATTATAAACGAGTGGGATACCCCAGCGAGTGTAGAATCTGTGCTTGAGATTTTGCAAAATGATAAAGACATTGATTGCTTTTGTATGCAAATGTGTGAATCTGCAGGGGGCTTACGACACCCAGCAGAAGCCATAGCTAAGGCGATTAAGGAGTATAATCCAAATATTATTATTGTGGTTGATGCCATTACGGCAATGGGCGTTGAAGCCATTGATACAAGTCATATTGACGCCCTTATTGGCGGCTCACAAAAGGCGTTTATGCTGCCACCGGGCTTAAGCATTATCGGGCTATCACCCCAAGCGATACAAAAGATTGAAGAACGCGATGTAGGCTTTTATTTTAATCTTAAAACCGAGCTAAAAAATCAAGTCAAAAACACAACTGCTTGGACAGCGCCAACGACAATTATTACGGGACTTGCGAAGTATTTTGAGCTTGTATCCCAAAATGGCGGACAAAAAACAGGAATGGAGCAAATCTACAAAGACACAAAGGCTAGAAGCCTATCCACGCAAAAAGCCCTAGAATCTATCGGGCTAAAAATCTACCCCAAATCCCCCGCCCTAGCGATGAATACCATTTATGATGAAAACAATGCGGCAAATTTACGCAAGATTCTAAAGACAGAATTTAATCTCAATGTCGCAGGGGGGCAGGATAGGCTAAAGACGAGTATTGTGCGGATTAATCAAATGGGGCTTATCCCACTATCTCAAAGCCTATGGGTTGTCAATGTCTTTGAACTTGCCTTGCAAAAGTTAGGATTAAGGGGCTTTAATGGTGAAGCAAATAAGGTGTTTTTAGAATCGTATTATGCGTTACAAGTTTAAAAAGCAAAAAGTCTAAAAAGTGCCACAACACACGCAAGATTCTAAAACTCAAGATTCTCCACCCAATGCAGAATCTTTACATCTACGCTTCACTCAAGCTCTGCATTCTCTCGCAGACAAAGCCTTAGATTCTAAGCCAAAAATCATTGCCATTCTCGGCTCAAGCGGGAGTGGTAAAACTGCCCTTGCCCATTCCGTAGCGTTGCAAAAGGGCTGTGAGATTTTTAGCCTTGATTCTTTGGGGATTTATAAGGGCTTTGATATAGCTTCCGCCAAACCCACGATTTTAGAAAAAACGCAGGTGTGCTACCACGCACTAGATGTGCTAAGCCCAAGTGAAAAAAGCAATGCTATGCTTTTTTTTACGCTTTTGTGCGAGTGTATTTTGCAGCTTAAGCCAAATACGCCTTTGCTGATTGTGGGGGGCAGTAGCTTTTTTCTCAAAAGCATTATAGAAGGTTTAAGCCCTATGCCAAATCTGCAAGGCTATGAGGGGTGGCTAGAATCTCTAGGAGAGTTGAAGGAGCAATATGCGTTTTTACATAGCATTGATACATACTATGCTAACAAGATTGCCCCACAAGATACATACAGAATCCACAAAGCCCTAAGCCTCTATAAAGCTACGCAATTAAAGCCTAGCGAGTATTTTGCCACGCATAAGCCTACACCCTTTCCTTTGCACATAGAGATTTTTGCCCTAGACAAGCCACGAGATGAGCTAAGGGCAGATATTTTAAAGCGAAGCCAAAAGATGATAGAGCAAGGCATTGTAGAAGAGACAAAAGAGGTTTTAGAATCTTATGGAGAGGGCATACTGCCTTTAAATGCCATCGGTCCAAAGGAGTGTGTGGCGTTTTTACAGGGCAAAATCACAAGCCTTCAATCTTTACAACAAGAGCTATTTTTTCACACCTGTCAATTAGCCAAACGCCAAGCCACCTTTAACCGCACACAATTCCCCAAAATCTCACTTTTATCCAAACACGACTTACAAAAGGAGCTTGATAAGCTTTTATCCATTTAATTTAAAGATATTTAGAATCCACAACAAAGCTACATATTGAGTATGAGTAAAATTTAGTCAATAAAGATTAGATTTCACCTATGGTAATGCTAGTAAGTTCTTGCTCACATTTGTAAAAATGATAAGACTCTCATTTTCTATCAACTATGGACTCTAGGGTATTAAAAGAATGAAATCTAAATTCTTTTAAGCAAGGTGTGGAGTGGCTTTTTGTATGGGCTGAAGTCAGCTATGCTATGCCCACTTTGTGAGAGTAGAATCTGTGCGTAGTTTTGCCAATAGGCTTGTGAGATTCTAGGGTTGATTAATTCATCATTTTGAGAGATACACACGCAGATTTTAACTTCCTTTGGCGGAGGGAGCTTCAAAGCGTGGGCATAGCTCTGCCAAGATTCTAGGTTGAGTGTAAATTCTTTTTGTGTGGTGGAGTTGATTTGAGGTTTGTTGATGTATTTTTCAAGCTGGGTTAGAGGCGTTAAAACGGGGTTAAAAAGCATCATTGCTTGTGGGGTTGGTATCTCTAGGTTATGGGCAAAAAGCACAAGCTGCCAAAGATAGAATGCCCCTAAAGAGTTGCCCACAAAGCAAAAAGGCTCTTTTGGGTTGAGCTGGGCTAGAAACTGCTTTTTTATATTGTGGAGATTTGCCATAAAGTCTCCGCCATTTTCATACACAAGCTCAAAGGGCGTAATGTCTAAGCCCTCGCAGATTCTAAAATAAGCTTGGCAATGGTATGAAGAGTGGAATCTGTGAGAGTAGAAAAACTGCACGATTGCTCCTTCTGCCTATCCTATGTGAAATTCTTGCGGAAGTAGGGAAACAAACTCATAGCCCAAAAGACTGATTTTATGTGCGTGAAGCATAAGGCGTTTGGCATTGTCGTTTTTGTTGCCATAGAGAGTGTCGCCAACGATGGGGTGATTGATACTTTGGCAATGCACGCGGATTTGATGAGTGCGACCTGTGGTGATGATGGCTTGGGCTTGTGTCTTTTTGCCAACAATGCTTAGGGGGGTTAGCTGTGTGTGAGCGGACAGCCCATTTTTATCAATGCGAGACTTGGCAAAGCCCTTTTTTATTGTGGATATGGGCTTATTAATGGTAATAGAATCTGCTAAGATTCCGTGTAGTAGGCAAATATATTCTTTATACACGGCTTGTTTTCTAAAAGCCTCTTTGGCTTTAAGATGAAAGGGGCTGTTTTCTTGTATGAGTAAAATCACTCCGCTTGTTTGCTTATCTAGTCTGTGGAGTAGGCTCCAGCCATCAAACATATCGCTTAGGTCATAGGATTCTATAAAGGGAGGTTTATCAAGGGCGAGAATCTGCTTGTCTTCAAAAATAATTTTTGGCTTTTGTATCTTTGCTACTTCAAAAGTCGCATTGAGAGGGAGCTCTAAGCGCGCAATGGTTATTTTCTTGCCATTGCTTGAGACAAGCCCTTTGTCAATGAGAGATTTGGCGAGATTATGAGAAATGCGTTGAGATTTTGCTAAGAGTTTGTAGGCTTTATCAGTTGGCATATTCTATCTTTTGTATAAGGATATTAAGCTTGTGGCTTGAATCTGATTTGATAGAGCTTTGGGGGAGTTCTTGCCATCTTAAAAGTGTGTCTTGTAGGCTTTGTGGTGGGATTAGCACATAGTCTTGCACCGCTTCAAAAAGGGCGTATTGGTTGAAAATATGCTCCCCACTTATGAGTTTTGTATGGAAAAAGGCGGGTTCAAGGGGATTATGTCCGCCGATATTTGGCATAAAGCTTCCGCATAAAATCACCACATCACTGATTGCATAGAGATTGTTTAGCTCACCTAATGTGTCAATCACGATGGCTTGTGCGGTGGATTCAAGCTTATGCTGTGAAAAAAATGTTGTTTGAAAAAAGCTTTGCGTGAGTTCATAGACTTCTTTAAATCGCTCTGGGTGGCGAGGTGCGATAAGAAGCAAGGGATTTTGTTGGGGGTTTTCTTGTGATTGTGTGTTGGCACAAAGGGCTTTAAAGCTTTCTAAAATCAGCTTTTCTTCGCCCTTATGTGTGCTTGCCGCACAAAAGATAGGGCGATTTGGCTTTGTATAAGTGGCACTAAGGGTTGGGGTATTTAGAATCTTGAGATTCCCAAAGGCTTCCACATTTTTTGCCCCAAGATGTTCTAGCCGCTGTTTATCAATATGGCTTTGTGCTAAGACTTCATCAATCAAGGCAAAAATACCTTGATAAAACCACCCAAAACGCTGATAGCTTGCAAGGGAGCGTTGTGAGATTCTAGCGTTAATAAGTAGGGTGCGAGCATTGCTTGATTTTGCGACATAAAAAAGCATTTTCCATAATTCCGCTTCGGTTACCACAAGGCATTGCAGATTTTTGTAATATTTAGCCCAAAAGGGTAGAAAAATCTCAAAAGGCAGGTAACGCACCATAACGCACAAGCTAGAATCCTGCCTGTTTGCATATAGACGCTTTGCTTCATTAAAGCCTGTGTGTGTGATTGTGGTGATGAGAATAGTGCAAGGCTTTGAATCTAGGGCTTTGAGTATTGGCTCTAAAGATTTTATTTCACCATAAGAACAAGCGTGAAACCAAAAGTTGGGGGATTGCTCTAGTTTTTTTAGTGCTTTGAAGGGAGAAAATCTCGCAGAGATAGAATCGCGATGTTTAGCACGAAAGGCACTCACAAGCAGCAGTGGCAAAGCCACAAGATAGAGCAAAAGGCAAGAGAGAAAATACATAAGAGGAAAGCTTGTCTTTTGTCTGCTTATGTGTTCTTTCAACGCTAATTCCTAAAAAGTAGAATCTAGCCTAAGCCTCTTCTTTTTTGCTTGAGACTTTGGCTTCATTTTGTGTATTGATATAGAGAATTCTTCCACAATGTGGGCAGTTGATAATATCATTGCCTTTAATGATTTCATTGTAAATGGTATCATTGAGCTTCATAAAGCAGCCGCCACAAGCTTGTTTGAAAACCGGCACAACGCTTGTATTCCCTGCCCATCGGCGAATCTTGGCGTAAAATCCTGTAATCTTGCTATCCATTTTCGCACTTAATGCTTCTTTTTTGTCAAAGAGTTCTTGTTGCATTTTTTTAATTTCTTGGACTTGGCTTTGAGTTTGAGATTTAAGTGTTTGGATAAGAGATTTTAGCTCTTCAAGCTGTGGGGCATAGGCATTTCTCTCTTCTTCTTTAGTGGTTCTTAATGCTTCAAGTCGCTCAATCTCGCTATTTGAATGTGTCATATTTTCTTTGGCAATATCGGATTCTACATCTAAGGCACGGATTTCTTTTTCTGTTTTGACTTCTTTTTGCTTTTTGGAGATTTGCTCTAATTTTGCCGAGGCATCTTGGATATTTCTATCGTGATGAGCGATTTCAAGATTTATAGCGTGGGCTTCTTGGTTGAGATCTTCAATATTTTTTAGAATCTGCTCTTGTTGGTTGATTTTCTCATCAAGCTCACTTCGAACTTTTTGGATTTTAGGTCCTAATTCATCAATTTGTATGTTATACGCAGCGACTTGGATAAGGTCTTGTAAATGTTTATTCATCGTGATTCCCTTGTGTTTGGATTGGTCTATTTTAGTCTATAATGGAGCAAAAATAGAATGGATTTTTACAATCGGCAATTATAGCGTTATATCCTGCATTTTGCAAAATAGATTCAAAAATTTCTACAAAATATTTTTCACTCTCATAATGTCCCATATCAATAAGGCTAAATCCATTGCTTTTGGCTATCATCGCATCGTGGTGCTTAATATCACCTGTTATAAGGCAGGTTTGGGGCTTTTGTGGAATGAGTGAGAGTAAGGAGCAGCCACTCCCACATACAACATAGACTTCTTTAATGGAATCTAGACTGCTAGATTCTTGCGTATTTTCATAAATATCATCACCTTGCGTGTAGCTTACCGCTTTTGCTTGAAGCTTTTTGCCTACTTGCAAAGCAAGGCTTTTTAAACTTGTAGGCTCAATCTCCCCATACATAAAAAAATCTTGAGCCTTAAAATGTTTCCATTGCAGAATCTTATGTGTGAGGTAGGCATTAAGATGAGATTTATCAAAATTTGTATGCAGACTTATTAGAGCACAATTTTTACGCAGCAAAATGCCGATAAGATTACTAGGATAGCTCTGTGTGTGAATCTGCGTTAGGGGAGTAAAAATCAAAGGGTGATGTGTGATAACAAGTGTATGTGGCTGAAGATTCTTAGCAATATCAAGAGTAAGCTCAAGGCACACAACAATATGGAATATCTCATCATCAAAGCTACCGAGATTTAAACCGCTCCTATCCCAAGATTCTTGAGTATCAAAGGGTGAGATACTCTCACATAAATCATAAATTTCCTTTACTTTTATCGCCATAATCCCAACCTTAAAGCAAAATAAAGGGCGGCATTATAACACAAAAGGTGTATCCTGATACACAGAAAAGTTAAGCCAATTTGAGAAAAGCACGCTTGCACTTGATTTCCAAGAGAGTATGGGTTCTCCATCTTCTCCAAAATAATCAAGCGGTTTTGCTATCTCTAAGCCCCTAGCAATATCTCGCTCATACTCCAAACGCAGTGTGTCTTTAGCGTATTCTGGGTGAGCTAGGATATAAAAGTCCTTTTCATCTTTTAATGCACTAATGCCACAAAGATCACTCTCTAATAGGATTTTCAAACTAGAATTTCTAACCGCATTTTCATCAATCCCAGCGTGCCTTGAATGGGGCATTCTCACAACAGAATCTAGTCCATTTAAAAGCAAATCTTGCGTAACAATTTTGTGGGGAAACACACCAAAAACTTTGCTATTTAACATAACCTTTTCAATCTTATGAAAGTGATATAGCCCTGCCATCGCCCCCCAGCATAGATACATTGTGCTTGTGCAATGAGTTTTTAAATAGCTCATTATCGCTTGTATCTCTTTCCAATACGCTACATTTTCAAACTCCAAATGCTCAATGGGCGCACCTGTAACAACAGCTCCATCAAACCGCCGCCCTTTAATATCGCTAAAATTGACATAGAATCTATCTAAATGGCTTTTTGGCGTGTTTGTGCCGATATAGCTTTGCGTGGATAAAAGCGTGATTTTCACCTGCAAGGGCGAGTTTGCAAGTAGGCTTAGAATCTGATTTTCTGTTTCAATCTTTGTGGGCATAAGGTTGATTAAAAGCACTTCAAGCGTCCTAATATCTTGATGTTTTGCCCTTTTTGCCCCCATAATAAAGGCTTTTTGACTAAGCAAGGAATAGGCTGGAATATCTTCTGGGATAACAATAGGCATTTTTGCTCCTTTTAGATTCTGTACTGCACGATTTTATCTCTGTATTGCTTGTTGTAAATCAGCAATCAAATCTTTGCTAGATTCTAGCCCAATGCTTAGACGAATCGTGCAAGGCGTAATGCCACCACTTTGAAGCTCTTTTTCACTTAGTTGAGAATGCGTTGTAGAAGCTGGGTGAATGATTAAAGACTTTGAATCGCCTATATTTACCACCATAGCAAAAATCTCTGTGCTATTGCAAATCTTTTGTGCTGCCTCAAAGCTTTGTGCTTCAAAGCTAAGAAGTCCAGAGCTTTGAGAATTGGCATAATATTTTTTCAAAAGGGTGTGATATGGGCTAGATTCTAATCCCGGATATGCCACACTTTTAACTAAGCTGTGAGATTCTAAGAATCTTGCCACTTCTAGGGCGTTTTGACTATGCTTTTTAATACGAAGCTCCAAAGTTTCTAGCCCTTGAAGCAGAATCCACGCTGATTGTGGGGATAATGTCGCACCGATATTTCTAAGCCATTCAGTGATAAGGCGAATGCTAAAACAAGGCAGGGGCAGTGTGGTATAAACAAGCCCGTGATAACTCGCATCAGGCGTGTTAAACGCAGGGTAGCGGGGATTGTCTCTAAGCAGTTCATTTAGCCCCTCTCGCTCAATCACCACTCCGCCTAACGCACTGCCCTGCCCATTGACATACTTGCTAAGGCTATGTACGGAAATATCCACGCCAAAATCAAAAGGCTTGTGTAAAAAGGCAGTAGGCAGGGTATTATCACAAATGCTTATGATTCTATGCTTTTTAGCAATGGCGGTAATGGCAGTGGTATCGGCGATTGAAATAATGGGGTTTGAAATGCTTTCAAAAAAAATCGCCTTTGTTTTAGAATCTATCACGGATTCTAATGAAGCAATATTATCAATATCAAATACCCTAGTTTCAATACCAAAACGCTTCAGCGTGTGGGTAAAAAGCGTTTGCGTACCACCATAGATTTTATTTGTAAAGATGATATTATCTCCACTTTCCGCACAATTTGCTACCGCATAGAAAATCGCCGCACTGCCACTTGAAGTAGGCACACCAAAGATTCCACCCTCAACCGCTGCAAGTCTCGCACCTAGCACATCAGTCGTGGGATTTGTAAGTCTTGTGTAGATATTGCCTAGCTCTTTTAGTCCAAATCGTGCCGCGGCTTGCTCTAAACTCTCAAAGCAATAAGCGGTGTTTTGATAGATTGGCACACTCATTGTGCGTTGCGTGTCGTAAGTGTATCCTGCGTGCAGGGCAAGTGTGTCTTGAGTGTAGTTATTATGTTTTAAGTTTGCCATTTTTAATCCTTTCTTTTTGTGTTTGTCTTTTTGGCTAAAATCGCGGATTCTACGCTCAAAAGCGGCGGCACTTACCTTAAGTAAGCTTCTTGCTTTTTCGCTTGAAAGCCACGATTTTAACTCAAAAATACTTCCACAAATTTCGCGTTTGTATTTTTCGCAAGTCTGCCCCCCTGTGCTTACACATAAGCGGTGCTTTTGAGTTTCTTGCTCACCCATTTGCTTTAGCAAACTTGCTTTGCCTTTTCACAAAATTACCTTTATAATCCTAATGGATTTTGGGTTTATGCTATCACAAAAAAATAAGATTACAATATGTAATGTATAAAATATTACAAAAAATCTCCAAAGTGTAACTTTTTTACATAAAAATAAAAATACGATATGTAGTTTAATTTTTACGCAAATGAGAGATTGTATATAAAATGTTTTAAAGTGTGAGAGTGTTTGGCTAGGCTTCAAACAACCCAGCCAAATAATAGAATCTAGAAAATTGTGTAAATAAATGGTGCGACAGCTGAGCCTTTTGCCAAGACAATCAATACACCTAAAAATAGCATTACAATAATCACAGGAAAAAGCCAAAATTTCTTGCGTTCTTTCAAAAAAGCCCATAATTCTTTAATGATATTCATTGTTGCTCCTTTTGTTGTGTGAGATGTTTTTGTGATTCATTTGATTTCTTTGGCAATGTATCTGGCTATTTTCTTATTTGCAAGGGCATTTGGGTGTAAATCACATTTATGAAGTGCGTAATAATCCCTGTTTTCCTTATAGTTTTGGAGCATTTGACTAGCTAGAAAATATTGCATACCACTTGCGTTAAGATATGTTACAATAGCTTTAGATTCTAATTTTTCAGTATTGCTACTAAGATTGTGCCAGTCCCATAAGATAAAATATAAAGGTGCGTCAAGTCGCGTGGTGAGCTCTTGTCGCAAACTATCAATGATAGCAAAATACACATCATTATATATTGTGTCATAGACATAGCTTGGACGCAAGATTTTTACCAAATGGCTTTTGTCTATGTTACTATAAATTTTAGCTAGAATCTTTTGACTTAACGAATCGCTAGAAAAATCGCTAGGGCGGTTTATCCATTCTAGTTTATTATCTCGCAGGGCAAATCGCGGTGCGTGATTATTCCGCTCCCATTGTGAAAAGCCATTAGCTCTTCTAATATGTCCGGGCAAACTCTCATAAAAAGCGATAGTGCTTTGACAATGTTGTGTAATTTTTTCTACTTCCCCGCTTAAAAACAAAGCCAAAGCCTGATGTGGTCCATAGCCGTGGAATCCGAAGTTGTAGATTCTAGCTTTTTGCTCTGTGCCAAAATAGAATGGTAGTGTCTCATCGCCATTTACCCCCTCGCCTATGGTAAAGCTATCGCCAAAAAATAGCACACATTGATTGTTAGAATCATCACTGCTAGGTGTGATCCGCCAACCAAAATCATCAGTTTGATATGAAATATTATATATTGTGCTATTATCACTCGTGTCAATTTTATGTGCTGTGGCAGTAGTGTTTGGTTTGCCCTTATAGCCAGTGATTGGGCTTTGTGTGAGGTAATCTACCCCATAGCTTCCGCTTGTACTTGTATTACAAGATTCTGCTTTTGCTTCTTGCTTGGTAAAATAGAATCCATACAGCTCTCCTGCTACCAAACACATCGGCACAATACTTGTGTAAATAAGTATGAGTTTTACACCTTGTTTTTGTATGTTCCTAGCAAATAGCCATAGAAGCAAAGTAAAATACACCCCAATCCACGCAAAAGGCACAATGCTAAAGCCAAAATCACGCATACATACGCCATCAGCCTTCAATATAATCGCCATAAAAGCAAGTGAACCGATAATCCATACAATAGACTTTATCCATTTATTCTTTAACATAGAATCTCCTTTGAATTTTTAAAATTGATTTTTCATACTTACAGGTTGCTTTTGACGAGAGATAAGATAACTATCCTTTTCTTTGTCAAGTCTCGCACCCAAAACATTGCGTCCTATTATGCGAAAGACTAGCCCCAAAGGCACAAATACGCAAAAATACAGCACCACTAAAGTTGCACGAGAAATACACCAACCAATCACACTCCCAAGCTTAACTTGTGTAATGTAAAGCGACACACTAGCTTTAGGATAAACTTGTAAGACTAGGGCGATCCCAAGTCCTATCACCGCCCATATTCTATAAATGTCGTGCAATAAGATTCCAGAGAGCAAAAATACTACAAAAATCCCCGCCCAAATGCCTAAAAATACGCGTAAATCACTATTGTTTGTCATCATTTTCCCCTTAATCAAGCTCATATTTGTCTTTAATATCTCTAAACTTTGCGATATGCTCTTTGGGTTGTTTCTCTTTATAAAGAATAAAATCTTCAATCACTAGCATATCCATCTCTGTCCCCATAAAACACGCATAAGAATCATAAGGGCTGCACACCATAGGCTCACCCCGCACATTAAAGCTCGTATTAACTAGCACAGGCACACCGCTAAGTTTATAAAACTTTTCTATCAAAGCGTAATAACGCGGATTTGTATCCTTATGCACGCTTTGGATTCTCGCAGAATAATCAATATGCGTTACACTTGGGATCTCGCTTCGAACGATATTAAGCTTTTCTATGCCAAAAAGCTCTTTTTGCTCTTTGGTAAGTGGATAGCATTTCTCCCTTTTCACAGGGGCTACAAGCAGCATATAAGGACTTATATAATCACACTCAAACCACTCATTGATGGCAAAGTCCAGCACACTTGGGGCAAATGGGCGGAAAGATTCTCTGTATTTAATCTTTAGATTCATTGTCTTTTGCATTGTGGTATTGCGTGGATCGCCTAGAATGGATCTAGCTCCCAATGCCCTAGGTCCAAACTCACACCGCCCTTGATGCCAACCTACAACTTTGCCTTGTGCTAGAGTTTCGGCGGTAAGTGTTTTAATCGCATCAAAATTATGCTTTTCATAGATTGCGTTTAGGGAGTCTAGTGTGGCTTGGACTTCGTCGTTGGAGTAAGACAATCCCAAATAGCTCCCCTGCATAGAATCTTGTAGGGGCAATTCAGCTTTTGGGCTAGAATCGTGGATTTCATCGCCACACTTGTGCGATAGACCATCGAGTCTTATCTCCGCGTGCGGCTCGAAAAACCCCGATTCTAGTTCCAAAATCTTAGAATTGTTGGGCTTATCTTTGGCGTTGGCTTTTTGGCTAAAAATGGCGATTGCTTTCAGCTCAGCTTCGGTCATTACCGCTTTAGGTAACTCCCTTACTTCGCCTTGCAAAGCCCCATTTTTATCACAAAAATCCTGCCGCCTATCTGCTTGGCTACAAAACACATTTTCTGCGTTTTGGGTGAAACTCCTAGAATCCTTTGCTGGCTCACTTACATTTTGGGTTTCATTGCTAGAATCCGCTTTTTCACACTCGGCTTGTTTTTCTTCACGGATTCTAGGCTGTTTGCATTCTATATGGTAAAACGCTAAGGCACACCCCACTGCACTTCCCGCATCCCCACTTGCAGGCTGTATCCAAATATGATCCAAAATCTTTTCTTCTTTGATAAGCTTTTGATAAATCTTGCCATTACCTACGCAGTTTAGTGCGACACCACCACTTAAGACGAGATTTCTACTGCCGCTTAGTCTAGCTGTGGTGCGAACTAGGGCTATCATTATTTCTTCAGTTACTACTTGCAGACTTGCAGCTATATCCATATGGATTTGCTCTAGCTTAGATTCTGGGCTTCGTTGCGCGTGGAAAAGGCTATCAAACTTGGCATTTGTCATTCTTAGCCCATAGGTGTAAGAGAAATACTTCATATTGAGTGAAAAGCTCCCATCAGGCTTCATATCAATTAAATGCGTTTTAATAATATCCACAAATTTTGGCTCACCATAAGGGGCTAGGCCCATTACTTTATATTCACCAGAATTAACCTTAAAGCCTAGATAATAAGTAAAAGCAGAGTATAAAAGCCCTAGAGAATGCGGGAAATGCAGCTCTTGTAAAATCTCAATGTGATTATCCACACCCTTAGCAATGGTAGTAGTCGCCCACTCGCCTATGCCATCAAGGGTTAGAATCCCAGCATCACTAAAAGGGCTTGGGAAAAATGCAGAGCTACAATGGCTTAAATGATGTTCGCTAAAGTAGAGATTATTTAGCACTTTTTGTTTAAACGCTTTTATCTCTTGCTTACTTTTTTGCGGATAGAGTTTTTTATACAAAGATTCTAGCTCTCATGCGATGGTTTCTTTTAAGAAAAGCTTTGTTGAAAGCCATACAGGAATCGCCTTTACAAAGCTTAAAAAGCCCTTTGGTGCGGTGGCAAAGTAGGTCTCAAGCAATCGTTCAAAGGTGAGAAAGGGTTTGTCGTAGAAGACAAAGGAATCGATAGAATCTAAATCTAGGGGCGTTGCATTTACTAAAGAAACTTTGGCTTTGCCTTGTTTTGAGCGATAAATTGTGGATTTTGTGCTAAGACTTTCGCTATGTTGTGCGGTGTGGGAAAAAGTAGATTCTAAATGAGTTGGATTTAATTGCGTATTATTGGGGTATTTGGGGGGGGGGGGGGGGGGGGGGGGGGGGGGGGGGGGGGGGGGGGGGGGGGGGGGGGGGGGGGGGGGGGGGGGGGGG
>NZ_QXJF01000017.1 GCF_003670275.1 Helicobacter labetoulli
AGATATAAGAGCCTATAACTAATCCAAAGACTGCTATTGCAAAAAATACTATCCACATATTTGGTTACTCCTTTGTTATTTAGAATTTATGTGGCAATTATAACAAATGCAGGGACTTGTTTCAAATGGAGATTAAGGAGGGTTTTCTCTTTTGATAGACTTATCTACCTATGGTGCTATTAGCTCTGGATATGCTATGGGTATGGGTGCTGCTAGAGCGGCTAGCTCTAAAAATGCAGCTTCTGCTATATCTAGTGCTAATGCTTATATGGATAAACTAGGTTCATTTAACGCTAGTGGTGGTTTAGGACAGCTTAGAGCTGATATGGCTTCAGCACATTCTGCATATATGAGCTCAATAGGCACAGCAGGTGAAGCTGCAGCTAAGAAAGCTTGGCTTGGAGTACAAAGAAGCTATAATAGAGGACTAGCAACGCAGAATAGTTTGAGTAGGCAATACAATGCTTTAAGCCCACAAGCTAGAAAACATGTGGATAAAGAGCTTGGTGGAGGTGCTGGAGGGGGAGTAACGGGAACATTTGGGGGAGGTCGATAAACGCACAAATTTCTTCAGCCAATTATAATATATAAAATATTACAATCCGCTCCGTTTTTTACATATATATTTTTTAGGGAATAAAGAATGGTGGAAACATAAAGAAGGTAGGAATAGATGAGACCAAAAGGATATTGCAACAGGCTTTTATAACAAGTGCTAGTAGCGGGGTAGCAACCACTCAAGTGTTAGAGAATGAACTGAGTCGTTTAGGTTATGAACTCTCTTTTTTTGGAGAGAGTTGTGATGTCATACATCTTTATAACATGTTTGGATACAAAGTAAATAGGAACCAAAATACCGTTTGTAGTGAGAAGAATCCTGTAGCTCTTGCCGATATGGCAGAAAAATTACATCAAATATTTCTAGAATCAAAAGGTGGCAATGGGAAAAGTTTGCTAACGAATTTATTCGAAAAAGGGAAAGAGAGATTTAAAGAAATTGGTTTCAAAAGCCCTGAAACAACCTTGAATCAATACAGATTTCTCAATAGATTTGCTAATTATTTTGGAAGAGAATACTCAATCATCAATGAGGGAGAGAACATCTTTTTAGAATTGCTTACCGAAACAACAAACAAGAAAATGATACAGTCCATTGATAAGACAAAAAACAGAATATCCGGATCTAGGCATACTTGATGCGACTCTAGAAAAATTAAATAATCATAAGAAGGAAATCAAAAGAATTTCTCACAAATCTAATCAATCACGACAATTAGAGAGAAAAATATATGCTCTTAAAGAAACTTTTCTGCAACAATTTTGGGACAAATACTCAAAAATAAGACAGCCTGTAAAATTATTAGAAATTAAACTAGAAGAGCAGGATAGAAAATTATTAACGGCGCATATTAAGGATATTCAATTTTTGATTTTTGACAAGAAGAAGGAAGAGGTTCAACCCCACAATAGCTTTATCTCAAATATGTTTTATAGGATTTTTAAAGAGAAAGATCCACTTCTTATACCTGCACCAGTTATTGGCGAGAAGCATTATGGCACAAATAAAGACCAAAATCTAAAAACATATTTTGGGTTTCAATGTCAGCAAAAAACTTTTTTGCAAATATTTGATGATATTTTTATGCAAAGAACGAATGATAGCTATATGTTAAGACTAGTTTTTGAAAAAAGAGCTAGGTTGCTAGAGTATTTTTGGGCTGGTTTTAACAAAGATTCCAATTTTAGGGAATTGGCAGAAATTGCAAAATATATAACAAAGAAAGAAAAAAAGACCAAAGCTTTAAGCGATTTAAAAAATGAATATGATGATATGCCTTACAGTTTTTTAAAAATAGAACAGCTTAGGATTTACTTGGATATAGAAAAAATCAAAGAAGAAATTTCCAAATATATACCAAAAGATAGAAGTATAGAAAATCTTGATTTAGATACATTATCAAAAATTACAATAAATGGTCTAGGCATTGAAGAATATTTTGGAATACAAGTAGCTCATTTACTCAAAATCATCAAAATCAATAAAGAGACAAAAAAAACGCAAAAAGAGCAATCATCAAAAAAATCTATCAAACAAAACACGCAAGATCATCAAATTGAACCGAAAAATCTAACCAAAAATGATATTTTTGAGCTCAACATGAAAATTAAAGATTTTATTCTAGATAATATAGGAAACAAAAATATCATAGGAGATACTGGATATGTATCTTTAGAAACACTAAAGGAAGAATGCTTTAAGAATGATTCTAGAATAACAGCACTGCAAGATATTATGGAAGTTATAGAAGCTGCCAAAAAAGAAGGGTATAGATATGGCGAAAAAACAGATGATGATGCTAAAGTGTATATACGACTATCAAATATTCTATTTTTTATTATTGACCTAAAGGAAATATGGAGAAAAAAACCATTGCAATGGCTTTCTAAATTTATTAGCCATTATAAAATAGCGGATCACTTGTTAGAGGAAAGCTGGGATAAGGAAGATAAAGATGGATTAACAAATGGAATATTATCGCGTTACATTAAGGAGTATTTTGACTGTGCTATTTATGGGGGATATTTAGAATATGATAGCAAATCGTTTGCAGATGCTAAAACAATTATTTTTAATACAGGACTTATTACCGAAAAATCTCAAGATGTATTTTTAATCCTCAAACGAACAAGCACTGACAAACTCTTTGCTCTTAAACAATTTGTAGATGATGTTCATTTGCCCGATGGATTTATGGCAAGAGATATTTGTCATGTTAAATTTTTCTCAGTTATAAATGATGCCATATTGCCGACAAAATTAGTTGAACTTGGAAAAACAGATTATGAGCACATCTTAGAAGAAAAAAGATTCGAGAGATTTCCAATAGAGATACAAGAGCTATATAAGGGGAGAAACTATGATTTTGAAAACAGATTGCGACAGGAAATAGAATTATCTCTTGCAAAATGCGAAAGAGATTGTAGATTTGCGATTCCCCAAATTTATTTTGGAGAAACAGCTTTCTTATTGCCCATTTATTTTAATGAACAAAAAGACAAAAGTAAGCCTGCTGTGCTTTGTGCGATGACAAAAATTAAAAAAAGAAAAAAAAGAAACGGAGGAGAAGAATATTACTACAAAATAAGAACTGTGCTTACACCACAGATGGCTTATGATAATGCGAGACTTATTACCAAGCCAGATAGTAGTTGGCTTAAATCATAATTTTCAAACAAAAAAATCTTGTGGGAAAACGACTGAATATGGTTCTGATAAAATCAGCTTTGATTATTTTTCCACAAGAAGCGATATAGATTTCAACGATACTATCATTGCCGAGATAGTTAAAATAAATAAGACAAGGTTGCTTACAAACGATTCGGATATTAGAAAAATGGGAGGTGAATAATCTACACCTAACAACCATTTATTGTTTTAATATAAGCCCTATATGATAACTCTTGCGATTCCCTGCTCGATCTCTTTGAGATTGATTGTCTTTAGTTTTCTGTATGTTGGATTCTGTGCTTCCTCCCTACTATCATCAGCCCACATAGAACTAATAATCGGTTTTGCTCCTTGTGTTTGGGCTACGATTTTTAACTCTCCACTCTCAATAAGTACGGCTTGTCTTTCTCTTCTTATCCCTTCATAAATAGGTTGATGGTTTAGCGTGAGTAAATTCAGAATATCATTTGGATTCCTCAATCTCTCAATTACCTTTTCCTTACACGCCCTATCCCAAGCTCTCCAATATGCTTCATCACACTTCTTGTCCCAATCCTTTTTAGCTTGAGCACTCCATTCACTATAAGGTGTATTGCCATCTGGAATATGATTTGGACCACTAAAACTTTGTCCTACTAAGTATCCCATTGCAAAATCTCCAAAACCCATAATAAACTCCTTTCTATGTTTTTTATTTTATTTAGTGAGATTATAGCAGAAAGAAGTATTTGGATTCAAATAGAAAAAAGATAGTGATATTTTTTTTGTTAGCCTATTCACTTCAGTCTTTTTAATGCAATAGGCAATCTACTTGAAATGCTCCTATTATCCTGCGAATTTAAAATTATCTCTTGGACATCCTTGTCGCTTAATTTGTTTAGTATATATTGAGCCTCTTTTTCATCTATGTAACGATGTTCTTTCTTGCCTAAAACAACCTCTGAAATATAGCTAATATGATTATCAAATAGTGGCACAGCTAAACTTCCCCAGTGAGTTCTAAGCGTTTTGACAAGACAAGGCGACAACCTTGTATTATCCCTAATAGCCACAAAACACTTGCCCCAAACATAGCTTCCCATACGCAAAATTCCATAGTTTTCAGTGAAGGTCTGGATTCTTGCGTTGAATTTGCTACCATTGCCCAATTCATTGTCTATGTTTGATAGATAACGAAAAATTAATGGGGCGCTCTTTGCCAACTTATCACTTGGTATAGGTTGCTTAGTATATGGCTCATAAGGCGTGATAGCATAGGAATTGCACCATTTTAAACCATTGTCTGTTAGCATAGGTGCTATTATGAATGGCTTGATATATACCAACTCTAATAGAATGCGAACATCTTTGTTCACAGACAGCCTATTGCCTATTTTTTGATAGGGATTGAATATCCCAACATTCTTATTGTTGCCATCCAGTGCAACAAACTCTAATCTCATTTGATAGGGAACGCTCACACCCTTTCTAAACTGATACTCAAATTTACCTGTCAATGATTGCAAATATTTGGCTCTATCAATACTATTAACTAGCAAAAAATTATTGTTTATCTCTGTTTTTAATTTTACAGCAAAAAGATTCTTCTTGGTAAAGCCTTGTTTAGCATTGCTCCAGTCGCTATTGTGTGCTATATGCCCTATCTTTTTTAAATCAAGCATAGGCACTATATTCTCATCAATATTTGGCTGTTTGCTTATTTTAAACGCACAAAAATCAATTCCAACCCCCTCAAAAATTTCTCCGCCATTACTAAAGTCTAAAAATTCGTTGAAATATAATTTTTCATCGCCATTTATAAGCAGTTTTCTAAAACCTTCAAACGACTTATTAAACAAAATTGATTTTGGCATTAAAAAACAAAACTTGCCATTATCACCAAGCCATCTTTCGCAGCATTTATTGGCTATTAAAGCACAAATATTAAGATTGTTGCCTCCAACATTTTTGTCGCTTGAAAAAAGTCCTTCTAGTCTTATATTGTTTTTGACATTTTTTCTGTAATTTTCAGGCAACACAGACCATTGCACCCAAGCAGGATTACCAACAATATAATTAAATTTGTCGTATGTGGCAACTCTAAAATAGCCTCCAAATATTTTCAGCCATATTGAGTTTAAATCCTTCTTTTCAAACTCTATAAGTTCAAAAATGGCTTTTTCAAGCTGTTGAAGTAACTTTGGCGCATTTCTTGGTATGTATTTTTTTAGTATAGACAAGGCTTTTTTATCGTCTTTTTTAACAATTAGATTTTCTATCTTGTTGAGTTCCAATGTGAAATGTTCGCTCTTAACAAAATTCACAGGCAGCACCATTTCTATTTTTTCTACACCCAACTTATGTTGAAGTCCCGCCGTGAATAGTTTATATTCCAAACATTCAATCCCATCAAGAAATATCGTGTTTGGGGTGTAGAGGCTGTCTGCCAAATAGACAGGTATTTCATACTTTTTTGTGATCTCAAATGAACACACCTTGAAGGCTTGAAGCAAAATGTTGGCTTTTGCCATAAGAATGGCAATAGGATTAATATCAACCCCCACAATTCCCTTGGCATATTCTTGAAAGTCTATTTTTTTGTGATTTTTATCTTTATGCTTATAATTGTAAAAGACTGAAAGAAAGGTGCCACTGCCACAATTTGGGTCTATATATGTTTTCGAAGCATAGTCTGTTTCGCCATCGGTAGCACACATAAAGGTTCTTTCAGCAAGCCAATAAGGTGTGTAATATTCTCCAAAGCTGTGCCTTACGCATTTTGGGATAAAATTTTGATAAAGATCTCTAAAAATATCAAGCATTTTTAAATTGTTTGACAAATAAATGCTTTCATAAATAGATACCTTGAATATTATCTCCTGCAAAACAGCCTTGATTTCATCGTTAAATCTTTCTTTTATATACCAAGCAAAAAAATCGTTGTCCGTTAAATTTAAGACTCCTATACGCTCAAAAAATACACCTGTTTCTACATAATTAAAAAAACTCTTTACCTCTTCCAAGCTGTCGCTCTTATAATATTTTTCAATATTAATTCTTGTATAGTTGTTTATTCTATTTTTAGGCATATCATCCATAAATCTTATCAGCAATATTTTGATGATAATGCTTAAGGCTGTATGCAAGGCAAATAAAGCCTTGTATTCGTTAGAATCATCAATTAACACACCAAACATTTTAGCAAAAATATTTCGCCTATCTATAATGTCAATATGCTGTCCATTATCGTTTTCTGCAAGTCTAAATAGTTTTTCCCATTCAGTGAAAATGAGTTTCGTTCTGCTTGAAATATTTGTATCGTCTGATAAAATGCGAAAAAGGCATTTTGTGAGTTTTAAGGAAGCTCTGCCATAGATATTGTTGTTTTTGTCAATTATGCCAAAGTCGCTTGTCAGATTTTGGGCACTCATTTGACAAACACCATTACCAAAAAGTGTTTTTAGAAAAACATCAAAGCTTTCTGCCGTTAATATGCCGCCGTATTTCTCATTCTCTGTGATAGTGTCTTTCTCATCTTTTGTGTATATGAATAGCCTCACACCATCAAATAAAAATCCAAACATTTTGATTCCAAGATATTTTTCATCTTTAAGATAATTTTGTGCCTGTATTTTTTCTGTCTCAATATCTTTCTTTGACAGCAAATTGAACGCTTTGTATTCTATTATGGTGTTCCCATACAAAAAATCACTTTTGCCACCTATATGCCCATTGCTATGGTGCCTTTCGTGCTGAAATGGTTCGTATGTCTCGATGAATCCTAGATTCCTTAAAAGCAGATTCAATTCATTTTCAAAGATATAGCGCAGATCCTCTTCTGATTTAGCGTGTTTTAGGGGTGTATTTCGAGAGCAAATCTTTTGCTTGAACTGATTGTAAATGTCTAATTGCTCATTCGTAAGATTTTCAAAATCGTGTATCATTTTTGTTTGTTATTCCATAATTAAGTGGGCGGATTATAGCAGAATCTGGAGTTTGGATTCAAATGGGAAATACTAGTGTCAAAAGAATTAAGTTTGTTGTTATAGTAAAAGCGTTACAATGCGAGTTCTCAAGTTAAGAGTTTTAAGCCAGATGGAGAATAAGATGACTTTAGGACACAAAGGTGATAGAAACCTAGAAATTGCTAGATTTATTGATTCTGATGATTTTAGAGAATTATCTGGCTTTCCCAAGCAGCATTTATGTTCCACAATCATTAACCGACTTTATTATGGAATATACCTTATTGGAAAGCAGAAGCTTTTAGAAAAAGATAGGAGCATCGATGCTAAAAAAAATTTATCGCATGGGACAGAGTATTCTATTAAAAACATAAACAATAACGAGGAAGCAAAAAAATCTTCGTTTTTGTGGGTTAGGCTCAAAGGTTTTTATTCTGACAGGAAAGGGTTGCAACTATGTCTTTTGGCAGTAAAACTACATGAGCTAAGGAATATTTACGATTATAACTGTGACTCTGAGCAGGAAACGGCTCTCAAGGATTTGGCAGGTTGCAAGCAACAAGCCCAACTTTTAAGTAAAAGATTAAAGGAATTACAATGAAGCACATTGATAAAATAAACAAAAAGGATCGGTCAAGAATAGATGCCTTTTTGGAAGCGTTAAAAAGACAAGGTATAAGAAACTATGAATTATATGAAAGTCCTTTACTCTATATTGTCTATGTAGAGGAAGAAATTTACTTTCAAATGGAAGAGAATATAGAGTCTCTTTCTCAAGCTATCAACGAAAGCAGTTGTGATTTAAGTAAGCCTATACTTTGTACTCCAGAAAGCTTTAAGGCTTCCTATGAGCAGAAAATAGAGATTGATCAATGGGTAACTTGGAATATAAGTATTCCAGAAAATCTTTTTTGGGGAGATAATATTCAATATGATTTTGATAATATTTCTGCGGTTATAGAAACAACCAGTCAAGATTATAAACATATTGAAAACAACTCTCATCACAACGAAACAATCTCAATTTTAATCAAGGATTCTTATGGGTATGCAGCCTAGTGGTGCTTTTAGAATATTGGGCATTCAAGTCAAACAATTTGATTTTAAACAGGTGGGAGAATTGTTATCTTTAAAATATGCGAAGATCAAGCTTGGTTACTCCATAAAAGCTTGTGCCGAAAAAATTGACAACAATTATATTTTGGTGGTTTGGACAAATTTGACTGCCAAACAGAAAGAGAATGATGTTTTTTATATCAAATCCACCATTATGGGAAAAATTGCCGTTCAAGATGGTTTCCAGCAAGAGGCATTAAAAAATATGACAGCCATTATTTACTCTTATTTACGCCCATTAGTTGCGCAAATGACAACTATGTCCAAATTGCCTCCGATTGATTTGCCACCTGCTAATTTTGAGGACTTTGAAGTCGAGCTAAAAGAGTGAGATATACTTACTTGCAGAAGTAAGTACTCCTGACTAAACGGACAGCTCTAGTTGTTTGTATCTTAGGGGAGTGTGTCACACCATAATAAACACAGCAATAGCTGGAAACACGATGACCCCACCTATAGCATAGATAAATTGCATTATGTAGGCAACTTTATATTGTCTTAGGAACGACAATTCTTCTTGCGTTAGATTTGTTTTAGATTTGTTTTTAAGAGAGGCAAATTCGGAAGCATTGGACTTAAGCCATATACCGATTCTGCGCAACCTAAAGCCACAATAAAAAGTGAGTATGCCACATACTAACAGCCATAGAATAGGTATTGTTTGGTTCATCTGGGTTGCTCCATTGTTTTATTATTTTTTCGCATAGAAATGCCTTAGCTGTGCTTGTAAAGAGAGAAATTGTAGTCGATACATACCAAGTAGAATGTATCACCCTCCATGTAACCACAAGCTCGAAAGTCTTGACCACCAAAACGAAATACATTTGCGTGCTTTTTACCTAGATTCTCAAAAGAATTTTTCACAGCAATATTTGTGAAGCATGAAATATCCAAATGCTCGTGTCCGTATTCCGCATTCTTTCTTTGCCCTATAATCTCGCTCCAACTTCGCTGTGTCAAAAACAAAAAGAGTTTCATTAGTTTGGTATTGTATTTCTTGGCATTCTGCTCTCTGTAGAAGGAGTGGTTTTTACCAAGACATAACCCGTGCTTGTCGCATTCAATGACTTTTTCTAGCGATACAACACATCGCCCAGAATGCGTATCTCTTAGTCTATTTGTGATGATACTACCAGAGTTAGGCTTTTTAATTTTGGACATTCACATAAGGCTTAAAATATGATTTTATGTCTTCTAAGGGAATAAGTTTGTTTTGTCCTTTCTCATAATTGTTTTCCCAAGGGCTCTCATTGTGTGTTCTTTCTCTAAGCTTCCAAGCTGAATATTGCCCCATAACAGAAAAAACATCCTCTATAAGCTCTTTTGCATCTTTATACAGTAGGCTTATCTCGCTATCAGACATCGCGTATGTATTTGTTGGGATATAGATACCCTCGATATGCTTAAGGGCATCATATATTTCTCTTACAACAGGTCCGTGCTCCCATGCTTCTATATTCTCCTCAAAAAGTGGCTTGTTAAACATTGCGGTATAGTATCCTTGAGCATAATAGAGCAATTTTTGAAGCTTAAGTTTGGATAGATCTATTAGCTCATCTAGACACTGCTCTTTATTGAGAGTAATAAAATATCTTGCTACTTCTAGGGCTTTCATTATCTTCTCCTTTTAGAATATAAAAAGTCGCCTTAACTCCAAAACTACGCCACACTGAAGGATTGCGACACTAAGTGGAAATTATGTTTTTAAGTGTTTCTTTAATCTAAATGCCGTTATTGTATGATTATTTTCTTAATATCTACTGATTTTATAGTGTTTTGTTCTATACACACATATATATAATCGAGTAGCCTAAGCAAATGAAATGATGTATGTGGAAAAGCGTATCAAGCAGAAAGCTAGAGTCTGAGTATGAGGCTTAGAAACTCCAAGCAAATTCAAAAATGCCACCTACCTAGAAAAGCGGTGGCACTTCGCCAAGAAGGGCTAGGCTCCCTTACTATTATCCCCTTGCCCCTTGATGGTGGTGAATTTCTTTAACAAATCTTTGCCCATATCTGTTTGAGCTAATCCTTCAAGCATAGCTCCCATACTCATACCACCCTTTGAGGATAAAATCTCTCCTACTTTGCTTATGCCATTTTGCACATCACCGCCATTAGCGATGATTTTCATATCAGCACTCGCTAGGGCTTTAGCTTGTTCTATGCCTATTTTTTCATTTGCTTCTACCTGCCTAATGGTAACAAGATATTGTTGGTATCCCTCATTCTCGCCAATCTCTTTTGCAAGTGTGATTTGTGCGGTTACTGGAGCAAGCTCTTTTAGTTTTAAGGATTCAGCTTCAGCCGTCCCTATCTTAAGAATACCTTGCGATTCTTTGTCTTTCATCTCTAGCAATGCCGATGCCTCCAAAAACTGCCTTTCTTTGTCAGCTTCCGCACTTCTAATGGTTGCTGCTTTTCTAGCTTCAGCATCCAGCTCAATTTTCTTTTTCTCCTCTTCGGCTTTAACAATTTCAGCATCTTTATTAATTTCAGCTTGTTTTACTTTTTCAACACGAAGAACTTCCATTGTCTTTTCCTGAGTAGTTTTCTCTTGTTCTTTAATGGCTTGATTTGCCTGTTCTCTACTAATAGCAACTTCTCGCTCATTCTCCACAGTTTTTAGCCCTATTGTTTTGTTTGCTTCTTGTTGTTTAACTTCTGTGGCTTGTTGAGCTTCAATTTCAGCCATTTTGAGCTTCTTTCTTGTTATTTGCCACTTTGATACGACTTTCTTTTTCAATTTCAGAAATCTTTTTGTTCATAATATTGGCAATAACCTGACTTACCTTAGAGTCTCTAATATCCATTAGCTCTATATTTTTTACAGGCTCAATACCCCAGTTTTTAAGCTGTTCTTTCACAGATTTTGTAAAGTCATCTCCAAGCTCTGAGCGCACTTGTAATATATCCTCCAAATTTCGGCTTGAAAGAATTGAACGAATGGAACCTTGGACAATATCTTCAAGTTGTGTATGTAAGTCAGTGAAATCCCTTACTCTTTGTGCTGCTAGATTAGAATCATTAACCCTAAAAAAAGCTGTAATATCTACCACAAATGGCAATCTTCCTAAATCGTATGCTTCATATCCTTCAATTTGGATAGAGAATACAGATACAGGCAGGACAATCTTTGTAACACCTATGAGCGGAAACCACGATGGAAATTCATAGTATGTGTTACCATTGCCCGTATCTTTGCCATAGGAAAGAGTTTTCCTTGCTGATTGAACTATATGCACTTCATTTGTTGAGACAACTACTCTAAAAAACAATGGAATAGCTATCAAAAGTATTGCTGCCACTACTGCGATGGCAATGCCTATGGATATAAATAACATTAATGCTCCTTTTGTGTTTGAAATATGTGTATGCGACTGGTTTTTGCATACTGAATGAATCTTAACAGAAAAAGAGTATTTTTTTCAAATGGATAATTCAATTTCTCAATACAAATTCTACGCTATTCTAGTTATCGGTATTGGATATTTCTACAATAGAGACTATTTTCATAATCATATACAAACCATTTTTTCCGATTCCAAATTTACTTCTATCTCCTAATTCATTTTGGACGAGTCGCAAAATCTTCTCAATCATCTCAATGTCCGTTATAACACGACCATTCAGTTTGAGTGTATAGCACATAATCCACGCAGCTACCTTAAGAACACCATTCTGCATATCTTTCGAGTGTAATTCTTCTGCCAAAAAATAAGAGAACCAAGCATAAACCTTATAAAAATCTACACTTGTCACCCTACAGTCAAACTCTTTTAGATAGGCTATATAGTGCCTGATAGTTTTGATAAGTGCGTTCTTAACATATTTGCCCTTAACCAAATCAATCTTATATTTTTGCCTATAGAACTTACATATCTCTTGTGCCTGAACACTAATAAGCCTTACATTTTCAGAATCAAGAAACCTACTTTTTCTTGTTTCTGCACCTTCAGAATTGTTTGTCATCTAAAAACCTTCGAAGCATTTCATCTTGTCTTTTTTGAGCCACAGTGTCTCCATCGGCAAGCTTCAGGTAATGTTCTTTGATGCTTTGGTTACAATGGTTTTCAATTTTTCCAATATTTAGAGATTCATCGTAGTCAAAAGCCTCAACAATAGCCTCTTTGACTATTTCCTCCACATTTAGTTCTTCAAAGTTTCTTTCAAGATCCTGACTGCTCATATTTGCCACCTTCCTTTATGTGATACTCCTTTACAATAAACAAAGACTAGCATTTTGTTAATTATATGTGGCTTAATTCAAGCCTACTCACAAACAAATCTTTCGCTATTTCCATTGTCAAGGAATATTTCAGCCGTTGTATCCGAGTAGGTTGTTCCTACTATGTTGCTTCTATCGTATGTGGCGATAGTTTCTCCATTGCAAAATATCCTTGTTCTATTTGCTGGAACAAGCAATGTAGGCACACCGCCATCTAAGACAAATAGCTTTTTGGTTTTGATGAGATACAATGCCGATAGATTCCAGATAACTAACCAGAAAACGCATATTCCAACTACAGTTATAATGAATTTTGTTAAGGTGTTGGATATGGCACTTTGGTTTTGAATGTTTTGTATAGTTGATTGTTTTAACATTTTTCACTCCTTTGCTCACCTTTGTCTGCATTGTAGCCATTTTACACAAGAAAAGCAACAAATATTCACTACAGCTTAAGGAAGCCTGTGGCAGAATTGTGAATACAAAAAAAATAACAGGAAAGGACACACAAGGAGTTGAAGGAGCCAGTTTTAGCACTGATAGACAAGGTCAGTGGTTGCAATGCAATGGTTTTGCTGGTTATTATTATTGCACTTATTTCATACTACTTTATTGTCAAAATGATGTTAGCATATTGCGAATCCACAAAAAAAGAAAAAAGGCGAAAAAAATGATAGAGTTGTTGATTGCTTCGATATTTGGCTGGGTATTAGGCTATATCTTAGTCTCATATACAGGAAGCCTTGCTAGATCTAAGGACAAAAAATGATAGTTGGAGCCATCTTATTCTTTGTTTTTGCCTCATTTTTCTATATCAAGGGCGTGAAGAAATTCTTGGAACAAAAAGATTTTTTTGAAAGGATTGAAGGCTCAAGGTTTTTCTCCGAAGATACAAAGAGATATGCTATGTTCTTGCAAAAACAGAGTATTTCACCCATATTTGGTTTTACTATGATGTTTGGTATGATTTTTTATCCACTACTACACAAAATCAATGGCAAAAAGGCAAAAACATACAGGCAAGATCGCATAAGGAGATTAGTTGCGTGGAGATTTTTGGAGATTAACACCTTGAGCACACCGCACTTTTATGTTATAGGAATCTTGGCGCTTCTTGTGTATTTGTTTGTAGCCTCAACCTGTCTTCTTTTGACAGCTAATCTCAAAAGGTTGTTTAATGGAATTGTTTCGTTCCCAAACAACCTGATAGATGACATAGGCTTCTCTGTGAGAGCCGAAAAACTAAAATAAGGAGTTAAAATGACACAAGCTATGCTAGAGCCGATTGTATTGTATGACGGAAAAAGAGGAAGCAAAAAGAAGCTGGAGGAAGCATTTCGCCTAGCAGAATCTGAAGAGACAATGGCGAAGGTTAGAGCCTCAAATGAAAGAATGCGTAAAATGGTGAAGGAAATGGGACTTGAGTTTAAACCATTAACAAAAGAAGAATCAGATCGGCTGTGGAATGCGCTTTCGAATCATAAGTCTCAGCGATGAGCTAGAATCTGGAGTTTCTATAGAAAGCATAGAAAGTGCTTTAAGCTTTTTTGCTTGTTCTAAAAATCCAGAGCTAGAAATTTTCTTGAAACAGAAAGCTATTCAGTTTGAAAAGTCTCATCGCTCAAGAACATTCATTCTTGTGTCCGAAACAATGATAGAAGGCTTTTTCACACTCTCGCTCAATATTCTCAGGACAAAAGGCTTGAGCAACACAAGAGCCAAAAAACTCAATCCAAAACATAGCAAAGATGACGAGGATATACCTTGCTTTCTTATAGGACAGTTTGCTAGAGCTGACGACTCTAAAATGAATGGTGCAAATATTCTCAACACTTCTTTGTTCATTTTAGAACAAGCAAGAAAGTTGCTAGGCACAAAATTTGTGATGCTAGATTCTGTGAATGAAAAGAAGGTGCTAGATTTCTATAGGAAAAATGGTTTTGTCGCGTTGAATGAAAGCGATGAAGCCGTGTCTGTGAAAATGGTGAGAATGTTTGATTAAAAATAGTTTCGAGCTATTGACTCTGTTAATCTTTTTCGGCTAAGATCCAACCATAAATTTTTTTTATTTTTTCTGTTTTCAGGAAAAATCTATCGCCTCTCAAGGTCTAAGCTTTACTTTTTCACAGAGCGCGTTGCAGTCATGAACTGCAAAAACATGCCCGATGGCATCTAGAGCATTTCAAAAGGATGATAGTTCTGCTTAATCAACAGAATGAAACTAGATAGGGGTGTAGGAAAACCTACGAGCCGTCAGAAGTAGATTATTTTTTAAATATCTACAGTCCTAAGAGACAACTTAGGAAGGATCTCATTAGAGAGATCACATCAGGGTAACTATGCCTTTTTTTAAGGCTTTTTTATCCTTATTCCGCACATTTGAAATCCCCACAAATCTTTATGTTTTTTGGTGCAAATCTCCTTTACTGGAGAGGATTTCTTGTGCGATGATGAATATTCCAAAGAGGGATACAATTATTTATCCCTCGTGGGATTTGTGCGTATCTTTCCTTGGAGTGTTTTCACTCTAGGGTAGAAAATATCCTTGCGACATAGAAATATGTTGCTAAAAAATGATAGAATAGGAGGAGAAAAAAAATGAAGGGAGTTGCGATGAATAATGCAACAGGGATTAACAAGCTAGACTTTCTAGTCGAAAATCTTGTTAAGAAAATCAATAGTAAGGGCGAAATCAATAAAGATGAAGCTATGATTATTATTGATGAAGTTTTGGCAGAAGGAGAAAAGGTCGCTAAAAAAGTGGCTGAAGATTCTGCTGCAACAAAGGACTTTGTTCGTGCGGAAATTGCTGAAGCGAAACTTGGACTCAAGCAAGATATTGCTGGAGTCAAGCAAGAAATTGTAGAGGTGAAAGCAGATTTGCTAAAGTGGTTTGTGGGAACACAAATCGCAGTAGGTGGGTTTGTAGTCGCACTCATCAAGCTTCTCTAAATATTCCCAAACCCTCTCCGGGTTTGGAACCTTTCTAAATATTTCCCCTTATTTTTATCAATTTTAAGAATATTCCCATAGGGATTTGATTTTTTCAATAATCCCTATGTGGATTATTGTCATTTTCAAATCTCTTTGGGAGTATTTCTCCAAGCCCTGTAAAATTTTAAGTCTTGTTCTGGGGTGGCAAGCAAAAAGGATTTGAGATGATAAGAATCAGAGACACATGGAAAGACACAAAAGGAAATAGTTGGGATACCCAACTATTTAGCAAAGAAGAAGCTGCAAAGGCGGCTGCATTCTTGGCTAAGGCAATTAGATATTGGGAGCTGAACCAAGAAAGCATGGAGTTCAACCCATACTGCATGATGCACAATATGAGCATAGAGGGGGCGATCTCTTCTTATAGAAAGGAAAGAGATGAATATCTCTTTTGTATATTCCACAAGTAGGCTCATGCCTACTTGTCGCATTTCTAAGTAGGCTTAGTCCTACTTAGATTCATTCCCGAAAGGGCTTAAGTATTTCACTTGCCCTTTTGGGTAGGTGCGTGCATAAGCTTTTCCGGGAATGAAATTCCGTATGGCGGCAGTCAGTGAAAAGTTATATGTGGGCACCGAGAAGTGCTCTTTTGTTTAGTGCATAAATGCCGTATGGCGAAAGGAGCACATCATGAAAAAATTGTATTTTTATTATAGAGGAGAAACTTTACACTGCAATAGCAGTGTAAAGAAAGGAAGCACTCAATGCTTCTATTGGAGTTACATAGGGGAAGAAAATATCCCCTATGGGCTATCGCCAGAGGGCGAAAAGGTCTTAAAGGAAGCGATTGCTTCTTTTAGGAAGAATGAGGGGTTCGGCATTGAAGCCGCAAAAAAAATCTATATTTACGAGGATGGCTCGTATGAATATAGAGGCGAAGGGGAGGAAATTCCTCGTCTTGCGGAAGACGATGCTAAACTTTTGGTAGGGGAAAAAATCCACTATCAAATGAAGATCAGGATGCATGCATCCTGCTTCAAAGACGGGATAGAAAGAGAGAGTTACACAAACTTTCGGCTGAAGAGAACTCCTGAAAACCTAAAAAATCTAAACATACTCGGAAAGCGAGTATGGGAAATGTTTTACGATTACATAGCCGAGGCAAACGGCTATGAAGAAGAGGAAACGCTGGATTGTCCAGCGCTTCCAAATGGAATTAAAATATGTGGCGATGAAATCGTCGTCGCATATTAAAAAAGCTTTTGGGCTACAATAGCCTAGAAGCTTTCCCCGGACGGGGTTCTTTTTTACTCAATAAATAGTAAAGATAATTATTATTAATAGATAACTTATATCCTACTCTCTATCTATTAGTAATGCTTATATCCTCCGCCTTCTATTTTCCAAAAAAATCCCTATATTCAGCATTTCCACCTTTAATTCCATCTAAAAACACCTCTAAAACCGCTCCATTAGCATTTGAGAAACAAATATTATTCTGATTCACAAGATTTGTAATGGCTATATTGTGGCTATAAATATCACAAGCAATGCCTATATCGTCCTCTCTCTTTGTGATAGTGCTTTGAATATTGACAATAACAGGTGTTGAACGCTTTTCAAAGAAGCCTAATATATCTCCTAAAACACGCATTATCTCTCTATCGGTTTGATATGTAGTCAAAGTCACGCCATGCAATTCAAAATATCCACTCTCTTCAAAAATGAACTTAGCCAAAGCACTCCTATGGTTTCCATCTCCATCAATGTATATTTCATCATCTATTTGTGTCAAAAGCATAGTTGGTTCTTTGAGTTTTTCTTCAACATAGTATTTTGGATTTTCCTTGAGAAGTGGAATGTTAATGTGCATTCTTTTGCCATATCGTATGAGATCAACCCAGCTCATACCTTTATAATCCGGATGTGCCGTGCCAACAATATTTCTAGCATCAATAGTGGCAGAACATTGTGTGATACGCCTTGCCACTACAAGCGGAATTTGTTTTGAGGAATATGCAACGCTAGACATTTGTATATTTGGCATTTCTTTGGCGATATGAGCCACAAGCCCTTGCTTTTGCTCCATAATGTGAAGTTGATTTTCCAAATCATCAACTAAAAATGTTGCCCTCTCTTGCAAGCCTTCCATTCTTTTGAGTGTGATTCCTTCCATTTTCTTTCTCCTTATTATATTTGAATTTTCTTGTGATTTCTCTAATATGTGTTTTTTTGGGTGTTTATGCGGATTTTAAGGCGATTTTGAAGCATTCCTTAGGGAACCTATACCCATACTCTCCTAATGCCTCCATAGCCTCTTCAAAGCTCATATTTGAGCGTATGAGAGTCCATCTTTCTAAACCTCTGGAATCTTTTCTTTGAAACAGACTCCAAATGCCTTCTACTAATGGTTTTCTTTCTTGCAAGCTTCTTTATTCTCTTCTTGAGCTTTTTCTTTGGCACAATGTGAGTTAGGAGCTAGTCTTTTGTTCCTTATTTTCCCTGTCAAATCTAAAATCCCATTTACAATATGCAAGACTAGCGCGATAGGCGCCAAAGCACAAATGCTTATAATCGAGTAAAACACAAAAAGTTCCATCATTTTATCTCCCTTTCTTTCCATCTGGTTTTTTTCTAACAATATACATAGAGGTTGATTTCTTGGGACCTATAGGGTTTGCCAAGAAAGACACCGAATATACATCTGGCACATAAAACATTTCCTCATAAAGGTTTAATGTCTTTTTCTTGTCTTCATTCTTAACCTCCCAACGCTCTCCCACATAATGATCGCCCTCAAGGCTATACACATGCACGAGTGTTAAGCCAAGCTCTTTGTATTTGTAAATCTTTTTCTTGTCTTTCTTTTCATATCCTTTCGGCTTTTTATCCTTATACATTGCAGCGGTAAGAATACTGATAACCTTCTCGTGGTTATTGTTTTCTAGTTTTTTAACATTGCTTCCTTGCCTTGCATAAGAATCTTGTTCTTTAATCACATAATAGCCCGGATTGTTTTTGCTATTGCCTATAGTAATATTAAGCACCACAGGATAAGGACCACCCCAAATAATAGCCTCTGCCTTTCCATTAAGGCTTGAATTAATCACAAGCCTATTTTCTTTTTGAATAATGGATACTGGCTGTCTTTGCTTATCTACTTCTAAGGTTTCTGCTTCTTCCTGTGTAGCCTTAGCTTCAAACTCTCCAAACTCTGCCTTAATCTCAAAAGGAAACTCAATGATAGTATGTTTCTCTTTTGTGATAGGAATGCTTAATTCTGTTCGTAATGTAAGCAATTTTGCTCCAGCTGGCACAGGCAAATTAGAATAGTCCTTTTTAGGGCGATTAGATGAGTTAGAGCGAACTTCATTCACAACCGGTGTCTGTGTTTGATAGCTGTTATTCTGCCCCAAAGCCATTTCATGCTGAGGGTTACCATAAGTTGGCTGATTCATATCAGCAATATCCGCATTCTCTTCATTCCAACTTTCTGGTGGCATACCTGTGTTAGGGTCTCTAACTTGCGAAGCCGCATCTTGCAGGGCTTGTTCTATTTTGTCTCTTTTTACATTATCGTCTTCTATTGCTGTCAAAGGTATAGTTGCAAGCAAAAGACTAGCCAAGACTAGACTTATCTTTCTATTCATTCAGTTTCCTCCTTTTATAACAAGATTCCAGCCTAGTTTGCAGGCTGTTGTTGTGTGTTTTGATTTTCTTGAGGTGTTACTTTAGCATTATCTCCTTGCTGTTGCAAGTGAGAATTTTCCTGTGTATTTTGTTGTGTCTCTTGAGTTTGAGGCTGATTTGGAGTTTGTCCGCTAGGGTTTTGCTCTGCCCCTTCTTGTGGCTTAGTATTATCTCCTACACCCGAAAGAATATAATCTGCATCAAGGAGTTTTTCCTTTTTCTTTTGGATTCTCTCTTTTTCAAATTCAGCCTTCTCTTTTACACCTTCCTCAAGATTCTCCCTTTGAATGACCCTATTGTCAATATCTTGATCGTTGAGTTCTTGTTGAGCTTTTCTTGCTGTAGCATCAGGATCTTTATCCTCAATGACTTTTTCTTCCTCTGTAAGATGATGAATACTATCATTGTTTAAGCAGTCTGTGCTTATAGAATCTTGATAAATTTTGTAATCACTAATATAGAAGCCAAACTTGTAAAAGCACTTCTTAGTGATTTTGGTAATATTGCTAATACTTTGTGTGGCATAGCCATTGTAAGTTACCGTGGCTACAGAACCTCCGTTCTTTAGCTCCACAATTACTTCATTATCATCATATCTAAAGGTTTGGGTGATGTTGTTTGTGATAACAGCTGTCAAGTAGTTATCAAAATCAGCCTTCCTTTGCAGATATGTATTCTTCTCAAATATTTCAGATGATTTTGCAAGGTTCTCTTTAATTGTGCTTGGCGTAAAGCTAGCAAATCTAGCCAACACAAAGTCTCCCCATACTCTATAATAAAGTGGATCTGCTCTCATTTTGGCTACTTCAAATTCGCCATAAGGAGGCATCATAATATGAGATGTGCGCTCGCTAGATAGGCTGAAATACCCAAAAGTCAGAATCAATAACAATATCAAGACTACACCTACAAAAATTTGCAATAGCCTATTATTCAACAAAAGTCTATCTACTTGATCTATGGCATCTTTGCCGATAGTTCCATATTCGTTGTCAATCCCTAAACTCATTTTCATATCCTTCTGGTAAAAAATCTTTTGGCAGTCCTTCTTCCCCTTCATATTTTGGGTAGCGATAGTTCTTTACATAGCACCAGTGCGTAAAGAAACCACGCTTAAAACGCTCTTTGTAATAGACATACACATAGGTAACTAGACCTCCTACTCCTAATCCTACCATAAATGCCTCTCCGCCCATACCAAGAAGGGCGAAGGTAATTACGGTGACTCCAAAAGAGCCTACGGCAATGAATAGGTTGTCTGCCTCAACAGCAGCAATAAGCCGCTGTCTGTGTATTCTATCAGGGAACTCTATGATTCTCTCTGACATACTATTGCCCTACGCTTGTGGTTGGACGATATGAGCTTGCCCAGTCGCTGATAGGTTTCAAGAAACTTGGGAAGAAGAATACACCAGCTGTCGCACAAATTCCAGTGATGACTGTCGGCATCCAAGGAAGTCCTCCAAAGATGATACCCAAAATGAAAGTCATCCACATAACCCCAAGAATAACCCAAGCAACATATTTTTGCAAAATATCAAAGAATGCTGCCTTGATAAATTCAAATGGGTTTTCTCCTGCTGCAAATGCAACTGCCGCTGTTAATACGCACATTAAGAGAATTAATCGTCCCAACATGCTGTTTTCTTTTGCTTCTAAAGTCATAATAACTCCTTGTATAAAGTATTTTTTAGCCTTATTGGCACTTTCTCCGTCAATGAGACAGAACCTACCCACATATTGCCCTTATCTTAGGCAAAAGCCTAAAGTCTCTTTTATTGCTACACACCGCACCTCCTATCTTATGTTTTCTATTTATATTTCACCATCAAGAGCTTTAATCGCAGCATCAGCTCTATCGTATTGAGCTTTGATTGCGATAACATTTCTGTGTTGCTCTTTGGTGAATTTCTTAAACGCCCATCTTGCAAAAAGTGCATAAGTTACAAGCATAATGATTGCCACACCCGTTGTATGGAACAAGGCTGCTTCAAAGTTAGCTGGGCTAATTGCCAAGAAACCTTTTGTCATTTTCTTGATTGCAAGCAATGGCTCATACAAGAAACCTTGCCAAGAGGCGAATGTGCTTTCAAGCAACACTAAAATAATGACACTAAATACAAGGTAAAACTCTACCACACGCCAACCAGCTATAACTTGCCCATAAAATTGCTTTGTTTTTGGTTGTTTCTCATCTGGAATGACAAATTGTTTCATTCCATATACGACATACGCATAGAAAAATAGAGAAGCATACGCCAAGAATAAGCTTACTGGGTAGAAACCTCCTACTTGCACTTGCCTTATACTTGCAAGCAAGAACAAACCAAAAGCTATACAATACACTAGGCTTGCGTATGCAATACCTTTTCCTACAATCTTAAAAATCTTGAATGGAAGCATACGATACTCAGATTCCGTTACATCTATTGTTTTTTGTTCTGTGAAAGCTGTCCCACTCGCATAGATTGATTGCAATTCATCTTGCAACTCTTGGACATCCGAAAAGATAGGATATTTATCCTTCTTTTCAGGCTCTCTTTGCACTGGCTGCCTTCCTCCTTGATGATTTTTGAGATGCCACATAGACTCTCGTTCATTGCTGGCGTTTTGATATTCGCCTTGCCACATTGTCCTATTGTGAGCTTGCTTTGAGCTCCAATGGGTGCCTGTATTGCCATTGCCGGTATTATTATTGTTCCCGAACATTTTTAACTCCTTCTTTGAAAATGGTTTCAGCCCTTTGAGTTGCTTCAAGACAAACTTCTCTCAAGGCTTGCCTCAAAAGCTCCTTCTTCTCTGGACTTAATCTTTTTCTTACGATTTTCTTCTCTATGTTTATGGCTAGGGCATAAAATTGTAGTGCCTCTTGTGTTGTTAAAAAACTTTCTTTGTATTTATTAGCCATTTATAAACCTCCAAAACTGAGCAAATATCCACTCTCCGTATTTGTCCCATATAATTAAGCCCAGAAGTGCTAGCAAAGTAGGCAGCACAAAAAGCATTTCTACCTTGCCTCCAGTTCTAAATCTAAAAGGTTGAGGCAACAAAACAGCCTTGAGATTTTTAAATGGACCATAGGCTAATGGAAAGAAGTATTTGGGGATACCACTTTTAGTCACCATATCGCCTATTTGGTGCATAAGTATCCCAAAACAAAAAGCGTATATAAAAAATACGAGATTTGGAAAGAAATATACACCCAAAAAGCAAAGTATAGCTGGAAAAGCTAAAAAGTGGGTAAAGCCTCTGTGCCCAAAGAGCATAGAAACAATATGAGAGAAGCCCGGCATCCTTTTGCCTATATAGCTATTTGGCTCATCTATGTCTGGGAATATAGAACCTAATGCAATAAGTGGCAATACAGCAATAATGTCACTTTCTTTGTATGGCACAAAATTAGGCATATATGTCAATGCAAAGCCACCAATAAGCCCTAATGTAATATGAGAACGAAATGTCATTTACGCTCCTTGCTCTGCGTTTTCTTTGTCTTGGAGTATGCTTTTTATTTCTTGCTCCCTGTTTGCCTCTTCTTTGGCTATCCTAATATTCTCATTTACTATTTTAAGCTCTTCGTCTCGTGCAATGTTGTCGCACTTGTTGAGCATATCAATGTATTCGTTTCGAACAGGCTCTGCTGATACATTAGCCTCAACATTGGGTGCGTGATGAAAGAATAAGGCATATTCCAAAGCACTGATAAGATCATCTCCGTATCGGTTCATACTTCTCATAACAAGCCCAAGGTATCTTGCGCTAATTTGATTATGCTTCTCTTTCTTGCCTTCAGATGCAAGATCTATTACCTCTGGATTTTTTCCAAAATCGTGAGCCAGAGCTAATATGGCTACATGCTCCATAAAACGATCAGGATAATCTTGTCCTTCTTTACACGCTACCATAAAAACACGAGCCGTGTGGGACAAGAGGTTGATGGTTCTAAGTTTATCATATCTATTTTTAAAACTTGTATATTGCGGCTCATAAGATTGAGGCACAGAGGAGGTCTCTTCAAACTTAAATCTCTCCAAGTCTTTCATTAATAAGGCAACAACCGCATCTAACTCTCTATTTTTGAAGCGTTTTCTATATACTTCGTAAAATAAGGTTTCAATTCTCTTGTCAGCAAAGGTTATTTTGTCTTGCTGTTCGTTAATATTTTTTAGGAGCAATTTTTTTCGCCTTACTCTTGTTATCTCTTGAAGCACTTTAATATTCTTATAGAGAATCTCAAAATAGCTCTCGCTTCTCTTTTTGAATATTTTAACAATGTTCATATAGAAATCCCATTGTTGGTGAAAATCTGTTCTACTTCACTTCTTTTATAATAAATAATTCTTGGAGTAAGAACATATTTGGTAATATTGTTCCTTTTTAGGATTTCTCTTGCAGTGGGATAAGACACACCTAGAATCTTGGCAACTTCTGCCATTCGTATAAACATGCCCTCTTTTGATTCTTCTTGAGCTTCGTTCTGCTGACTTTCTTGTCTCTGGTCTATTGTGTTTGTGGCACTATTCATAAGTCGCTCCTTTTTAGATAAACTTTGTTTTTTGTCTGTGTTTGTGTCTTGCATTTTTCAAAAAAAAAGTAAAAACAATCCACACACAAGGGTATTTGAACCAGTTTCAACGGTTAAAATCATTGTTTGTCGTATTTCAAAATCGCAAAAAAACGCTTGCCATAAAATATAGGACAAATGTCTTGCTCCATACACACAAATGAGTGGTTATCAAGCGAATCAAACAATAAAAAAACAAAGAAAATTAGATGTAATCTTCGGTTATATTACTAAAGTTGCGTTAATGGTTGTTATAAATAGGCAAAAAATCATTGTGAAATATTCAAGTCTGAGATAGATCTGATTTTTAAGCCTATAAGCCTTTCAGGATCAAAATACTCATTCAGCACATTAAGCTCAAGTCTAATATTATATCTACCTTCTAATTTTCCCCAGTATTGTTTCTCTCGCGCAGAATCTTGAGGTTTGCCAAGTTTGGAGAAGAAACTCTTTTTAAATAGAACCATTGAGTTCTTTTTATCTATAAACACCTCCTTATTCTCAATATCCTCTTTTGTGCAATGTTTCATTACAAATGTAGCTGCATAATCTTCTTGTGCCTCTCTGACTTCTTCTTTTTCAATTTTAGGTGCCTCAACCTTTGATTTTGGTTGTTCTGTTTTTACCACAGGTTTTTCTATCTCAAAATCATCAGCCTTGAGTTCAAATGCTTGAGACTCTTTTTTCTCTGTATTTTTTTTATTCTCAACGCTCTTGTTTTGAGTTTTGGGTTTTTGAGATTCTTTTAGTGCTGCTTTCATCATTTTTGCATTCTTTTGTTTTTCCTTTTTTTGCTCTGGTTCTTTGCCTATAAAATCTACATCAAAATCACTGACATCTAGGTTATTTAAATTTGCTATTGCTTCTGGCATTTCTATAACTTCAATTCCGTCTCCTTTTTGACTTATATTTGTCGGATCTTTTTTAGCTTGTTTTTCTCCGCTATTTTTGAAGCGCAAACTCATCTTCAAATCTTTAGCCGAATGCGCCTTCTTTTCTTCTCTGATTTTAGCTTCAGCTTCTTTGGCATTTTCTAGTCTTTCTTTTTGCGTTAAATTTGTTCTCTCTTCAGTATTGGGTTTAGCCCCTGAATTTTTGTGTCCCTCGGCATTCATTTGTTTGCTCCAGCTTTCATACCTATTACCATCACTTTTGACACCATTTTGTGAAGGTGTTTTTGCAGGTATGTTTTTTGGTGCAAAATTAGACATATCATTTCTCTGCATTTTTTTAAGGGCTTCTTCCTGTTCTTTGTGTATATCTTTAAACGAGGCAATATTTCCATCATCATCAAATATTATTTTAGCCCTGCCCCCTGTCATACGCTCAACAATCTGTTCCGGAGTTTCTAGTTGTTTCTGCTCTTTTTCTTCTTCAATTTCTGTATCAACAATTACGGCTTCTCTTTCATCAATTTGTTTTTTTACTTTTTCAAATTTAATTTTTCCATCCTCTGCTGCAAAGTAATTATACTTGTCGTAGTTTTGAATTACAAAAATTGCCTGTGAAAGACTTAGCCTCACAGGCTTGTCTTTTTGAATCTCCTCTTCAATTCTGGCAAGTTTGTATGCTGCCGCTAACAATCTTGCTTTATTCCAAAGTGCAAAAAAGCCCTTCTGCTTGAAGTCTAAACTGCTTGGTGTGGCTATTTTCCCGCTTACTATCTCAAGCTTCCGCTTCTTTTTCTTGATACCAAGTAGGACAGCGAGTGAAAATAAAATACCCCGTAAAAACTTCAAAAATAGCCATAAAATCAAAAAACTCACAAAAAGTAATACCCCACATAGGAAAATCTTCTCAAAGCTGTTTAAAGTGGCAAAAAAATGCAAAAAATCAAAAATCGGCTTTTCAAGTGATTCTAATCCCAGAGATTCTAAATGCTCTTTTGTGAAATTTGCAATTTTGGCAATTTGATTTTCCATTTCGGATTCCTTTTGAAAATTTTGATTTTAACTCGTGAGAAATTTTTTTGCTCACTGAAAAAAAATGGCAAGTTCTGGGTTTATTTCATAAACCACACGACTTAAAGACATAGCAACTTAACAACTTAACAACATAGCAACTTAAAGACATAACAACTTACAAACTTAGAGACTTAACAACTTAGAGACTTAGAGAATAGTCTATATATAGACTTATATAGAAGGGCACTCTTAAATAATCTTATACAAAGGTGCTGGAATCCTCTTAGCTTTCTTCCAAAATTCTCTGCAACTTGATGCCCCATAAGCCTTTTGTTCAAAGTCAAATTCTCTATTTAAAAAATACTCCAAACTAGCCATAAGCTCCTTGTAATCCTCTCTTTTCCAAAACATAAACCCTAAAGCCTCTTCTCTTAGCGTTAATGCCGCCATTTGAAATGCTTCTTTTGTATCTCTATTCTCATACACAATGGGCTTATAGAAAGATTGCCCTATATGCCTTGCAGTATTCACTGAGGCTAAATCAAGCGTCTCAAGTATGACATTCAGGCAGATAGGCGATAACACCCTTCTCCCTCGTGCTATTCCTCCCTTTAAAGCAAACTCCATAACGAACTCTTGTCTAGTCAATGCTGTGAAATTCAGCGACAATGCCTCAATAAACAAGTTATACTCCACATTATACGCATCATACACCCCTGCGTGTATAATCATAGGCACAATATCAGGGAACTCTTCATCCTTTTTCAAGCACACATTGTTGATATACACCAACGCGTTAAACATTGTGTCCTCAATTCTCTCCTTCAAAAAAAGCCTAGTTACATCTAGCACGCCCCTATACTCAAGCAACTCCACCTCTTTATGCTTTAGCATTTTTGCCTTATTCTCCATTCTTCACTCCTTGCTCTTTATGCTCTCCTGCACCTTGGCTCACTTTCTCTTTAGGGGCAGGTTCTTTAACCTCAGCTTCTTTAGCTTCAGCACGCCTTGTCACGCCACAAAAACTCTCAATCTTCTTCCTAGCCTTAAGCTCATCTGCAAACTCCACAATAAGTCGCATAAAGCTCTTTGCTTCCTTTGTGTCAAGTAAAGCACTCCAGCCGATTTCTCCAACCAAATACTTTAACGCTCCATACACCTCCATAGGCAACAACAATGTGTCCTTAAACACCGAAAATCGCCTATGGCTTTTCTCTTTGCTAACCTGTCCTATAAGGCTTTCTATTCGCCTTTTATTAGCTCTAGCCATTTACTACCTCCAAATAACTCTAAAACCTAATCTGCTCTGAGTGACTTTTGCCACAACCGCCACGAATCTTCCCATTCTTTTGTTCTTTAACTGAATATGCACCTCCTTTTTGTTTAGGTCAATATCTAGGATTCTATAAGCAAAATCTTCCCTTTTAAAAAGCTCTTCTTCTGCAGTTTTTAGCAATAATCTCTCAACAAAAACATCAAAAATCTCCTTAAATTCAAGCTTAATTATGCCACTATCTCGCCTTGTTCCTTCTACTAAAAACATTCCATTTTCTGCCCTTACATCCCTTATTTTAACCAAAAAATTGTGTCCTTTTTCAATAACATCATCATCAAAAAACGACAAAATAGGCACATAAATCTTCAAATTTCCCACTCTTTCTCCATTTTTTGTAAGCGAAAGAAGCACACTTTCTTCTTCAATTTCAACTATTGTAGCTCGTATATAACTACTTCCTAAAGCATTTATAAATATCTTTTTTCGCATATCTTTGTTCTTTCTCATTACCCTTTGTTTATGCTTTTTTAAATACCTAGCAAGTATTATTTTTATCTGTTTTAAGTCTTTTTGGCTCGGTTTAAAAAAGCGTAAAGCAGTCCCATAATCCCTTACTTTGTCAATTTTTTTCCTATCAACATAAGCAATATGTTGCTTGTAAATATCAAAAAATATAATCTTTCTTTGCGTATAATATTCCTTTAAAGAGCGTAAAAGAAGTTTGTAAAAAACGCGCTCTTTAATATTATACTCTTCGCACAAATCGCTCATATCCTTTAAATCAAGCATAGCTATCTCCTTGCATTTTATTAACAACAACAAAAGTGCAAAAATGGCATAAATAACCACTTAAAACACAAATTATAATCAGAATCTAATCGTTTATTTAACCGCTTATTTTTGGGTTAATTTGCAGAATAAAAACCCACATATTAATCACTTATCATTAACAAAAGATAACGAGATTGTTCTTTTATTTAAAGCTTTATTTTGACCTATGGCTTGACATTGTTACCATAAAATCATACTATTCAAAAGTCGTTTAGACAATCAAAAAAATGCTTTTCTTGTTACAGAATAAATGGAGAAACAACCATTTATAATACCTAAAATAAGGCGTTATAGCCAAAGGTTTTAACCTTGTAGCCATAATGCAGGTAGCACTTATATTATACTTAGGGCGTATTTATGTATCACATATCTCGCACTTATATATCATATAAGTATCACTTAAAGCGTTCTTTGCGATAAACTAAACCACTTGGGAGACTTATGTATCATATAAGTATCACTTGTCTAACACATAAGTAGCACTTAAGTCGCACTTAGATTTCTTGGTATAATGCAAGTAGCACATAAGTATCACTTATCTTACACTTATGTATCATATAAGTATCACTTATGTCGCACCTAAAAATATGCCATTTTTTCTCCTTTTATAAGGAAAATGACAAGTCGCACTTAAGTCGCATTTATGTATCACTTATGTCACACATAAGTCGCATTTATTTTTTTGAAATGTCTGTTGTTTATTTGCAAAAATGAAATTTTGCTCTTTTTTTGGTAGCACTCCCTTCTATGCCTATATATATGTATAGAAAATAAGAGTGCATACCTTTATATATAAAGGAGGAATCTTGAAATGTAGCATAACATTACATGGCATTCTTGAAGATTTTGCACGCAATCTTAACCCTAAAACACGCTCTCTTGTTATAAGGGAAGTGCTCTATTGGGCGTTAAGTGACACGAATAGAGATAGGCTCTTTAATGTGTTGAGAAAATTTGAATCGCAAGATAAGGTTGAAAAGATTATTTCTCTTTTGCCAGAACCTAGCGATACACCAAACTATTTACCACATAAGCCTATAGATGAGGTTAAAAGGCAAACGCCAAAGGCTGTCCAAAAGCCAAAAGTAGCACAATCACAAGAAAAGCCACAAGTGGAAACTACACATATCAAGGCTGAATCTACTTATAGTGAAGAAGGCATTGCTTCACTAGAGGAGATACGCAATGAATTTGATATGACAAAGTAGCAGAAAAAGAGGTTAGTGTTGCATAAGCAACTCTTTGCATACACCTTATACATTATATATAAGGACAATTTTACAATAAAGGATGAAAAAAATGAAATTAGGAATAGACACAGGTTTTGGACACACAAAATATTGTTTCAAAGATAAAAATGGTAAAATGGTGCTTAAGAAATTCCCTAGCGTTGTTGCTATCTGTCCTGATGACATACAGGCTGATGACAATGTTGCTGTGATGAATGGCAAGGGGTATTTCGTAAGCTCTTTGGCGCTCAACTCTGACCCAAGGTTTATAAAAGAAGTTACAAGTTACCAAGATTTAGAGCTGTATGCTCCATTGTTTTTACACGAGATTTTTACAAAAGAAGGTTTAAAGCCTGAAGACATTGAAGAAGTATGTGTCGGTTTAGCCCCAACACATAAGCAACACGCTCAAAGCTTCCAAAAAGCACTTGAGAGCTTTAATGTGAATGGAATAGATTACAAGCAAAAAGTAACCGTAATTCCACAAGGCGTAGGAGCTGTCAAAGCTTTGCAAGACTTTTTGAGCAACAAAGATAAAGAGCCTGATAACTATATTGTTGCGGATTTAGGGTTTAATACGCTTGATATTGTTTTGGTATTTGACAAGGAAATTCAAAAATCACGCCTTAACCAAGCTAACTCGTTTGAGAAAAAGGGGGTGATTTTAATTGCTGAGGCTATGCAAAAACATATCAAAGCAACCTATAATCGCAACATTACAAATAAAGAAGCCTTAAAAATCATCATTGATGAAAGCTATAAGCTAAGAGGGGAAGTATTTGACCTTTCTTCTTTTGTCAGCGATTTGAAAAAGGAATACACCAAAGATATAATGGAGTTTTTGGAATCTAAATACTCTAATGAAATTGACAAGCTTGATGCTTTTGTCTTTGTTGGTGGTGGTGGTTATTTTGTGGATAAGAAATATACTCCACATACAATGACTTTTAACAACTCTGAATATTATAACGCGATTGGTAACTTATTAACCATAACGCCAAAGACTGAAACCAAAAAATAGGAGGTATATATATGTTTGAAGAAGATCTCTTTTCTAAAATCCTAGACAGAAATGCAGGAGATATATTCTCTATTCTCAAGTTGCTTGAAGAGGATGTAATCTCTGCATACGACCAGCATAATGAGCTTGCTCTTGCAAATGCTCTCTCAGGGATTAGAAAAATCCGCAGACTTCTCAATGAAGTGCTGATGGAAAAATCACTCTCTGATGAGATTTTCTAAGAGAAGAACCTGAATAAAAGGAGGTGTGTTATGGTTTAAAAAGAGCATAATAGGCAAATGATACTATGCCTTTGGGAAAGGTTAAAAGTTTCAATCCCCACAAGAGTGGGAAGACAGATAGGTTAAATTACAGATACACATTAAAGGATAAACAATGGCAAAAGCTAAAACTACAGCTACTGAAGAAGTAGCAACAACAGAAAACACAGAAGCAACAGAAGCAACAACAGCAGAAGCTCAAACAGCTAAAACAAATGCAAAAGCAGGCAGAAGACAAGCTGCAGCAACTCAAAGAAAAGCATTTTTTGAGCGCAGAGCAAGAGAACACAAAGCTACAACTAGAGATTTGCTCTCATATTTGGGAACAACACCGCGTAACTTTATAGACGCAAATCGCCAACAAAGATTTGCCTTGTTAAGCCACCTCATCTTACAAAACATCAATAACATTGATTATGTAAGCATTGTTGTGGGTGATGATTTTACGCGCCGAAGCTCTCAGGTATTAAGAAATATCTATTCATCAAGCAAAGAAGCAAACTTTGCAATACTCGCTGGTGGGGAAAAAGGCACTGAAGCTATTGAAGCAAGTAAAAAGATTGAGGATTTAAAAGCCGAAGCGATTAAAACTCTCAATCAGCTTAATAGTCAAATCAGTCAAATTGCCAGCAAATTTGCCTAAACTCTCTTCCCCTTGTAAAAGGGGAGAAAGGACAATAAAGTGAAGAAGTTATCATTATCGGTTATCCTAATCTTATCTATCTCATCAACATTGCTAAGTGCTTCTGAAGTTAAACAAGCCTTTGAAGCTATTCAAACCAACGCGGATGCAAGTAATGCAACTCGGACTCAGCCAGAAGTTGGGCTTAGTGATAACGCACCCGATGAGTTGGTGGAGCAACAACTTCAAAATAATCAAGCTCCGGCAAACTCTAGCAATGATGTAAAGGAAAACGAGGCTAATGAAAAGATAAATGAGCCAAATCTTCCTTTGCAAGAAAAAGATTTAGAGGCAGATGAGCCACAAGCTCAAGAGCCTCAAACAAATCAAGCTAATGAGACGAAAACAAATGAGCCACAACAAGCTCAAACTAACGAAGAAAATAAACCTGAGCCTGAGGTAAAAGAAGAATCTCAGGCGGTGCAGGAGCAACCAAAACAAGAAGAGACTCAAACACAGCAAGAGCAACCAAAACAAGAAGAATCTCAGGCAGTGCAAGAGCCAAATAATCAAGAGGTTGCACCACAACAAACCACACAAGAGTCAGCAGAACAGCCTACTGCTGAAAAAAAGGCTGAGGACGAGATTAGCGTTAGCTCTAAAATTCGTTTTCTAAGGGAGAAAAATCAAAAACAAGAAGATACCCTAGAAAAAGAACAAAGACAAAAAGAAGATGATGCTAATCTCACATCTGCGGAGAGAATGGATAAAAAGCTCCAAGAGAGCCTTGATAACATTCAAGAAATCCTAGATGAAAAACAAAAACAAAAGGAGTAAAAATGAAAAAGAAAACATTAAGTAGCGTTCTAACCTGTGTTGCAGTAGGTGCTGTCGGTTTTAGTCTTATGGGTGCAAGCAATCCTATAGAGAAGCTTGTAAAGGAGAAAACAGGAGCTGATGTAAAGATTGTAAAGCAAGTCCCGCTTAATCAGCTTAAAGATATGCAGGTTGTGATTTTAGAATCAGGCAATCAGCGTGTGCCTTTCCTTGCGGATAAAAATGGCACTACGCTTATCGGTGCTGATTCTAGCTTTTTAACTTCAAATGACAATCTGCTTCTTACTTTGCAGAAAACGGTGCAAGAAACAGATGCTTACAATAATCGCAGTAAGAGCGATAAGCTTCTTGCCACAATCAAGCAGAAAAACTACCCTGTAGTTACACTGAAAAGCCCAGCAAAAACAAACAAAACGCTCTATATTGTCTCAGACCCAAATTGTCCTTATTGCCAAGACGAGTTAGGACGAGTTGAAGGACATTTAAGAGATAAGAATGTTAAAATGATTGTTGTGGGACTATTGAGCGAGGATTCTTTATATAAAGCCTCTGATTTATACACTCAAATCAAAACCGCACAAACAAATCAAGCAAAAATCAATATCTTGCGTAAAATCTACTCTGGCAACTATCAAGCTAGTGGCTCACAACCTAGTAGAGATGCTTTAGGTATTGCTGAAGCTGTAAGAGATAGTGGCATTACTTCTGTTCCTTACAAGTTTGAAGTTACAGAATAGTAGCCTTTTTGATGGGGTTTAACCCCATTCTCTCTTAGAACAATGCGGCTTGGTATCCTTGCCCACCACTAAATTTTACCTTAAATACTCCGCTTTCAATGCTTTCTCTAACTTCATTCAAATATTCTTGTGGCACATTTACTCCAGCACATCTTGCCGCCCACATAAAATCAGGCATTTTAAGAGTATTGAAGTTTTCTAAAAACTCCTTAGATTGAGTTTGTCTCCACTTAGCTTCTCTGCGTTGGAATTTTCTATCAATGCTTCTTACTTCGCTCATCAATACTTCCAACTTAGCATTCACTACTCGTTGAAGTCCTTGTTGGATTTGTTTTACAAGGCTGATTGTTTCTTGGCTCAATACTTTCATTTTGATCCTTTGCGTTGGTTTGTATGTGCGTATTATAGGGAGATTCGGGGTTTGTTTCAAATGAGATTTTGCTATCAAAGAAAGAGTTGCAAAAGAGCATTTCTCCTTTGATAGAATACTAGTTTGTTTGTTTTAGCCTATTATAATTCTCCGTAAGCGCTTCTGCTTTTCTTTCTTCAAGAGATCGCAAGGCTTCTTTCTCTTTGTCTTTGTTTTTTTCCTTTGCAAGAAACCTGTCAAACAATATCTTACAGATTTCCCCCTTAAATTCTTTGTCAAAACAAATTCTTAGCTCATCGGGAGCATCATCAAGATATTTTATAATGAGATTGTTTTGAAACACTATATCTTGGAGCACCTTTCTTTCACTAGCTTTCAACAATTCCATTCTTGCGCCCCATCCATACGCTTTATTGGCATCTATGACAACATTTCCAGCACTAACTGTTATCACAAGCATTAGAGCTAATGTAGATAATGTATCGACACCTTGGATAATATTCTCTCTCAACCTAAAAAAGATAAGTAACAACACAAGAGATAGTCCGCCATAAGCAATACGATTTAGTAATCTGTCATACTCTATCATAAACAACACAAATTCTATGTTTGTGTTGTCCTCATAAGAGAATTTAGCAATAATCTTAAGAACTAATACTCCACAGGCAAGGAGCATTGCAATTACAGCCATAAGTGTTAAAAAGATTTTTAACACTCTTTCTTTGTTCTGTGCTTTTTCTGTCATCTTTACTCTCCTTTTAGAGTGTTTAACGCAAGGCTATCTACTAGCGACATTATCCTTTCAATCTCTTTCTTTTTCATAGCTCCTAGCTCATAAGTAAGTCTTATGAAAATCTCCATACGCAAAGGGTTATAATGTTTTTGCTCGCTCCCTCTTAAAAATTCCCTTTCCACAATGTTAAACTCATCATCTATGATGTATGTCCCATTATCGCCATTATCTTTATCTGCTTCTCCATACTCTATTTCTTCGCCATCAAAAACCTTAGCTGATACTTCCACAAGCCCATCAAAGCCTTTGCCTAAATCCCTTGCGACATTGAGTAAGGGCTCAATAGAATCTCTTCCACCATTCCAATGTTGGTAAATCGCTCTTGTTTTTTCTTTGTTTGTAATGACACATCGGTTTCCCATTTTACTCCTTTTTAGTAAAGCCTCTCAATAAAGCAGCCTGTTTCTTCATTCCAATAAACAAACTCTTCCTTATCAAGCCCTTTAATGCGTTTAGCTTCGCTTTCTTCTAACTCTTCTAGAAAACCATAGCTTCCGCCTACATAGATATTGTCTGTAATATAAGCCAAACCATTATCCAAAGGCAAACCGCATTCAGCAAAGAAGTTCTCTAACGCTTTGGCAATTTCATCATCAAACTCCCAGCCCATTCGTCTCTCCATATAGCCCAAAGCCTCATCAAAAAGCTATAGGCTTTTTGGTTATAATTTTCAAATACGCCTACATAAAGAGATTAGCGAGTTCTTTGCAGATAAGATCAGTGATTCTTTGGATAAGCTCTTTTTCATTAGCATAGCTTTCTCTGCCTATTTCTTCTCTGCTGGAGAGCATAAACTGATTATGTTCTTTTGTAGAATCTGCTAAATCATCATATTCTACACTAAACAACACCAAATCGTATATTTTTGAGTGCGTATCAATGAATATGTAGAGATCTATACCGCCTACATTGTGGATAAAAATGTGCTCTTTGTTTTGAGCTTGGATTGTATCATTAACAACCTCTTTAATTTTGGACTCAACTTGTTTTTTGTATGTGTTTAACATTTGCACTCCTTTAATCTTTATATGGGCGTATTATAGGCTTTTCGGCTATGATTTTCCAATGAGATTTTTGAACTAAGAAAAGCTATAGCGATAATGTGAAGCTTTCTTTCTTTATCAGCTCTCGTGGTATTACGCCTTTTTTCTTTTTAGAATATGTTATATCCCAAGCTCCGCCTTTTGCGTGAAGCATACCCACCCAATCCCAATAATTGTAGTTTGATAGTTTAGATAACACAAAATCCACTCTTTGCTTAATAGAATCCTCTATCTCTATGTTTTCATTTGCCCTATCTATGCTGTTTGCTCCATAGTCTCTGTAAAACAAATACACATCATAAACAATCGCTCCAAACTGCCACGCTTCAAAGTCTTTGTCTAAAAGATATTCTCCTGTGTCTTTGTAGTGTTTTAGCACCACAAAGTATAGAATCTTTTGAAGTTCAAGGTTTGAAATGCCTTTACTTGAACGATTGATTATGTATTGAGCTAAATCCTGTGTTTTCATACATCTACACCATCAGCGTTATCTTTGTATCCAGCAATTTCCTTCAATTTAGAACTCATTTTTTGTTTCCAATCTTTTTCAACATTGAGCATCCTATTAGCTTTTAGTATCTCGCTAATCTTTTTGATTGCACCTTCCCGTGTTTTATATGTCTTATAAAACAAAGTTTCACCTTTTGCCCCGCTTCTGTTAAAACATATCCTATTTTCATCTTTATGGAAATGTGCTTTTTCCAGAGATACCTCGACCCAATAAGATGAAATCTCGCCATTTTCTCTTTTTACACCAAAAGACAACAATCCACCATAAGCTAACTGCCAAATATCAAAGAATAATGGACAATCCTTTAAATCTTTTAACCTTCTTTCAAAGTTTAATAGACTATGTTCTTTTTGGAGAATATCAAAAAATTCTTCATTAGCCTTAAGCATCCCCAATACAATATCTTTGTTTTCTTCAATGTATTGGTAAAGAATCTCATAATAGATATGTAAAAAATCATCATCATTATAACCTCGCCTTTTGGAAATCATTGCTTTTGTGGTATCAAATATTGTGTTTAATAAAATATCAATATAAACAGTGTCCTTTTGGATAGAATATTTTTTTATGATTTCACGAAATTTCTTGTATCGTTCAAGCCTCGCTTCTTGTTTTGAAACAGAGCTACCATACAAAGCGTTAAACCAGAGAGATTCGCCTCCATGCAATTTCACACTAAGTTTGTCTTCTCTTTCCTTTTTAGCCTCATCTATTTTTAGGCTTTCAATGTATTTGTCCATTTTGTGCTCCCTTTAATGTTTGTATAGGCGTATTGTATGGAAACTAAAAGATGTTTTCAAATGGTTATTTAGAGCAGCTCAATATTCTTGTTTGCTTTAATGGCTTTTTTTGGTTTTTTTACAATGTATTGAGCTAAGTCCTGTGCTCTCCTTATGCTAGATAAACAAACTTAGCATTGAACTCTTTAAATCCTTCTCTAAGAAACTTTAAATCGTCCTCACAATACCTATCAAATGGAACCAAATCATCTAGATCTCTTTCTCTAAGAATTACTTGAAGTCCGTCTGGATCCGGGATATTGTAGTCTGCATTTATTAGCATTTTTTTCATTTGATAGCCAAATGTCTGGTGAAGAAATCCAACTACACCTAATGCTTCTCTTCTTTCCTCAAACTTAATAAAACCGCTCTTGCAGTCCCTAACAAATTGTTTTAGGGACTTTTTGTCGTTAAAATAAAATGCTTGAGCATATACACCCATTATCAATCTCCTTTTCTTGGCTTATAATGTTTAGCCTTGTGTTTGTTGAAGGTGTAGAACACCACATACTCATTTTCAGTGTATTCGTAAAACACCTCAGCATTTGGTAACTCCTTAATTGTTTCATACCCATCATCTTTAGGGTAAAACTTGACATGTCCAATGTCTTCTTTCTTGATAATTAGTGAGTCTATTTTTTCTCCTTTTGTTTTTGTATGCTCGTATTATAGGGGATTAGCGCCCTTATTTCAAATGAGATATGGCTATCAAGTGAATTACGCCCACTTTAACTAAAGCCGAGCAATCTCGGCTAACTTGAAAGGCTTCTTGTTTATAGTCTAATAGGCTCATTCCTTTGGAGTGAATAAACTCTTGATTCGCAAAGAACACCCTTCTTTCTCTGATTTTTCCATTATCGATGAAATCAGTTCTTCACCTTTCAGTCCATCTTCTTTAGGGATTTCGCACATAGAAAAACAACCAACAAAAAATATCAGCAAAAGAATTAACCAGACTAAAAATTGACGATATAATTTGCAATAATAAGAAGCAAATAAGAATCCAACCAAAAATAGAATGCCAATACCACCCAAAAAACTTAGCAAGCTTTCATTCCTTATTACAAAAATCAATATATCCATATTAACCTGATTCTTATAACAGAAACTAGCTATAAATTTAAGAATTAAGCTTCCATACAAAAAAATAAAGAAAAATGGGATAAACAACACTCCCAATAATATTCTACGCTTTATTCCCATTGGTTCATCACTCATTTTTCACGCTCCTTGTTACAAATTTCATTTATCAAATTATCACAACTTTCATCTAGCTTTTTCTTTTCCCAATTATCTGTCCATGTCTTTATTTCTTTGAACTCATTATAAACATAAATGGGGATTTTTATCCATCCAATTATCAACACTACAATCAAGAAAACATAATGTATAGCCTCATGAATTTTATCATGTTTATCCATTTCTACGCTCCTTTAATTTTTGTATGCTCGTATCATAGAGAATTTGAAACCCTATTTCAAATGAGATATTGTTGTTGAAATAGGCTGAAATTTTTCTTCTTTGATAGCCTTATGTCAAATACTTTTTCACAAAGCTTTCAGTCAATCCTACAAGTGAAGGTTTGTTGTCTATATAACTAAAAGTCACAATAGCATTTCCGAGGCGTAGAAAATCACTCCTTGTATTCTTTTTTAGATACTCATACTCATCATCTCCACTCAATCGGATAAGAATGTGTCGTGAGATAGCATTAGCTGCTCCTTGAAATAAAAAATGCTTCCAAGAAACTTTTGTCTCTATTTCTTGTAGTCCATACTTAATAAGCGTGTTTTGGCTTTCTTCAACAACAAGGTGCTCGGTTTCAAATGTGAAGTCTAAAGCTTTCTCTATAGTATGCTCGCAAAATGCTACAAGAAGTTTTTTCTTTGCTTTTATAGGATTCTCTAACACCTTAACTAAACTCATACCTACAATACTAAGTTCGCTATATTCTGTGTTGTCGCAGTATTCATTCACAAATTCAGAAATTTTGTCACTAAAGGTTTCAAACACATCAATAATTCTATCATACAAGCTAAACATGCCTTCTATCTCCTCACCATCCAGAAGGCTTTGAAGATCTTCGTGCAAAAACTCAAGATAAAGCTCTTTGTTGCCATAGGCAAAATCTTCTTGCAAAAAGAGAAGTGCAGGAAACTCTTTGGCAAGAGTTTTTAAGCCTTTTTCGTTGATATAAATTTTATCTTTGATTACCTGTTTAAGATTTGGCATCTGTTTCACTCCTTTTAATCTTTGTATGAGCGTATTATAGGGGTTTTAAGGGGTATTTTCAAATGGAAAAACCACACAGAAAAACTTTTTCTTCTTTAATAGCCTATGAGCTAAAACAATCTCCCTTCTCTTTCTAATAGCTTCTGCAAATCGCATTCTGCTTCTAGGCTAAAGCTTTCCTCTCTTTTATGTATCTTTTCAAATACATTGGCTCCGCCTAAAAAACCCTTACAAAAATACACGCTCTTGAAGTTTATAAGTCCTTTTTTTGCGTTTTCTTGCTGATGATATAAAAACTCTATACGCTTATCAAAAATCATAAATTCTGTTTGGTTGTCTAATACTTCGTTGTAATTATCATTCAAAAGGCTGATAGGCAATAAAATAGCATAAGGCTTATTAAGAGCTTTTAGCCTTTGTAAGACTTCTCTTTTACGAGAAAAAGGGGGATTACTGATTATATAATCATAATCTACACTTGGCTCATATGAAAAGAAGTTTTGCCCATCATCTATATGGCTTGCTAATACCTTATGTCCTGCTTCTGTAAAAACTTTGACACAATTAGAATAGGACTTATCAAAGGGACACCATATAGTGCTGTTTGGTTTAATATATTTTAATAAAGGTTCTATAGCGTAGCGTGGAGTAAAACACTCATCATTCTTTTTACCTTTAAAGGTAAAAAAGGGTTCGTGTTTGTTTGGCATATATTCTCCTTTTTTTATTGTGCGTATGTTCGCAGAATCCACTCTTTCAGACTCTTTGAAAACTCCATTGCTTCAAAGGTGGATTTAGCTGTCTCTTGGTTGTTCCAAGTATGAAGCCTTTTGAGCGTGTCTAATGTTTTACTTGGATTTTCAACACCTAAAGAATCTTGCAAGTCCTCAATAATAGAAGGATTGCTGTATATCCTGTTTTTTAGCTCAAAAACCAAATCATAGGTATCAATATCTCCCAAGCTTATTTCATCGCTCATTTTAGCCCCTTTGCGTTAATTTATGCCCGTATTATAAGGGAATGCGGCTTGTGTTTCAAATAGTGTGTGCTGTCAAAAAGAGAAACACACAAAGCGGTTATATTGTTATATTCCGTTTGTGTCTCTTGCTTTTTTTATTCTTTCTTTGATAGCAAAATTAATCATACTTTTAATGGTATCATTGGCATTACTTAAAACAATGCGTGTCTTAATGTATTCTACGCCAAATCTTGCAAACAACAGCCCAAAAACTTCATCTGCAAAGGCGTGGGCTACCCCACATACACCATTAAAATCTAATTCAAGTTTCATATCCTTATTTTCTTGTGAGCCTAATAACTCTACAATTCTGCTATGTAGCTTCTCTCCACTATCTCTGCTACCTAAAAATTCAAAGCAACCGCACACATCTTGCACTTTTAGGGCATAGGTGCAAGTTTGTTGCATTTTACTCACTCAAAGCCTCCACAAAGGCTTCTACCACTTGCCAAGCATATTTGCCTCGGCTATTTTTTTGAGTTTTTCGCCTAATTCAACCTTCATTTTGCACTCCTTTTTTTTGATTAATTATAGAAGCGGATCCAAGTCCCTATGTTCAACCCTCAAAGCATCAACAAATTCTTTTACCACTTGCCAAGCATTTGCAAAAGCCTCTTTTTCTTTGCCTTCTTCGTGCTCTATGACAAAATCATATTTAGCAAGAAGCATATCGCGATCTAGGAATAAGCCACCATCATTTGAAATGCCATAGCATAGTTGGCATAACCAAAAGTTGCCAACAATACAGTTATTTGAGCTTGTCTCAAACAAAGTTTGCACTTCAAATACGCCGCCAAAACTGATGGTTCTGTTAAAGTGAGCATTATCAGCATATACTTGATATATTACATGAATCTCAGTATTAACCTCTTGGTTAATTTTTTTGCTGAATGCCTCATTGGCTGTTGCAAATGCTTGTAGGTTTTCTCCCAAATTGATTTTCATTTTGCACTCCTTTTTTTGTTTGTTGGCTGATTATAGAAACTCGTTAGCACAAATAAGGCTAGCTACTTTCTCTGCCATAGAATCTAAATCCCTATACTCAAATCGCTTGAACTGCTTTCCTATACCTGCCCTTATCTCATCTTTTTCAGTTATTTCTAAAGTAGAATATTTCACTTCACGCAGCACGACATCATAATATTTATCATTATCTCTTTCTTGCACCTCAATGTAAATATCTAATCCGCCAACATTATGGATATATTCCCAAGCAAATCCACCATCATTGTCTATTTGTGTTATTGCTCTTTTAGCAATGTTCTTAACCTTAACTTTCACATCTGTAAAGTAACTCATTTACACTCCTTCGTGTTGTTGTATGCGTGTATTATAGGGGCTTTCAGGGCGAGTTTCAAATGAGAAACTCACGCTTCACTCACACTTCTTTTTCAAGCTTTTTGATGCTTGTGAAAGAATCCTCAATCCTAGAGCCATTTCTCACTTCCATTGTGCCTAGCTCTACTTGTTCTACACCATTGTTAAGTCGCCTAAAGGCTTCCTTAATATGCTTTAAGCCTTTGTGGTTTCTGCTTTGTGATAGAAAAAATACATTGCCTTCTTCAGTAATGTTTCTAATCGCATAGACTTTTTCTTTTTTCATTTGACACTCCTTACTGCACTTGCTTGCAAGTCCATTCTTTTGTTTTAGGGTCAAACAAATAAGCCCACTCAATATTACAAAACGCAAAGGCATCATTATCCCATTGCTCCTGCGTGATTAACCTTGCTTTGTAGTTTTCAGGGTCGTTTATGTTCTTTCTTGAGTCCTTATCTTTTAAATAGAATTTAGATTCTTGAAAGGTAGGATACAATGCAATCAAGTCCCCTGCATCCATCATCCAGTTAATGTGTCTTTGTGTTTTCCAATGCTCTGTATTAAGTTTAGCTCCTACACCTTCTGGATAACCATCAAAGTGGCAGTATATGTAATTGACTTGATTGTTTTCTACCTTTGTTCCTATCACGCATCGTGTTCCCATTTCGTTACTCCTTATGCTTTTGTATGCCCGCATTATATGGAGTTACAGGGGTGTTTTCAAATGAGATTTTAGAATGAACTTCTCTTTTGATGGCAAAACAAAATCTAAATATGCTTTTTCACTTTTCAAATGCCTCTTTGCATTTTCCGTAAAAATACAACAAGTGTTCTTTGTTTTCAGTGCTTGTGCTTACATTTTCTATTTTAGAGCAAATAGTCGCTTTATTCTGCCGCCAATACTCAGGACTTATGTAATACCATTTGCGTAAGCCTCTTTGTATAAAAGGCAACTCTATTTGTGCCTTTTTCACAGCTCTATACAAATTGCTTCTGATCTGCAAATCATCAACAAGCCTAAACAAGAATACAGAATCCGCTGGTATGTTTTTTTTGAGCTTTATGCACTCTAGCACTGAAGTTGCCCTTAAAATTGTAGCTTTTTGGTATCTTGTTTTGATCTATTTCAAAGTAATCACACAGCTTATCACAGCCTGTTTTTAACTTGCTAAACGCTAATACACTAGTTCGTGTTTTTAGAATCTTAAGAAGTGATTGTTTTAATGTTCCATCAAGCACTACTTTGTTTCCTCTTCTGCCTTTGCCCTTGCAATAATTGAAGTCCAATCTCCTTATCCGCAAAGATGCCAAAATAGCATTCTGTTCTGAAGAGGAGATGCCTATATCAGACATATACATACACTTGTCCTGTCTCACTTCACTTTTTCAAGAATCCTATTGTAATTCTCAATAGATTCTTGTTTGTTTTTTCTTGCAAGAGCTTCTCTTTCTTTTTCGCGCCTAACTTCCTCTTTTTCCTTGATAAGAAAATTCTCAAACAATTTGGCACAAATGGGGTTGTTAAAGCCTTTCTCAAAACAAAAATAAAATTCCAAAGGCACACGATTTATACCCATAACTTCTTCTATTTCTCTGCCACCTCCTTGTTTCCTAACCCAATCATTATAGAATCCTCCTGCTTTAACTCTAACGCTCTGCTTACTGACTTTTTCTTGCTTAACCAAATCTGCAATGATGCCCCTTTGCTCGTTTGTTATATCTATATTTTTTTTTGGGTCAATCCAAAAACAAAACACAATCAGACCACTTAATAGACCTGCAAGCATATTAAATGTAAAAAAATTCCATACTTCATCACCAGTCAAGTGCTTTCTTATTAAAAAAGCAGTAAGTAACCCAAATATTGTGGGCAATACCATAGCAAAAACAAAACAAACAAGATAATGTTCTATTGTAAAAACCACAAAATCTACATTCACATCACATTCATAAGAATATGCAAGCATTCCAACATAAGCCAAACTTGCTACATAAAACAATGTATTGACAAAAGCACCAATTTTACAAACCTTTCCAGATTCCATTCTATACTCCTTTTTTCATATTTCTTTCTAGCTACGCAATTAACACGCTATGTTTGCTAATTAATCACTATTCACAAACATAAGTCTGTGCGCTTTTATCTGCAAAGAATACTTTATATTCTGTCTCGCCAATACTCATACCATTTATGCTATCTGTGTCTAATGTTGCAATGGGGCTTCCATTGCAATAGATTCTTGTTTTGCCCTGTGGCACGATAAAAGTGAAGCCACCACCACTAATGTCTGTCATATTCTTTGTATGGATCAAGTATAATCCTGTAAGATTCCATATCACCGCAACTCCAATAAGTGCGACAACAACACCTAAGACTATTTGTTTTAGCGTTTCCATTGTTTTCTCCTTTTGTTTTTTGTATGAGCGTATTATAGGGAAATCAAAGACTTACTTCAAGTGGGATTTTTGTTGTTGAGGTGAGCTATTTTTTTGATAGCCTTATGTCAATTATTCTGCCTCTTTGCATTCTTTCACAATCCAATCAATCCATTCTTTAATAATTGATTCTGTTTCTTGTCTATCAGGAATCACTCCATATCCAAATTCCTCAAAACGCTTATCGCCTATCCCAAAGAATATTTCATTTTCCTTTTGAGTCTCTACAGGCTTGTCTAATTTAGGGTCAGATACCCAAGATATATAGCCATATTCATTTGAAGTGACATTTTTACAATATCTTAGCTCTAACTTTGTAAATAAATCCAAGTCTATCATAATATAACCGCAAGTCCAATACTTATGTTCAATCAAAAAGTATCTGTAACCCTTGTATTCCTGTATAGCTGGGTTATACTCATTCAAATCTATTCCTGCCATTTTCATTCCTTTGTGCTGTTGGATTAGTTTAGGCATATTGTATAGGTTTTTATAGGCAGTTTCAAATGAGATTTTAGGATAATTGATAGTGTAAAGCTTTCAGTCAATCCTACAAGTGAAGGTTAGTATGCTCACAAAATGCCACAAGAAGTATTTCCTTTGCTTTTATCAAATATTCTTGTTTGCTTCAATAGCTTTTTTTAGTTTTTCATTGTTTTTTAGGTTATATGTGAAATTTTCACGACAGAGCCTAAAGGCTGCCATTTTTTCATCGGATTCCGAGTGAATATTATCTATGATATATATTCTCTTGTCCGCTAGATGCTCTTTATAAGAAAAACCACAAGGAGCTAAAAGCCTTACGAATCTAAAATCATTATATTTCTCTAAGAATAATACGACTGCTGTAAAACTTGTTTTAAAGTTATCATCAAAAATCTCTACAATATCGCCGTGATATATTTTCTTATTATTCTTATCTTTAATACCTGTGTATGGCTCAAGGGCTATATCTAGATTATGAATCTTGGCTAATTGCAAAAGCTCTTTTCCTGTGCCATTTTGAATATAATCAGTTAAAACGCCTTGATAATCGTTGCCATATTGCACACCATTTTCTATGCGGTGCAATAGAATATTTGGCGTGTAAGCTTTATTTTTATTGTTCCATATTCTAAATTTGATGTTTTCTAGCTTCATTTTATCTTTCTCCATTTCTTTTATCGACAAGGATAGTCGTCCTCTTGGTATAAATACTTGGTAATTTCTACTTCTCTAAACCCAGCACAATCTTTTCTATCAAAATACAACTTGCCATTTTCTTGTTTAAATGTAGTATATTTAGATAACTCATCTTTTATGATTTCATATGCTTCTATATCATTTTGATAATCAAGCCAAAGCTTTATATTAGTTAAGCCAATCCAACTATAATAAGAACTAGCTATCATTTTAGAATCTTTGAATATGTATATATACTTTCTATTTTCCCCATCCGTAACTTCAACTAAACACATAGTTTTATTTAAAACTTTTGCTGTCATTGCCATTCTCACTCCTTTGTGTTGTTAGATTAATTTAGGCGTATTGTATAGATTTTCATAGGCATTTTCAAATCATCAGCATTATGCCTATATCCAGCAATTCGCTCTAAATCACGAATCATTTCTTGTTTCCAACAAGAAAGGCTATCAAAGAAAGAATAGCAAGGTTTTTTTGTCTTTCTTTGATAGCAGAATCTTAGCCTTATTTGAGTGATATTTTCAAAACAAGCCTTGTATAACAGCAAGCAGGTATTCAAAGTAGCTCAAGTCAGAATGTTCCATTCTTTGGATGATGAAAATTTGAAAAAAGGCGTAAATTAAAGGCACAGCGAAGAACATGCCAATAAGTGCAAGAGCAGGCATTGCTACCCAGCCCAAGAAAAACTCAAGTGTGCCTTCAGCTTCTAGATATTCTTTTTTGCTCGCACTAATAGCCTTTTTCTTAGAAATCTTTTTGTCAGACATTTTTAACTCCTTGTATTTTTTTTAAATGCTAAGTAGAGAGTGGTTAAGATTACCTAGCTCACCTTAGCAAAATGAGCTAGGCTTGAATAAATCTTAGCAACACTTGACTACTATAAAACATAGCAATATAATGGCAACTAAGATTTTTTTGGCAAATCTTAACCATACCGACCTCCTTTGCTTAAAGTAGGTCGCAAATTAGAGAGGTGCAACTCTCTAGTGCAATCTCTACTATGATTATACAAAATCAAAGATTTTTTCTCTAATGGTTTTTAGCTGTCAAAGAATAAGCAAACAGCTGTAATTCTTAGCTAAATTCCGCTTTCACCCTTTTTTTTGGTTTTTGGTGTATCCTTGGCACACGCCACACACAAGCTTTAGCTTGCCAAAAACACCAAAGAAAAAAAGAAGACTCACGCTATGGAAAAGCACCACAAGTGCGACCAAGTGAGGTGGAAATGGAATAGAGGTGAGCGGCGGCTAGGGAGGGTGGTTATTTTAGTGGGTTCAAAAAAATAAAAGCATATTTTTAGGGGGGGTGCGGGGTCTCCCCGCAAGTTGTGGGGTCTGGGGATTACTTTCCCAGCAATATGTGGAAAGGTTGTTTTCCTGTCGCTATATTTCATATTTGAAAGCATTGTTTAAGTTTGTGATTAAGTTTTTTTCTTTAGAATACGCTTTATTTTGTTTTTTATAAAAAAGAAAGGGCGTATTAGATGAATGGCGACAACAAAAACAAGGGCACAAGCGAGTTAGAGAAGCTTTTAGGCGGAGCAAAATCAAGCAGTCACAACAACAAGAAACAACAAAAGAGTAAAGATGTGAGTGGATTAGAAAATCTTTTAGGGAAAGATGAGAGAAAAGGCGTTGATTTAAGAAGCTCAACATTACAAATTCCTATTCCTAAAAGAAATGAGGGGGAAAGAGTATATGATAAAGACACGCCAGATCTCTCACACTTAAAGCACAATGGCGAAATTATAGAGGTGGAGATAAAAAATTTAATTCCTAACCAGCAACAAATGAGAGCTGGATATGAAAATGGGTTTTTCTCTAAAGAGGCAAGGGAAATTATTGAGCGAGATCTTTCAATCAAAGAGCTTGCAACGAGCATTAAGGCAAATGGCTTGTTACAGCCTATCGCTATATATAGTATAGGACACGAAGCGCAAGTGCTTTATGGGCACAGGAGAGTGTTGGCTCATATTCTTTTAGGAGAAACTAAAATTAAGGCAATACCCATCTCTTTAAATGGGGTTGCAAACATAGATAAGGATTTTTTAATTAAAAATGTAAGTGAAAACCTTATAAGGGAGAGTTTGTCGCCTATGGAAATGGCTCGCGTGTTTAATGCCCTATTAGAGCATTATTGTCTTAAAGACATACAAGAAAAGATTGGCGTTTCTATTGCGCATATATCTCAGACTTCTGGGCTTGTAAAACTACACCCAGACATACAGGAGCATATAGACACACAAAAAAAACCAAAACCCAGCGTAAGGCTACTTGTTGCCCTATCAAAAAAGACAAAACCCCTTCAGCTCAAATTGTTTAATGCCTTTGTAAATGGGGAAATGAGCGAAAAAGAGGTTATAGAACACGCCCAGATCACAAGCACAAGAGCTAAAAAGAAAAAAGTTTCTTACTTTTGTAAAAATATCCAATTTGGAAACAAAGCTGTGGCTGAAACTATAGAAAAAAATAAAGAAGAATTTGCTAATAGATTTGATATTTTTTTAAAAGAATTTCTAGCCGAAAAAGGATTTTATATTAAACCTGAAATAGCTAAAAAAATTGACGAGCCAAAACAAGAAACACAGCAGGAGAATACGCAAGAAGCTACGCTATTTTCTGATGAAAACAAACAGGAATAACTCCTAAAATACTGCTCCTATAGTCAAACTTACAGGAGCTCCACCTTGCTGTGTGATTCTAGCATATCTATCATCTTTAAACCTTTCGCTTGTATAAGCAATATATCCCACTCTCATATCAAAATATTTGTAATTAAAGCCCACAAACACTCTAGCATCATCAATCAATCCGCCCTTATTATACGCTCCACCGATATAAGTAACCCAATTATTGTTAATATGATAGTTGAATTTAGCTATAAAAGGGAATTTGATGGCTGTAAATCCTTCTGGAAACTGAGGTTTGCCTTGATAATCATAGTTTAATTTGCTCCAATCAAATAAATGCCACACATTACTTAAATCCCCTGTCATCATCGCATCTTTAACTTTTTCAAAAAACTCTGGCGTTAATAGGCTTTCTACATAAGCTAAGTCTGCTGGATCTGGCTCTGTCTTTTTGCCATTATGCGAGAATTTTACACTTTGAGTTCCTACACCAGCTCCAAGCTCAAGGCTAAAATGTCGTGTTGGGCGAATTAGGAAACCAAAGGTTAAGTCAAGCCCTGAAACCTCCGAATTGTGATAATTGATTTTTTTGTTGTTGTAGGTGCTAAAGCCTATATCATAGCCCACGCCAAATCTAAACTCAAATTTCTTGAATGGCTGAATATAGTCAGGCTTTACTTTTTCTGAAACATAATCATATTCCAAATCATCTGCGAATATGGGGCTTACAAATAATAATCCTATGAATAATAGGCTTTTTTTTAGCATAGATTCTCCTGCTTTTTGTTTTTGACAATATACCTAAAATGTGATTGTGTTTTCAAGTGGAGCGCACAAGCCTTTTTAGGACTTGGCGTGAATGGAGGAATAGAGGATTAATCCTCTTCTTCTTGTGTTTTTTGTTCTTTTGTGGTGTTGTTAACCTTATCAAGCACAGAATCAAGTCCATTTAGGAACTTTTGATACTGCTCTTCGGACATATTTTTAACTTTATCAATAATGTCCTGAGTGCTTTTATTGTTGATAGCTTCTTCTAGCTCCTCAGCTTTTGGAGAATACTCTGTATTTCTCTCTACACTTTTTGCTACTACACCATCTTCACAGGCTTGTGGCTGTGGTGCTCCAAATGCCACTCCAAAGGTGGCTATCAAAAGAAGGGATAATGTTTTCTTTTTCATATTCGCTCCTTAATATACAAATACAACACCGAGACTAAAAAAGCTATTTGCATCAATCATCACTTTTTGGATAGTGATTGTGTTGCCTGAAATAGCTGGGGCATCAAGTTTCATACCGCCACTTAATCCATAACTTGCACGAAGCGCC
>NZ_QXJF01000018.1 GCF_003670275.1 Helicobacter labetoulli
ATAACATATTTTTTTCCCAAACGCGGCTTACATACACAAGACATTCTTAATGATAGAGTGGATCTACTCCTCTATCAAAAATCTGATATTGTTATAATTCAAGCTGGTATCGTAGATGCAAGCAGACGCATTATGAAAAGAAGTTGGGAATGGTGTCTTGAATCTTTGCCTATTATTGGTCGCTTATATAAAAAACTTGCCTCTCGTTTCAGGCTTAAACTTACTCGTTTATATAATTTTCATTATGTCTCTCCTTTGCGTTTTCAAAACAATGTCATATCCATTTGTGATGATATTTACAAGGCAAATCCTTGGGCAAAAATTATATGGATTAAAATTGCACCTCCAGGAAAATCTCTTATATCAAAAGTATATGCCATTCACAAAGACATTGAGCTTTACAATACCATTTTGGCAGAATGTGCAAGTCAAAAATGTTTTGAGATACTTGACATTATCATTAAAATCACACAAAGGAGCAAATAATGACCTACGCATATTTAAGGGTTAGCACCGATAAACAGAACCTAGAGAACCAAGAATATGAAGTCAAAAAGTATGCCGAGCTTAAGGGCATTACGATAGATAAAATCGTGCAAGAAAAAATGAGTGGCAAAATAGCCATAGACCACAGAGAGCTAGGTAAGCTAAAAAAGAAGCTAAAAATGGGCGATACACTCATTGTGCCAGAGCTTTCAAGGCTAGGGCGTAGTATGCTTGATGTGCTAGAGTTTATAAACTATGTCATAAAGAAAAAGATTTCACTCATAAGCCTTAAAGAGAAGTTTGAACTAGGCGATAATATACAAAGCAAGGTAATAGCCTTTGCCTTTAGTCTAAGTGCAGAGATAGAAAGACAGCTTATATCCCAACGCACAAAGGAAGCATTGCATAGACTTATGGCAGAGGGAGTGCATATAGGCAGACCAAGAGGGAGTAGGAATGACTTTTTTAATGAAAAATGTGTGAAAAACCACGATAAGATTGTGGCAGTGTATGAAGCCAAAGGGAGCTTACCCAAACTAGCCCAAGAGATAGGCGTAGCAAGGGGGACATTGTATAGGTATATGTTTTATGCTGGGATACGAGAGCCACATCATCACTTAAGGAGAAATGGCAATGCAAAAGGCAGAGCGAGAAAGGCTAGGGGGATATATTGATTGGGATTGGGGAATCTATATTTTTCGCTAACGCTCAAAGCAAGCAACGCGTAGCTTCTTTAGAAAACAAGCGAAGCGATGTTTCTTTAGAAAATGACGAGGTAAAAGAGGTTCAAAATCACAATGGGGAAATAACTCAATACAACAATAAAGCGTCTTTAGTTTGTCATACTAAGCCTTGCGAAGTATCTCAAAACATAGAATCTAAAAGAGATTCTAAAAAAGATTTTTCGCTTTTTTCAAAAGCTCAAAATGACAAGGGGGAATGAGTCTCAAAATGATAAACAAGGAACAATATAAAACAACAAAAAGGATAATTAAGATGACACAAAGCCCACAAATCACATTGACACACAATCAACTAAGCCTAGCCAAATACCCAGCCTATATCTATATGATGAGTAATGCTACAAACTCTACACTATACATAGGCGTTACAAGCAATTTAGTAAAACGCATTTATGAGCATAAACATAAACTTATGCAAGGTTTTAGCCAAAAATACAACTGCACGGGGCTTGTATATTTTGAAGCGTTTGAAAATATTTCACAAGCCATTGAACGAGAAAAATATCTAAAAGGCAAAAAAAGAGAGTTTAAAAATAAGCTTATAGAATCTATCAATCTACAATATAAAGACCTAAGCGAATGTTTAGGTTTAGATACCGCATTTGCAACAAAAGGGGATATGATATGATAAGAAAAGAATCTAAACTTTGTCCCACTCAATCCCTTTGTCATACCGACTCTCCCCCTTGTCATACTGAGCCTTTAGGCGAAGTATCTAAAAATGCAGAATCCACAACAGAATCTAAAAGAGATTTTTCGCCTACGGCTCAAAATGACAAGGAGAAAAGAGATTCAAAGCAAGCAACGCGTAGCTTCTTTAGAAAACAAGCGAAGCGATGTTTCTTTAGAAAATGACGAGGTAAAAGAGGCTAAAAATGACAACACAAAAGCAGATTCTACCTTTAACACAAGCTAGAATCTCAAATTGACTCTTTAGTCTATACACTCTATAATCTCACAAATGATGAAATAGCAATCATACAAACCCACTAGCAAGGAGCGTGCGATGAGTATCACTCTAAACATTTCACAAGAGCTACAAGATGCCTACAAGGCTTTTGCTAAGGAGCAAAACATCAGCCAAGAAGAGCTTATGCAAAAGGCTCTAGCGGCGTATATGGAGGATTTGGAGGATTTAAGCGCGGCATTAGAGTGGCATATGAAAAGCCCCGATGAAAAGCGCGAGGGGGCAGTAAGCGCAAAAGAGCTTTATGAGCAGCTAGGGCTTTAGCGATACGGTTTGTCTATGCCAAAAAGGCAAAAAAGCAGTTTGAAAAGCTAGATACAATCACGCAAAAGCGTATCAAAGCCCTAACACAAGAGCTAGAGACCCTAGAAAATCCACGAAGCAAGGGCGAAGCATTGGTGGGCAATCTTAGCGGACTTTGGCAGTATCGCGTGAGGGATTATCGCATAATCTGCGAGATAAATGACAATGAGCTACTGATCTATGCTATCCACATCGCCCATAGAAAAGAAGTCTATAAATAGCCACCCAAAGCACCACACAATCTAAAACAAGATTCTACCTTTGACACAAGCAAGTTAGAATCTAAAATTGACTCTTTAGTCTATAAACTCTACAATCTCACAAACGATGAGATAGAAATAATAGATTCCAAAACATAAAAAAACTAATGCTAGAATTAAGCAATACAAAAGCCCAAAGGAGAGCCAATGACACTGATTATAGAAAATGCTAGTAAAGAACTTTACACTGCGATAAAAAGTCTAGCAAAGATTGATAACGCAAAATGCAAGGTGCAAAAGCCAAAGCTTACAAGGTTTGAAAAAGAGATTCTAAAGGCAAAAGCAGAACTTGAAAAAGAGAAAAGGGAAGGCACACTAAAGACTTACGCTAGTGCGAAAGAAGCGTTTGAAAAAGAGGGCTTACTCTAATGTATAAAGTGCATTTGACAAAAAGTTTTAAAAAAGACGCAAAAGCCCTAAGCCAAGCAGATAGAATCCTATCAATGCAGATTATAGACACACTGGCTAAAGGAGAGAAACTAGAGCCAAAACACAAAGACCACGCATTAAACGGCAATTTACAGGGCTTTAGAGAATGCCATATTAAACCTGATTTGCTACTAATTTATGAGCTATGCGATGATATTTTACAGCTTAATGCCTTGCGTGTGGGAAGCCATAGCAAATTATTTAAAAAATAGTAAGGTATGAAAGACTAGAATCTAGCGATAAACCCCTTATGTGATGAGATTATAAAATGTGTAGAGCAAATCCTAAAAATTAAAGCTTGTCATACTGAGCGTAGCGAAGTATCTAAAAACATAGAAACTGAACTTGTCATTTTTGCAAGTGTGTGTGAAATCCTTGCGGATTGCACGAGCGATAGCGAAAAATCTAAAAATACAGAATCTAAAGCTTGTCATACTGAGCGTAGCGAAGTATCTAAAAAACGCAGAATCTAAAAAAGATTTTTCGCCTTTTTCAAAGGCTCAAAATGACAAAGTAGAATATGCTAAAAATGACACAAGCAAGCTAGAATCTCAAATTAACTCTTTAGTCTATAAACTCTACAATCTCACAAACGATGAGATAGAAATCATAGAAAGGAAATAAATGCGAATTGATATTGGCTTAGAAATAGAAAATAGTCATACTGGGATAGTGGGTTTGGAAAATGATGTATTAGTTATTGCTCTAAATTTGCCACAAAATGCTCCACACACAAACAAAACACTGAATCCATATACCATCTACAATACTTTAGAAAATAAGGGAAAAAATACTTATAACAATACCAAGATTATAGAGAAAATTGAAACCCCCGACTTCATAGAATACCGCTTTAATTATGGGTTAATACTAAATATTTTTGTGGATAAAGAAAATAAAGTCATTTTAGAACACACAAAAAAGGAAATGGCATTTATAAATTCTATCTACTTTTCGTATGACATTATAGGTGATAGCAATGCTATTCCACAAGATGAACTATCAGAGCTTATAAAAGATTATGGCTATGAGAGAAAGGCTTACAAAAGCATTTTTAAAAAAGAGGTGTGTATAAATTATGGTTGCTTGGAGAGAGTAATATTCTCTCATTGCGAGTTTGAAGATAAACTTTCTCTATATCGTCTTAAGGACAGTAATGAAGCGATAGAATTCCACAACGGAATGAATTTTGAAAATTGTATTTTTAATGGTGAAGTGGAGTTTAGGAATCTTGTATCAGGGACTCCATTACCAAATCATAAATATCACAACAATGAACGAGAAACTAATTTTAAAAACTGCATTTTTAAAAAACGAGTTGATTTTTCTAATGCAAAGTTTTGTAATGATGTCTATTTTAACAATTCCCATTTTTATGATTCTGCTGATTTTCACGAATGCGAATTTGAAAAAACCGCCTGTTTTTATGGGGTAACTTTTCATAATAAAACAATTCTTAATTTTTCACAAGCTATTTTCAAAGAGAATCTAAACTTTGTAAATGTGAAATGTGATTTTGAGTTTGAGAAACTAGATGAGAGAATCAAACAAGAAAAAGAGCAGGACAGCAAGAAAAATTTAGATAAATTTGCTAACGACTTTAGAGATTCTTTTAGGATTATTAAAAATGCTTTGATAAAAGATAATAATCTCTTAGACGCTTCAAACTTCCATAAATATGAACTCTATTGCAAAGAAATAGAGCTAAAATCTAAAGATTCTAAAACTTTGCAAGATAAAATAGACAAATTACAACTTTGTTTCTATCGTAAGCTTTGCAACCATCACACAGATTTGATATTAAATCTAAAATGGCTAGTGATAACCATAGGCTTATTTACCATACTATTTTTTGCTTCAAAGATTATTCAAGGCAAAGAAATTTTGAATCTAAATCATTTTTTGAATCTAAATCATTATGGTATAGCTTTAACTGCTTCATCGTGCATAATAATAGTGTTGTTATATTTATTTGACTATCTAAAGCTATTAGGTGGTTTTGCTTGTTTGAATCTAGTAGCTACTCTATGGTTAGTTTGTTACAATCCAAAATTAATATTTGGTGTGGTAAATATTCTAGGCAATTCTTGTTTCAATAGTTTTGAAAATATCGTAATGGTAACTTATACAATAATGATGTTTCTGGTTGTCTTTTCACTTCAAAAAACCGCACGCAAAAACTCCATAGTGCCAAGCTAAATATACTAATATGCCACATCTTAGATTCTCAACAACAACTCAAAGCCACAAATAGAATCTAAACAGACAGCAACGCAAGATTCTCTCAAGCTTCAAATCGCCAACAGCACTTCGCCCTACTCTCGCACTTCCCCATTGCCTACAATGCAATACTTATAACTTCGCAGCGATTCTATCCCCATAGGACCACGCGCGTGGAGCTTAGAAGTAGAGATACCAATCTCCGCTCCAAAGCCAAACTCCCCGCCATCGCTAAATCGCGTTGAAGCATTGACATACACACACGCCGCATCAACACTGCTTAAAAACTTTTCACACACCGCCTTATTCTCACTCACAATACATTCAGAATGCCCCGAGCCATAGCGTGATATATGCTCCAACGCCTCTTCAAAGCCCCCCACAATCTTAAGATTAATAATCCTATCCCCCCATTCTTTAGTGAAGTCCGCCAAGCCATCAAGCTCTGTGCCTAGAGATTCTAACAAAGCTTGTGTTTCAAATCTCACGCTGATTTTATGTGAATGCAAACTCTCCACTATCTCGCCTAAACCCTGCTCCAAAAACGCAGAATCTACAATCACACATTCACACGCATTGCACGCCGCAGGATAGCTAAGCTTGGCATTTAGCACAATGGCTTTTGCCTTTTGCAAATCCGCATCTTTATGGATATAAGTATGACACACGCCCTTATCGTGCTTGATGATAGGAATACTCGCATTATGCTTTACAAACTCTATAAGCCCCTCTCCACCACGCGGGATAAGCAAATCCACATATTTATCCATTTTGACAAACTGCATTACAGATTCTCGCGAAGTATCTTGTATCATACTCACACACTCTTTTGGGAGATTGTGCTGTTGCAAAGCCTGTTGCAAAGCAGAATGAATTGCCATATTAGAATGATAAGCTTCCTTGCCACCTTTTAGCACACAGGCATTCCCACTTTTAAAACAAAGGGCAGCCACATCGCTTGTAACATTAGGACGAGATTCATAAATCACGCCTACAACGCCCAAAGGCACACTTATCTTTGAGATATTTAATCCCGCTTTACTTTGCCACTGCTGCATTATCTCGCCAACGACACAAGGCAAACTCACAATATCCCTTATCCCTTGAGCCATTGCTAGAATCTTGCTGTGATTAAGCTCTAAACGCTTTTGCATAGCTTGGGGCAAGGCAGAAGCTAACTTTAAATCCTTAGCATTTTCTTGGCAAATATACTCACTTTGAGATTCTAGAATCTCTGCCATAGATAGCAGCACGGCATTCCTTTGACTATCTTGCATAGTGTTTAGAATCCTTGAGCTTTGTTTAGTTTGAGCAAGTTGTTTTTCTAGGTTTTGCATAGTTTTTCCTTTTTGTAAAAATCTGCGTCGTCTTTTTTTTACTTTCAAGGGAGTTTGCGTTTTGTGCTTGGGCACTACCGACAAAAGGTAGCTTCTCGCACAAACACGCTACACAACCCTTGAAATTACTCAAAAATACTTCCGCAGTGGGGAGGGGCATTTTGAGTTTGTAGATTCTATTTTACACCCTTAAACCCAGCACCCAAATTTGCTTAAAAATTAAGATTCCATCTCTTCTCGCTCTTTTGCTAGGGCTTCCACCTCAGCGATAAAACGCTCCAAAAGTAGCTCTTCTTTGAGCTTACATAGAATCTTGCCTTCTTTAATAATCAGCCCATCTTTATTCCCAAAGGCAATGGCAATATCAGCGTGTTTTGCTTCACCCAAGGCATTTACTGCACAGCCCATAACGCTTACTTGCAATGGCGTTTTGATATGTTTTATGCGGGATTCTACTTCTTGCACCATTTTGACAAGATTCGCTTCAATCCTCCCACAAGTAGGGCAAGAAATCAAAGTTACACCGCTTTTTTGCCGCCCAGAATATTGCAAAATCATACGCGCTACTTTTATCTCTTCTTCAAGCTCCCCTGTGATAGACACTCTCATCGTATCGCCTATACCCTCCATAAGCAGCCCACCTAATGCCATTGAGCTTTTTACCATAGAGTGCGGCAAAGTCCCCGCCTCCGTAACGCCTAGATGAAAGGGGTATTCTACTAATGGGCGGAGCATTCTATAGGCTTCCATTGTGCGTAGCACATCACTTGCTTTGAGTGAAACCTTGATATTATTAAATCCAAAATCCTCTAAAAGCTTAATGTTATACAACGCAGATTCCACCATACCTTTAGGCGTTGCACCATATTTCTCATCAAACTGCTTCTCCAAGCTCCCGCCATTAACCCCTATGCGGATAGGAATCCCACAAGCATTACACGCATCTGCCACGGCTTTTATCCTATCTTTTGAGCCGATATTCCCCGGATTAATACGGATACAATCCACAGATTCAGCTGCAATCAAGGCAAACTTATAGCGAAAATGAATATCGGCAATCAAAGGCAGTGGCGAGACTTTTTTAAGATCTTTTAGTGCATTGGCATCTTTTGGATCACTCACCGCCACACGCACCATATCCGCCCCAGCAAAATACAATCTATCTAACTGCTCTTTTGTGGCTTGTATATCACAGGTTTTACTAAAAGTCATACTCTGCACACTAATTGGTGCATCGCCCCCAACAGCCACCGAGCCTACATAAATTTGTTTTGTTTTTACCCTTTGCATATAAAAATCCTTTCGCATTTTTTGTTTATTTTATCACTCTTGGGTAAAATTCCACCACACAAGATAAAGACTTAAGGGCAAATATGCACGAATATTCTATTGTCAATTCACTTATTGAAATGTGCGAAAAACAAGCCAAAGCCCACAATGCTAAAAGCGTAGAGGAAGTGCATATCGCCATTGGGGAGCGAAGCGGAGTGGAAAAAGCCTTGATTGAAAGTGCCTTTGAAAGCTTTAAGCTTGAATCTAGTGTGTGTCAAAATGCCAAACTTTGCGTGAAGATTCAAAGCGTGGTGCTAGAATGCAAGGATTGTGCTTTAAGCTTTGAGATAAAAGGCTTAAACCTTGCCAAATGTCCGCAATGTCAAAGTCAAAATACCCACATCATACAAGGCAAAGAGCTTCATCTCTTATCTCTTGAAATGTGTGTAGAATCCTAGTTATGTATAGAAGGAGTGAAAATGCAGCAAGATAAACCCTTAGCTCAAAAACTTGATGAACGCGTTTTTGAGCAGCTTTTGAAATATAATCCAAACACACAAAATCTTTGGGATATTGTCGGGCTTTTTGAAAATGAGCGGCAGAAATTGCGGCTTGAAGTGGCACAATACCACCAAGATATTAAAGATTCTCAAAGCACACTTAAAGCCTTACGCGCTGAAATTACAGCTACCAAACAAACACTTCATTCCCTAGAGCAACAACTAAGCCAAGCTCCACAGATTCCAGAAAATGAAAAGCACACTCAAATGCTACAAAAAATTACCGAGCTTGAATTAGAAAATTCCAAACTACGCGTGGAGCTAAGAGACTTACGCAGTGAGTTTGAACTAGAAGAAAATCTCCAGCAGTTTGAAGCTGAATCTAGCAAAGAATCTCATAAAGAATAAAAATGCCAAGCAACATAACACAAAAAAAATACAAACGCCTTTTTGTCAGTGCGTGTGAGCCAAGCTCAAATGTGCATTTAAAGCACTTAGCCAAGCATTTTGATAAAGAGCTAGAGATTTGCGGGGTTTTTGATAGAGAGACTTTAATAGATTTTGAGAAAGCCACGCCCAGCTTCACGCTTAAAGACTTTGCGGTGATGGGCTTTTTTGATGTGATAAAAAAACTAACATTTTTTAAAAAAGCCATAGCACAAATGAGTGAGTTAGCAAAAAGTACTGATTGTGTTTTGCTAATGGATAGCTCAAGCTTTAATCTCCCTATTGCCAAGGCATTGAAAAAATGCGGTGTTAAAGTGCCTATTGTGTATTATATTTTGCCACAAATATGGGCGTGGAAGCCTTGGCGAGCTAAGAGTATAGAGCAAAATTGCGATTATTTATGTGGAATCTTGCCTTTTGAACTAGAGATGTATAAAAATGCGTTAGCACAAAAAAGGGCATTATATGTGGGACACCCATTGCTTGATGAAATCACGGAGTTTAAAAATGAGCCATTACCTCACAAAACTTCTCCTATCGCCTTTATGCCCGGTAGCCGAAAAAGTGAGATAAAAAGAATCTTTCCTATTTTTGCTGAAGTCGCAAAAAGTTTGCCAAACAAGAAGATTCTTATTTTGCCTGAACATTTTAAAAAGCTAGATTCACAAGCTCTAAACGACATTTATGGCGATGAGATTAAGGCATTTGATATAAGCTTTGAAGCCAATAAAGCCCTGCTAGAATCTGGATTTGCCTTTATATGCTCTGGCACAGCGACACTGCAAGCTACACTCATAGGCACACCGCTCGTGCTAGGATACAAGACAAGAGGCATTGAAGTGTTGATTGCTCGGGCATTTGTAAGGCTTAAACACATAGGACTTGCTAATATTTTATACAACGCCCTGCATTCATCAAAAGGCGAGATAAGAGAGATTCACACCGAGCTTATCCAGTCTCAACTCACAGCGGAGAATCTACTCAAAGCCTTTGAACAGACGGATACACAAGCCTTTGATACAAAAGCTAAAGAGTTAAGAGGGTATCTCAAACACGGCAGTGCCAAGCAAACCGCCAACCTCATCAACACTCTCCTTGATTAACATATTTTTTAGTTTTGTGCTGTTAGAATTGCGAGTTTAAAATCAACTTAAAGGCTCTCTAAAATAAAATTGCGGATTTCTTACCACAGGCATACCGCTACCTGTTTTCCCAGAGTTTGTCTTCAAATAGGCGACCCTTATACAGGACACGATGCGGGAGAAATTACAATACTAGATGGACATCATCTTTCAAAATTTGGACACAAACTTGTCTATCAAACACTTAAGGATAAGCTAGAAACCTACCTATCACACAGATCCACAAACTCACAATAGCGGCAGGGTTGCCTATCCTTAGCCTTGCTAAATTCAACATCGCCTTTTAATGCTACAAGTTTTTCAAGCAATATCTCTCTCTTTTCTTGCTGCTCACTTTGCTGCACTCCACCGCATATATCCCAATAATACATACAAACAGGCAGATTTTTATATGCACTATCACTTTGCTTGAAAGCAAAATCATACAAAATCATCGCAAAATCATTTGCCATATCGCTTTTGATATTAAGATTCTTGCGATACTTATAGTCTATAATCTCCACAGCCTCGCCCACTCTCTGAATCCTATCAGGACGCACATAAAAGCTAAAGCCTTCAAGCTCTAGTCTCATATTTTCACCCTCAAGCTGCAAAATCTCCACTTCAGCTTGTTTTTCGCTCAAATTCGCTTGTGTAAAAAACCTTCTCAACTCACATTTGAGCAGCTCAATTTCAGCAAGATTCAAAGCACTTTGAGTTTGTTTTGCAAAATCATCAAGCCAAGATTCTGCACTTCTTATAATCTCTTGCATATCAAAACGCATTGCCCTATGGATAAATGGTTTATACACAGATTCTAAACAAGTATGCAAAACATTGCCTAAAAACGCATTGCCACCATTCTCACTAAACTCACTCATACGCTCTTCATAGAGAAAATAATACTTCCTCGGACATTCTAAAAATGTCTTAAGCCTACTTGGTGTTAGCACCTCTGGCATTCTCCCAAAAAACCTATCCTCACAATACGCTAATTTCCTACCCGTTGGCAAAAGCCCATAGAGCAAATCACCATTATAATAACATAGTTTTGTCTTCTGTCCTAGCTCATCAAGCAAGATGGCTTTTTGCTTATCTTCGCTCTCTACAAATGCCACTGCCACTTCGTTCGCTGTGCTAAAAATCCCATAATAATAATGCTTTTGAAGCTGCTCTTTATCCTTAATTGTTGGCATTTTTAGCTCACTTCTTAGCCGTGAGTTTAAAAACAAATCACCCTCACTCACATTTGGTATCACATCTTTATTGCAATCCACAATCACAGCTTTTTTATACGCAAAGCCACGAGATTCAAGCACTCCCATAACGCGTATTTTCCCGCCGTGAATATCATCAATACTTCTTTGAGCCAACTCCTCAAGCAAAAAGGAGAGAATATCACTCATCTCTAAAAAGTCTAAATCTAAAAGCTCCCATAAAAAAAGTAGCTCACTCACACACTCACGCACTTTCTTACTCTGCCTATCCTCATAGGGCAAAATGCTCTCCTGAATCACCTCGCACATTTGCTTGTAGCTTTTTTGAGCAGACATTTTAGAATCTTTACTTCCTTCTAAAAGCTTCTCCAAAGATTGAAAAGCTGGACTTAGTTTTATATCCATTCCCATCGCAAAATTAAAATTATGCCTTGTATCAAGCAAGGAAAGATATTTTGCAAAGCTCTCATTTGGGAGGATAACGACAATCTCCTCTTCCCTCACACCAAGCTTTAGCCACTCTTGAATCTTAGCAAACACCAACGCCACTTGGCTAATCCCAAGCCCAAAAGCATACGCATCAATCCGCTTACATATACAAAGCGGGGTAGATTCTAGAATCTCTCCACTGCCATAATCAGCCACATACGCAAAATGTGGCTTGCAAGATTGCACAATATGCAAAGGCAAAATATTTAAATCCGCATTATAATCATCAAGCCAAAAATGCACCTTCACAGGCACAACACTTGCTACCTGTCCCAAAAGCTCTTGATGTCGTGGATTTATCACACCCTCTATAAAAATCTCAATCTCACTAAAATGCTTTACAAAAGATTCATTCAAGCGGATTTTTGCACTTTTGGGCATAATAAACCCATCATAAAACTTTAGCTCCTCTAAACGCTCCTTATAACGAGCCTCAATCCACTCAAGCAAATGCAAATGGTCCTCATAATCCCCATAAGTATCAAAAAATGGAATCTGCTCAATCGCCACTTGAGCTTGAGCCAACTCATCAAAAAATGCAAACAAAAAATTTGAAGTTTCCAAAAACCCCAAAAAACTCTCTTCAAAAATCATTTTTGCACCAAGTAGCTTATCTTTGCATTCTTTCAAAATAGACATAGCCAAAGGCAATCGCATAGACTTAGGCAACGCCCTATATCCATTAATAATGACAAGCTGTGAAAAGAACTCACCCATCATCATATGCGGAGGAAGCAGCTCATCTGGGCTAAGATTTTGCATTAAGGCACGATTTGAGCTATAAACTTTAAGTGCTGTTTTCAAAAAATACCCTTATGTAAGCATTGTTTTTTACAAAGTTCTCTTGCCACTTTGATGATATTTTCCACACTGAATCCAAAATGTGTAAAAAGCATATCACCCTTGCCCGAAGCCCCAAAGCCCTGCATACTTATTACTTCATCTGCCACGCGATACCACTCTAGCCCCCTTGAAGCCTCAATGGCTACAATCTTGCTCTCCCCGCATAGCTCTTTAAGATAACTTTTTGGCTGCTCTATAAGTAAATCAAAGCAAGGCACACTTACCACTCTTGCTTGAATCCCCACTTTCTCCAACGCCTCACCTGCCTTGAGTGCAAGGCTTACTTCACTGCCACTTGCCATAAGCGTAATATCAGCATTTGACCTCTCCTGCAAAACATACGCACCCTTCTTTACTTTTTCTTTCAAATCCGCAGTATAGGGCATAAGCACGGGGAGATTTTGACGACTTAGCACAAACGCACAAGGCAAAGCAGAATCTAATGCCACTTGCCAACACGCCACATTCTCATTTGCATCAGCAGGGCGGAAGACCAACAAATTTGGCATTGCCCTAAAATGGCTTAACTGCTCTATGGGCTGATGTGTCGCTCCATCTTCACCCACGCCAATAGAATCGTGAGTCCAAATATAATACACCCTTGCTTTCATAAGACTTGCCACACGCACACTAGGACTCATATAATCGCTAAACACAAAAAAGGTGGCGCAAAATGGTAAGAATAAGCCATAGTTTGCTACACCATTGCAAATTGCCCCCATAGCGTGTTCTCTAATACCAAAATGCCAATTTTTACCCTGTGGGAAATCACCCTCATTTTCAAGGGTTGTATTATTTGATGGGGCTAAATCCGCACTTCCTCCAATAAAGCCCTCCACTCCAGCAGAAATAGCATTAAGAATCTTGCCATTACTCACACGAGTTGCTATACTCTCCCCTATCTCAAATTGTGGATAAACAATATGTGATATATCCATTTTTACCATAGATTCAAATCGCTCTCTTGCAATTTGCGGGAGATTATCCACTTGCTTTTGCCATTGTAATTCTAAAAGCTCTCCACGCTCTTTTATCATTCCAAAAGCAAAGGCTACATCGTTAGGAATATGAAAAGATTCTAGCGGGAATTGCAATTTTGCTTTAGCTTTTTGGATTATCTCTTCACCTAGTGGTGCGCCGTGAGCTTTATGGCTACCCTCCAAACCTAGAGCATTTTTAGCAATAATAGTCTTAGCAATAATCAAGCTTGGTTTTGAAGAAGCCTTAGCAGATTCTAATGCAGCGTGAATCTGCAAGAAATTATGTCCATCGCATTCTAGCACTTCCCAGCCTTGAGATTCAAACCGCCCTCTTATATCCTCACTCATCGCAATATGCGTTTGTCCCTCAATAGTGATGTTATTACTATCATAAATCACAATCAAATTTGAAAGCTTATGATGTCCAGCAAGCGAGGCGGCTTCATAGCTAATACCCTCTTGCAAATCCCCATCACCACATAAACAATATACAAAATGTGAGAAAATCTCACGCCCAAAAAGATTTGTCGCATATTTACTTGCCATCGCCTTGCCTACAGCATTTGCCACACCTTGCCCTAAAGGACCTGTGGTGATCTCAACACCTTGTGTATGCTTAAATTCAGGATGTCCGGGCGTTTTTGACCCAAGCTGACGAAAAGATTGTAAATCCTGCATACTTACATCAAATCCCCACAAATGCAATAATGAATACACCAATGCACTTGCGTGCCCACCGCTAAAAACAAGCCTATCACGATTAAGCCAAGTTGGATTCTTAGGCGAAATATTAAGATGAAAGCTTAATACACTTGCTATATCAGCTAGTCCCATTGGTGCGCCGGGGTGTCCGCTATTTGCCCTTTGCACTATATCTGCACACAAAAAGCCTAGCGTGTGAGACATCTTTTGTAATAATGGCACATCTTCATTTGTGATGGAAACTTGTCCTTGCATATACTCTCCTTAAAGATTAGATTCTAAATTTTAAAGCTTATGAACGCAGAGTAGCCTCAAATGTATCTTGCAAAAGCTTCAATACATTCTCTACCACTTCGTTTAATTGCGTATCTTTTAATGTCCCATCATTTGATTGTAGCACCATTCTTATGCTTAAAGCCATTTTGCCCTCCAAACTCTCATCAAAATACACATCAATGGGATACACATTTTGCAAATATGCAAACTCCGCCTTTTGTATCGCCTCTCGCACACAATAAAAAGGAATATCCCTATCAAGCAGGATTGTCAAATCACGCATAGATTTTTGGTATTTTGAAAATTCTTGTGCTTGAGTGAGAGCAAAGTCATTAGATTCAACTTGCACTTCACAAATAAAAATATCAGCATCTATTTGCGGATGAAGCTTTGCGATAATGCCAATAGGCTTATCTTTGACATACACAAACGCACTTTGATAAGGATGCAAGATTTTCTCACTTACAAAGCCAAAAGAAGCCAACAGCTCATCTTTGTTAGATTCATCACGGATATTTTTAAAGCCAACTTCACCTAAACAACGCTGACACACTGCCCCAAAAGAGAAAAAATCCCATTGTTCTGGCTTGGTATGCGGATAGCACTCCTCCTCTTTATAGCCACTTGCAACAAAGGCAAGCTTACTAGATTCATTGCGTTTATCATCATACACGCTACCAATCTCAAACAAAGCAAGATTCTTGTATCCAAAATTTTCATTGCGTTTGATAGAATCTAAGAGTGAGGGCAAAAGGCTTGTGCGAAGTGTGTCAAGATCATTTGTGATAGGATTTATAAGCTCTAATTCCTCTTCCAAACGCACAAATCCTAGCTCTTGCAATTTTTGACTTGAGGCAAAAACATAGTGGATACACTCCACAAAGCCATTAGCAATAAGCCTATGAGCCAAATCTCGCGTGTGTTTATAGGCAAAATAAGTCGCATTGGCATTATGTGTTTGCAAACAAAAAAGCGGCGTTGAGGGGACATTATCAATCCCGTAGATTCTCATCACCTCCTCTGCAACATCTTGAATCCCCTGAATATCGTGGCGATAAGGCGGCACACAAATCATAAAAAAGTTTTCATCACAAGTTGCATCAAGCTTAAAATCAAGCCGTTTTAAAATCATTGCAATCTCTTCTTTTTCAAGCTGTGTGCCAATAAGCTGATTAATCGCACCAAAAGTTGTTTTGATACTTATCTCCTCTGTGCTTTGAGCAATATTGTGCGAACCAGAATACACCAGAACATCTGAAGTGCCAACCATTTTTGTGCATAAAAATTCAATCCCTTGCTCTAAGTCCGGGTTGCTCCCACGCGTTGTGCGATAAGTAAGCTGTGTATCGCCCATAATGGCATTATCACACAAAACTTTTGCGAGTGAGTTTGGATTCACATAACTTGCTTCAATGATAAGAATTTCTGAACGCGTCCCAAAATGTCGCTCTCCATAGGACACGCCAATGACTGAAAGCTTAGAGTTTGCAAACACTGCTTCTAAACCATTTTCATCTTTTTTGATTCTAAGCTGTGCTGCCAAGCCATTATCCAGCACAATATCCTTGCTTTCACACTCTCTAAGCTTATAGGCATTTAAAATAACCCCTGTCATATAAGTGCCAAATTCTAGAAAATTACACACAATATCTTCACTCAAACTCCCATTTCTCGCTAGAGCTAAAGCAATATCTAGCGGTAGGTAGGCTTGTTTAATCTCCACAACACGATAGAGCAAATGTGCGTTAATCTTTTCATCGGTAAGAATCTGCAGCACCCGCCCAAGCCCAAGTGTGATAACATTATCCATATCAACCTCACGCTTTAAACGCAACTCATAGCAAGCGGCAAGCTCTCTTGCGATACCAAGCACACTTAAACAATCTCCACGATTAGGCGTAATGCCCACTTCAATCACATAATCATCAAAAAGCGGTAGTTCGCTTATCTCCTTACCTAGCTCCAAGCTCCCTGCTGTTTTATCTAAAATCATAATGCCATCATTGATTTTTGGCAGTCCAAGCTCCGTGCTAGAGCATAGCATTCCACAAGATTCTACACCACGCAGAGTCGTTTTCTGTATGAGCATCCCTCCATTCTTGCCATTTGGAATCTTAGCACCCTCTAATGCCACTGCGACATACGCTTCAGCCTTGAGATTATTTGCTCCGCATACGATTTGAAGCTCCTGTGTGCCAATGCTAACCTTACACACATTAAGCTTACTCGCATCTGGGTGTGCCTCATAGGAGAGAATCTTACCCACGACAACCTTTTTTGACACATTCAAAGCATAGGCAGATTCTACCTCTAAGCCGATACTGCTTAGCCTTACACAAACTTCATTTATATCAAGATGAGAAATATCCACAAATTGTGATAGCAAATACTTTGTAAAAATCATTAAAACTGCTCCAATACTCGTAAATCTGTCTCAAAAAAACTACGCAAATCATTTACACGATGAATAAGCATAGCAAACCTCTCTACCCCAAGCCCAAAAGCATATCCGCTCACATCTTTATAACCCACAGATTCAAAGACTTTATCATTCACAATGCCACAGCCTAGCACTTCAAGCCACCCTGTGTGAGAGCAAACCCTACAACCATCACCTTTGCAGAATACACAGCTTATATCTACCTCCGCACTAGGCTCTGTAAAAGGAAAAAAGCTTGAGCGAAAGCGGATTTTTACATCACCAAACATAAAGTGTAAAAAATCCTCTAAAATATACTTTAAATGTGAAAAGCTAATGGTATCTTTTTTATCCACCACCAAGCCTTCTACTTGATGAAACATAGGAGAATGTGTCAAGTCATAATCCCGCCTAAATACGCTACCGGGTGCTATCATACGGATAGGCAGTGAGCCTCTCTGCATTGTGCGAATCTGCACGGGCGAAGTATGAGTGCGAAGCAGCATAGAATCTTTAAAGTAAAAGGTATCCTGCATATCTCGTGCGGGGTGGAATTTAGGAAGGTTGAGTGCTTCAAAATTATGAAAATCATCTTCCACAAGCGGACCACTTTCAATAGAAAAGTCCATATTTGCAAAAAAGTCAATAATCCTATCCATTGTTTGATAAATTGGGTGTCCATTACTCTTTGGACGCAAAGCGGTAAAAAGACTTGCATCAATGGCTTCTTTAGAAAGATTTTCATTCATTTGAGCTACAAACAAACTCTCTTTTTTTGCTGTAAGCTTAGATTCAAACTCCTGCTTAAAAGTGTTTAGAATCTTTGCTTGTATCTTTTTTTGCTCATCGGGGAGATTCTTTAGCTCGGCAAATTGCTGTGTTAAAATGCCCTTTTTACCCATAATCTCAATACGAAGACTTTCAACCTCCTGCAAGGTTTGCAACTGCGATATTTTTGCAATAATTTGCTCCATCTGTGCTTCCAATACCTATCCTTTATGTGCGTTTGTTTGAAGATAAAAAAGCGACATTGTAACACATTATGGGTTATTATTGAGATTTAAAAGTTATAATTGCGTGGATTTTTTGAGATTTTCTCACATTTTTTTAAATGATGAAAAATTGTGAATCCATTGCAAATCTATGGGAACAAATCCCTTATTTTTATCAAAAAGGAGCATAAGATGGCAGAAAAAACGATTTTTGAAAAAGTTGTAAGTGGGGAGCTTCCAAGCAAAAAAGTGCTTGAAAATGATAAGTTTTTAGCCTTTTATGACATTAGCCCAAAGGCTCCTGTGCATATTTTGGCTATCCCTAAGGAATGTATCAAAGACTTTGATTGTGCAGATTCTCATCTTCTAGGGGAGCTTTGTGGCTTTGCTCAAGAGGTTGTAAAAAAAGTGGGGATTGACAAAAGCGGATATAGAATCATCACAAATATCGGCGTTGATGGTGGGCAGGAAGTGCCACATTTGCATTTGCATATACTTGGTGGGACAAAGCTTAAATTCCCTCCGCTTGTGTAAAATCTTAGATTCTATTTTTAACCATAACAATGCGTGAAGATGCGATAAAATGGAATGAACGCTACAAGCAAGGCTTTATGCCAAGTGAGCCTAGTGCGTTTGTGATAAGTGCTTGTGATGTGCTAAAAGACATTTTTTCTCTTGAAGTGGATTTAGACAAACTAGATTCAAAAAACTCTCTCAAAAACACAAAGCTCAAAGCCCTTGACATCGCCTGTGGCAATGGACGCCACAGCAAGATTCTAGCATCTCTTGGATTTTGCGTAGAGAGTGTAGATATATCTCAAATCGCCCTAGAAAACCTCTCACATATTCCACATATCACGCCTATCTGTGCTGATTTAGATACCTTTAGCATAACGCAAAAATATGATGTGATTTTAAATAGTTTCTTCCTTGATAGAAGGCAATTTATGCCTATAATAAACGCACTTAATCCAAATGGCATTGTGCTTTTTGAAACTTTTATTGACATAGATTCTAGCTCCGCACAACACGATAAAGCCTTGTATATGGGAGAGTTAGAACAAATTTTTAGCCCGCACAATCACTTTGAGACTTTGCATTTTCACATCTACAAAAACACAAGGGCAGAATCCGCATATAGACATATCATTCAGCTTATCGCACAATACAAGCCCAAAGTAGAATCTAACCCCATAAGAAATACCTATGACTTATAGCTTTAAACAACGCACTTATAAGATTCTCAAAATCGCCCTGCCCTCTGGTGGCAACTCCTTACTTGATATTGCTAATATCAGTATAGGAATGTATTTTATCGCTCATATCTCAAATGACACACAAACTATTAAGCACAATATTGTCGCACTCGGGCTTGGTATGAGCTGCTGGATGTTTCTTTTTGCACTTACAACAATTTTTTATGTTGGCACAAATGCACAAATCTCCCGTGCCTTTGGTGAAAGGAATCACGCTAAGTTAAGTAAGATTCTAAGCACGATGAGTTTTGGAGCAGCTCTCTTTTCAATCCCCATTTATCTTATTGCAAATGTGAGTAATGAATTTTATTTTGATTGGATGAATGTGAGTGGGGAGACAAAAACTTTAGGAATGCTCTATCTTAGCTTTATTTTTTATAGTATTCCTGCTTTTTTACTCAAAACAATCTTTATCTCCGCACTTGCTGGAGTTGGCGATACAAAAAGTGTGTTTTATATTAAAATCATCGCCACAAGCCTTAATATCGCTCTTAACTATATCCTTATTTTTGGCACACAACCCTTGCATATCTTGCCGCACATTCCGCCTCTTGGCATTATGGGAGCGGGTATTGCAAATATGGCAATTACCTATCTTGAATGCTTCGTGTTATTTTGGATTCTATGCAAGACACACAAATATTTACGCTTAAGCCTTGGCTTTAGGAGCAAAATTTTGTTTTTTGGCTTGAAGCTTGGGCTTCCATCTGGGATTGAACGCGCTCTCACTATCCTTTCGCTCGTGCTTATCACAAAGTTTATGACAGATTATGGGCTAGAAGTGATTGCGGGATTCCAAATTGGCTCAAGGGTGGAGAGCTTTATCCTTATGCCCGGCTTTGGCTTTCAAGTGTCGACAATGGCGTTAGTGGGGCAAATGATAGGAGCAAAACGACTGGATATAGCTCAAGAGTTTATCCGCACAATTTTGCTTATCTCTAGCGTTACTATGGGGATTTTGGGGCTTTTGCTTTGTGTATTTGGCGTGGAGCTTTCATCGCTTTTTAGCACAGAATCTGCTGTGGTGGATTATTCATTTGCCTATCTTGTGGCAGTTGGGCTTTCTCAAGTGCCACTTATTTGTATCTTTGTGCTTGATGGAGCATTGCGTGGAAGCGGAGCTACAAAGCTTTCACTTTGGGTAAATACGGGAAGTATTTGGATTCTTAGAATCTTGCCGATGTGGCTATGCGTGTATTTTCAAATCAATGTGGTGTGGATTTTTGCCATTGTTTGTTGCGAGACATACCTGCGTGCAGGACTTTTTGGCTTACTTTTCTACAAGGGCATTTGGAAAAAACATATTGTGAGAATATGAGAATTTGCAAGTCATTTGTTAGAATCTTATAGCTTGAAGATTCTAATTAAACTGCTTGGGAATGGAGTTTGGGCATACTTTAAGATTTTTATTAGATATTCTTACTTATAATTCCGCTCTTTGTTATAATATTTTCATCTTACAATTAAACTATTCTTAAGGACCAATATGATTTTAAAAGACAAAGTCGTTGTTGTAACAGGTGGAGCAGGGCTTATCGGCAAAGGATTCGTAGAATCTATTATCCGCCACGGAGGGATTGGCGTCATCGCTGATATTAATCTTAGTGCTGCTGAATCTGCTAAAAATGCCATCTATGAAAATCTCAAAGATGAGTATTTGAGTGCGGATTCTATTTTTTGCATTGAGCTTGACATCACTTCAAAAGCGAGTTTAGAATATGCTATCTCCACGCTCCATTCACGCTTTGGCAAAATTGATGCCCTAGTTAATAATGCCTATCCACGCACGGCAATGTGGGGGAAAAAGAATTTCTTTGAAGTAGAATATGATGATTTTTGTGCCAATATGAATATACAAATGGGTGGTTATCTGCTTACATCTCAGCAATTTGCCAAATATTTTAAACAGCAAGGTTTTGGGAATATTATCTCAATGAGCAGTATTCAGGGTGTGTATGCCCCAAAGTTTGACACATATATTGGCACACAAATGGATAGCCCAGTTGAATACAGCATTATCAAAGCTGGGGTGTGCCATATGACACGATATATGGCAAAATACCTTGCCAATACTGGGATTCGTGCTAATGCCATTGCCCCAGGTGGAATCTTGGATAATCAGCCGCAAAGCTTTTTGGAGCGTTACAGGGGGCATTGCACAAGTAAGGGTATGCTTGACCCACAGGATTTGAGTGGGACACTTGTATTTTTACTCAGCGATGCAAGTCAATATATCAACGGACAGATTCTTATTGTTGATGATGGCTGGGGGTTATAAACTAGAAATAGGAATGCTACAATGGAGTACTGATTAGACTCTTAGATTGATTTAAAGTTAAGAAAAGGACAATGATGAAAAAAAATGTTATTATATTTGATAGATCTTATGACAAACCTCTACTCCCTCCTGAGCTACTTGCAGCTAATTATCATATTGCTGTTCTTATTGTTACAACAGATGCAATTGCAAACAGTATGAGAGAACAATATGAATGTGATACGAGAATTACTCACATCCTTTCTATGCATGATGTAGAACAACTGAATGGAATTCCTTATCTCGATTATGAGCTGCTTCAAACCTTCAGAGAGACGCAATACAAAATAGAGTTTGCGTATCATCGTTGGCTTAATGATGGTATGTTGGCAACCAATAGATTTATTAATGCTCTATGTTGGTGGAATCATATTTTCGACACTTTTCATATTGATTTGGTGCTAATCGATAATTTAGAACATGGCTACACTTATGATATTCCTGCACATATTGCTAAACACAGAGGTATTCCAGCGTTCTTTGTAACATCATCAACGTGCAGCCATGTTTCAATACTTCATCATAATTATGGCACCTACATTCCACTTCCTTTATCACAAACAAGTGATACGGAGATAGAAAATTCTCTTTTTTACAAATTTGAACCAGATACAACGAGGTATTCTACAGAAAAGCTTTCTGTATCAAAAAAAATAAAAAGAAAGTTAGCAAACATTATGCTTAGCGTCTTTGGGCAAATTCTTGTAGATTTTGCGAATTGTCTTATACATAAAGATTTTAACACCACTATGAAAACAGCTGCAGGAATTTATCATTTTCCATTTTGGCATAAGGCTTATTCTCTCTTTTATCTCAAGAAAATGAAACGCCTCTACACATCACTATCGGTTCAACCACAGGAAAATGAAAACTTCATATTTTACGCTATGCATTTTGAACCAGAGGGTGGAACGACCGTATGTGTACCACTGCAAAATCAACTCACGATCATCCAAATGCTTCATAGTGCTTTACCAAATGGTTGGAAGCTCTATGTCAAAGAACATCCACATCAATTTATGTTCAACAATATAGAAATGGGTTATTATCTCTATAATCTTAAATGGTGGAAATCAGTGGAATTCTACCAAGAACTCCGAAAGCTAGAAAATCTTTCTTTTATTGATTTTAACATATCGTCTCAACTCCTTATAAAACAATCTAAAGCCATTGCCACAATTAATGGCACAATACATCTAGAGTCTCTATTCAACAATAAACCATGCATTGTTTTTGGAGGAAAAAATATTCTTCTCCAATGTGCAAAAAATATGATCTATGTTAAAAACTTTACAGATTTGCAGAGTAGCTTAGAAAAACTTTCAAAGGAGCCATGTGTATTTGATAATAGCGAAAATTTTTTTCAGTGTTTGTCTTATTTGAAAGACTATACAACAACTTATCTGTCACCTATGTATGCAAAAATCATTTTGCACGGAATACATGACTATTTAAAAAATATGGAAATAACTAGGTAGATTTTTATGTTCAATGTTACGACATACCAAGATGCACAAAAAGATGGGGAAATATATGCAGAAATCACAGTCTATCCCACCCAAACTTGCTTTGTCGGTCAATCTGGTTGCAACAACTCTATTCCACTTACGGATATTTTTGGCAACTTTCATTATTTCTTCCGACCATATACCCACAATACATTGGAATGTAAAGTTAGACTATTACCCTATGCGTACTGCTACACAAACAATGAAATCGTTTGGACAAAAAGCAAGAAAGTGTTAATCTCTTATACTCTTCATCGCAATCATCCTATGAAGCACATACGAACATCAACCAAATATAAGTACTTTACATCTCTTTGTAGAAGTATGCAAAAATGGTTAAAATTTTATTTCGACTCTTTTTTTGTAAAAAAATATCAGGCTTCAGTTGCCCTACTTTCCCGCCATGAAGTAAGTGAAACATATGGACATTTTATAAGAGATGTAATAGGTGCTTTTTATCAACTTAAATTGGCTAACATAACTCCAGACTTTTATATTCTTCCACTAAACACACCATTCCAAGCACAAATGTATGAATTACTAGGCATTCCTAGAGAATGCATCATTCCATCTTGTCCCAAAAATACACTCATTCAAGCAAAACAACTTATTATCCCAACCCTAATGGCTGATTATGAGATTGTTGAGTACCGCAGACACTTGCATTTTCGCTCTTTCCTGATGCCACTATTTGTCTATAAAATGTATGATGATCTTTTACCAAATAATATAATACCAAAGAGGAAGATTTTTCTTGTACGCCCACACAATTCTAATCGTAGTATTGAAAATCAAACTGAAGTGGAGTATGTTTTTAAAAATTTTGGATATGAAATTATCCTACCCGATACTATGAACATCAAGGAGCAGATCTATACCTTTGCTTCAGCAACACATATAGGCAGTATGCATGGATCAGCATTGGTTAATATTGCTTTTTGCAAAAAAAATACACGCATCTTTGAAATATTCTCACAATACTATCACGATCCAGCACAATGTTATATGGCCCTAGCAAGAGGTTGTAAATATTCCTATATGGTGGGAGAAACACACGATACATCAATGCATCCTCAACAAGAAAATGTCTATATCAATCCAGAAAAGCTCAAACTCGCCTTGCAAATATTTGAGCAAGAATAATCAGTAGAATCTAGCATTTTAAGAAAGTGGTACGCCCGAAGGGAGTCGAACCCCTAACCCCCAGATCCGAAGTCTGGTGCTCTATCCAATTGAGCTACGAACGCAAAGTCTAAGAATTTATGGGGTGGGTGATGGGGATCGAACCCACGACCCTCAGAGCCACAACCTGATGCTCTAACCAACTGAGCTACACCCACCATAAAAAGATTTAAGAAGTGGTCGGGGCGAAAGGATTCGAACCTTCGACCCCTTGGTCCCAAACCAAGTGCGCTAACCAGACTGCGCTACGCCCCGACACGAAGTTAAAAGGGCGTAATTATAGTATAACATCGCTTTTTTGTCAAGAAAACTACATTACTTCTACACAGATTCAATGCTCCAATTCCACATATACTACCCAACAATCAACTGCGTAATCTTATGTCCCGCAAGTGCAAAGATATATGACACCACACTTGTAAAAATAAACAAATACGCGATAAACCGCTTTCCACCCGCTTCCTTGCCAAATACAATACTCGCTGCAAAACAAGGGTTATAAAACATAATAAACAAAATAAAAGCAATAGCACTAGGCAGGCTAACATTCTCTTGAAGAATCTCACGCAAAGGCATATCATTATTCTCATCAATACCCTCACCCAACGCATACAAAACACCCATACTTGAGATTATCGTCTCCTTTGCCAAAAGCCCATTGACAAGCGAAATAGACAACTTCCAGTCAAAATTCATAGGCGTGAAAAGTGGCTCTATAAACTTCCCTATCCGCCCCAAATAGCTTTGCTCTACTTTACTTGACTGGTAGGTATGCTGAATATTTTCTATCTCTTCTTGTATAGACTCTATGCGTCTATCTATATACCCATCTTCACACATCACGACAGAAACACCCCACCTTGCACTACCATCAGCATTCCTATGTTCCCACTCCTGCACACACTCTTTCTTGCCCCTTTGCTGCTCCAATTCCACAATCTTAGATTCTAGTGCACTCACTGTCTCATTTGTCTGCTGCTCTAAGGTCTCATTATGGGGAAACTGCGTCCCCACCCAAATAATCACAGAAGCAAGGAGTATAAAACTTCCCGCCTTTTTCACATAGCTCACTGCCTTTTGCCACACACTAAAAGTAATTAAACGCATACTTGGCAGCCGATATTTTGGCATCTCCATTACAAATGGCTCATCTTCACCCCTAAAAGCAGTAAGCTTTAGAATCTTAGCCATACATAGCCCCACCAATGCTCCAAAGATGTAGATTCCATACAGCACATTCCCAGCCACATTTGGAGTGAAAAATGCCCCAATAAAAAGCGTATAAACAGGCAGCCTCGCCCCACAACTCATAAAATTAATAATAAAAAGTGTCAGCATTCTATCATTGCGATTTTTCAGCATTCTCGCACTCATATACGCCGGAACAGAACAACCAAACCCCGTAACAAGTGGGATAAAACTCTTGCCGTGCAAACCAAACTTATGAAAAAAACCATCAAGCAAAAATGCTACCCTCGCCATATACCCCGTGCCTTCAAGCAGCACAATACCGCAAAAAAGTATCAAAATATGAGGCAAAAAACTAAGCACTGCTCCAACACCAGCAATAATCCCACCCGAAAGCAAAGACGCTAAAAATTCATTACCTATATGCTCCTCCACAAAAAAGCCAAAAGTAGCCATACCCTCCTCAATCCACACTTTAGGAAACTCTCCAAGATAAAAAGTAAGCTGAAACAAAAGCCACATCAACAATAAAAAAATAGGAATCCCAAGATAAGTATTAAGTAAAATCGCATCAAGCCTTTGAGTTGTGGAGAGCTGCTTTTTAGCGTGAGTTCGGCTAGATTCCATACTTGCACCCTTTGCGAAACTAATACTATCATCATTAAAAATATCACGCACATTTTGGCTTTGGGATTGTTTATAAAGCTGCTGTATGCATTTATTGACAAACTCGCTAAGTTCCGCCCAGCAGCCCTTATCGTGCAAACTCTTAGCAAGAAAATTATCCTGCATAAGTAGCCTAATTGCAATATCTCTTAAGCTCACAAGCCCCTTATGATTTTCAGCCAAAAGCCGCTCAATCTCATCATAACGCTTTTGTGTCAAAAAACTCTGAATCTTAGCTATCTCATTTTCTAAAAAATCAGCATATACTCGCTTGTTTGGCTTGAGTGGCTCATTTGCAATAAAAATTATCTTATCAAGCAAAGCCTCAAGATTCTCCCCGCGCAACGCAGACACGCTCACACACTCCACACCTAGAATCTCGCCAAGCGACGCATTATTAATCTCAATCCCCTCTTTTTTTGCCTCATCACTCATATTGAGTGCAAGACACATTTTACTTTGAAGCTCCATAAGCTGCGTAGTGAGTAGCAAACAACGCTCCAAATTTGTAGAATCTAGCACATTTAAAATCACATCATATTCTTGAGATTCTAAGAATTGCTTTGTTACTTGCTCCTCAAAAGAGTAGTCATTTAAGGAATATGTGCCGGGCAAATCAATAATACGCAAAGTGTAGCCCTTGTATTCAATCTTTGCTTCTGATTTCTCAATCGTAACACCTGTGAAATTCCCCACCTTTAAATGCACACCGCAAATCTTATTCACAAGCGAGCTTTTGCCAACATTTGGCTGTCCAACGCATACTATGGTAATTTGTTTCATTATAATTCCTTGTTTGATAATGTAAGATAGTGTTGATTTTTTGGAATTGTAGCTAGATTCAAAACGCAGAGTCAATAAAATTAGTATTTATTCTTACTTATACTTAAATGGCTTATGCCACAATAAAAATGATAATAGATGAATTCTCACTACAAAGTGATATTTTCTATAAGCTCAATGTGTTCGCCTTTGATGATTAACGCATCAAGGCAATATTCTTGTGTGAGATTCTGTGCTGAAAGATAGAATCCTATCGTGGATATAAGCTTGTCAATCTTGCTTGGCGTGATATTATAAATAGGCTCAAAGCCACTCTTAGCCCCGACACTCGCACTTTTAACTTCAACAAAATGCAAGATTCCATTCTTTTGAGCAATGATGTCAATCTCCCCATATCGTGCAAAAAAGTTTCGCTCCAAAATCTCAAAACCATTTTGAGATAAAAACGCACACGCTCTGTCTTCTGCTTGCTTACCCTTTGTCCTACTCATATTCATCTTCAAGTCGCATTTTGAAGGGCTTTTGCGTGATAGAATCTATCTGTTCCAACTCACATAAAGCGTGATTAATCTCCCTTTCATAGCAATGATGTGTAGAAAATAGCATTGTGGCGATATTTTTCTCATCTGTCTCTTTTTGCAAAAATGCACCAATAGAAATATTATGTCGCCCTAGAATCTGTGCTACCTCCCCTAACACTCCGGGCTTATCTCTCACATAAAGGCGTATGTAGTAGCGTGAGTGAATCTTTTCTTTATCTTTCAGTCGCAATTTACCCTCTTCCAAAGGTCGGCTAAAGCCAAGCATTGCCGCACTCTCCCCCCTAGCAATAGCGACAATATCACTTATCACCGAACTTGCTGTTGCTTCCCCTCCTGCTCCCGCTCCATAATACATACTCTCCCCTACATAATCACCTATCACACTAATGCCATTCATCACGCCATCAACTTTGCTAATCATAGATTCTTTTTTAATCATACTTGGATGAACGCGTAACTCCACTTCATCATCTTGCTTTTTAGCAATGCCTAGAAGTTTAATCACATAGCCAAACTCATTGGCAAATTCCATATCATCGGGCGTTATATCAGCAATACCTTCAATCAATATATCTTCGGGCATAGCGTGGATTCCATACGCAAGAGAAGCAAGGATTAAAAGTTTATGTCCCGCATCACCACCATTAATATCAAGGCTTGGATCAGCCTCCGCATAGCCAAGATTCTGTGCTTCTTTGAGGGCTGTGGCAAAGTTTTTGCCAAACTGCTGCATTTGAGTTAGGATATAATTACTCGTGCCATTTAAAATCCCGCGGATTCCCAAAATATGATTAGCACTCAAGCCATCTTTTAAAACGCGTATAATAGGTATGCCACCACACACGCTTGCTTCAAATCCCACAGGCAAACCATTTGCAAGTGGTGCAATATCGCTTCTATGATAAGCAAGCATTGCCTTGTTAGCGGTGATAAAAGCTTTTTTTGCTTTCAATGCTCTTTGTGCTATTGTGTATGCAAACTCCACACCACCCATAAGCTCAATAACAACATCAATCTCACTATCTTGTAAAATATCATCTACATTTGTGCTAAGGGTTATATTTGCATTCGTATCTATGACATTCAACTCTGCAAGCTTTTTTTCTGCCTTTTTCTTATCACGCACGACAATGCTTTTTAAGACTATCTGTTTTCCTGCCCTTGCATTAATAATCTCACCATTTGCTAAAATTGCCTTTAACACACTAGAGCCAACAACTCCAAAGCCAACCATTCCCAAAACAAGCTTTGACATCAAATAATCCTTAAAATCTTAATAAAATCTTATGAAAATTGCTTCAAAAATGCCTTGAGATTCCGTGCGGATTGGCGGATTCGCTTTTCATTTTCAATTAACGCAATTCTCACATACCCTTCTCCATAATCCCCAAAGCCCACACCCGGACTTACAGCAATTTTCGCCTCTTTTAAAAGCCTTTTTGAAAATTCCAAGCTACCCATATCACCCACACATTCAGGCAACTTCGCCCAAATAAACATACTCGCTTTTGGCTTTTTCATCTCCCAACCCGCTTCTTTAAAACTCTTAATCAGCACTTCCATACGCTTTTCATATTTATCGCATATCTCTTCCACGCAGCTTTGGTCTCCATCAAGGGCAATGGTAGAGGCAATTTGCAAGGGCGTGTAGATTCCATAATCAATCCAGCTTTTAATCTTTTGCAAAGCTTGAATGATTTTCTTATTGCCCACCACAAAGCCAACTCGCCAGCCTGCCATATTGTAAGTTTTACTCAGCGTATAGCTTTCAACCGCCACATCTTTGGCTCCGGGGATTTCTAAAATACTTGGCGTTTTAAAACCATCAAAACAAAGCTCTGCATATGCAATATCAGAAATAATATAAAATCGCTCTTGTTTTGCCATAGCCACTAAACGCTCATAAAATTCCTTATATACAATAATGGTCGTTGGGTTATGCGGAAAATTCACAACAACAAATTTTGGACGAGGCATTACTTCTTTTAGCACCCTTTTAATATTTGCAAAAAAATCATTTGCATCAAGCTCCATTTCATCATTCCACTTTAACCCAAAAGTAGAGACATTCGCCCCATTAAGAATAAAAGCATAATAATGAATAGGATAAGCGGGTTCGGCTACAATGGCGTTATCACCCGGATTTGCAATGGCTTGAACTAAATGCACATAGCCTTCTTTACTCCCCATTGTTACACACGCTTCAGATTCTGGGTCTAAATCCACGCCATAAGTTCGCTTATACCAATTACAAATTGCTAAACGCAACTTGTAGATTCCGCGACTTACAGAGTAGCCCTGATTTTTATCTTTTTGTGCAGCTTCACATAGCTTTTGGATAATATGTTCGGGCGTCTTACCATCTGGATTTCCCATAGAGAAGTCAATAACATCTTCATTATTACGACGCATCTCAAGCTTAATCTCATTAATAGCAGCAAACACATACTTTGGCAAACGCTTTGTCTTATCAAACTCAATCTCATCAAACATACTTCTCTCCTTATCACTAGATTCAGAATCTACTTCAAACTCGCAGTAATTCCGCCCTTAAGATTCTCCGCTCCATCATAATCTGTAATCATCACAAACTTCACACCCTGTGGAATCTTAACCTTCACACTATCATTGCCGCCTGTATTGCTTAGCATATCTATTATACTTAGATTCTTATCATACAGCACAATGTGTGGATTCCATTTTGGAAAATCACTAGCTTGGATATACAAATCTCCGCTCATATTCACACTCACCCAATACTCTCCTGATGCATCACGCCATTTGAGTGTTGCCGATTTTGCAAGAAACTTTGTGTTTGGAAGTCGCGGCTCATTCACCTCAAGCATATATTCCCATTTTTGTGCATTGACACGATTTATATCAAGGCAAACAAAACCTCTCTTTCCTAGCTCATCAATAATAATTCCCATATCTGGGCTATGCTCGGTGTTAAAAGAAAACTCTACGCTTGAGAGACCACCGCTTAATTCTGCTCTACTTACGACAAAATATGAATAACCCATTGTGCTTAAAATATTGTTCCCAACCTTTGTGAGTAAAACAGGACTAGTCCTCGCGCTAAAGCTTAACTTCACCTCGCTTGGTTGCCCAAAGCGTGAGCTAAGCAGACCATTACTTTTAAGCGCATAAACAATCTTAGCAATATCAAGTCGTCCGCCAGTGTAGTAGAGATTCCTATTAGCAAAGATTCTATTAATGAAATTTGCATTTGTTTGATAGCTTTGTTCCCCCATAAGATTCTTTATCTTATCATCAAACGCATCAGCCCACGCACTCGCTATAATACAAGCAAGAATAAAAACAAACCTTACCATTCAAGACCGCCATTAAGCTGCTTAAAACGCGTATAATTCACATCTACAAGACTTGAACCATCAAAATACATTCTTACAGGATGTTTGTTGCCGTGAGGCACTTCCTCGCCATTAAGTGTAAGCTTAAATACACTATGCCCCATAACAAGAAGCATTTTATTATTCAAAGGTATATCATACTCCTTTTTATATGAAAACTGCTCCTTGCTTCCGGTCTCAAGGTTAATCACACCAAGCCACAAATCCTGCTCGGCTTGGATATGCAAGATATTATCACTGACTTGCTTTTTCTCTTGGGCATTTGCTTGAGAATCTACTTGAGCAGATTTAGGATTAAAGAAGAAGCTTTGCTCTGGATGGCTTAATTGCTGATTGTCTTGAGATTGCGTTGGTTTGTCTTGTTGGGTTTGCAAAGCAGAATCTTGAGCCTGTGTATCCGTTAAAACATCTTGAGAATACATCTCTTGTGTTTGTAGATTTGGCTGTTTTGTTTCTTCTAATGGTTTTGTCGCGTCAAAAAACACACCATCATAACCCTCATTATCAACCTCTTGATTTTTTTGGGATACTGCACTTGATTTTGAATCTTGTGTTGCCCCGTCATTATCTTGCAAAAAAGCCTTGTATGCAAAATAACCCATAAGTGCAAGAAAAACAAGCCCCAAAATCACATAAACCCAAGAATAAGATTCTGCGTGAGATTTAGTCGTAGGTTCATTTTTAAGTGCAAGTTCAATCACATAATGCTCACGATCTTTTTGTAAATCTTTCTTTTTTTCTTCTTCTTTTTCTTTTACAATAGCTATATTCTCAATTAATTTTTGGGAGCGTTCCTCCTCGTCTTGTTTGCTTATCACCTCTGCCACACTATTTATATCAGGCTTTTGCAACTGCTCTTTAAAGAGAATCCAATCACGCAAATCAACGCCATATTCACGCTCCAAAATTGCAATAAAACCCTTTGCCCGCACATTGTCAATCTTATCAAAACGCTTCTCTAACACATCTTCAATTTTTGAGCTTGCAAGCTTTGTTGTTTTGCTTAGCTCCTTTAAGCCAATAGCCTTAAGTTTTCCTAGCTCCTCATCAAGTAATTGTGTATTAATGTTTCCCTGCATAATTAATCCTATCTATTAAAATTCCCGTAGCTACCGCTACATTGAGCGAATCAAAGTGATGTTCCATTTTGATGGAAAGCATTGTATCAAGTTTGTGCTTCAGCCGTGCTGATAAACCCACAGATTCACTGCCTAAAAATAACGCCCATTTTTGATACCTCTCCACACTCTCCTGCCCTTGCATATCCGCACCTACAAGGGTAAAGTTTGCATTTTTAAGCTCATTTAGCACATCAAAGACTTGTGTAAAAACCCCATAAGGCATATGTAAAAATGCTCCACTTGAAAGACGCACGATACTTTCTATCGCTTTTTGACTAAGACTTGGCAAACAAATCACGATTCCACCTACCCCCAAGGCATAAGCTGTGCGAAAAATTGAGCCGACATTCCCCACATCGCTAATCTCACATAGCACCAAAAGTGAATCTTTTTCCTTTAGCTCTTTGAGGCTTGAGGGCTGTGGAGGGGTGATTTGCGCGAGAATCCCTTGATGATTGCCGCCGTGTGCGAGAGCTTGAGCTTTTTTGTTATCCACACGCTTTATAGGCTTATCCAACTTACTTAGTTGAGAAAACAGCTCTTTTGGCAACTCTTTTACGAGATAAAATTCCTCTATGCTCCAAGGACAAGTTTTTATGGCATACAAAATAGGCTGCTTACCATAAATAATCACCGCTTACTCCACGCTTAGGATTTCTTCATAGCATTGCTTGATACTTTTGCCACTCATCTTGCTTAAAATCTTTGCCTTAATTTTTGGTGGAATATCAAGCATAAGTGCCTCTTCATAATCAAGTGTATTCTCACTATGCTTTAAAGCGTGTGAAAAATCAAGTATCAGCACCCACTCCCCGCGTATTACAGAATCTTCTAGCATATCGCCAACCTCTTGTGCTGTGCCATAATATCGCTGCTGATGAAGCTTTGTTAGCTCCTTTTGCACAGCAATACGGGTATGTGGAAGCAAGAGTGCAATATCCTGCAAGGTTTCTAAGATTCTATGTGGGCTTTCATAGCAAATCGCACTATACGCCCCACCCATATTGAGCCTAGCAATCTGCAAAAGTTTCGCTTGTCGCTCTAGCTTTTTATGTGGTAAAAATCCTACAAAAACAAATGGTGTGGATTCTACACCACTCCCACAAAATGCCACATTTAACGCACAAGCCCCGGGCAAAACATCAAAGGCAATGTGATGTTCTATCGCATACGACACAAGCTTCGCACCCGGATCACTAATACAAGGCATTCCCGCATCGCTAAGATACAATACATTAGAATCAAAAAATCTCTCCTGTAAAGAAGAGAAAAACTCATCTTGATTATGTGAATGAAAAGACCTGATTTGTTTAGAATCTAAAAAATCCTTTAGATTCATATCATTTGGAAGTTCAAGGATATCGCGTGAGATGAGTAGCTCTAAAAGCTTTTTGGCTACTCTTGTATCTTCACACAAAATTACATCAGCCAACCTTATTGCCTCCAACGCCCGCAAAGTAATGTCCTCAAGATTCCCAATGGGGGTTGGCACAAGTGTTAGCATAGACTTATTTCATATTGTATTTTTGGCGGAATTTCTCAACGCGTCCAGTGATGTCAGTGATTTTATCACTTCCTGTATAAAATGGATGGCAAAAGCTTGAAATATCAATACGCAATTCACTCTTATTGCTTAAAACTTCAATTTGCTTTCCACTTGTTACGCAAGTTACCTTACAAGGGATATATTCTGGGTGGATTCCTTTTTTCATTATGTGTCCTTTTTTGTGTGATAGTGTAAAAAAGCGTGGATTATAGTAGAAAATGGTTTAATTCCTGCTTTAATTACAATAAATTTAAGCAAAAATCTTTAAGGTATCAAACTAGGGTTGCAAGGCTAGAATCCTAGCCTTGCTTAAATCTTTATTTAGATTCTTAGAATCCAAATTTAGCAAACGCAAGGGCGGAATGCTGCCATTTACCATTAAACGCATTGCCGACGAGATTGCCAAGTGTAGTGTCGTTTGTCGCTACCTTGCCTGTCCCCACATATCCGGCACCGACTTTGAAATACATTTTATCACTTCCTTGCCAAAGCACAATAGAGCCAACTGCAGAGATTTCCTCATAATCACCGCCAGAGTAAAGCACATCAAGGGCTAGACGCTTAGATTCAACTCCACCAAAGACATACCAAGTATCGCCATAACCAAGGAAACGACCAACACCAGCACCACTCATACCACCACGATAGCCATAGAATCTTGCTCTATCTCCAAAGTTAAGCAAATGTGAGTTTTTGCCATTTGAAATATATCCTGCACCAAGCTTTAGCCACTCATTAAATCGCAATTCTTCATCAATCCAAAAAGTCATACCATTTGTGCTTTTGCCATCGCCTACGAGATTATCCATACCATACACGGCACGCAAAGTCGTCTTTGACTGCACACTTCCAGAGCTAAGATCAAGCTGTGCTTTTGCACCTGCGTTTAACACATCGTGTGTGCCAGCTACATAACCATTATCATCTGTAAGATAGCTCACAAATGGAGAGACTTTAAACATTTCGCCAAATTTAATATCCACACCACCGCTTACGAGCTCACCTTTCTTGTCTTTTTGATGTTGATAAGTATCAAAGCTTGAAAGCTCATAGCCCATTCTGTTATAAGCCTGCCCTGCTCCAAGCTGAGAGTTTCTCCAATATGCCCATAAGCTTATAGCTCCACCATCTACATTTAACGCACCACCTTGCACATTGCCATAAATCCAATCCACACCTGTATAGTTTTTGCCATCAATACCTAGGAAAAACTGCCCTATATCAAAGCGTCCAAGCACAAAGCTCAATCTCCCGCCATCATATTTAAAATACGCATCAGAGACATCAGCATAATTTGGAAATGCCCTTTTAGTGATAGAATCATTCTGTGAAATATCATAGAATGGGTAAGCACCCCAGCCACCAAGACCAATGCTTACATTTTTACCCAACCCTAGATCAATCCCTACGCGTGCAGAAACATTACCATAAGCTGCTTGAACTGTTTTGCCCTTATCATTTGTTATATCTAAACCACCAAATCCTTGATGATAAAATGCTCCTAAATGTCCAAAAGGATTTACCTCTACCGCATTTGCACCTACCGCCATAGCAGAAGCTAAAGCAAGTGAAACATACACTTTTTTCATTAAAACTCCTTATAAAAGATTAAAAACTAACTTGTGCAAAGACACGAGTCAGCAGATAATTCCTACCATCATTGGCAAAAATTGAATTATCAAGCGTAAAATCGGCATTATTTACCATTCCTATAATTTTTACACCCAATTTAATATTCTGTTGTGGTTCAGAAACAAGTCCCACTTCCCAGTTAAATATATTCTTGCTTCCTATGTTTGTGTGTCTAATCGCTGCATCAAGCTGCACATACTGCTTTAAGTCATATTCTAAGAATCCATAAAGTGATGTAGCATTATTGTAAAAAAGTCCCTCTCGTCTTTCAAAATAGCTACTCTGCCCAAATGAATCAATCCCCCTAGCTCCATTTTCAGCCACAGAGAGAACACCACCTCCAACATTCATACCTAACCACTTTGCTCCACCCTCTAGCCATACAAATCCCCCATCACCCTTTGTGCGTGAATGGTCAATAATCTTATCATTCCTAGCACTAAAAGACAAAAAGTGCATTTTTCCATATAAAAGTGCGGTATTCACGGGCACAGCCACAAGCACCTTAGCACCAAAGGCAGTAAAATCATTAGGAGCAGCATAAATATATGGGGTAATTTGCAAAGGAGATTCAGGGAGCGTGATGGTTGCCCCTAGATACAATGCCCCCACACTCCCAAAAGGATTTGCAAAACTATCCATTCTATAATTTGTTACATACGCATTCTTATATGCCCAAATAAAATCAAGTTTAAGATTCTCTATATCTTCATAAGTTGCTGATACGCCTTGCGTATAATGCTTAATCCATTCACTATTGGTTCGAAATCGTCCCGCATATATACTTAAACGATCGGGATTTACAAAACTCGCATAGGCTTCTGTAAGCACAAAATTTTCCTTTACCTGCGAAAAATCCCCACTTCGTTTCTGATACAGCTTTGTAGCTGCCCACATTGAACCACCAAATGCTAGACCTCGAAAGCTTTGAGTTTGATAGGCAAGTGAGACATTGGCATCAGCAAAGCTCGGCGCTCCACCCGTCATACCTTGATAATACACCCCCATATGCCCACTTGGACGCCCGGTTAGGAGTAATTGTGCGATATTGTTTGCATTTGCAGCTTCGTAGATTCCACACATACACAATAGAACTGCGAGTATTCTTTTCATAAAATCCCTTTAATCCAATCCCTAAATCCTTTTAGAGACCAAGCTTTACTTTTTGTAAGGGGTTATCAGCAAAAATAATTCCATTTCTTTCTTCTAGCTACAAAATAAGCCTATATCCACATTTTTGACACAACGCACAAGGGGCTTTTCCACGCTCTAACTCTAACGCAAATCTTTTAAACCCATCACTTTGTAGAATCTCCCCTATACTCTGCATTTTTACATTACCAAAACTCGCCCTTCCAGCATAATCAATACAACAAGGCACCATCTCACCATTACTCAAGATTCCAAACTGCTTTATCGCTCCATAGCAAAATACTTGAAGGGAGTTATTGCTTGCTTGATTGTCCTTATACCTACTTTGCTCCCATTCAAAAGAAGTCTTAGGATTAGCAAATACCTTTGCCCCAAGTCTCACTCGCCCACTTTTAAGACTTTCTATAAATACACTAGAATCTAGCCCAAAAAATCTAGCCACGAAGCCACACAGCTCCATAAACTCCACGCTCTGCCCTGCAATATCATCACTATGCAAACGCAGATTCACAAAAATGGGGGATTTTTTTGCGAGATTGAACGCACAAAATTTGAGAATCTGCCCCAAATGTCGCTTTTTTAAAAGATGTTTATTTGCCAAAAATGCACTCAAAGAAAATGCCACCTGCACAAATGGCTCTTGTGTAAGTAGCTCAAAATGCCACTCCTGCAAGAAAAGTCCCGTGCTAACAAGCTCCACTGCCAAATGATATTTTTTTAGAATCTCCACATAAGAGACAAGATGTTTCACTCCCAAAGGATCGCCTAAAATATGCAAACACACTCGCTTTGCCCTAGATTCAATCTGTTGGCATATATTTTCAAACAGCTCCAAATCCATAGCTCCGCGTCTTTGCTCCATACTTGCACTTGGGCAAAATCCACACTTTAGCCCACAATAATCGCTTATTTCAATATAAATCTTTTCAAATTTTGGCTTAGATTCTAGTTTGCATTGTGGCGTAAATTTTGCTTGAAACTGCGGATTGAATCCTTTCTTACACAAGCTTTTCACACTCCGCTACCTTGTAGCTCAAAACAAAAGAGATGAAAAAACGCCCCTATAATCTTTTCATCTCGTTGATAAACATTTGGCAGATTCAAAGCCTGAAAAAACTCCGTCTTTTCCTGCCTTTGCGTATTTTTAGCCTTAAGCTCATCTATTATCTCATTAAGATGATATATCCTTTTACGCTCATAGTCATACTGCCCCATCATCAGCTCTACAAGACAAAGCACCATAGCAGCAAGTTTTGATCGATTAAAAATCATTTGAGATTTTTCATTGTGAATCTCGCCTAGATTCACACTCATCATTTCATTATGAGATAAAAGCTCTAAAATCCGCTTAGATTCTAAAGGCATAATAAATTCCAAAGCTTTATGCAAAGCAAAAGGCAATTCCTTTGTATTGTGCAATTCTTTTTGCATTACAATGCTTAATGCCCTACTCATCGCCATAAGATATTGTGGCATATCTTTAGTGTTAGGATAAAAGCTGTATGTAAAGCCCTGCAACTTACCAAAAGCCTTGAGCGTGTCAAAATAGCCAAGCTCCAAGTTCTCTTCAATACTCATTTTGTCAAAATCAAGCATACCGCCAAGGGGCTTAAGGGGGTAAATATTTTTCACAAGCGGATGATGACTAAAGGGGTGAGATTCTGGATTAAGTGCTATGGCGATAACCTGCTCTGCACCTAGCTCAAAAGCAAGACTAATAGGGAGATTATCATAATATCCTCCATCTATATAGCCCTCCCCATCAATCTCACATACCGGAAAAGCCGGAAAACACGAGGCTGAAGCCAAAATCCACGAAGCGAGATTCTCCATTGAAAGCTCATTTTTATATTTTTTTACAGGCACAAAGCTGGGGAATCTCACACTCATTAACGCATAATCTACGCTAGAGCTAAAAAACCGCTCATCAACGCATTTTTGAATAATCTTTTTAAGCGGAGCAATATCCATACCCTTATTATCCTTGTAGCTTTTGATAAAAGGCAAAAGTTTCTCACTATTCTCATAATAATACTGCAAGTCCGTGCGGAGATTTAGCCCATTTAGCACCACCTTATCTATATCTATCTCCCGCCACAGCCCCAAAGCCTTTTCATGGTCTCCAAGCACCATTAGCACACCATTTAAAGCACCTATGCTTGTGCCTGTAACTATATCATATTCTATACCAAGCTCTTTTAACGCCCTCCACGCTCCAATTTGATACGCCCCCTTAGAGCCTCCACCTCCAAGCACAATAGCTACTTTCACTTTTTTCCTTTATGTTTTTTTATTATGTTTGTCTTAGAATCTCACCATAGATTCTATAAAATTTTATAGAATCCACCTTTCAATCCCAACGCTAAAAATCCCAAGATTCTAGCTTGTCATTACTTACAACTCGGCCTGTATAACTTGTATAATAAATATTCTTAGAATCTTGCTTTGTTATTCCAAATATCATACAAAAAACTTAGTTTTTATTATATAAACTCACTCATTAAAGTTTATAGAATCATTATAAACTTTACACATAATTTAATATTTTCTGCTATGATTGCCACTTCAATTTGAATTTTAAGGAGAAAAAATGGCAACAAAACATCAATTTCAAACAGAAATTACACAACTTTTAGACCTAATGATACATTCCTTGTATTCCAATAAAGAGATATTCTTGCGAGAGCTTGTAAGTAACGCATCTGACGCACTTGATAAGCTCTCATATCTCACGCTCACACAGGATAATCTCAAATCCCTAAGCTTTGAGCCACGCATTGACATATCCTTTGATGAGCAGAAAAAAACACTCACCATAGAGGACAATGGCATTGGTATGAGTGAATCTGATATGAAAGAACATTTAGGCATTATCGCAAAGTCTGGCACAAAGAGCTTCCTTAGCCAACTTAGCGGGGATAAAAAGAAAGATTCAGCACTTATTGGGCAGTTTGGCGTAGGCTTTTACTCGGCATTTATGGTAGCACATCGTGTCGTGGTGCAAAGCAAGAAAGCAGGTGAAGAAAAAGCCTATGCGTGGGTAAGTGAAGGCAAGGGCGAATATGAGATTGGCGAGTGTATTAAAGAATCTCAAGGCACACAAATCACGCTGTATTTGCGAGAGGAAGATGCACACTTTGCGTCTCGTTGGGAGATTGAAAACATTATCCATAAATATTCCCAGCATATCGCATTCCCTATTTATCTCCATTACACAGAGACCAAGAGTGAAAACACAGAAGATTCTAAAAAAGGAGATTCTACAAAAGAGAGCAAAGAAAACAAGCAATCCCAAATCAACACCGCTAAAGCCCTATGGAAGATTCCAAAATCCGAGCTTAAAGATGAAGATTACAAAGAGTTTTACGCCACACTCTCACACGATAATAACGAGCCTATGCGGTGGATTCACACAAAGGTTGAAGGCAATTTAGAATACACCACACTTTTTTATATCCCTAGCAAAGCACCATTTGACTTATTCCGCGTGGATTATCAATCAGGTGTGAAGCTCTATGTCAAACGAGTATTTATCACTGATGATGATAAGGAGCTATTGCCGCCATATTTACGCTTTGTGCGTGGGGTGATTGACAGCGAAGATTTACCTTTGAATGTGAGCCGTGAAATCTTACAACAAAATAAGATTCTAGCCAATATCAAATCCGCCTCCACAAAGAAGATTCTAGGCGAAATTGCCAATATCGCAAAAAATGATGAGGATTATAAAAAATTCTACGAACAATTTGGCAAAGTGCTGAAAGAAGGCTTATATGGGGACTATGAAAACAAAGACAAGATTCTAGAACTTTTGCGATTTGAGAGCGTAAAGGCTGAATCTATCTCGCTTAAAGCCTATAAAGAAGCGATGAGTAGCGAGCAAAAGAGTATTTATTATATGCTGGGTGAAAATAAAGAGGCAATTAAAAACGCACCATTACTTGAAAAATACACACAAAAGGGCTTTGATGTCTTGCTTTTGAGCGATGAGATTGACTCTATTGTTATGCCGATGGTGGGAGAATATGATAAAACGCCGCTAAAAAGTATTAACAGCAAAGAAGCGCTAGAAGAGCTTGGTGAGCAAAGTATTGATGAAGCGACACAAAAAGCATACGAGCCACTTATGAAAGCCTTTAAAGAAGCGTTGGGAGAGCAAATTGCTGAAGTGAAACTTTCACAACTAGGCGATTCTCCAATCACGCTGATTAAAGAAGACTCTAATCCAATGATGGCAAATCTTATGGCACAAATGGGGCAGAAACTCCCTGAATCTAAGCCTATCTTAGAGCTTAATATCACCCATCCGCTTTTTGAAAAGCTCAAAAATGCAAGTGCGGAAAAAATCGCTCAAAGTGCTACTTTGCTTTTTGGTGCAGCTGTGGTGCTTGAAGGCAACAACCTTGAAAATGCTAAAGCTTTCAATACTGAACTCCACTCCCTTTTACTCCAAAGCCTTTAAGGCTTTGGGAGCTTATTTGCTTGTCATTTGTAAATATCTTTTACTCACTCTTAATAGCCTTAAGCACATTATTCTAACCGCTCATATTCTACATTTCTTGTGATGAATTACATCTTTTTAAACTTACACGCTCATTTTTACACTAGCTTTATTTCATTGTATAATTTAGTAACAAAATACCTAAAAACAACACGAGCAAAAAACATTAATCTTTTTTTGTTTCAGCTAGAATTCCGCAATTATTTCTCATATTTTTGAAGTAAGTTGGAGATTAGTATGTTTGCATCATTTAAAAAACTCAAATTTGGCACTAAGATGAATCTTGTCATTGCCCTTGTTGTTTTAGTTTGTATTGGGATTATAGCTCTTATCATTCTTGTGCAATCTCGCTCTACGCTTGATAAAGAAGCTAAAACTATGCTCTATAATGTTGCCAAGCGGCACGCAAATAATATTGCCCCAATCTTTGATGAAAGCTTCGCGCTTTTAGAGAATACACAAGGTGTTATTAATAATTTTCTTAAAGCAGGAATCACACTTGATAATAAAACCATTGATGTGAAGAGACAATTGGCGGAGTTTCCACTTTTGAAGTATGGCGTAATAATGGATCATTTTGGAGCGTGCTTGTCTCTGCGCCGCAAACTTCAGTCTATGTACCACTACGAAAAATCACAATAAGTATGCTCGTATCTGTTTTAGCGAGTTTTATAAGTATTGTATTTATCATTTCACTTTTTATTAAATTTACCCTTGTAAAGCCTCTATCTGCTATCTCCCAAACTCTCTTTGAATTTTTTAAATACCTTAATCATCAAAGAAAAGATGCTCCTAATCCTTTAAAGATTATCGCTCAAGAT
>NZ_QXJF01000019.1 GCF_003670275.1 Helicobacter labetoulli
TAACTCATCAGCTAATCCTATATTAGCTAAAACAGCCATACTGATTCCGGCAATGAAAAGTAATTTTTTCATTCAAATGCTCCTTTTGTAGTGTAAAATGTGGTTATTCGCCCAAGGGCTCCAAAAGAGAGACTTTTTTTAAATCGCACTTTTGCAACTCTTCTAATATTTTTTTTGCAGAACAAATCATAAGAGACATTGACTATAGTGAATCATACTTGACAAAAAGAAGTAGGTTTGCCCAAGAGGATAAGAACTCTCTTGACAAATTTCTAAACGCAATTATATATTAAGACTCCACGATATTACAAATATATATTTTTGTTTTTTAGATTCCCAAGATACGAGACATTTCTTCTCGCATACTCATATCCTTTGTTGCACTCTCATATAAGGCAAAGCCACCTTCGTTTTGTTTTTTGTCCCCACAGCTGTCCCAGCTAATGTCCCTGATAATGCCTTCTTTATATGCGAGAAACATTAATGCCTTAACCACCGCATCGTATCTATTTCTAGCAGTTTTGCAAAAGCTAAATTCGCCTACTTCTGCTTGTGGTTCAAGTGAGAATGTCTCACAGCTTTCGTCGCCAAAGCCATTAATCCAAATGCCATCGTTTGCAACATAGTCTTTCAAGAGCTCTTCGTTAAGCTCAAACACGCCAAAAGATGTTTCACCATCGCCACTAGCAAGCTCAATACCTCTGTCAAAACCAAGTCTGCAGATTTCTCTTGCCATTTCAACAAATTCATCGCTGAATCTATCTTGCTTTTTGCTTTGAGTCCAATAGTTTGTATAACCCATTTCTACGCTCCTTTAATCTTTGTATGTGCGTATTATAGGGAGATTCGGGGTTTGTTTCAAATGGGATTTTGCTGTCAAAGAAGGAGTTGCAAAGAGCATTTCTCCTTTGTTAGAAGCTTATTTTATTTGCCGGAGAATCTGATTGTAATTCTCCATGAGTTTATTCTCTTGTTTCTCTTTAGTGGCTTGTGCTGTTTTTCTAGTTTCGTTTCTAGCTTCAATTTTAATTCTTTCCTCTGCAAGAAGCTTGTCAAACAATATACCGCAAAGCTCTCCCTTAAATTCTTTGTCAAAACAAACCGCTAGCTCTGCTGGAAGCTTAATGTATTCCTCAAAAAAACCAGCCTTCAAGCTTTCTTCTGTGATTTTGCCTTGATCTATCAAATCTTGAATAATCCTATTTTCTTGTTCTTGCAGTTTGATGTAAGGAGTTTTATAAGCAAAAACATCAAGGCTAAGTGCTATTAGAATAACAGGCAACAAAAACCAAGGCATCTGATTAGTTGCTTGGGAATAAACAACACCAAATGCGACACAAAAAACCAAAGCTACAATAAACAAAGTGCTTAACAGGGTTTGATGTTCTATCACAAATAGAACAAGCTCTATATTTGTGTTGTTTTTATATGAAATATTAACCGCTATTTCAAAGGCTATTATTCCATATAGAAAAATTATGGGTGCGAGCACAATTAGAATGCTTCCTATTGTGGCTAGAATGCCTCCTATTATAGCTTTGTCATTTGTTTTTTTTGCTGTCATTTTTACTCTCCTTCACTGCTTTGTGGATTAGTTACACTCTCCATTGCCTTAGCCTTATCATATCGTTGTAATTCCCCAAGCTCTTTTTTCCACTCCTCTAATTTTTGTGGCTTCCACTTTGGTGGTATATAGTTTCCTAATACAATCTTTTTAGGATTATAACACTCTATATTTTCTATTTGATTTTCCAAATAATCCTTATATATATTTTTATCTAAATAATTATTCTTTAACTTTTCAATAACTTTTTCTTTTAGCTTTTTATTTTTTGTGCTAATAAGCATAGGGCTTTTAAAATCATTTCCCAGCGTTAAATTTTTAAAAAGCAAATCCTGTTTTCTAGGGGCTCTCTCATAGCCTTTAATTTTTCCATTTATATCTCTAAAAGATAAATGTATCGCAGTGGCTTTATCTTTTAAGTTTTCTATGCCTCCTAAAACCACATACCTTTTATCAGCAAAAATGTCTTTATATTTCTGTGTGTCTTTCGCCGTCTTAAAGAGTTTAAATATTTCATCGCTAAAAAAAGCATATTGCCCCTCCCCATAGCCATCTACATATTCATCCCCTCTTTTTGCTATATGGAAAGCTAAATAGTCGCTCAACTCATCTATATTATTTTTAATGATTTTTACCATTTGCGCTTTATTTTCTGCGGTTTTAAGCTTCTCTATAATAGGTTTAAAGTGTTTCGCAATGGCAGGGATAATTTCATTGTCCAGCATATCCCTCCTTTTAGCTCCTTCTATTTCATCAAACCATTTTAAGCTATTAAATCGTTCGTAAAGTTCTTTGAGATTAGCTTCAAAGTGTTCTATACTAGAATCCACTTTTTTCGGTGTGTTTTGTGGGATAATGGCGCTAGAGTTTAAGTGGCGTGCCCCTTTAGCAGAATCGTTAGCGGGTGTCGCCTTACCTTCCACTTCTCTGATGATTTCTTGCGTGATTAATGTCGCCATTTTATATTCCTTTGTCTTATGATGGCACTACAACAATAGGCAGTGCTTTCAAACAAGAAAATCTTGGTTGTTTTGAGCATTTCGAATCCACCTACAAACTTCTTGAATAGCCTCTTGTTTATTAGTTCCAAAATCTTTAGCAACAATAGCACCTTCTGAAACTTGAGAACCAAAGTCAAGCTTCAAGCCATTTTCAGTGAAGCCTATCACTTCGCCTTGTATTGCCTCTGCGAAATATGTCTTGCTATTTTTTTCTAGCGTTTCAATTATGCTGAATTTTAGTATTCCGCCAAAGAGAGAAGCTACAATCACTTCTTTTGGATTGAAGCCTTCTTGCTTTAGCAATCCTTCCTCTAAGCGTTGGCTGATTTTTTGTTGTAGTTTTTCCATTTACATTCCTTTTCTTTCTAAATTATCCGCCTAATCTCATAAGCACAAAAATCACAAGGGTTGTAATCACAATGCGCTCAATCCATTTTTTGATACGAGCCTTTGTTTCTGGCGTGAGATTTACTCTTTGTGTCATAAGCTCTTTCAGCCTACTTTTCTTATTCTCTTCTTCCATTTTCTACTCCCTTTTTATATTATGCGTGTATTATATGGGAATGTAGCGATATTTTCAAGCGAGTTTTTTTGAAACAACCTTTGTTTTGGCAGAAACCATTGTTTGAAAGTTTGTTTTGGAATAGGACAATACGCAAACAAACATTCCGCAAACATAATTTTAGTTCAATTTCTACAAAAGGTGGTATTATGCCTATTAATGTCGTTCCTGCGGCTAGTTTTTTGCTTTTGCAAACGCTAGTCTTTAGCCCAACTTCTCTTAGGGCTGGTGAGGGGTTAAGTCTAAGTATAGCTCCTGCTTACCAAGCCTATGTTTATAGTGAGCCTAGCGTTATGTCTATAAAAGGACAAATGAAGGGCTTTACAGGAGCGTTACAATATGCTTTTGAGGAGCACAGACATTCTCTTAGAGGGGGTTATTTCTTTGGGGAGGCTATGGAATATACAGGAGGCAAATGCTCTGTGGCAGATCCTTCGCAATGTCAAAGCCTTATTGCAGATTCTAATGATAAATATTACTATGGAGAATATATCAGTCAATGGCTTTTAACTATGGATGGGAATCCGCTTGTATGGTTTAATGCTGGTGCAGGATATAGGGAGCTACACAACGATGTTAATGAGGCAAGTGCCTACAAAAGAAAACAGAGCTATATTTATGCTGTGGCTGGATTAAGCCTAGAACATAAATTTTTAGAGAATGCAGTATTTTATACGAATTTTTATGGGCGGTATCTTATTCGTGGAAATAACACAAGCTCTACAACAGGCATAGGTTTTGATGAGGATCTAAGATTTACGCAGAAAAAAGGCTATGGGGCTTTACTTGAAGTCGGTGTAAAGTATCGTATGTCTTATGTGGATTTTGGCGTTGAATTGTATGCTGATGGCTGGTATGTAGAGGATTCAAATCATATAACTGCAACTATTCAGGGGGCTAGTGTTGGTGACTTTGTAGAGCCACTTAACTATACGGCAGCCATAGGTGCGCGTGTAATTCTTGGGATATGAAATATTTGTCGCTAAAGTTAAGGCTTCAATAGCCAGAATTAAAGCTGGAATCCTGTATTGTATGTATGAAAAGGTTCAAGGGGCTGGGGATACATTTGTTGAGCGCAATCTTCTTTATTCTTTTGCACGAGAAGCCTTAGAGTGCAAAGAATATTCATATTTGGATTTGCCTATAGATGACACTATAAACGATTTGATTGCAGAGAACAAACTGCATGTAGAAATGTATGAAAATACAGAATGCCTTTTCCTAAAAAACACATTTCTTAAGGAGCAGTATATCCTTGAAACTTTTAGGCTTCAGAAGGATAGAAAGGCGAGTATTTGCACCATAGAAGAAGCGGAAAACTACCTTGCTGAGTTTGAAAAAACACACAACATCACATTAAGCCAAGAGCAAAGAGAGGCGGTTATCTCCGCACAAAGTGGAGATAAAATCATTGCTATTACAGGGGCTGCTGGAACAGGTAAAACTTCTGTTTCTAAAGCCATATTAGGCTTGTTTGAAAAGAAATATGGCAGAAACAATATTGTATGTTGTGCTTTATCTGGCGTAGCCGCCGCTAGAGTTAAAAAACAATCTGGCTATGAGTCTTCAACCATACATACGCTCTTAGGATATGATATTATCAAAAAAGGCTTTGCAAGGAACGAGGAGAACCCTATTCCTGCAAATGTGGTCTTACTAGATGAAGCTTCAATGGTAGATCTTTCTATATTTCATAGTTTGCTTAAGGCTATAGATTTTCATAAGACACATCTTATTTTGCTTGGCGATTCAGCCCAGCTTCACCCTATCGGCTGTGGCGAAATCTTTAATGATACGCTGGATTTTAACTTGACTAAAAAGATTAGATTAACAAAAATCTTTAGGCAAGATGAAAGCAGTGCGCTCACCACACTTGCAAGTGAAGTAAGAATAGGTCGTGTCCCTGATTACAAAGGAAAAGAATATAAAGACTTTTTCTTTGGCAAGATGGAAATTCCTTATTATTGGCAGAGAATAAAGGGTATGAGCGACACAGAAAAAAGGGCTGAGAGAGACAATATCCAAGAACAAATTCTTAACTATATGAGGCGTTGTATTGAGAGGGGCAAGCTTCGTGTGGAAGAAAGATTTGGCACACAGCCCCCAAAGAATTACGAAGAGCTGTGGGAAAGATTATCTTACACCCAAATCATTACGCCACAAAAAGAAGGTATTTTAGGGGTAAAGAACCTCAACAAAGAAGCCCAAAAAATATTTAACCCTCCAGATCCTAAAAAGCCTTCATTTGAAGCTCAAGATTATACCTTTGCAGTTGGGGATAAGGTTATTCACCTTGTTAATAAAAACCTCACCTGTATTGTTAATGGTGAGGAAGATGAAAAGCGTGTATTTAATGGGCAAATAGGTGTTATCACTTGCATAGACAACGAAGAAGATGAAATCATAGTGGAATATCCAAACGAGGGATTTGCGGCGATTTATAGCATTAAGCATTTTATGAGTTCAGAAATAACACTTGCTTATGCTATTTCCATTCACAAATCGCAAGGTTCTGAGTTTTCGGTTGTATTTATACCTATGACAATGAACCACGCAGGAATGCTTAATTCAAAGCTGATTTATACAGCGATGACAAGAGCTAAAAATCAGGTTATCTTTATGGGCGAAACTTATGCGTTTGAAATGGGTTGCAAAAGAAAGAATGAGCTTAGAAGAAAAACGCTCATTAAAATCAGGCAGGAGCAGAACTAATGCCGATAGAAATCTTAGCGGTTGATATTTATTTTAAGGATACACTCAAGGATTCTATCGTGGATATGCTCCTTGAAGATGGATATAACGACTTCTTCTATATACACTGCTCCAAATACGCTTCTGGCTCATTATTGCAAAGTGCTTCGGAACAAGTCAGCGGAAGGCAAGAATATGGGCTTTTTAGAATGTTTTTAGATGAAGACAAGACAAAGTTCATTACCAACAAACTATTTCAAGCCTTTGGCAAAGAAAATATGCGTGTCTATACATACAAAACTTCTCAAGCCTAATTTCAATTATTATCAAAAAAATTGTTGCTAAAAGTGAATGAGACTCTGCGAAAGAAAACTAAATCTTTTGCAGAGTACGAGTAAAGGAGTATCCTAATGATTTCAACCTCAAAAGGATTTCTTTTGTGGATTGCAACACAAAAGAAAAAGGTAAGCAAGTTGTTTAGAGTCTAACATGCTTTTTTGCACAAACGACTAAAAAATAAAGGAATGTCTCATGTCTAAACACTTATCGTGCAGAAAAAAAGGCTGACAACGACACGAATACCATCTCAAATTGCGAATGGGTGTGGGGGTGCAATTTTTTGCTTCAGTAAAAAAACAAAGAGATGAAAATTCAATGTCTCACCTATGATTGTAATGCTAGAAGGTAAATGAAAAACGATCTCTACGCACAATAATGCTTGATTAATGTTTTTTGGTTAGGATCTAATCTGCCTACTAACAGGCACATATTATGAAAGGAGGAGCGATAGTATGTTTGGTTTTGGAAACAACAATGACAAGAATAGAAGCTCAAATGGCAACAATAACAATGCTAGGCGAGATGATAGAAATAACCAGAAGCCACAAGGGCAAGGTTATGGCAACAATAATGCCAACAACAATGATAAAAACAAAAAACAACAAGGCGGTATCGGCGGATTTTGGAGCTGAGTAGTCTATACTTGAAGCATAGTAGCAAAATATTGTAGAATGTTTCTTGCTAAAAAAATATGCTAAGGAAATAACTATGGAGCCAAGTTTGTCGTTAGAGACACAAGTGAATTTTTTTAATGCAATGCCTCTGTGGGGCAAAATGCAAATTTTGGAAAACTTATCATTTAAAGCCGATGGTTTAGGCAGAGGTGTGATTCAGCAAGGTAGCTTCGTTTCTAAAAAGAAAAGCTATCCTATCCAAAACATTATCGCCAAACTCAAAGGCAAGAAAATGAAAGAATTTACAATGTATTTGAAAAATACCCCACAAGAGAGCAATGTAATAGGTGTTGTTGTCTCTGCCTCTTTGGAATAATTTTTTCTTTGATGGCTTTAGACAAAAAGAGTATGATCCCAGTATTTGGGCTAAGAATAGGAGGTAAAGATGAAGATGGTTAAAGATATTGTATTGATTGGCATTCTAGCGGCGATAATGTTTTTGCCTATATATTACATAGCATTTGAAATACTTAAAAACGCTGGGTATGCCTGCTGGGTTAAAGCCAAGCTTCAAAGCTACCTCATCGGCTTTTTTAAAGCCAAAGCCTTTGATTTGTGTAAGAATGTATGGGTTTTCCATAACCTTTTTTACGCTTTCTTCCTTAAAAGAATCATAGATTTTTTTAATGGAAGTGTTGCTTATACCATAGGGTGCGAGCATTCCTGTCAATTCTCTTAAATGTTTTTTACTCGCCCAAGCTTCTACAATATTATCAGCCTTCTTTTTCTTAATGCCTTTGATATTAAGTAATGCGCTTGGGTGATTTTCTATAACATTTACAAGGTTATCCCCAAAGCCCTGCATAAGAGCTTCAGCATTTTTCTTACTGATACCACTTGCAACTCTTGTAAGAAAGTAAAACATTTCACTCTCTTTGTTCTCGTGGATAATAGAATAGGCATTAAATGCAAATTGCTCTCCATAAGGAGTTTGTTTTGGAGCACCAAAAAAGCAAAATCTATGATTTAAAAAAGCTTTTTCAGAGCTTGTTTCTTGTATGTCATAGTTGCCTGTTAATGTGATAGACTTACCATTTTCGTCTTTTGCATTAAGCACCAAAAAACCATTACTACCAGCATATCTTATATGCGTAGGAGTAGCTATGATTCTGTCAATAGTCGCAGACATTTTGACACTCCTTATGTTTCAGTATAGCGGTGTTTCAAAAGTGTTTTGAAATATATGCGGACATTTTAGCTTAATTTTTTTTGAAAAACAAATAGAAAGTTAATGAAAAAAGAAAATTGAATAAAAAAATACACACTCAATCCTGCACAACACATTCTTCAATGTTTTGTAGCTCCTTTTCTGTGCAAAAGCCACTTATATCGGCTCGCACTATAGCTTTTAGCAATGCAACAAGCCTATTCTTTGTTTCTTCGCTAGGCTCTTTGCACTCCATAGTGAAATCAGAGTTTAGCTCTTGAATCTCTCCTGTAAGCTCATTAGTGAGAACATTGAAGGAGTAACCTTTGTATCTTATGATTGAATTGTCCTCTGAAGTCTCAAATGGCTCATTGTCTATTGTTTCGTTGTAGAGATCTATGAAATAGCCATCAACAACAATATTTCTCAAATCTACAATCTGGGAAAGAACCTCTTCTTTATTAGAATAGTTTTCAGCAAGGCACTCAAGATGGGTGTTATGTAGGTGTCCTAAATCATCATAATAGAGCACAAGTCCTTTGTTTTCGCCTGAAGAGATGACTGCAATACTCTCACTCAGTAACAATATATCAGCACCATACTGATCTGTGCCTATCTTTTGCATACCTTCTCCTTGATATTAAAATCAAGGAAGTATAGAACCAACAACAAAATAGAATGCAAATGCAAGAGCTACAGCAATGATAGATAGCAAGGCTTTGAGAACTAGCAATCTCATTGTGTCTCCTTCGTCTTTTCTCTGTTCTCTAGATTCTTTTGTATTTGGCTTTTTTTGTTTGCTTCATCTTCTGTCAGAAGAAGAGAACCCTCAATATAATTCAAATACTTCAAGCAATCATTTCCCGCATATTCGGTTATATCACACAGCAAAAAACCTATTGTAGCCTTATTTTCAAGCTCTTTCATTTGTTGCGGTGTGATTTTTGATTGAAGCGTTTGGAGATACTCTTCAGCAGGTTTTTTGTAAAAGCCCATAAACATAGGCAATAATGCTAGAGTCCCCATAATACTAATAAAATAGCTCCCTAACAAAGAATAGAGTATGCCAAAGATTATGGACAGAAACACGCCATAAAGCCCAAATAGACTAGTATCTAAAAAATCAACCGACATTTTCGTTCCTTTTTTTTGAAATTTTTTTGATTAATGCGGATAGCTGAGTGCTATCACATTTCACAAACACAAAATCTCCATTGTTGAGTTTAATGGCAGACTCGCCATTCAAGATAACATAACTATCAATATCTGCAAATGCAAAGAATATTTCATTTGAAGTTTTCACTTCTTTTAGTAGAACTCCTTCGGTTTTTGTCTTTAACTCATAGAGATGTTGTCGCAAACTCATTATTTCTTTAAGCCTTGATTTGCTTTTTCTACAAGAGTTTTTTTATTTTTACTCATAAAAATAAAAAACCTGCTAATGCAAGTAAGCCACCGCCTACTAATGCTGTTGAAGCAGAGTCGGCGATATTTTCTATATTTTGCTTGTTTGCTTGTATAGAATCATAATCCAATCCTAACTCATCAATCCTATTACACACCTGTCCTTTTGGCACACAGAAAAAAGTAGATAGCTCATCTATTGTGTAACCTTGCCCTACCAACTCTTTAAACTTGCCTTCAGGCATTAACAAACACCTTGCAAAATAATCCGCTTCTTCTTCTCTTATATCCGCACAAGCAGTGTGTATTGCTGTTGGCTTAAAGCAAGTTAGCTTCATTTTTATCCTTTACTTCCTTCTCTAAGGCTTCTATGCTGCCTTTTAAGCCGTTTAATTTTCTTTCAATTTCAAGCGAAGCAATATCTAAATGTTTTATTATTTCAAGGGATATAAGTTTTGTAATTCCCTTATTATCCTTGTATTTCTCATTTATATACGCTCCCAGCATATTTGCTGAAGTAAGTTGTAAATCACTTATATACTCATCTAAACAAAACATTGCTTATCCTTTAATTCCTTTTCTAAGGCTTCTATCCTATTTTTTAGCTCCAAGTATTCTCTACACATTAGAGATTGAAAATTCACAAGCTTATCTAATAGCTCTCGCTGTGTTTGTAGATTCTGCTTGTAGGCATTCCTTGTGTTCTTGTAGTCTAAGCTTATCTGCTCCAAGCCTAGCCACTTTTTTATTTTGTCTTTAATCATCATCTTGCTCCTTACTCTACATCATATCTACTTAAATCTATAAGCCCTTTGCGCCCACCTTTTTGCCTATACACTATAAAATCATCGCCGATGGTGTAGCTTGTTATCACGCCTTGTTCTATGTCTTCCTGCAATGCCTTTTCTACTTCGCACATAGTAACTTCGTGTCTGTGGCTAGTCTCTAGCAAATCAAATGTGTTTATGGGTATCGGTGGGGCTTTTTTGCGATTTAGATACACTCTTATAATTACGGCTAGAATCTCATATACTATCTGCCCCATAAAATACAGCCCTATGGTAAAAAGTGCTATGCCTAAATAATCCCCATAAGTTAGTGCGTTCATTTCTACTCCTTGCTCTCTTGTAGATATTTCTTATAAGCCTTTATCTCTTTGCGGTGTTTAATAAGGTAGAGATACAAAAGCCTTATGCGTTTTCTTGCATAAAAGCAGCGTTTTATCACAACGATTGGGAATAGTGTAAAATACAATACACATTTTATGAGATTTACAAATATTTCTAATGCTTCTAACACTGCTTCTTTTAGCTCAAAAATAGGGAGAAAAATCTCTTTTAGATTATTTCTCACACTGACTTTTGGGATAGCTCTTTGATAATGCTCTATCCTATACTCACCAAGCTCATCGGTTTCACCTAATGCTTCTGCAAAGTCTTTGATTGTGGATTCTTTTAGCTTCATTTACTCTCCTTTAACAACTCCGCGTTCTCGTGTATGTTGCCAATAACTTCCAGCTTCCACTCTTTAGATTTAATAATGCTTAATGGCAATTCCACATTACGCTCAAACAAAGGCTTCCCGTAAAATTTCATAATATTACACACCGCCTTATATTTTTCATCGCCAAACACAATGAAAATATCTCCGTCATAAAGTTTAACGCCATTTACATCCACAAGTCCTGTCCATAGCTCTATCTCGCAATCATCAGGGCACATAGGTTCGCCATCATAGTATGCGTGCAGCACACTTTCAACTTCCCCATTATCCTGCTGTGGATTAGAAAAGTTTATACCTAGCTTCCAATCCTTACTCGCATAAGTGAGAGTTTCCTCGCCTTTATCCCAAATCCTAAAATCAAATTTTGCCAACTTCATTATTGCACCTCCACTTCATTGTTTTCACACTCTAATATTTAGGGAATCCTTTTGAATCATACATATCCCTATACTTAGTTTTAATAAGCACTTTTTCTGTTTTTAACAACTCCGCATTCTCGTGGATATTGCCTAGCACTTCTAAGCACTCTAGCTTTTGGTTTGTGTAGCCATTGCTTCTATTATCATATATGCCTTGTAAGCGTGTGCCACAATCCACTTGCAAATCCTTTTCTATGCTTGTATCCACAATGTAGAATGTGTTTTTCTCAAACACTGCTACTAGCGGTCTTGTGTTTGAGTCATATTTAACTATATCCCCCTCGTATATCTTTGTTCCTTTACTATCATAAAATCCACTCCATAGCTCAATACTGCCATTTCCATTATCTATAAACTCGCCTAGTCTATACTTGGCTTCATCGCCATACAAAAAAGGCGTGTTACAAACGCACTCATCATTGCTACAAGAGTTATAGCCCCCTTGCTTATTTTTAGGTTTTGCAATTCTAAAATCAAAGTCTTTTAGTTTCATTTTACTCTCCTTGTAAATTTGGTAGCAAATCAGCATTCTCGTGGATATTGCCTACGACTTCAAAAACAAAATCTCTAATTTTTTCTAGTGGATAGGCAATTCCTTGAGTAGCAATATCATAGGCATCAAATACAAAAGGCTCTAATTCTGTAAGTTTTATTATGAAAGGTTGTGAGATTAGAAACTTTATATCTCTTTTTCTATGTTTATCATCTAGGTAAAGTGGAAAAAATTCTGCTTCTTTGTTCTCTTGTATCAAAACAATATCCCCCTCGTATATCTTTTTGCCATTCTTATCTCTCATACCGCTCCATAGCTCAATTTCTAAATCATTACCATTTCCTATAAACATATCTGCAATATCTGCAGTATTTGCATAAAATCTTGAAATTCGCCCAGCAATCACTCTTTCGTTATCTAATTTAATTAAAGTTGGCTCTTGCTTTAAAAACGCTTCTTTAGTTTTATCCCAAATCCTAAAATCAAATTTTGCCAACTTCATTATTGCTCCTTACTTACTCGCAACTATACGGCGTGTGCTTAACTTTATAATATCAATAGTCTTGCATTCGCCCTCACTTCTTGCCCATAAATAACCCAAATTTTGCAATCTAAAAGTCAAGTCTATAATATCACTATTAAGCCTATCACGCTCTCGCATTAGTTTGGCTATTTTTTCAGCTAAATTATCAACTTCTGGCATATTGTCTGCTATTTCTAACAATGTGTTAATTTCTTGTTGTGTCAGTATATCTGCCATTTTCTACTCCTTTCTCAAAGTGTAAATGTTACAGGTGTCTTTTTATTAAGCTTTAGATATTCTTTTAGTTGATTACCCAAGCTTAATGTTTCTAACAAAATATTTCTGCGTGGCAAAACATTCTTTTTCCCAATTTCTGTAAGGTCATCACCACTATCCCGATTCTCATTAAAAGAAAATTTATAATCTGTATTCATAGATACATCTTTAAAGAATTGATACTTAGCCCATACAGATGATTTCTCATCTTTAAACATACTATGCTTATCAGTCCAGCTATTCTTATCCTCCCAGAGATTAGTTGTAGCCATTGAAATCCAAGCACTTATCATTTCTCTCTCTAATGTTCTTTCACCTCTAGGATATTTTTCAGATAAAGACAACATCTCATCTCTAAGCTCAAATACTTTATTCCAAGTTGTTACAGGTTTTATGTCAATCAAAATCATTTTACATCTCCCTTATTAATTTGTATGCGTGTATTGTGAATTACACTCACTTCTATAAGTGGGGGGCGATTCACTGTCTTACTCCTAAAAATCATTAGCCACTATCAAATTTGCCGCTTTCTCTACCATTTTCTCTTTATCGTTATCAAAACAATATCTCTCTACTTCTTTTCCCAAACTAACACGCACAACATTGTCGCTTGTTATTTCTTGAATGGAACTGCTTTCAAAAAGCACAATGTAATCTTCCACAATATACATTTCCAAACCGCCCACATTATGGATACGCCTCCAAGCTCCCTTGGCATCTTGTATCCTCTCTTTCACTTTAGCTTTTACTTCTTCAATTCTACTCACTTTTGAACTCCTTTGTGTTTTTGTATGGGCGCATTATAGAATATTTAAAGAGTGCTTTCAAATGAGATTCTAAGAGAAGGGCTTCTCTCTTGATAGAACAACTAATATGTTTATAGCTTCACGGCTGCAAATATTGCGACATATCATCATGCGCAATATTCGCCCATACTATCAAAACAACAAAAAGAACAGCCAAAAGAATATGGATTCTTATAGCTACACTCAATGTCAGTGCCTTTTCAATGTCTCCATTTCTTTTTGCGAGAATAAGAAGCACTAAGAAAACGACACAGGTAGATATAGATACTGCGGTCAAATTAGCCATCAAAAATGAATGCTCTATTACAAAGCGATAGAGATACACTTTTAAGGTGAATAACAACTCCATACTACTCTCCACGATTGTCAAATATTGCCTTGATTAAAGCGGTATATTCCGATTCTTCTTCATATTCAACAAGTGCCATACGCCCATCTTTCAACATAATGCCCGGTTTTCCTCCTAGAATAACAGGCTTACTTAACTCTTCAAAAAACATAAACTGCTCTTGTTGCGTTTGGCTATCTATGAAGGTTACTCCTTGTTCTTCTATTCTAAATTTTAATGTTCTCATTCCTTTTTCCTTTCCTTTTAAATAGGGCGAAATTCTACTTAAAAGGGAATATTTTTGCAAACTAAAAGAACAAAGAAAAGATAGAGCATAACAGAACAACAAAAACTATGGCTACACAAGTGAATGCCAAAGCTTCAAGGCATTTTTCTGTTTTTTTGTTTATTGAGTTTAGTCTATAATCTTAATTCCAACCTCAACAGTCAGGAATGTTGAAAGAATTTCAGTTTGCAAATGCGTATGGCAATGCGGACATTCAAATTCCTTATCTACTCCTGTCCTGTATGGATATTCTATCATCTCTCCACAAGCGATACATTCGCCACTTGTCGTTGCATTTAGCGTATCTACATTGTATGCCATTGTATCCTCAATCCTACCATCTGCGGCTAGTCTATAATTCATTTTTTCGCTCCTTTGTATTTCTTTTTGACTTTTTCAACCTTTTCAAGCCATTTTAGCTCATCCTCTTTTGCCGGATACTGCTTATCCCAAGCTTCCATGAGCTTAAGCTCGGAATCCGACATTTTAATATTGTGCTTGTCGTGCATATACAAGTATGTTCTTGCAATCCAGCCCTTAATTTCATCTCTTGGGTATGCTTTTTTTCCTGAGATTTTAAACTCGCATTCTCCATATTGCCCCTTAAGACTCTCATCTTTGCCTTGTTGGGCGAATCTGAAATTGCTTCTATCCCCATTAATTTCACCAATGGCTGGAACAAGGTTTCTAATGTCGCCTTCCATTAACCTAAACTCTGGGGATACTTTTTTACAGCATTGTCTGCCTTTAAACTTTTTACCTTTGCTATCTACGCATTCCTCATCTCCATCTCTCCAACAAGCAAATTGTCTGCCGAAATTCTCTGCAGGGACAATGTGCTCCCACTCAATACGATGAGTTCGCTCATTTTTTTTGCCATTTTTGGTGTATGGCTTTTTTGGTGTATAGGTTTTACATAATGGATCAACCACAAACCTTTTGCCAAGTTTTGCGTATTTACAACCGCAGTAAAAAGTCGTTTCTTGCCCCTTAAACACTTCAGGTAAGAGCCTCTTAGCCTCTTCAAAACTATCTATCTCTTTTGCCTGTATCGTGCTAAAACCAAGAACACAAACAATAGCCATCAATACTTTATTCATCAATAAATCTCCTTTTACTTATGGTGGATGTAGCAGGACTTGAACCTACAACCAACCCGTTATGAGCGGGTTGCTCTAACCATTTGAGCTATACATCCAAAGTTATCCTATCTGCGCTTTGATTGTTTAATCTTATAGGTTGAAAGCACTTGTTTGAAAGTGTTTGGCGTATGCCATTTTGACTTTTTGCTGTCTCTTTCAAAGATTATAGTGCCTTGAACGCTTGTTTCAGATTTTTCAAAACTGCAAGTGAGATGTTGATAATCAGGGCTTAATCTAATAGATACAGCTCTATGGCTCCAATCATCAAAGCAAACCTGACTTTCGCTTTTCCAATAGAAGCCATACTTGGTGTTTCCAAAACGCAAGGCTTCTTTTTTTTCGCTAAGAGTTAAAGAGTTGAAATCTTGTGCTGTCATAAGAACATCCTCTACTCAGCTCTTTCAAGCCTAAGCCTGAATTTGCCTTTGTTTTTTATGAGAAACTCGGCGTGCTTATTATGCTCTTCTAAAAGAAACATTACTGTTGCTTTGATGGCATTTTCTGTGATATTTATGCCATTTTTGTCATAAAGCTTCTTTTGGCTTGCCGAAATATAAGCCTCTCCATAGCATATTTGATTCTTTTTCTTATCAAAATACACTTCTTTACCCAAATAAATATTGCTCATATTTTACCTTTCTTAATGTAGTTTTTGATAATATACATAGACAAGCAATGCTAATAAAAGCAATGCCGCTGGCAACTGAAAGAAAAAACTTTTTAAACTATCTTGCGAAAAGCATTCTTTGAATGTTCGCGATAGCTTATAACAAATGAATTGCAAAAATTTTTTCATCAAGCCTCCGTTCTTTTGCTTATCTATGCGAAATGATACTCTTTATGCCTCCCACTTTTCAAATCAGCTTCTGCTTGAGACAAAGCCATTTCACAAACTTTTTCAAGACTATGTTTATCCATATTCTTTCTAACTCCTAGCTGGACTAGAGAAAAATCCTTATCTGAAGCCTTTACAAGAATATAGAAGCTTTTTTCATTGCTTTGCGGAATCCTTTCAACAAAGCTCTCAGCCGAGAGCTTTATGTCTGTGTTGTTATGCCTTATTGTTTTGTGTTTTAGCATATAGCCTCCTAAAGATAATTATCCGCAAAGAATGCTTCTTCATCAGGATCTTTTAATCGCTGTGATAATCTTTGAACGCCTCTGTCAAAGAGAGAAAGCAGCTCTTCCTCTGTCATACGAGAAGTTTCTATGGCTTCATCCATAACAAAGCAATCAGGGTTGCTTTTTTCTTGACAACCCTCAATCATCATACAAAAGCATAGATCATCATACTCGTCCAAATGCACTTTAGCTGAAACATTATAGTGTCCTTCGTTGTCTAGTCTAGGAATTTCTACTTCGGGGAATTTGAAATAAATCATTTCTAACCCCTTTAATACTTTACCCATTTTTTTATCCTCCTTGTTGTTGGGCTTTATTTATGCCTTGCGAGATACACTCTTTAACATAAAACATTGCATTGTTTTGCACTTCTAGTGCTGTTTCTAGGGTTTCTTTATGTAGCTCTAGCATTGCTTTTTCTGTTGTCTGATCTTTGCAATTAGTTATTTCTTTCTCTATGAAGGCTAATTGCTGTTGCAAATCATATTTTTTCTCAACAACTTGCGTGAATATATCTGCAGGTTTAATATGGCTGAGATTCTCGCTACTAAGCATTTCTACCTCTTTTTTAACATTTTGAACGACTTTGTGAATTTTTTCCGTCCTCTCTTTTGTAAATTTTCTTGCTTTTTCTTTTTCTTTAGCCACAAAAAACAAAAGTCCAAAGGCAACAATCACAAAAGCTACTTCCATTTTCTAGTCTTTCCTATCTTGATTATTCTCTTTTTCTCTAAACATGTAAATATTTATGTCTTTGTCTTTCCTAAACTCTTCTACAATGGTTTGAACTGCTAAACCAAACAATGCCAAGAATATGGAAAAAGGTGGATAAGCCACAATCGCTATAAGCAAAAGCGTATGAAACATAACTAATGCGAGATGATCTTTTATGAACAATAAAATGCCACTCATAAAGAAACTCCTTTTTTTGTTTTGTTGTTGTTTTTTAAACCAATGGGAGCAAGTAAATCCAAATTGTAAAAGGTTTTGCTTCCAAACAATTTTGCCTTAAGAGAACGCCGTCCTTTTTATACTCTACCCAGAGTTTTTTTTGGCAGTTTTTTATCACTTCTTTTCCCATTTTGTTTATAAGTTTGTCACAAGTTGTTCTTTACTTGTGCTGGTTACGCACCACTCTATAAGGCAAAAAAAATCTTTCAGGGGTGGGGACCGCCGCTGCCCACTCGGGTTGTCGTTTTTTGGAAGGTTTTATTCTCATCATATACAAAACCCCACCCCCTGTATCTTATCCGCTACAATGCAAAGCTTCTTCTATGCTTAGTCCTCTTCGGATTCTCTTTCGCACAGTCTCCACACTCACTTGCAAATCATTGTCCTTGATATATTGTGCCAATGTCTTGTTTTTGTAAGTATATTTTGGTCTATATAGTTTATGGCTACTTGCATAGAAAAAGGCATCCTTGTTATTTTGTATGTCCTCTTGCCTGATATACAAAGAACAGCCGTTTTTAATTGCTTTTCTAGCCATAGCCATAATCTTAGCCTCTTCTGTCTTGTATTCTAGCTGTGTTGCTATATTTTTTAGGTTGATTATTTTTGCCATACTATATCCTACATAGAAAATAGTTCGCACCATACCATTTGGCATATTCCAGCACGGCTTCCTTTTCGTTGTGATATTTTACAGATACTTTGTATATATTTTCAAGCTCTAAAACTTCGTAGTGCTTAAGGTTTGTATCTGCCTCTAAAATATTATATAGCTCATCTATATCATACACGCCCTTGTCTTTGATGAATTTGTCAATAGATTCATCATACTTTCCTGTTCTTGAACTAATTTCTTTGATTGTTTCAAGCATGCAGAGATAAGGATTAAAACCAAGCATATAGATACAAGAAAATGCCAGCTGAATTACCTTTTCAAAAGCATTATTCATAAAAGATAAAAGCATATCCTCTATGGTATCGTGCATTTTTTGCTCTTCAAAGTTTGTGAGCGCAAGATTATCAAGTGGAATTTCAGTAATATATGAGCTCACATTGTATGCGTTTAACACAAACACGCACATATCACAGAAGGCATCCACTCTTTCTACATTTGTTTTTGCACGATAAAGCTCCGCTACTTCCTCAAAGAAGTTGCCTTTTAATCCAGCTCCTTGCTTGCTTTGAGCTACATGTCGCTCATCTCTCCAAACTTTTAGCTTTGATTCTATATCAAGAATTTGCCCTTTAGTAATTATCATTTATTAACTCCAAATTTAGTGTAAAAAAGACAAAGGGGGGACGCCCTGTTTTATACTCGCCTGAGTTTGCGTTCAAAATTCAATGCCCCCTTTATCTTAGGCAAAAAAACCTCCCTGTTCAAAGGGATTGTGTAATTCTAACCTAAAATCTAAATACTTTTCAAATGAACTACACAACTCTAAACCTTACAACGATAGGTTCTTTGCCAACTGGGCGCAAGCCTAAATCTACCAAATCGTCCTCCAACCACAATATCTTTTCAATCAAATAGCGATTATTTGCATAACTACTTCGCACATATTGCTTATAGCTTAGAGGCGAACATTCTGCGTGTTCTGTCACTTTTGAGGTATCAAACTCTTTTGAGGCATTTACTCCCTCTAAAGATAAGCCTGTGGTGATATTATATTTTTCAGGCGGTTCGCTTAAAAGCATAAGCCCATAGGTAATAGACTCTGTCATACCTTCAATGAGAAAATCCATTGTTTTTTTGTCAAAGTCTAAATCTATTTTTTTGACTAGATGCCTATTGCCTTTTGTGTCGTAAATGAAGTTCTTTTCTTCAAAGGCTCTTTTATCTTTGTCAAATACAAGTCCCGGTTCCATTTGGATTGTTTGGAATCGCTCCAAGTCTCCCTGCAATTTGTTTATTGCTCTAAGCTCATCAATCATTTTTACTCCTTTTTTTTGTTGTTTTTGGTTGTGGCGTGGGGACCGCCGCTGCCCACTTGGGTTTTTATTTCAAATAGATAGTTGGTTGCCGATAATACACATACCCCACGCCAAGCTTCAATCAAGCACGATAGATAGAAGCATAACCAACAATATCAAGCCAAAAATACAGACAACAAATATTGGGAAAAACCATTCCTCTATAAGCGTGTATGAGTCAGGCTTTTTCTTGTTTATCCTCGTGCGCTTTCTCATGCCATCTCCTCAAACTCTTCAAACAAACTAGGCTGATACAATCGCTCTCGTTTAGCGCTTGCCTTCTCGCCTAGTGATTGATCGTATTTTTTTAACGATGCAAACATTAAGGATAATGGCAAAATGTCTTTACAGAAAAATGCACTCCCAAAATATGTAGCCTTTGTGGTTTCTTGCATATTGCCCCTTGTATGGTAATCCACTCTCAAATCAAATGCGAGAATCTGCAAGCTATTTTTCATAAACATTTCCACTCGTTTTTTGCCTTGAATACAGCTCACAGGCAAAAGCATTGCAAATGGCTTGTTGAGCTCGTAACATCTTTGCAAGACCTTATCCTTACAGCTAAATGGCGGATTTGATATTATTATATCAAAGTGCTTAGGCTTGTATGTGAAAAAATCTTTGCCCTCATCAATGTGAGAATGGATTACTTCATTTCGCGTTGATAGAAGCTTGACAAATGCACTCCACTCTTTGTCAAATGGACACCAAACGGTCTTGTTCCTTGGAATATATTTAAGCAAGGGTTCAACTGCATAAAAAGGTGTCATGCACTCATCTGAGCTTTCATCGTGCCTTGCATTTAAATATGCTTTATTTATTGCCATTAGTGCATTCCTTCGCATATTCTTCGTGCAATGCCTTTGAAATTGGGGTTACCACTCTATCTATACTTTTTAGCCTTTGTATCATCACCTCAACTTGCTTTACAAAAATATCCCCCATAGGAATATCAAGCGTTTTAATCTCTTTAAGTATATCCATAAGCTCCGAAACAGCCAAAACAATTTCATCAGCTTCTTGGCGTGGATCAGGTGTTGCTCCTTGTTGATTAAGAGTGCGGATATTATCCATTGCAAACTCAGCCCTTGCAATAACCTCATCAATTCTTTCGGACAATTCAGCAAATCTTTTCAGTGTCTTTTGGTTCATTTCTTTCCTTATGCAAATGTTTTTTCTAAAATCTCTAAGCTGATTTTAGTTGGACTTTCAATCTCATAGCTTAACACAGGGTGCTTTTTTGCATATTCTAAAACCTTGTGAGCTGATTCTGCGTTAATAACAACTCTGTTACCTATTTTTTTGAGTGGCACATTAGCTCTGCCACGAACATAAGACTTAAAAGACTGCCTAATTAAAGGATCAGGCATAAGCTGGGAAAGATAAATATCACCATTTTCCATTATCTGCATTCTTTCTCCTTTTTTGTTTTTAAAACATTCATCGCATAAAACAAGGTAATTGTCTCCAACCAAACCATCGCCTATATGATTTAGGGCACTATTTTCTTTGCCACAAACATCGCAATGAGCAAGCAGTAGCGTTAGTTTTGTGGAATGAGCCATTAGCCTTGAAATGCTACCCCACATTCTACCAAAAACATCTGATTGCAATCCAGCGGCAATAATTGTCTTTTTGTCTCTAGAAGCAAGCAAAAAATCTATAAAGGGTTTTTCAATAAATTGAGCCTCATCAACAAGAATAATATCGCTATCTATGGGCTTTTCTCTATCATTGACAAGCTTGATGTTTGAAGTATCAATGCTTGTGTCTCTTGTAATAAAATCCCTTTTATCCCTTCTTGAACGCACAAACACTATGCTCTTATCAGGATTTTCTGCGGATAGACGAGCATATTCTTTTAAAAGCATTTTGCTTTTTCCTGCTTTCATACTTCCAAGTATCAAATGTATCATTCCACAAATCCTTTAATCTTTGCATTTTTCAAAAAAAAAGTAAAAATAATCCACACACAAGGGTATTTGAACCAGTTTCAACGGTTAAAATCATTGTTTGTCAAGTGGTTTATTTTTTGCTACCACTCTGACATTGCAACTTGCTACAAAGTCGTGGCTACAATGTCTGCAATTATATTCAAAACTTTCACCCATTGCAAAACACTCCGCAATTGCATCTTTGATAAAAGAAGCCTTGAGTTTTCTCCTGCATTTAGGACATCTCAAAAAGAAATACATTTTTTTTGGTGCAATACTCATTTTAATCCTTTCAAGCTAGATATTCTTCAGGGAACAATGAAGGCTCTTGGAACACTTTTGCCTTAGAGCTTTTGCTCTTTTTAGGTGTGCTGAATGGAGGAATTTGCCACTCATTTTTCTCTTGTGTTGATTTACTGAGAGCCTTGATTGCTATTTCCTTGTTTGGGCTCTGCAGTGATGAGCCCTGTATAAAAACATTGTCTTGCCTTTTGAAAGTAAAAATCCTTTCTTTCTTGTTGTAAGTTATACCCAAACCCTCTAACAACTCTCTGCTTTCTTCTATGCTGTTAATCACACGATAATATTTTCTACTTTGTGTTTCTAAATCAAGAGGGCAACCGACAGATTCTAAAAGCTTGTCAAGCCCTATAGTTATTTCTTTATGCGTAACAAAAAAGCGTATCATAGACTTTACAATACCGCTTTCACAGCTAAGTATTTCAGGCATAATGCTTTTATAGCATACGCTCATTTCTGTTTGATAAAATGCCACATAGCTAGGGTCAAATTCCAAAAAGAACATACCATTGCTCTCTGAGAACACAATACGGCGGATAATGTTAAAGTCAAATGAGATATTTCTTCTGCCATTCTCGCTTTTAGATTGATACTTGATAACCGTGTCTCTTATCTGCTCTAGCATTGTTACGAGCCACTCAGTGTTTCTGCTTCCTTTTTTGTCTGAATAATACTCTAAGGCTTTATTTGCGTAAAAATAAACCTGAATAGAGCCATCAATTTGCGAGTAGCTTATCTTTTCAGCACAAATAATAGCACTATCTAAAATATCTCTATGCGTTTGTGTAAGTAAAACACGCCCACGCACAAATGCTTTTCCCCAAGGTGTGTCTAACTTTCTTACGCCTTTATTTTTCTTAAAATCAAGGTAGATGTCTGAAGTCTCACTCACTTTGGTTAATGGCACAAAAATAGGGATTCTGCATTCTGTCATCGTAGGAGCAAGTGAGTGAATCTTTTTTGCAACTTCAGGCAAATGCGATACACTGGGTATTCTTGCAAATTTACTTGGAGAATACTCAATGTCTTTTATCGCATTTTTAATGATTGTTTCATCAATCTCATTGTTTTCCTCAATGCTGATTGACTTTTTTTTGTCTAAGCAATTCAATCTTTTTAATCTCCTGTTTTTAAGGCACAACAAAACTTAGCACTTATTTTGTGCTTTTGTGCTTTTAGGTTAATTCTCTTGCTTTTGCGAGATAGTAGCCAAAGAATCCTAACAAATCATTTGCACGCCTTCTTTTTTTGCAATCTCAAGGAAAGAATCTAACAAATCATACGAAAAAAGCTCTTTATTTGGCTTATTTTTCGTTTTTATTTGATTAAGGCATATCTCACTATGGTTTGTTGCCTTTAAGCTCTTTTTGGTATGTTTTTTAAGCAAAGAATGAATAAATTTCAAGCCATCTGGGAATACAAGTGTTTTCACTCTTGTTTCTAATCCATAGCTAATAGGCTTGTTTCTCACTACAGCTGTGAAATAGCCTTTGTCAATGTATTCTTGGTATGGCTGATTATTGCTCATCAAGATTCCTTCATTCCGCAAAAACGCATACAACCTGTTTTTATCCATTCCTTTAACGCCTAGAGCCTTAGCGGCTTCTTGCATGTCAAATGCTCTGTATGGTGTTTTTGCCATATCGTGAAAAAACTCCACAGCCTCTTTAGTTTGTTGGAGTTTCTTTTTAATAAGCTTGTTTTCTGCTTCTAGCGCCTTTAAATCCTGTGTCATTGTCAATCCTCCTAGCTTTCAAGCCACTTTTGGTAGGCTAAGTATGCTTGGCTTTCTCTAAAGTTTTCATTTGGAAAACGCAAGATTTGAAGCCAGCCTTGCATATAGCCAAACACCACATCAATCTTACCTTCTTGTATTTCAGAAATCAAACGAGAAACCTTGATATTGAACTTTTTAGCAAGTGCTTCAGCATATTGAATGTTCTCATAGACTTTTTCTATGAGCTCCAAACGCCTTTCATATCTTTCACTCTCTTTGTCGTGGATATAGCCTAGCTTCAAAGAACCTTTACCTAAGCCAAAAAGCTCAATAGGAAAAGAATTGCCTTTAGGATCTGAATTGTATTCCCAAGCTCTGCGGTATTGAATGTCACCATTGCTATGTTCTATTTTCACAAGTGAAGTCAATCCTTTTAGCGACAAGCCTTTTTTCTTGGCTTTCTCACAAGCTTGTTGGAAATCATCAGCGACAACAATCACACAATCCTTTTTCTCAAAGGCTTTGGCAATGTCTATTTTGTTGTAGTGTAGGTTTCCATACTCTCCTAGCTCTTTTGAAATTCCTGCATAGTCATACAAGTCTCTAGCAAATGGTGTAGCTCGGAAACTAAATTTCATCTCACGCATTGGAGAAAACTCAAAAAGATATTCTTTGTCATTAGGCTCTATGAAGCTAAAACAATCTTGACTCTTTTTAACAATGTCCCAATCCTCTTTCACAAGATGTGAAGTAGGTATGCTTGGTATATTGAATATTGAAAAATGCGAACCAAGATGAATGCTTAAGTCTGCAAGAGTATAGCATTGATTTGGAATGCCAATACTTACAGCACCATAGGTTCGTTTGAATTTTTCTTTTTTGTTTTCTCGCATATAACATCTTAGTTTTGCTGTATGGGAGATTCTTGATTTAAGCTCATCTAAGAGAGTTTTTCTTTGCTCTCTAAAAGCTTCATACTCTTGTTGTAGCTTGTTGTATTCTGCTAAAATCTTAGATGCTTTTTCATCTAAGTTCTGTCTTGATGTGCTCATTGTGCCTCTCCTTGTTTGATAAGGTTGCTGTCAAAGGAGAAGTTAGCTTTTAACCCTTCTAGCTTAAGCCACTCCTCGCTTGTGCCTTCTGTGAGCTCTGCTTCTAGCATTGCCTCCATAACGATTTCGTTGCCTTTTTTGGCAATGTTCCTAAGAATAGAAATTGCGACTTGTGTGTCGCCTTTGTTTTCTAGAATCTTTGCTGTTTCAAGTGCAAGCGAGATGATTTGATTAATTTCTGTAACTAACACTGCAAACTCCTTAAGTGGTTTTTGTGAATGTATTGTGCCAAAAGGCTTAGGCTGTTTCAAATGAGATTTTTTGAGAGTAGAAGGCTGAATAGCTTCCTTCTTTGATAGCAAAAAATATCAAGTCAAATGGGAGGTTGTGCGGAAAAGTGTTCGCGTGTGCATTTTCTTATAAAACACTTATAAATAAAATATTGAATTTGATTAACTTATAAAGAAACTTATAAAAGAAACATATTATATATATTAATGACAAGTGGGGTTGATTCACAAAATGGTGTCACAACCTTCACAAAATGGTGTCAAAAACACTAAAAAATGGCAAAAAATGTGGTTTTTGAAAAGGCGGATTTTTTCTTTGGCTGAAATTCTACTGAAAATTTAGCACCAAAGTTTGTTAGTGCTAGGCATATTTTTTTTGTGAATCATTATTGACTCTGTTAATCTTTTTCAGCTAAGATCCAACCATAAATTTTTTATTTCATTCTTTCATTAGAATCGAAATCTATCGCCTCTCAAGTATTTTAATACAGAGCGCGTTTCAGCCATCAGAGCTGATAAAGTGTGCCAAGTAGCAACCCATTTTGCACTAAGTGCAATCTTGTCTCATCAACAAGTTTAGGGCAAAGGTGTAGGAAAACCTACGAGCTACTCAGAAGTAAGACTTTAAAAAAAAGTCTTACACACTACAAGATGATTCCTTGTAGGCATAAGGGTTTTTATGCCCTTTTTTTCGGTAAGTATCTTCCATAAAGGAGATTTGCTCTGTGTATTGCAAACACGCTACACAGGTATTGTATCTCCTTGGGGGATACTCTATTACAGCAAAAAAATCTCCTTTCTGGAAGGTATTTACCTTCTCGCCTTCTCTTCGGAGTGACAAAATTTTTAAATGACTGATGGCAAAGTCGAAAGAAAGGAGTGCAAATGAAAGCACAACAAATTTCAAGGACTTACGGACAAGAAAGAAGTTTAGGAGATATTCTCCTAAACAAGGAGAACAATTCAGTGTTTGCAACACTGGATTTTGGTTTCTTTGGAACCGTAACTATTGGTCTTACAAAGGACAAAGAGAATGGTGGATACACCATCACGAAGTCTTATAAGACCAAAGATGGGCAAATGTCCAGCTTTAACTTGGGAAAAACTTTCCCAGTTAAAGACAAATCGGGTAATGTCGTAGAAGGTATTACCCAAGGGCTTTTTGGGTTAATCCGTGAATATGATTCTGCAACGCAGAAAAATATCACGAAAAATAATGATGGGCTGCAAATCACAACCCATCGGCTCAAAGAGCCAAAACAGCTCGGGGACACCAACTTCTTAAAAGTTGGCTGGATAACAGGTAGATTTGCTGTTGAAAAAACAGCAAATACTGCTGCTGAACCAGTAGAAACCCCAACCATGGATATTACAGACGAAGACATTCCGTTCTAGTCTGTAATATCTCCCTCCACAAAAATCCCTCAAAATTATTTCCATAAATACTTTTGTTAATCGCCTTCATTGGCGAGGATTGCTTGTGGAAAAATTTATTCCCAAAAGGGCACAACTTTACTATGCCCTTTGGGGTGTAGGTGTCTTTTTTGGAGTAAAAAACTCTAAAGAAAAAAAAAGGAGACACCATGAAAAATGGAATCAAGCGAGATATGGCAGTTCAAGCAAACTACCGCAGGGAGATTTCTCTCCAAACGCGAGTGGTTCGTGATAGAACGAAATATACTCGTAAAGTTAAGCACAAAATTCGCTACGCGTAGTGATTTTGTGTCAGTTGAGTTGGCTTTCTAATCTTTGCAAAAGGGTTAGTTAGCCTGTAATTCCGCAAGGGAGAGTTATATTTTCCCTTGTGGAGATATGACACCTCTTTAGCGTGATTGACACTGGGAGGTGTTGTATGAATCTAGTGGAAAAAGTAGCTAAAAAATTGGCTACAAATTTGGCTAAAAAAGAAGCCAAAAAATCTGGGAAGGCAGAGAATCTTTGTTTTGCACTTATATTTGGACAAGTGAGTAGAGGTATTAATGCTTCTGCACACTTTATTCAAAGAGTGCAACAAAGATTTGAAGCGCAGGAGGAAGAGGAGTTGAGCGGAGCAATAGCAAGAGCTGTTAGAGCCACTCAACCTATGGAACAAGGCGGAAATCATATTGCAAAGCCGCAAAAATACTACGATGATATGACAAATATCATTGTTGTATTAGAGCGTGCGGGGCAATTTGGGGTAAGTCTTGTGACAACCTACAAAAGGGGGCAAGAAAATCTCATCTCTGATGATGAATTTTTTGCCCTTCAATCAAGGGGGCTTATATGAGTTTCCTTGAGATTGTAGGGATTGTAGCCTCAACCTACTTAATTGTGGGGCTTATACTTAGTGCTTTCAGCATTAAGTATGCGTTTCACAATTTTAAAGGGAAGATAGGATTTATCCGCTTCCTCAATTTTGTTGTCTCCCAGCCATTAATTTGGCTTGAGGAGATTATAGAGGGCTTAAAAAAGCCCTAGCACTTCGGTGCAATTTATTCCCAAGAGGGCTTAAGCTTTATGTCCTCTGGGACAAGAGCCTTCTTTGGAGTAGAAATACTTCTGGATTCAGTTTTTAGGTTCGCAAGGACATTTTTTTCTATTGTCCTTGTGGGCGGTGGAATCCTTGCGGAATGTTCCTATTCGTTGGAGAACGGATAGTTGATTCTGCTAGAAGGCAGAGAAAGGACATATTATGTCAGCAACTCAAATTATTCAAATGGACCTCTTTAAAGGTGAGTTTAATGGGTTCCAAGGCTATATGGAAGCCACCACGGAATATGGCACCTTGGTGTCATTAGATCAAGTAGGTAGCAAGTTTGTTGTTACCGAATATGAGCAAGGAGAAGACGACTATTCAGTCGTCTTCGATAGTTTTGCTGAGGCGCATATTGCGTTTCGGCACTGGGTGGTGAACATCACTGCCGAAATAGAATTAAAGGAGGACGGATCGATAGGTCACTATCCCCGTCCTAAAACCGAAGAAGTTCAAACAGGGGCAACTCTGTTTGACTTTTTTGGAATCTAGCAAAATCCACGCTTTTGCGTGGTTTAAAATGTTCCAACAAGGGATTTTTAAACATAAGTCCCTTGTGGGGCTTTCTTGTTTAATCAATCCCTTTATGGAGTATTTTTTACTCTGGTGTCAGATTTTTTAGGACCCGAAAGGGAATTGATTGAAACAAGAAAAGGAGTTTCAGATGGAAAAAATAAAAAATCTATTCTTCGAAATGAAGAGAGATTACGCAGAACTAAACGAAGGAAAGGTAGATGGATGGTTCTATCTATCTTTGGTCGCCGGACTAGTTCTGTCCCCAATCATTTTAGCTGGTATTCTCTATATAGAGATTCACTACTTCTTGAAGTGGAAGTGGATTCACTTTAGGGAAAAGATATCCGAGCTAAAATGGTGGATGTCTCGTAAAAAAAGCAAGCTGCTTTGGGAGTTAAAACAATTTATAAGGGAGAATATCACTTATAAATTGAGAGAACGAAGGCGAATTAAAAGAATACGCTATGTAGCTCCTACACCTGTTTCTGTTTCTGTCATCAAAAATGCAGAACCAGAAGAAAGCTCTATCAAGACTATTTCTTGGAAAGAGTGGAAAGAGAAGGTGGACGCAGAGCACGAAGACCTCGGTCATAGTGCTCAAGAAGAATACCGGCTTAGTGCGTTATACGCTGGCTGGGAAATATAGAGGAGAAAAAATGGACAAATTAACCTTAAACATTTTAAAGGAGCTAAACAGCTCCTATGGAACAGAGTGGTTATCTTTTAGCGACAAGGGCTTAACCTTGCACTATAAGGGAGCTTTAAAAGAGTTTATTGAGGAGAATGAAATTTCTTCCGAAATGGACTTCGACAGATTTTTTTGGGACTTCAGAGATGAAGTTCTAATTAAAAATGGGCTAGATGAAATTTCATTCTCCATGGGCAACGATCTCTTGTATTGTTGCGGCTTTGGGCTCACAAACGCCCCATTATTCGGATTCGGAGGTGAATTGGGTGTAGAAGATATGCCCGTTAAATATACCTTTCTGTTTTTCAACCGCTATCAGGTGGTTGATTGGGTAGAGGAGCTTCTAAAATGTGGCGAAGTCACTTTCGAAACCTTTGTGGATAACACAGAGGCATACGAAGCTTCACTAGATTTTGAATAAGGGGATTAGCCTACAAGATAGCACAAAAAAAGGAGTGCAAAGTGACAAAAAAAATAAAAGAAAGAATGAAAAATGGCGAATATGGTATCACTTCAAGTGGTATCGATTACGACATTTTTGTGAACGATGAGACTTTTTTCGTTGTTGTTTCTACTCAATGTAGAAAATTCAACGAAAAAAGCAAGCAAGTGGTTCCTGAATATCAGGAACTCACTAGTTATGTTTTTAAAGATGAAGCTTCGGCGATTCATGAGTTTGCTTCTATTTTAGAAGCAAATGGAATCAGCCTATAAGTTTGTGTCCTAAAAAGCACTGAGCAAGCCATAAGGCAGTATTTTTCTGCCTATGGCAGAAGTGCTGTCTTTTTGGCAAATTAGCCAAAAGGAGTAAAAATGGCAACAAACGAAAAATTCTTGAATTTTTTAGAGAGTGGCATCAAAGCCTTCTCTAAGGCAAATACAGAAGCGACCCTAGGGGATCGCTCCACCTATGTCGGTTCGTCCGATATAGGACAATGTCCGCGCAAGGCATATCTTACCAAAACTCAGCCCACTGAGGCTAGTTTTCAGCAAGAATTAGTGTTCTTGCGAGGACACATGGCGGAGAATGTGATCCGTTTAGGATTGCAAGGTGGAAGAGTTCCATTTGAAGAACAGGTCGAGGTGGCTGGTGAAGGTGATCATGCTTTTATTAAAACCCACATCGATTTTGTTGTTGATATGGGGCAGGAAAGTGTCGTTGTTGAGTGCAAAAGCACCAACGCGATACCAGAAACTCCATACTTAAGTTGGATTTTACAAGTCCAGCTTCAAATGGGACTTCTCCGTAAAAGTAAAAAGGTTGAGCGCGGCATTATTGCTGTAATCAACCTAAACACAGGGCTCTTAGAGGCGTTTGATATTCCTTATTCTGAGGAAATGTTTCAAATGGCACTTGATAGAGCCAAAAACTTGTGGGAAGCTTTGGAAACAAAGCAAGAGCCACAAGGGGAAGTAGGAAATCTTTGCAGTTTCTGTGCCTACAAGGCTACTTGTCATGCGCTCCACAAGGGTGCGGATAGCTTGCCTTTGGAATTAGAGCAAGATGCTCTAAGGTATGCGGAGTTGCAAAAGGCACAGAAAGATGCCCAAAAAGAGGCGGATGGGCTTAAATCTAAGCTTGTGGACTTTATGAGTGCCACAAACACGAAAAAAGTTCAGGTGCAAGATTTAAGTATTTCCTATAGCCTCATGAAAGGGCGAGTGGGAGTTGACTCTAAGGCATTAGCCGAGCAACACCCAGAGATATTTGAAACCCTCAAAACCGTAGGTAAAGACTATGGTATGTTGAGGATTTCTTAATCAAACAAAAGGAGTAAAAATGTTTGGTTTGTTAAATATTAAAAGCAAGGACATTCAAAACAATGTTCTTGCAAGTTTCAACTATTGCAAATTAAAAAATGCAATAGTTGAAAATGGTATAGCTGACGAGCTTTTTACGCACATTGGCTATGTGACTTCTAAGGAGGGTTTGCTTGCAAATGTCTACCTTTTGAAGTTGGGAAAATTAGAGTTTTTAGTCAGCGATGGCTATAAGCTCTACAAAGACAGGCTCTCTAGCGAGTCTAAGGACGAGTTCCTTAGAATTGTGAGGGAGTCTAGGGGCGTTGAGACTCTGACAAAGTCTCTGAGAGAATTAATTTTCAAGGAGGCTTAGTATGTTTGAGGACTTAATAAGAATGAGCCTTGAGGACTCTCAACGAGTTCTTTTGGCATCCATTGGAAATGGGCTATTTGAGATGTATATGTCAAGCTACGAGATCAATGATCTCGAGTTTGGCACGGAGAGGGCAGTCATCTTAACCATTGAGCAATACTTGCTCAGGGCAGACGAGAATGGCATAATCGAGCAGATTCTCCTTGATGAAGAGGTGATCAAAGAAGATCACATCTATAGAGCAGATGTCTCTATAGATGAAATGGTAAAAATGGTAGCCGAAGAAGCTACCATTTTTGTTGAGGAGTTTTGCAAGGAAGTTTCCTTGCATTACTGCACGCTGTAATGGCGCAATTGAAAAGAAAGGAGAGAATATGGGTTATCGCGCTCATATAATTAAAAATTATATAGTTGAGGTCGGTGATTGCATCGGCTTCAACCATGATATCGAGGGGTTCTCCTCTATGCTAGAAGAGCTGGAAGTCCAGCACTTCGGCGATGAGGAGCGAACCTTCGTGGAAATTGATAGGGATGATTTACTCTCCCTATCTGAAGAAAAAATTACTTCTCTGTCAAAGGAGAAGCAAGGGGCTATTCAAAGCCTTAAATCAATGGCACACGCGCTATACGCCGTCAAAAGCGGCTATGTCCGTGTCCATTGGTATTAAAAAAAATAAGTGCCTTTTGGCACTTATTGCAATAAAAAAACCTTCCATTAGGGATTCTTTTTTTCTATCCCTATGGATAGGAGAATCTCTAATGGAGTGTTTCACTCTAGTGTCAGCCCAAAGTGGGAGTCTAAATATTCCCACTTGGGATTAGGCTCCTTGTATTTTGTCTTAAATAAAAAAGGAGTAAGACATGAGAAATTTTGAGATTTACAATGCTGCAGAACTTTTTCAGGTTTGCATGAACCTCGAAAAGGATAAAGACCTCCAAGAAGTCTTTAAGAATGTAATTGCGGAAGTTTCTTCTGCAATCAAAAACAAAGAGTTGGCGGCAAAAACTGCAGCTCTCTCCGTATCTAGCTTGGCTGATGAATTTCAGCTGGCTTGCCACGGAAAAGGCGACAGCAACACAGCAAGGTTCTGTGTCAATATCGCTCAGGAAAGCCTAGAGCGATTTGCCAACTTCGACAAGGAGGCTGCATAATGGTCGCCACAAACAAAAAAATGCAGGAAGTTTGTAACTTCTTGCAACAGCATCAACACGATGCTGATGTGAAGACAGCATTTTCTGAGGCGAAAGAATTGATTGCTTCAGAAATGTTGCAAGTAAGCAGGAAAGAATTTTTCCTTAATCTCTCAATCAGGGAGATGTGCGAAGAGTGGGCTGTTGCTCGCTATTTAGCGCATTTTTCCTGCGTAGAGGGTGCAATGGAAAAATTGTTTAATTATGAGCGGACTTTAAGTCTTGCTTATAACAAAACAATCGAAAAAATGCTGGAAGGGGGTGACCTATGGACAGCATAAGGAAATATGCCAAAGCCTCAAGCGAAGACTGGATTGCGGAAGATTTTGATTCTGCAATTCAGGATGGTCTAGGGTTTTTGTGGCGGGGAGAATGGGAAAGTTTCTGCATAGAACATGCAGATTCTGAAATTCTCAAGAAAGCTTTTAAAGAAGCTAAGGCTTGTATCCTTAGGGACAAGTCCGGCTTCGTAAAAAGCTTTTTAGGTGGCAAAGATGTGTCAGAAATGGCAGTCTTTGCTAATAGATTGTTTTTCAGCAATCAGCCGTTTGTAGATGGTGTGTTTATCACTCCATACAACGGATGTGTCGATGTAGCGGAAATCCGCTATGAAGGCAAGGTTGCTGAAAAATACCCAAATGTAAAAGCAGCAATGGAGCTAGCTCACGAGATTATCGTGACAACGGCTAATGCCGCTTATGCTTTGGGAATGGAAAATCTAAAGGAGGAGCTATGCGAGAGCCTTTAGATTTTAAAGGTTGCAGCCTTTTTTGTATTGGCGAAGTCTTTTTCGATGATGTCGAATTAGATGAACCAAACAAAAAGGCGCTAGAGATCTTGGATTTTATGGAGTTTAGTGCCCATAAAGTTCAAGGTAGGGTTGGCGAAGAGATTGTCAGCGGCTATATGCTGTTTGATATGCAGCGTAAATGCTATTATGATGATGTTCTTGGCTTAGATGAGCCCTATGTCGCTCAAAGTATAGAAGCTCTCTTGGAAATGATTCCAGAGGCTTACTTTGAGGACTATGGGATAGAGTTATAAAAAAACAAAAGAAAAGGAGCAGAAATGCTAAGAAAAAATTATAACAAACTCGAGGAAATCTCGAGAGAATTTCTTTGGGCTATCGAAGCGATACCCGAAGCAAGGGAATTAAATCTTGACAAGAGATTGTCTCTTGTTGAGGTTGAGAGCGAGTTTTCCGAAGAGGAAGACAGGGGAATATTCAATGTTCTCCTCGATGGCGAAGTAGAGCTTTCTGGAAGAAAGTTCTATACAGAGTATAGCGCGCATAGCGTTATGGCTCTGTTGGAGGTCTTAAACTCTTTCTTGGAAAAAGAATTTTTTAAGAAAGAGTTTAGGTTGTTCAAAGTCGATCGCGATGTTGCTTACGACTTGAGAACACAAACACAACATAACAGACACGATGCCTGTAATATTGTGTTTGCAGAACGGTATAAGCCTATCGAGGACTATGATTTCCAGCAAGAAATCCTAGAAGCTTCAAACTACAGGCTTGGTGCTTGCCACTATGAGCTATCTGGTGGCATACTCTCCGCAGTCTATACGGATTGTGGAATCGCGGAAGTGCAAGATGTAGAGGGTGACCTCTATATTATTCACAAATGCGAAGAAACAACAGAAGAGGAGTATGTGAAAGTAAATGAAATCCTTGATGATGCTTGGATAACCAAAGGGTTTGAAATTTAGGTTGTGCCACTAGGCACTGAATATCGCCATAAGGCAGTATTTTTTCTGCCTTATGGCAGAAGTGCTGTCTTTTTGGCAAATTGTCAAAAGGAGAAAAAAATGGCAAAAGAATTAAATTACGGTCAATTTATGAAGGACCACGATATGGTTCTTTGTAACAATGTTGCGAGTTTTCCACTGGAATATGAGTTCGAAGTTCCTAAGAACTTTGAGCCATATCAATATTTTCTCACTAATTTTAGTGAGAATGATGTGGAATACTACAAGGAGACCTATGGGTTGAAGTTCGCATATTGCGAAGAACTGGATCTGTATGTTTTTTTAAACGATGTCTGTTTCGGGATGTCGTTTGAAGATGTGGTTCTAAAACCACTACCAACAATACCAACAATGGAGGACTTGGATTATTTCCGAGATCTCCTGTTGGAAGTAACTGGAGGTATGGTCGGGCTGACGACCGGCTGTATAGAATACTATGAACTAGACAAATCTGCGATAATGGACGAACCCATTCTCCTAGAATTTGCGGAAAAGTTCGTAGAGGAATTGCATAAGATCGGCTTTGAGGCGACAATCCTCAAAGATAAGCACAGCAGCAATAGGCTAGGTGCCTATTGTGCCGTTGTCTTTGGGAAGTCTGAGGCAGACTTAGTAGAACCGCTTGACTATATGTTAAGCAAGGGCTGCTACGAGTTAATGCAATAGAAACAAAAGGAGAAAAAATGAAAAAAATCATTTTAGTGAGCTTCAACAACTCTGAGAGTCTTGAATCTACACTTCGTGTGTATTCAAGCAAAGAAGAATTGCGAGAAGCGATTCAAGAGGAATTGGAAACTCTCGAATCACAATATATTGATCTTGGAGATGTCGAAGTGGCAACCCAAGATGAGATTGAGAGTTTTCTGGGCAACTTAGATGGTCTTGAAGACTATTTAAGCTTGTATAGAAGCTGTGATGGTGCTGAAAGGGCGATCACAGCAAGAGTCGTAAGACTCTAGGAGGAAGCATGTTTGTAGCATTAAAAACTTTTAAAGGAGAAGTGGTTGAATCACTCTCCTTTAAAAACTTTATCACAGCACAGAAGTATATTCTGTCTGCTGTGAATAAAGCGGCGGCTAACCAAGGCTTTGAGGAGAGCTTTTCATCTTATGATGAATGGCTTAAATCAAAAGCTAGGGCTGAGGGCAATGAGGATTATCAACTCATTACCCCAGTGCCGCTGGAAGAGTATCTCGGTTCTATTAAGATCCGAGATAAAAAAGGAGTTGAGATTGAGATTGAGAATGTCTTGACTTCCGAGACAGATGGAGATGAAGAAGTTGTTTTCGGTGGCTTTGCTACCGGGGATGGCGAGTTCATTCCATTTGAGGAGTGGAGCATGGTTTGGCACCAAGCGAATCAGTATGACCCAGAGTCATATTGGTATTACGCTAGTGAATACCAACCATAATTCACTCAAAATATTCTTAGAGGGATTCCCTTAACAATCCCTCTAAGGGATGGTTTTGGTGAATCCTTCTATAGAGTATTTAATACTCTAGCCTGTAAAATTTTAAGCCTTGCTCTAACAGGTGGCAAGCAAAAAGGATGAATATGAGCAATCAAATTCAACTTCAAAACCAAGGGCAAATTGTTGCTTCAAACGAGGCGGCAAAAGCTAAGGCTATTGAATACCTTAGCTCAATGGGGTTAAACCTGCCTCAAGGGCAGAAGGAGCAGTTCTTGGAGCTTTGCTCTGGGTTAAATCTAAATCCCTTCAAAAGGGAAATTTATGCCGTGGGGTATAAAGACAAATTTAACATCATTTTGGGATACGAAGTGTATCTCAAGAAAGCGGATATGACCGGTCGTTGTGACGGCTGGTCCGTAAGAACAGAAGGGCAAGGGGATAGTCTTAAGGCGGTGATTGAAATTCATCGCAAGGATTACAAGTACCCTTTTGTCCATGAAGTGTATCTTGCTGAATATAAGCAAGATACACAAATATGGCGATCGAAACCGATCACCATGATTAAGAAGGTAGCTGTGGCACAAGGTTTTCGCCTTGCTTTCCCTAGCGATTTTGGCGGAATGCCGCATATCGCCGAGGAATATGATCCAGAAATGGACCAGCCACAGCCACAGGCGGACCCAAAGTCTTTAACTGAGCTCAAGAGTGCTTTAGAGCCTCTTGGCGTGAAGCTGGAGATGAAGGGAGGCTCAACAGCCAAAGCAAGTGGTGCTGTTTTTAACAATAGCACTGCGCTTAAGTCACTTGGTTTTGTCTTTGACAAAGCTCAAGGGGCTTGGCTACACAACAATGTTGTCAATGACGACATTGTTGAGGCTGTTGTGGAAGAATCCACAGGGAACAATTTTGATACCTTCGACAAGCTTGAAGGCTATATCAACACCTGTGGGTTTAATATAGCTGAGGTGAAGGAAAGTGCCAATGGCATTTACTTCGCCAAGCTAGAAGTCGTGCCTGAAATACAAGCCGATTCAGGGAAACTCCCTGAAGGCGCCATTCAAAAGGGCGATTTTTTTGTTCTCAATGTGGATACTCTTTACAGAGCACACATTGGGAATAGTCAAGCAGCAGAATCTCTATTCTAGTTGCTGACAAAGGGAGAGGTGTTTATTCATCTCTCTATCAGTTTCTGGATTTTCTCAAAATCCAGTCTTTCTTAATCCAATTTTCTACATTAAGATTCTCTATATTCCTTGATCTGAAAATTTTTCCAGCAAACTTATCTCTCTGACACAATCACTATGCTTCAAAATTTTATTTCCTATCTTATATCCCTCGGCAATATCAACAACAATAACTTCTATGCCATTTGTCCTAGCACATTTTAAAGCCGGAACAATATCAGTATCCTTACAAAACACTATAATTTTATCCACAAGTCGCTTATATGAAACATGAGAAATATCTAGTCCCATAAGCATATCAACTTGTTTTTGCACTATGTTTGGTTTTCCACGATCCGTAAAGCCTTGCATTTTAAGTTCTCCAAGCCTAAGTGCAATATATGGACTAACTGATATGTCGTGCAAAAGCTTCAATATTTGCCCTCTCAGTTTTTCCATTTTTTCGTATTCTTGCAGATTTTCATCTCTAAATTTTGTAATAGCATTATAGATATGGCTATTTTTTGATGAATTTTTTAGTAAATCATTGAGCGATAATGGCTCTGCGCTATAGAAAAATGTTCTGTAAAGCTTTTCGTTCTCCTGCAAAACAGAATTGAATAATTTTAAGATATTGTCTATGTTATTGTAGTTGAAAATTATTTTTTCTCTATCTTTGTGCCTTCTTTGAATGTTTTGAATTTCTAATCTAACATTCTCCCAATCAACAAAAACAGCAACCTTTTCTTTCATTTTTTTCTCCGTAAATAAAAAAGGGCTATGCCATAATCCCCGGATTGCACCGAATTAAGTAATGTGCAATGCTTAGGGGGGGATTAAGGCATAACCCTTATGCGAAATTCTAGCAATTTAAAGTTAAAAAGAACTTAATAATCCTACATATATATATTTTACATACATTTTAAGTAAATACCACAAAACAAGCAAGACCGCTTTTTTATGCACCACAAGGCTTTTCATATTGACTTTTTTCAGCTAAGATCCAACCATAAAATTTTTATCTTCTCTTTTTCAAGAAAAGATCTATCGCCTTTCACTTTTAGTAAAGCGCGTTCCGTTCATTAGAAGCGGTAAAACATGCCAAGTAGCCCCATTATGCAAATTTGCATTTTTGTTTCTCATCAAAACAATAGGGACGGTGTAGGAAAACCTACGAGCTACCCAGTGGTAAGACCGACTTGATGTCTTACAGCTACAAGATGATAACTTGTAGATATAGGCTATCTGTCTTTACAGATATGCCCCTAGGCTTTTTATGCCTGAATTTATTGCAAACATTCCATAAAGGGATTAAAACCTAATCCCTTGTGGATTGTTTTGATTCTTTTATGGAGCGCTTGCTCCTTCCGACGGATGTCGGCACCTCTTCACACATAAAAATATCCCCCACAAACAATTAGCTCATTTTTTGCGGATTAAATTTCGTTCCAGTGTTGCCTGCTGCTAATCAGGATTAAGCCTCGGCTTTAATTTTTTTAATGAGCTATTGTTGCCTTAGTGAGAGATATTTTTTGAAGAGCTTTTCAGCCCAAGTGGGAATACATTTTATTCCCGCTTGGGAATTTTGTGTTCCTTGGATTTAGCACAAAATAAAAAAAAAGGAGTGCAAAATGAAAGTCATTAGAATTGTTGAGAAAAAAACAAAAAAAATTTCTTTTGGGAAGGTGGCATTTCCGCCCTACCAAAAGAAAAGGGCTTGTAAGGTTGAGCTTGAGCTTGGGCTTACAACTATGAGTGATGGGAGTGTCCGCTTCTCTGTATGTGGTTCTATATGGAATCACTTGCACACCGACATATACAGCGGTGGGCAGAATGATGAGACCATTAGGGCTCTCATCAAAGAAGGCGAGCTATCTGCATCGCCCCTTCTATTAGAGATACTTGAGCTATGGGATAAATACCACCTCAACGATCTTAAGCCCGGGACACCGGAGCAAGAAGAGGCGGTGCAGCAGGGCTGGGAGCTAGGAGCAATAAAAAGATTCCAAAAAGAATCTTTTTACGAGCAAGCGTGTGCTTACCTCAAAAGTGTTGGGCTTTACGAAGTCCAATATAATGGGAAGCCATATCGCTATGGCTCGGCATGGATTTACTCATCAATTCCGCCAAAGGATTTGAAGAGAATCAAAGAGATAATGGAAGGGTAACCTTTTTTTATCTCTATCAAGCCCGGCGGTGGGGATTTTTACATGTCCCCACGGGGCGTGTGATTTTCCCTTATGGTTGATAATTGTTAGGAGGTAACAATGGAATCAACAAGAGAGCAAACAGCCAACGCTCTAATGAGCCTTGGCTATAAAATCTCTCGTTCTTGGCATTTTGCCATACGGGACGAGAGAACGCCAAGCGCGTTCATTAATCAGAACGGTCATATACATGACTTTGGTTCTGATTGGCACGGGGACTTCCCCTCATTCCTAAAGGAGTTTAGAGGCTTTCACAATATTGGCGATGCCATTCGTGAAGCACAGAGGCTCTTGGGAATGGAGCGTTCCTTTAATTTTGCGGACTTTGACAAAAGTGAGCAAAAGAAAAAGGAAGGCTTCATAGATGGGAAATGGTTAGGGCAATATCGCTCTAACAGAAAAACGCACTTTGAGGCTTATTCAAAGCTTCTCAGGGCGTTAATGCCATCGGTGAAGTCAGTAGAACGAAGAAAAGAAATTGCCTTGCGGTATGATATTGGGTATCAGCCAGCAGGCAATTTCAAAGGAAAGCCCTTTCCAGAGCGGCTAATAATGCCTATTCGTGATGAAGCAGGCAGAATAATCACGCTCTGGAAGTATAACCCAACACTCGCCAAACACGAGCGGTTGCGTTATACAAAAGGGCGAAAGAGAAGCGCGTTTAATTTATCCGATCTCCTTAAATATAGAGAAGCTCCACAAGAGCCTATCTTTATATTAGAGGGTGAGAAGGATGTGATTAATGCTGTGGCGCATGGTATTCGTGCTATTACGCCCGGCAGCGCAACTTCTCTATTTGAAAAGTCCCAGTTGGGCATGTTCAAAGATCTCCGCCTAATGGTGGTTGGGGATTATGATGAAGCGGGGAAAAACTTTAATGCTGCCATAAAAAAGCAGCTTAAAGCCCACGCTAAAGTCGTGAGCGTGCTTGACTGGGAAAAGTTTCTTGAGTCAAAAGGCAGAGCAGATCTCTTGAAAAAGGGATTTGACTTGAGCGATTGGCTCGAGAAACGAAACTAGCCTTTTAAGGCTAGAAATATTCCATAAAGGGATTTCTTTTTATCCCTTTATGGGGTAGGATAAATCTCTTTCTGGAGTGTTTTCACTCTAGGGCAATTTGTCCTTGCAACATAGAAATATGTTGCTAAAAAAACAAAAAAGGAAGCGAAGATGATAGTAGCTTATTATCATCAAAATATGGTAGAATTGACAGCAGAAATCTTAAAAGGAGTGAGTATGAAAATGCCACTTGCTGTCAATAACCACAAAGAAAAAAGTCTCCAAGAGAATTATGATAGTTGCAAAAACGAATTGCGACAAATCATGATTTCTAAAAGGGGAGAGAAAGGGGAGCAAGATTTCAATGCTTTGATGAAGCGCATCGAAAACAAAGAGGCGTGGAATGAAGCCTATAAAATCTTGGCTCAAGATGAGGAATGGAACAAAGAAGAGAAATGGTTAGGAAATGTTGCGGTAAATGATGGGATTGAATAAACCCATCATTTTGCAGGGCGAAATATGGAAATGCAATTTTGATCCACAAGTTGGTTCAGAAATAGCAAAGTCTCGCCCTGCAATAGTAATTAGCTCAGACAAATTTGGTAGCTTTAGCACAAAAATTGTAGTGCCACTTACAACATGGCGCGATAAATTTGAAGGTGCTCCATTTATGGTTAGGATAGAACCTAACTTAGAAAATGGACTTAGCAACCCGTCTGCAGCTAATTGCCTGCAAGTAAAGAGTTTCGATCGATTGAGATTTGTTCGCAAATTAGGAACAATCGATAGGGAAACTCACCTAACCATATCTTTAATCCTATTTTCCTCTATTAAACCCTTCTAATTTTCTTCATCAACCCGGCGGTGTGGGAATGACATTTTGTATTCCCACACAGGGATACATGTCTTCCTACTATTTATTTTTTTTGTCTAAAAATAAAAGGAGAAGACAATGAGAGTTTTTAAAATCACAAGGTCAGAATACTCTAATCAGGAAGGATACTTTCCTCCTGAAACAAGAGTGTTTGCTAATCAATCTGAAGCTGAAGCTTACTTCAAGCTTCAGATTGAAAATAATCTTAATGCTTGGATCCTTTTGGGCACAAGCATTGAGGAAACAGAAGAGTGGCAAGAAGCCCTCTTCGAAAAAGGGGAAATACCATTCAGGTATTTCTTCGATGAGGAGCAACTCATCGTTGGCGGGGCTCTATGCCGTTGCTGTGGTGGAATCTTAAAGCCCTCTGCGGTAGAAGACTATAAATACTTCTGCCCAGAGTGTGATGAGGATTTCTACAGCTTCGAGGCTGTAGAAGCACCTCAAAAGGAGGACCACAAGATCATTGCGGCTCTGGGCTCGCTCAACTTTGTTGAGCAGACCATCTGGGTTAAAACCCCAGATGAACTAAAAAAACTCCTATGGGAGAATGTAGAATCCTCAAAAGAGGATTTGGACGACTCCTATGAGTTTGCTCTACAAGCGGAGAGCTCCGTTTTTGTTGATGAGTGTGGGGATATTGAAAGGTATCTTCCGCTGTATTCCAGCAAAGACGGAAAAGAGGAGTTTGGTGTAACAATCAAATACCTCTAAAAAGCCCCTAGTGTTTGGGAATATCGACTTAAATATTCCCAGCACGGGGTATTGAGTCTTCTCATAGGATGATTTAAAAAAGAAAAAAAGGACTGAATATGAAGCTAATCAACCTCACCCCACACAACCTCACCATTCATAATGGTGAAGGAGAATCCACAACTATCGCTCCAAGCGGTATTGTGGCAAGAGTGGCGGCAAACAAGGAAAACACATGGTGTATCGATGGTATCCCTGTGTTTAAGACAGCTTTTGGCGAGATCCAAGATCTCCCAGAAGCTCAAGAGGGTGTGATTTACATCACTTCTCTTCTAGTTGCGCAAGCAGCTAAAAGAGCTGATGTATTCAGCCCCGGAGAGCTGCTCAGAAATGAGCAGGGACAACCTATAGGTTGTTTAGGTTTAGCAAGCCATTGCTAAACCCTCTATCAGCCCGAGTTGGGGATTTTACATTCCCCACGGGATGTGTAATTTTCCCTCTTTATTCTTAGAGATAAAAAGGAGAAAAAATGAAAATTAAAGTAAAAAATAAAAATGAGCTCATAGAATTGCTTAAGACATCCGAATTAAGTGATATTGACACAAGTCTTATTACGGATATGTCCAAACTATTTTTATATTCTGGATATAAAAATAGAGATTTTAAGGGCATTGAAACTTGGGATGTAAGCAACGTAACCGACATGAGCTTTATGTTCGACTGTGCGGAACATTTTAATGCTGACATTTCAAAATGGGATGTATCAAAGGTGAAAGATATGGAGTCAATGTTTTGCGGAGCAAAAAGCTTCAACCAAAACATTTCTAGCTGGGATGTAAAAAATGTTGTTAATTTCAACAAAATGTTCTTTCGGGCTAGATCGTTCAACCAAAACCTTAGCTCTTGGGACATAAACGGCATCTCAAAAGAGATGTTTGAAGGCACGAAAATGTCTGAAAAACA